>NZ_JBDUUH010000002.1:0-547846 GCF_039939195.1 Foliimonas ilicis | reverse complement strand
TACCTATCACCCGCACTTGGCCTACCCTCTGCAACCCCGGCCAGCGCCGGGCAGGCCAAGCGCTGATCGTCTACAGGGGGTGAATATTGGACGCCGATATGGGGTCAGAATTCCGCGCCGGTTGACACCACCCCGAAGCCGACGAAGAGCGGCACACCACTTTTGAATGCCTGCTTAGCTGTCTTTTCGTTCCAGTAGCAGGCCTCCCCCACGGCGGAGATAGTTGCAGTTAGAAGACCGCGTTTGTCCGCTTCGCTTACAAACCATCGTAACCGTGCCGGATCGTTGCGAAGTAGCACACGCACGATAAGACGCAGTCCATAGCCGAAGACTGAGCTGAGTGGCTCTGGATGCCGCATCCATCGATCTGCGAAGGTGATCTGCTTCCAATCCATGATTGAAAGCTCATCCTTCTCGTAGAGAGTTGACGACGATGATCGCGGTACAATTTTCTTCGGCCTGACGACATCGAGCGCTTGCCGGAGGAAACGCAGTCGGGTCGTTTCCGGATAAGAGCGCCGAAACAGCCGACCCAAGATGCTCTCGATCTCATCTTCATCCGCATGGCTAAGCGCAATCATCTCGCCGATACCGATTAGAACAGCGCCACACTTCGGCAATTTGCCCGAACGCACACGATGCCTGACAAGGCGCTTCAGAAGCGAGCCATCGCACTTCCAGAGACCTCCGGCTCCGCTTTTTCGCAGCAGTCCTGTGACATAAGCTCGCTGTAGAAGGTTGGCGTCTCCCTCGCCCTCGCGCCCCATCAGCCAAGCGGCGGCTCCGAGCACACCAGGCGCCAGCTTTGGGTCGGCTCTATCGTCCGTCATTGGGGGACCATTGGAAAGTCGTCGTAAGATGGGTTGAGCCGGAAATGTCCCGCCCATAGGTAAGCCCATCGATGTAAAGCGCTGCGTCGCGCGCCGCAGCTCCTTCCAGCCTCGACATGCAGAACGGCCATTTGCCCGCCATACGGTTCAAGCTGTTGGAAAGTAGATAGACCTCACGTTCGCCCTCGTGAGGCGTGAGCAGAAGATAGCGGTCATGGAATGCCTGTCGCGGTCCATCGACAAGGTTGAGGACCGTTAGCCGACGGGCGGCATTGGGGATGCCGTCGCTTCGAAGGTCACGCAGCACCGTTTGCAGTTCATTGAGCAGGTCCGGATTTGGTTCGTTTGTTTCTGGGTCAGATGTGAGCAGACTTGTGACGACGGTCAGATCGATGTCCAGGCTCTCGAGCCGTAAAATGACCCGCTTCAGCGTATCGATCCCGAAGTAAGGATCGACGATCGTGCCGGCGCTAACGCGCGCGCCATCCAGCAAACTGTTGAAGTGAGCGATGACGCCGACTTCCTCTGCGATGCCTCGTTGAAACCAGCGGTCGCTGCCTGATGGGGGCACCAGCCGATGCGTAAGCGCCCGCATGGTGGTTCGGTGGATCTCGAAGGCCGTATCGTTTTCCGCGCCGATGATCGATCGGCTCGTGGATCGAGTCCGAACTTTCGATGCGCGGTCATGCAGTTTCGATCCACGTCCCTGCGTCGAGCGAGCCAATGGGTCGTTGATAGCGAGCGTTGGTCCCATCGCAGACATGTTGAGACCGATACGGAGAAGAAGCGAATGCTCATCGAACTGGACCAGCATGCCTGACGGATCAAAGACAGATATCTTGTAATGATCGAACGGGACCGCCGTCACTGTCGCCGACACCGCAGGCCGTAAGGCAATCAACTTGGAGAAAACCAGCTCCGCTCCGAGTTCCAGTTCGACATGGACCGAGCAGCCTTCTGCTATTGCGCCATCAGCAGAAAGACTGAATTCCTCCGGGTAGGATAAATCTTTGGTCGAATCGTTCCGTTCGACGCTAAACTCGACCCGCGGATTGTCATCATTGGTGTCTGATACGTCATAAAGATCAAAAGCGCCGAGACGATCGGAAGTTCGGCGGAAATCGACGCCAATTGCATCCTTCAGGAAATCTAAAACCTGATGCCATCCATGGTCTGAAAGCTTGGCCTGCTCTGCGCCAACATAGGTTTCCATTGGACGGGCGCGGCGTCCGAATCCGTCAACAAGTCTGTGACGGGAACCGCTCAACGCGATGTTCGTGCCGCTCTGCTGGGAAAGGTCTAAAATCGATTGGGTACGAACTTTATCTGCAAACAATTTGGCTTCCTGATCGTCGAGGAGCGCCTGTATTATTTCGATTTCGGTCCCGTCGAAGTTTGCAGTTTTACGCTTCTCATTTTCAGGAATATTTGTTTCGGGCTCGGCGCTGTGAACGAGACACCCGTAGAGAAGCTTCATCTCTTTGCTGAACGCCACCCAAAGCCAATGGCGCCTTCGAGTTTTTGTCATTTTACACCTACGGCAACCTCTAACCTATAGACGTAGGTGTCGTACCATATCCACTGTCTTTTAACATGAAACGGTGGCTAGCACACTCGAGGCGGTGGATGTCAGCTTTTGGGACAGCTCGATCTGGGCAGTAAGTACTGAAACGGGTTGGAACCCGAAGGGCAGCTTTCCGACGACCATTGCCTGGAAGCTGACAGGCCCCTTTCGGCCCCAAAGGCGTCGGCAGGCAATTATTTCCCAAGCTGTAAACACGGCTTCAAGCCAACGTCCGCACCGGGGTGGGAGAACGAACCCGCTTGCGCGGGCGCGATGGGAGCGAGGTTTTGCTCAATGCCGATGCGATAGTCGTTCATGAGTTGGACCCTTACGGCCAGATGGCTTGGGCAATCGCTGCCGATTTTGCATTATACTTCATGAAGTGCTTCCGGAACGCGTTGATTAGGCCGTTATCCTTCGTCCCCTTGCAAATTGTCAGAACCTCCGGTCCGAGACGCCACCCAATGGTGTAGCGCGTCGGCTTGATCGATGCCTTGGCCTTTTCAAGGAACTGAATCGACTCCTCGGTCAGGGGCGCGGTCGTCCAGAATTCAAAGTGAACCGGTAGGTTTTTCCAGTCGTCATGCTCCCTCGCGGATTTGAAGAAAATCGGCACGTTGTGCTGCAGCCATTTCTCGACTTCGTCATGCGGCGTTTCGCCGTACGGGGAGTGGCCCTTGCACTCGATGAAGGTCAGCGACAGGTTATCGCGCACGGCAATCACGTCTGCCTCGGCTTCTTTGGCGTCCTGCTTAAATATCCGGTTCATGCGCACCTGATGCGCTCCGCCTTTGCGGAAGATGTCTGCGGCCAGGTATTCGAACAGGGTGCCTCTGAGCTGGTTGGCGGCGCCCTCGATCTTGCCGAACTTGCTGAACAGCTCATCGAACGCCGTCGGGTCAATCGTCGAGAGCGCGGCCGCTTTCGTCAGGACAGTTGAAAGCTGCTTCAAACCGGCCGCGATTTCCTCGCCGAAGAGATTGGCGGGTGTTGCCGGCACGATGCCGTTTTCTTTGAGCAGCTTGAAAGCTTCGCTGCTATAGCCTCCGGTCACAAATATCTGCAGGCACGGTCCGATATTGCGAAGTCCTCGCAAGGTCTTGCACTTTGTGACGAACGGCCGAACGCCCTCGACTGTGGCATATTCCCCCAAATGCACGTCGCACACGACGAACCCTGGCTTGTCCTTGCCCTCCTTGCCGGACTTCACCATCGGGCCGAGATAGGACGGCGCGGTTAAGTCCCACGCGAACGTGCCCACGCGAGGCAGAGCGTCTCCGTCGCGGGTCGCCACCTTTCCGTAGCTCACTATCCCGAGCTTCTTCAGCCAATCGCTTACAGCCGTGAGCAGGAAACCTTCGGTGATGAGACGGGTGCGAACCATTTCGGCGAGGCCGTTGTAGTAGCCCTCCGCCTGCACGATCACGATGCAGTCTCCGAGTCCTGGCAGTGCGACACGCTGCAATAGGCCAGCCTCAATGAGGTGCTTCAACACGCTCTCGGCGGACAGATGTTTGAGCTGCTTCACCGGCGAGCCGCACACGATCGGAAACAGCCGCTCGGGCACCGTGCCGCCGCGCTGCCTCAAAGCCGCAATGGCATGGCCATAGGCGGACTTGGTCAGCATGAGAGCTTCGACCAGGTTCTCCCAATACTGGGGCGAGCCGAACTGCTGTTCGAGATACATGTACCGGGCTTTGCGGGGAAAGGTGATGTAGCCGAGGCGCCGCACATTGCCAGCGAGCCTTGACACCCGTTTTCGCGCCGCTACCGGTGAAATCCCGAGTGTGACAACCAAATACTCCGCGACCTCGCTCGATAGGCGAGGGCCGTGCGTTTCTAGGAAGCGTTCAACCAGGTCGCTCATGATATTTCGCCCATGTCACACAGCGCTATTAATATTATAAATACATCGTCGGGTCTCCGGTTTTGCGTTGTCCACCTTATGCTTTGAATTCGTTCGATAATTTCGCCTCCAAAGAGCGGAGAAAAATCAACGATGTCACAGTGGCCATGTCCGATAGGCCCGCATCGCTCAAAACTGTGCCAATTTGTGCGTCTCGTGTGGGCGCCAACGGCACGGTCTGGTTGACAGCAGGCATCACGCTTCCACTAACCCAGGCGCAGGACCAACACCACCCGACGCGGTTGTACGCTTGGTGATCTGATAGTGTCCGCTTTTCGAACAGCGCCAAGCCTAGTCGAACGACCGGAATGGGGGTGCGAGGCTGATGTCCGGGGTTCAGGTCAGAACGGCTGCTTTTGGGCTCTCCAAAAATAACTCCCACTGGCTGCAATGGAGTTGGTAGCGGCGATGCGGCGCTGGAGCTGCAATTTCGAATGGGTTGCGCGGCGAATTCTTCGGCTTCTCATCTGGACCTATGCTCACAGTGTAGCCATCACCTTTGGACCGAGCCGCCTTCAATGTGGTAGAAGTCCGATACCGACAAAGTGGTTCGTTCCTCCATCTCCAGCGTGAGAGAACTGGGAGAGGTCCCTTGAGGTAGGCGGACCAGTTCGCACATGGGAAGGTGGGATGAGTTTTTTCTACAAGAGTTTGATCAGACGCTGCTTTGTCATTATTGCTGCCCTTGCATGCCACGGTTCAGTGGGCTTTGCTCAGATATCAGATCAAGACCTGCAGGCAGGGTGCGTGCAACAGGTCCCCGCCTATGTCGAGAACATGTGCGCGAGACGTAGCGTTTCGGCGGACAAGTGGGCACTTGCGCTGCCTGAACGCTGTCTGTCACTTGGTCTCGGTGAAGGTGTGGCGCAGAAGCTTCGGCAGTGTGAAGCGGGCAATGTCTATTCAGATGTATGGAAGTTTCGATACGCCCTTGGCGAAGACATCCGGCAATCCTTCGTCGAATATGTCGATGCAGCGCGTTCTGTATGGGATGCCGGGCTGGAGGATGCGCCCATACCCTCCATCAACGTCTTCGAGATCTACAATATCACCTTTCTTGCCTGTGGCGACGACGCGAAATGTCATGCCGAATTTTTCAATCTGATCCCGAAGGACGTTCGGGACTATATGGTGCTAACGCCTCTTTATTGCGATTATGGTGATGCAGGGAACTTCGCGTTCGACGCCATGTTTACCGACTACCTGATCGACGAGACATCCACCTCCGGCTTCAGGCATCCAGTGTGTCAGGCGTTTTACTGCACCGTCAACGGTTGCGGCGTGGAGGAAAAGACCGCGCCTGCCGGACATCCCTTCATTCTGGATGAGATGTGGCGTGACTATTACGCGCGCACATATGGAGGGTGACTGGCATCAACATCTTGCAAACCATCAAGACAGCGGCCCTACTTCAGCAGTCTTGTAGCCACTAACGGAACGATGCAGAATGACCGCTTTCGGTGCGGCCGAGTTCTGCGGCGAGCGACTGAGTTGAGGTCGGCTACTGCCATTCGCCGATCGTAGCGTACGCAGGACCCGGATCGGCTCGATCGGAGTGGAAAGGAGCCAGTCATCTTATAACCGCTATGGCGCGAAAGTGCCTCACCATTTAAACCAACGGCCAA
Source organism: Foliimonas ilicis (assembly GCF_039939195.1). NCBI lineage: Bacteria > Pseudomonadati > Pseudomonadota > Alphaproteobacteria > Hyphomicrobiales > Phyllobacteriaceae > Foliimonas > Foliimonas ilicis. Next base: position 541,921 of record NZ_JBDUUH010000002.1, on the reverse strand, counting down.
CCTGTCCTCGCAAATTTCCGCGTCGTGGCGTGAACAACGAATTTCAAAGACCACGCAAGTGTGACGCAGCATTCCCTACGTCGCTGATTCTCCGTCCCGTGCATTCTGATATTTCCGTACCCAGAGCCAAAAAGCATCGTCGGAGGTATCCGCCATCGCGTCGGGTATCTTGCCCAAGACCTGCGAGGCGGTTTTTGGGATGTCGGCGTCAAATTGATCGGTCAGCCAAGCTCGGTAGGACTGGTTTAAGCCAACTTTGCGCGGCGGTGCGTCTGGACCGTATAGACCGTCGCCGCTGATTTCCTCGTATCCGATGGCGAGAAGGCGCAGGAAATCAAGCGGCGTCTCACCAAGAAGGCACACGAGTCCTTCCGAGCCCTGATGCACGATCCGCTGGCAGCCCGCGTCATCGAGCCAGAAGGCTGCGTAGGAACCGTCGCCTCCGGTGCGTGCGAAAGGAACAAGCGTGTTTTGGATATCCGGAACAGTTTCCCCAAACCACGCCTCGCCGTGTTCTTTCGCCTGTTCGCTCGTCGCGACCCGGAAGAGGATCGACGTAAGGCGCTCATTCTCAAGGTCGTCTCGCGGTCCCAGCAGACCCAACCTGTCACCGGGATAGGCGTTGCTCGGCATCAGAAAGTTGTTAGCCTCCATCCATTCGAACAGTGCATGAAACTCCTGCGGCAGCGCCATGGTTGGCGGCATACGATCCGCCATCTCCTGCGCATATCCCATGCGATCTCCTTCCCGAGCGATATCCAATTTTAGGTTGCTGCGAGCGGAGAGCGCAGCAACACCATCAGATTAAATCATCGGCGAAGTACGTCTCCAACGCCAGATAGGAACAATTCAATTTCAATGCGTGGTGAGGATTGGCTCGGACAAGCATCCAGGCTCCTTCGAAACAGAGCAACCATTCCCCTGCATCGAAGAAGCGTTGCATTTGGGTAGTCGTCATTCCCAGTTCTTGCATGCGTTGCATGACTGCCTGAAGCTCCGCAATCACTTGGCGGTCGGTTCGGATCATGGCTGTACCCCAACGGCTGATTTCGATCGCAGACATTCTACGCAACCGCCCGCTTTTGAATGCCGCCTTTTTTAGAAACCGACGTCGTTAGCAGCGTCGGTTCCGGAATGACCGGCACGGTGTAGGAAATCTTAACTGTGGCCTTTGAACAGCCTTCTCGGATATCAATTTTCCAATGCAAAAGATCAAACTAAGACCTGCTACGTCCAACGATATAGGCGCGCTGACAACAATTTTCTTGCGGTTTCGGCAAGTGGCAATGCCTTATCTGCCATCGCTCTATCAGGAATCGGAGATGTCGTACTGGCTGGAAAACATCGTGCTCCCACGTAGCCGACTGATCGTTGCTCTCACAGCGCAAGCTGGTCCAGTGGCATTTTCTGCTGTCCGATGTGGCCAACTCGAACACCTCTACGTCGCGCCCGGTTCACAGGGCTACGGGGTAGGCTCACTTCTGCTTACGAACGCGATAGAGAGCAATCCGGTAGGATTGCGGTTGTATGTGTTCCAGCGAAACATCAAAGCGCGGAGATTTTATGAGCGGTACGGCTTTCGTCTGGTGGAGCTTCGCAATGGCTCGCAGAACGAGGAGAATGAGCCCGATGCTGTCTACGAATGGCGTCCAGATCATCACGTCGAACTCAAATGATGACCGGTTTCAGATAGGAGTCTCACATTTATGGACGTCAGCAATGGGGTCGTTAGCCGAACGTCGGCTTCTTGGTTTCCCGACCAGAACCGGACAGTCAGCAGACGGCCCCAATCCTGCTGCCGCTCGCACACAGAGGCAGCGGCGTGCCTGCGCCCGCCGCTTCTTCCGCTAGGGATCAGGGTTCAGATGGCTCGCGGCGTCCGCCAATTTATCGTAGAACCACGTGGTTCATTGCCGCAATCGATCAGCCCGTTCCCGCTCCCGAAAACGAGTGTGTGCCAATTCTGGAGCCGGGCGCTTACCTTGGCGGCACGAGTCCTGATCGCTGGGTGGGACAGGAATGCAGCGCGCAAGAACTCCAGGTGGGACAAACGCGAAATCTACGGATTTGATTTCATTGAGGAATCTCGGTGCCCCACTTTATCTTAACTATCTGATTTTCTTGATATATAGTCGTCCTGTCGGGATCGCCAAGTTTCCAAAACTGCTCGAATTTGCGTATGCCCGCTTCACCGATGACGTGAAACGGGCGTTTTTGTTTGCCCGTACTGCCTAAATCCATCAAATTGTACTCTGCTACTCCATTCGCGCAAAAGACGAATGAGGAAGAGTGATGAACCAGATGGCAGGTCTGATGTTTGCGGCACCGGAAACATTGAATAGCCCATGACCGACGCATTGCAGATGCAGGCAGACATTGCGCGCGCGGTCGCGCAATGTGTCTCGAACGTCAATGACGGTGAATGGGGCGACCGCGAGTGGCTGCGCCTCGTCGTCAATTTCGAAGGCCTATGGTCTTCGAAAGAGCCCGTGACCAGCAGTATTTCGTTCGCGATTGCTCGAAATACAGACGGTTCGTTGGAAAAAGTGTCGTTCCGCTTGTCGCCGGACACAAAAGCGAAATTTGCCAGCCTTGCCGAAACGATGAAAGGGACGGGCGGGTCGGCCTGGACCGTTAGCGATCTGGTGATCGAAAACGACGGTCGCTACAATTTTCAGTTTTCCTACGATCCGCCCTACCGCCTGGGCGGCAATCTCCATGACAAACGCTTTCTCGATTATCTGGATCGCCACCGCGCTGAGTTCGTGCCGGATTAGCCGAACGTGCCCGAAACGCGCGGCCGCATGCTTTGGGAAGATATTAGGCGAGCGGGATGCAGATCACCGCCCCAGTCTTTCGCGAGCTTCTGGTATGGTCTCCCCGAAGAATTCAAGCATCAATAACTCGTCCGAGAGTTCGGCGTGGACAGCACAATCGATGAACTCGTCGCGCTTTAGGCGCCTGGAAATAGCCGATACCAAATCGGGAGGTGCATTTGCTGCCGTGAGCTCCGACGGGTCTATCTCATGGCCCAGATCAAGAAGCCTTGCGGCGAGGGCGTTGCAGGCGGGCAATTCCTCCTCGGCATTCGTCGGGGCGACAAACAGTATTAGGGCGAACGCGATCGACAGGCGGGTCATCGCTCCGTTGTCCCACGTAGGGTAAACGACTTCAAGATTGCGTCACGTATTGCCGCCAAGCGTGCGTCAGATAACGGCGGCAACGTTTCTCATGAAGACACAACCTCGGCGGCCTGTTGTCTCCAGACTCCCAAATTGTCTTGCATGTATTGGACGCATCGTGTGTTCGCTTCGCTCCGGCCAGCGCCGTCGATCGTCGCGTCGAGCAGGGCGTCCAATTCGTTCGCGTCGGTCCAGCCTGGCCTTTCCAGGCCAGCCGGTAGCCAGATGCCGATGCCTTTGGCTGCCAGAAGGCCGGATAGCCAGTAATCGTCTACGGTCCAGAGAATATCGGGAATGTTGAAGGCCGAATCGTCGAAGAAGTGCGGCCGAACCACAGCACCGCCAAAACCCATCAGCACGTCCGCATATCCCGCACTGGAGACAACGATACGTCCGGGGGCCGGGATTGCCTTGGTCGTCAGAATCGACGCCAGGCCATGTTTGAAGCGCTTCAGCCGGTAGTCAAGTTTGCTCTTGTCCCTGATCGCCCTTGGCTGGCGAGGACGTTCAAAATCCACGCGTAAATCCTTGCCGAAAAGCGCCACGCATTCATTTGGCCGCTCACTTTGAGCGTCAAAGAGTGTTGCGGCCCAATCATGACGGTAGAGGCGGTCATCGTCGCAGAAGAGTATCTGCGCATCGCGGCCGCGCAGGGAGCGTGCCGCAAAGAGAACTTTGGAAGCGGGGCCGAGATCGTCTTCGGGCCTTACGATGGTCACACCAGCCGGAACACTAGGCAGTTCGCCTCCATAGTCAGGGAAACGACGGTAACGTTTCGGCACATAAAGATGGATCTCGTCAATCTGTCCGACTTGATCGACCAGACTTTTCAGGGTCGATCCGACCGCTTCGAAACGTGGCGGGATTGTCGTAAGCGAAATGACACGCACTGCTTGCACAGACTTTGATTGATTAAGGGAAGCCGGATTAAGGAGGGAGGCAGACAGAATTCAAGTGCTGACGCTTATCTTGTTATCTGTGTACTGAAAAGTGATTGCCACAAGGAATTTCTCACGCAACGCGTCAATGCGATTTTGTTGCAGCTTTTTAAACGAGGCTTATGCGGAAGCGCACGAAGCGGCGTGAGGCAAGCGTTTCGCTTTAGTCGCCCCGTTCGATCACCTTGGCCCCACCGGAGAACTGGCTGCGTAGGGCTGGCAGCATGAACACAAAGAGCGGTCCGAACAGCGCGCGATATATCGCTTGCATGCGTGTCAGGCGCTGACCGTTCGCCTGTACGACTTTAAGCGACATGATCAGTTTTCCAGGAGTGGCCTGCAATGAGCTGCTCTCGAAGATCGGGAAATAGAACAATAGAACCGCAGCCGCCCAAATGAAGGTGATCAGCATCAATAGCGACGGCGGCTCACCTACGGGCGATGCCATCAAATCACGTAAATTGACGAGAGAGTACCAAATGGGCGCAATGGCTATTGCAACGAGCAGGACGATATCGATCATCCCAGCGAAGAACCGTCTGATCCTCATAGTGTCTCGTCCCATTTCTGCTTCTAACCATTGACGGAAGTAACCACGCTGCCGATAAACCCGGCGAATAGGAATGTCATGATTGTAAGCACGGACATTTCTCCTGTCGCGGCGATCAAGTCTCCTTGCGTGAAACTGCAGGTGCGCTGACGGCGAAATAACCGGATGGCGGCGGCGGGACGCCGAAAAACAGGTAGATGATGACGGCCAAAAGCAAGCGCCAGACACCAGGGCGCGGGCGCATTGGCTTGAAATCGGAAAGAAGCGCCAGCGCAGCCTCGCTGTCGGATCTGGGCACGAGAATCGCGATGCCGCCCAGCCCGAACATGTAGTTCCAAGCCACCGATGCAGTCTGCCGCGTCTGCGCTACAACGGGAATGGCGGCGGAATCCAGAAGCGAGAAGGCTAGACCGGCTTCCATTTGGCCATAAGCGCGGCCAACTGTAACGAGGTCGGATCGATCGGGAGCCATGTGCCTCCTGCATCAGAAATGAGACGAAGCAAAACGACATCTCTCGTTGAAACAATTAAGGCTACTCAATCCTGGCGGGTGGTGGCAAGCCAAAAGCCCTTAACGCATTCCGGGTCGTCAGCTTGCCGAGGTCGCGCTGGCCCAATCGAACGAAGCCCGAAGCGCATGATTTCAAGTCGAGACGCTTTGAAAATATGCCATTATTACTCCAGATTCGAAGCTCAGTCTGCGCGTGATTGCGCGCGGCATTCGAGGAGGCATGATATGAGAGCTGTTTCTTTGACGATTCTGGGCCTGGCGTTGGCCATTACTGCCTGCACCACGATGACGCCGGAAGAACGCCGCGCCGCCGACGAAGCGGAATGCCGATCCTACGGCTTCAACAAGCGCAACGATGCCTTCGCCGAATGCCTGCAGCGGCTCGATCTGGACCGCCGCGCAGCGCGGCGCGACCAGCGCGCATCCTTCGACACATGGAACCGGCCCTTGGTCGTCTATCAGCCGGTCCCCGTTCGCGTCAGGGCGAAGTAATCAGCCGTCCACCTTGCGTGCCGCATCGAGCGCGGTGGAGATGTCGGCCTTGAGGTCTGCGACGTCTTCAAGTCCGATCTGAAGACGTACAAGCGGGCCTTCATAGGATTTTCCGGTAATTTCACGGTCGCCGAGAAACACAGGAACGGCAAGGCTTTCATAGCCGCCCCAGGAATATCCCAGGCCGAAGATCGACAGCGCATCCAGAAACGCATGCGCCTTTTTCGTGCCGCCGCCTTCGAGCACGATGGAGAATATGCCGCTCGAACCTGAGAAGTCGCGCTTCCAGATTGCGTGGCCCGGATGGCTTTCAAGCGCAGGGTGCAGAACGCGCGCAACGCCGGGCTGGCCTTCCAGCCAGCGCGCGATTTCAAGCGTGCTGCGCTGGTGGTGGTCGAGCCGGACACCCATCGTGCGCAATCCGCGCAGAACCTGATAGACGTCATCGGGACCCGCACAGCAGCCCAGCGCGTCAAACCCTTCCAGAAGCTTTGGCCAGGTTTGCGCATTTGCCGACACCGTGCCCAAAAGCACGTCGGAATGGCCCGCCGGATATTTTGTCGAAGCGTGTATGGAAATATCGACGCCGTGGTCGAGCGGCCGGAAAAAGAGCGGCGTCGCCCATGTATTGTCCATCATGACGACTGCGCCGCCGGCGCGTGCCACTTTCGCTATCGCCGGAATGTCCTGCATTTCGAATGTATTCGAGCCCGGCGATTCGGTGAAGACGACCTTCGTGTTGGGACGCATGAGCGATGCGATCTCCGCGCCGATGGTCGGATCGTAATATTCGACCTTGACGCCCAGCCGCTTCAGCATCGTGTTGGCGAAGCGGCGGGTCGGCCCATAAACGGAATCGACGATCAGCGCATGGTCGCCGGATGACAGGAAGGCGAGAAGCGGCACGGTGACTGCGGCGAGGCCGGATGGAACGGCGATCGTCCCGGCCGAGCCTTCCAGCTCGTCGACAGCACTCGTCAAAGCATCGGTGGTAGGCGTCCCGTGTGTTCCGTAAGTGTATTTCTGATTGCGATTGGCCATCGTCGCGGCATCGGGAAACAGCACCGTGGAGGCGTGTACGACAGGCGGATTGACGAAGCCAAAATAGTCTTGCGGGTCGTTGCCCGAATGCGCGAGCCTCGTATTGACGCCCATTTTGCTGAAGTCGCGTTTCGCCATGTCGTTTTTCCTGTTTGGTCCGAGCCCGACCGAAAGGCATAAAGCGGCGATCTCCGCTTGCCAACCGGCGAAGCGCAGGGACGTTCATCCAGCATGGTCAGTTTTGCATGCCAGCCTCATCCGAAAGCCGTATCGGAGCTGACGCTGCGGCACTGCTACGATGGTCTGAAACAGGTGTTCTTTGGATCATTAGACTTGACCTCACTGGAATAATCGCCTTCGATGCATTTCGTGAAGAGAGCCGCGCGTCCCTTACCCGGATGCCCTGTTTTGGAAGTGGGCCGAAACGGAATGCCTCTCGCACGAAAAAAACAGGATTCGTCCTGAACAACAGAAAAGGTCAATGGGTATGAAAAATTCAGTAAAAGTGCTTTTGGGGGCTGCCGTGATGGGCTTCACGGCATCCGCTGCGTCGGCTGCTACGCTCGACGATGTGAAAGCCAAGGGCTTCGTTCAATGCGGCGTCAACACCGGTCTGGCCGGCTTTTCCGCGCCTGACGACAAGGGTGAGTGGACCGGTCTGGACGTCGATCTTTGCCGCGCCGTCGCTTCGGCGATCTTCGGCGATGCAACCAAGGTGAAGTACACGCCGACCAACGCCAAGGAGCGCTTTACGGCCCTGCAGTCCGGTGAAATCGACCTTCTGTCGCGCAACACCACCTGGACGCTCAGCCGCGATACGTCGCTCGGCTTCAATTTTGCCGGCGTCAACTACTATGACGGCCAGGGCTTCATGATCAACGCGAAGAAGCTGCCGGGCGTGAACTCCGCACTTCAGCTTTCGGGCGCTTCGGTCTGCGTGCAGGCAGGCACCACCACCGAGCTCAACCTTGCCGATTACTTCAAAGGCAACAACCTCGAATACAATCCGGTCGTTTTCGAAAAGCTCGAAGAGGTCAACGCGGCTTATGACGCAGGCCGTTGCGATGCCTACACGACCGATCAGTCCGGCCTGTATTCGATTCGCCTGACGCTCGCGGCGCCGGACGATCATATCGTTCTGCCGGAAATCATTTCCAAGGAACCGCTCGGACCTGCCGTTCGTCAGGGTGACGACCAGTGGCTCGACGTCGTGAAATGGTCTTTCTACGCGATGGTTCTGGCCGAAGAACTCGGCATCACGCAGGCCAATGTCGAGGAAATGAAGAACTCGACCAATCCGGACATCAAGCGCGTTCTGGGAACGGAAGCTGATTCCAAGCTCGGTGCCGATCTCGGCCTCGACAATGATTGGGTCGTCAATATCGTCAAGAATGTCGGCAATTACGGCGAGAGCTTCGAGCGCAATGTCGGCGCTGGCAGCCCGCTGAAAATCGCTCGCGGCCTGAATGCCCTCTGGACCAAGGGTGGTCTCCAGTACGCCATGCCGATCCGCTGATCTGATCTGACAGCGCCGGTCCGGGAGGCGTCCGCGCCTCCCGGTCTCCGTCAACAGGAGATTTCATGGCTTCGCAAGAAATTGCTCCTCGTACCGATAGCCCGCGCGCGTCGTTTATGAACGACCCCAAAATTCGCGGCCTCGTCTATCAGGTTCTACTTTTCGCCGTCATTATTGGTTGTGTGTACTGGATCGTCGGCAACACCGTCGAAAATCTCAGACGCGCCAATATTTCATCCGGCTTCGGCTTTCTCAACGGTCGCAGCGGCTTCGATATCAGCCAGAGCATGGTCGATTATACGTCGGATGCGCGCTATTCGCGTGCGCTGCTCGTCGGATTGCTCAACACGCTTCTGGTTGCCGCCGTCGGCATCGTGACTGCATCGATCATCGGCTTTCTGGTCGGTATCGGACGGCTTGCCAAAAATTGGCTCATCCGCAAAATCTGCATGGTCTATGTGGAGGTTTTCCGGAACATCCCGCCGCTGCTCGTCATCTTTTTCTGGTATTTCGGCGTCATCTCGGTTCTGCCGATACCGCGTGAAAGCTACGAACTGCCCTTCAATGCCTATCTGAACAATCGCGGCTTCTTCTTCCCCAAAGCTATCTGGGGTGAGGGGGCGTGGCTGATCGGCGCGGCATTGGTGCTGGCCATCGCACTGGTATGGTTCGTCATTCGCCGGGCGCGCAAGCGCCAGCAGGCGACGGGTGAGCAGTTCCCGGTTCTGTGGACGTCGCTGGGGCTTATCGTCGGCCTGCCTTTGCTGGCCTATGCGTTGGCGGGCTTCCCACTAACCTTCGATTTGCCGAAACAGTCCACCTTCAATCTGACCGGCGGCTTTCAGGTAAAACCGGAGTTTCTGGCTCTTTATCTGGCGCTTTCGTTCTACACGGCGGCATTTATCGCCGAGATCGTGCGTGCGGGCATTCTGGGCGTCAGCAAGGGCCAATCCGAAGCGTCGTTCGCGCTTGGGCTTCGTCCGGGGCAGGTGCTGCGTCTGGTGGTCATTCCCCAGGCGATGCGCATCGTCATTCCACCGCTGACCAGCCAGTATCTGAACCTGACCAAGAACTCGTCTCTGGCAATCGCCATCGGCTATCCTGATCTGGTGGCTGTCGGCGGGACGATCCTGAACCAGACCGGGCAGGCGGTCGAAGTCGTCGCCATCTGGATGGTCGTCTATCTCGGCATCAGCTTGCTGACGTCTCTCTTCATGAACTGGTTCAATTCCAGAATGGCTTTGGTGGAGAGGTAGGATCATGCAGGAACACGACCTCTCTTACGTACGCGCCGAAATGGTCAACGCTCAGACCGCACCTGCGGGCGAGCGCGGCTTCATCAAATGGGCGCGCACCAATCTTCTGGCAACGCCAGCAGACATCGTCATGACGATTGCCGGTCTGGCAATCGTGATCTTTACGATTCCGCCGCTCCTCAACTGGCTCTTCATCAATGCCCAGTGGACCGGAACGGACCGCACATTCTGCGCAACCGTTGCGCAGGGCGGAAACCAACCGGATGGCTGGACCGGTGCGTGCTGGGCGTTCGTCGGCGCGAAATACGAGCAGTTCCTGTTCGGCCGCTATTACGTCTCGGAGCGCTGGCGGGTCATTCTCGTCGGTGTCATGTGCTTTGCTCTGCTCATCCCGCTCATGATCCCCAGGGCACCGTTCAAGGTGGCGAACGCGATCCTGCTGTTCCTCGTCCTGCCAATCGTCTCGTTCTTCCTGCTTTACGGCGGGTATTTCGGGCTGGCTCGTGTCGAGACGCAGCTCTGGGGCGGGCTGATGGTTACGCTCATCCTGTCCTTTGTGGGCATTGCCGTGTCGCTGCCTCTGGGCATCGTCCTGGCACTCGGACGGCGTTCCAACCTGCCGATCGTCAAGATGGTTTGCGTCATCTTCATCGAAACCGTTCGTGGCGTTCCGCTGGTTACAGTCCTGTTCATGGCAAGCGTCATGTTCCCGCTGTTCCTGCCGGCCGGCATGACCTTCGACAAGTTCCTTCGCGCGCTCGTCGGCGTGTCGCTCTTTGCTTCGGCCTATATGGCTGAAGTTGTCCGCGGCGGCCTGCAGGCGATCCCGAAGGGGCAATATGAAGGTGCGGATTCGCTGGGGCTGAGCTACTGGCAAAAGACAGGGCTGATCGTTCTGCCGCAGGCGTTGAAGCTGGTCATTCCCGGCATCGTCAACACCTTCATCGGCCTCTTCAAGGATACCAGCCTCGTCTACATCATCGGCATGTTCGACCTGCTCGGCATCATCCGCCAGAATTTTGCGGATGCAAACTGGGCAACAGCACAGACCCCGATGACCGGGCTTGTCTTCGCAGGCTTCATCTTCTGGATCTTCTGCTTCGGCATGTCCCGCTATTCGATCTATATGGAACGAAGGCTGGACACCGGGCACAAGCGTTAAAGGCGTTGCCGGGAGCGTAGGGGCGCTCCCGGAAAAAGACGTGAAATCAAGTAATTGGAGCCGGTTCTCGATTCAGTGCAATCAGACCGGCACCAGGTCACGAAAGGGAACCGGGCCATGGCTATAGAAAATGCAGTCAGCGCGGAAGAAATCGATGTAGATCGCGCCAAGATGCAGATTTCCGATACGGATGTCGCCATCGAAATCATCGGCATGCACAAATGGTATGGTGATTTCCATGTGCTGCGCGACATCAATCTGAAGGTCATGCGCGGCGAGCGCATCGTCGTCTGCGGGCCTTCGGGCTCCGGCAAATCGACGGCGATCCGCTGCATCAACCGTCTGGAAGAACACCAGAAGGGCCAGATCATAGTGGATGGCAAGGAACTCACCAACGATCTGAAAAAGATCGACGAGGTCCGCCGCGAAGTCGGCATGGTGTTCCAGCACTTCAATCTGTTTCCGCATCTGACGATTCTGGAAAACTGCACGCTGGCACCCATCTGGGTGCGCAAGACGCCGAAGAAGCAGGCCGAGGAAATGGCCATGCACTTCCTTGAGCGCGTCAAAATTCCTGAGCAGGCCAACAAATATCCAGGCCAGCTTTCGGGCGGTCAGCAGCAGCGCGTGGCGATTGCCCGCTCGCTCTGCATGAACCCGCGCATCATGCTGTTCGACGAGCCGACCTCTGCACTCGATCCCGAAATGATCAAGGAAGTGCTGGAAACGATGGTCGGCCTTGCCGAAGAAGGCATGACGATGATCTGTGTGACCCACGAAATGGGCTTCGCCCGCAAGGTTGCCAACCGCGTGATCTTCATGGATCAGGGCCAGATCGTCGAGCAGAACACGCCAGCCGAGTTCTTCGACAACCCGCAACACGAACGTACCAAGCTGTTCCTCAGCCAGATCCTGCATTGATCATGGATGCCGGAAGATGTCCGGCGCGAGTTACGAGAAGCCCGGTCAGTTTCTGGCCGGGTTTTTTGTTGTTTGATGGCTGGATATGGTGAGCCTCGAAGGACGCACCTGATCGGAACGGCTTGAATGAAACGTTTCCTCCGCCTCATAGGCGCACTCTTTCTGGCGATAATCCTCGCCATCACCCTCGGAACATTCCTCCCACGCCCATTTTTCGAAGCCGAAAAAAGCGTCACCTCCCGTCGCATCCTAATCCTAACCAACCCGATCCACACCGACATCGCCATCCCCATCGACACCGAACTGCTGACCCGCTTCGACTTTCTGCACAAAGCCGGAATGCCCGTCGATCTCCCGCAGGCGCGCTATCTGATTTTTGGGTGGGGAAGCCGCGCGTTTTACATCGGCACGCCGACATGGTCCGATCTCACCGCTGCAAACGCCTTCAAGGCGCTGACCGTCGACAGTTCGGCCATGCATGTCGAACTCGCGGGCGACATTCCCGAACCGAACCCCGTCGTCTCCGGCTACGATCTCGATGAAGCTGGCTATCAGCGACTTCTCGCCTTCATCGAGCAAACTTTTCAGCAGGGAGCCGACGGGCCTGAACTGATCGAAGGTGCCGCCTATGGCGAATACGATGCGTTTTTCGAGGCCAAGGGCTATTTCAACGCGATCGTCGGGTGCAACACGTGGACTGCAGGAGCATTGCGTGCGGCTGGCTTGCAAACCGGCTGGTGGAACCCGCTGCCGATCACGCTCAATTACTCGCTAAGCCTGCACAATTTTGCGGTTCAGTCGCCCCGGCCATAAAGCCAGTCCATATCGGCAGCGAGTTTTTCAGGCGAGCGCGTCTTCAAGACGAGATTACGGGCCATCGCAATCGGCCCTTTTGCCTGCCATGCGAAATGGTTGAAAGCACCCCGCCGCGCAACGCGCTCTATGCGTGGCCTTCGCGATGCCTCCCAACCGGCAAGGGCCGTGGGCAGATCGCCCGTCAAACCAGCAACCGCATCCGCCAGCGTCTCCGCGTCTTCGATTGCCATCGCAGCACCCTGCGCCGCAAAAGGCGTCATCGCGTGCGCCGCATCGCCGATCAGCGCCAGTCCCGGCACGGTCCAGTGCGTTTTCGGATCGACCGTATGGATCGGCCATGCAACCCAAGGCCCGGCGTTTTCCGCCAGACGGGAAAGGGCCGGTGCGGTGTTGCGCATTGCCTGTTTCAGGACAGAAACATCGGCTGCACCCGACCAGTCTTCTGCAATGCGCTGACCGGGGGTGAAGGCAACGAGGTTGAACGCAGCACCGCCGCGCACCGGATAGGCGATCAGGTGGAAGCCTGAATGCAGGAATGCGGTCACAGAATCAGCCGCCCCCATATCCCGCAGCGCTTGCGCCTCGGCACTTTTACCGTCCAGAACGGTGCGCCACGCAAGCTCGCCGGAAAACCGGCTCTTTTCATAAGGCCCGGTCAGGCCACGCAGCCGCGACCACACTCCATCGGCGGCAATGAGCAACTGCCCATTTTCCCGCTCGCTTTCTCCAGCGCGAAGCACATCAACACTTACACCATCCAAAAGGCGCATGCCGGTGATAGTTGCATCTGTAACTATCTCGATCGAGGCCTGGCGCGATGCAACTTCAAGCAAAGCCGCCTGCAAATCCGCACGGTGGGCGACGATGTAGGGAGCACCCCAGCGCTTTTCCTGCGCAGGGCCAAGCGCCACCCGCGCCAGTTCTTTAAGCGTTTTCGCGTCGCGCAAAATGATTGAATGCGGCTTTACCGCCTTGGGCAGCAGCCCATCGAGAACGCCGAGCTTTCTCAGGATTCGTGTCGCATTGGGTGAGATTTGAATGCCCGCGCCGACCTCTTCAAAGCGCGCGGACCGCTCGAACACCCGAACGTGAAAGCCGCGCATCGCAAAGGCGAGCGCGGCGGTCAAGCCGGCAATTCCGGCGCCTGCTATGAGGATTGGTTTGGCGGAAACGCCCATTAGGTCCGGTGGCTTACGCCGCGCGAACCACGTAGAGGCAATCTTCCGGGCGCGTTTCGCTGGCTTTCAGCGCGCCGTTGAAACGATAGAGCGTCGAGCAATAGGGGCAGACTTTTTCGCTGTCGCCGCCCATGTCGAGAAACACATGCGGATGATCGAAGGGCGGATTTGCGCCCACGCACATGAATTCCTTCACGCCGATTTCGATGAGGCTGTGGCCTGCATCATTCTGGAAATGGGGAATGGAACCGCCAGCCATCCTGTTCTCCTTCGACTGTTGAAGCGGCCTAAGCCGCCTGTAAGATGCGTTTGGATCATAAAAGTCTTCTTTGCAAGCCATGTGAAATGAAACTGTCGCAAAAGCCTGTCACCAGATAAATTGAGCCGGGTAATCGGCGCGAAGCTTAATGCTGAAAAGCCGCAGGCTTTTTGGGCTATGTTCATGCGATAAAGCAAAGAAGAATGAGAGGCGAAGCGAGATGACGGAACTGAAGCCGGTGCAAACGGAGTTCGTGGCGGCAGGCGTGGCTGAGGGAGACGCGCTCGGCAACCCCGATCGTTTCGTCAATCGCGAGTTTTCGTGGCTCCAGTTCAACCGAAGAGTGCTGGAACAGGCGCTGAACGAAAAGCATCCGCTTCTGGAGCGGGTGCGTTTCCTTTCGATCTCGGCGGGCAATCTCGATGAGTTCTTCATGGTCCGCGTCGCCGGTCTTGCCGGTCAGGTCCGCGAGGGTATTTCGATCAAGAGCCCGGATGGCCGCACGCCCGAACAGCAGCTCGACCAGTTGCTTCTGGAAGTCGAGCGCCTGCAGGAAGACCAGCAGAAATGCTTTTCAGACCTCGTCGCGCTCATGAAAAAAGAGCGTATCGAAAGCATCACCGCAGATGCGCTGACCAAGGAGGAGCGCGCCTGGCTGGAAGAGCATTTTCTGGAGCAGGTTTTTCCGGTGCTGACGCCGCTTTCCATCGATCCGGCGCATCCGTTTCCGTTCATCCCCAATCTCGGCTTTTCCATTGCTCTGCAGCTTGGCCATCGCCGCACCGGCGAGCAGATGACAGCGCTGCTGCGCCTGCCTGTTGCGCTGCGCCGCTACATTCGCCTGCCCGACCGCAAGACCTGCGTTCGCTTCATTCCCATCGAGGAAACGGTGAACCTCTTCATCGGCAAATTGTTTCCCGGCTATGAGGTGAAGGGTTCCGGCACCTTCCGCATCATTCGAGACAGCGATATCGAGGTCGAGGAAGAATCCGAAGATCTCGTCCAACTGTTCGAAACCGCACTGAAACGCCGCCGTCGCGGCTCGGTCATCCGCATCGAGTTCGACGGCCAGATACCGGAAAATCTGAGGGATTTTGTCGCCAGCGAGCTCGGCGTTCAGTCGAACCGTGTCAGCGTGTTGAGCGGCCCTCTGGCGCTAAACCAGATTTCGGAAATCGTCGCCGTCGCGCGCGACGATTTGAAATTCGAGCCCTACAACCCGCGCTTTCCAGAGCGCATCCGCGATCATCGCGGCGATTGTTTTGCGGCGATCCGCGAGAAGGACATCGTCGTCCACCATCCTTACGAATCCTTCGACGTCGTGGTCCAGTTCCTGCGCCAGGCAGCGGCAGACCCGGAAGTGGTGGCGATCAAGCAGACGCTTTACCGCACATCGAATGACAGCCCCATCGTGCGCGCGCTGGTCGATGCGGCGGAGGCTGGAAAGTCAGTCACCGCACTCGTCGAGCTGAAGGCGCGCTTCGATGAAGAAGCAAACATCCGTTGGTCGCGCGATCTGGAGCGCGCCGGCGTTCAAGTCGTCTTCGGCTTCCTCGAATTGAAGACCCACGCGAAAATGTCGCTCGTGGTGCGCCGGGAAGAGGGGCGTCTGCGCAATTACGTCCACCTCGGCACCGGCAATTACCACCCGATCACGGCGCGCATCTACACCGATCTGTCCTTCTTTACGACCGATCCGAAGGTCGCGCGCGACGTCGCTCAAATCTTCAATTTCATCACCGGCTATGCCGAACCAGCCGAGCAGATGAGCGTAGCACTTTCGCCCTACACGCTGCGCAGCCGAATTCTGACGCATATCGAGGAAGAAATCGCCCATGCCCGCGAAGGGCACCCGGCGCGCATCTGGATGAAGATGAATTCGCTGGTCGATCCCACCATCATCGATGCGCTTTACGATGCCAGTCGCGCCGGTGTGGAAATCGATCTCGTCGTGCGCGGCATTTGCTGCCTCAGGCCGCAGGTGCCGGGTCTTTCGGAAAACATCCGCGTGAAATCTATCGTCGGGCGCTTCCTTGAACACAGCCGGATTTACTGCTTCGGCAATGGCCACGGCCTGCCTTCAGACGAGGCGATCATCTATATAAGTTCGGCGGATTTGATGCCGCGAAACCTTGATCGGCGCGTCGAATGCATGGTCCCGATCACCAATCCGACTGTGCATGAACAGATTTTGGGGCAGATCATGCTCGGAAACATCATGGACAACCAGCAAAGTTTCGAAGTATTGCCAGACGGTACGTCCAGATGGATAACTTTGGACGAGGGCGAAGAACCGTTCAACGCGCAGGAATATTTCATGACAAATCCAAGCTTGTCGGGACGCGGTGATGCATTGAAATCGCACGCACCCAAGCGGATTGCGCAATTCAAACGTCGCAAGAAATCCGGGCCAACGCCTAGCTGATGATTGGGATGTCTCAGGGCCGGTTACAGGACCGGCAGCCGATTTCGATTATCGACATCGGATCAAACTCTATTCGCCTTGTCGTCTATGAGGGGATCGCGCGATCCCCGACGGTGCTTTTCAACGAAAAGATGCTGGCTGGTCTGGGGCGTGGAATCGTCTCAACCGGCAAGCTCGACCCGGAAGCGGTAACGCGGGCGGTGGAAGAGTTCCGCCGCTTTCGCGCGTTGTCCGATCAAGCTGGCTCGGAAGTGCTGCACGTCATCGCGACCGCTGCTGCCCGCGAGGCCGAAAACGGGCCGGACTTCATCAAGCGCGCGCAGGATATTCTCAAAACCCCGATCCGGGTTCTGAGCGGGCGCGAGGAAGCCTATTACTCCGCACTCGGCGTTATTTCGGCGTTCCATTCGGCGGATGGCATCGCGGGCGATCTCGGTGGCGGCAGCCTGGAACTTGTCGATGTTCGCGGCGAGGTCATTGGCGAGGGCATCACGCTGCCGCTCGGCGGGCTGCGCCTGCAGGATATGTCGAAGAACTCGCCGGTAAATGCAGCCAAGATCGCCAAGACCGAGTTGTCGCGCGCCAAGCTTCTTGAGGCAGGCGAGGGCAGGCCGTTCTATGCGGTCGGTGGCACATGGCGAAATCTGGCGCGGCTTCACATGAACGCTGTCGGCTATCCGCTCAGCGTCATGCACCATTATGAAATGGACATCGAGAAATCCGCCGATTTTCTAAAACAGGTCGCCGCGGGCAATATCGACAAGATGAAGGGCATAGACGGGGTTTCCAAGAACCGCCGCTCGCTTCTGCCCTATGGCGCGGCTGTGCTGTTGCAGATCATCGCCTCGATGAAGCCGTCGAAAATCGTCGTTTCGGCGCTCGGTGTGCGCGAAGGTTTCCTTTATTCGCTGCTTTCGCAGGAAGAACGCCGCATCGACCCGTTGATTTCGGCCTCGGAAGAACTCGCCCGGCTTCGTGCGCGCTCATACACCCACGCGCGCGAATTGGTCGAATGGACCCGAAATTCCTTCGAGGCGTTCGGGGTGGACGAAACCGAGGACGAGGCGCGCTATCGTCATTCGGCCTGCCTTCTGGCCGACATTGGCTGGCGCGCGCATCCCGAATATCGCGGCATGCAATCGCTCAACATCATCGCGCATGCGTCTTTCATCGGTGTGGATCATCCCGGCCGCGTCTATCTGGCACTCGCCAATCTCTATCGTCATGAAGGCATCTTCAACGATGATGCGGCAAAGGAACTTCGGAGCCTTGCGCCGCAACGCTATCTGGAGCGCGCACGCCTGCTCGGCGGCCTGATGCGCGTCGTCTATCTGCTCTCGGCTTCCATGCCGGGCGTCATCCCGCTTCTGAAATGGGAGCAGCGCGGCGACAAGCTGGCCTTGGTCATCCCCGCCTCGCATGCCGGGCTTTACGGCGAACGGCCCGCCGCGCGCATGACGCAACTGGCCAAGATGACCGACAGGAAGCTGGAACTCGTCGTCGACAAGTTCTGATTTCGGCCGGTGCGCTTTAATCCGGTCGTGAACCGCTTTAGGATCGGTGCCTGAATTGGCAATGGAGACTGCAATGCCGAGTGTGGAATTGCTGATAGCGTTCGTCGTCACGACATCGATTTTTGCCTTTATCCCCGGACCTTCCATGCTTTATGCGGCGGCGCAGACGATGGCGGGCGGACGGCGATCCGGCTTTATGGCAACGCTTGGTATTCATGTCGGCTGCTATGTGCATGTGATCGCGGCTGCTGCCGGGCTTTCGATCCTTTTCCACGCGGTTCCGACACTTTATCTTGCCGTGAAGCTGGCGGGTGCGGCCTATTTGATCTGGCTGGGCATTGCGTTGTTGAGAACCAGGGTCACAGGCGAAACGGGCATTCCCGTCATCAAGCCGAAATCGGCGCGCAGGGCTTTTGCCGAAAGCATGACAGTCGAAGTTCTGAACCCGAAAACGGCCATCTTCTTTCTGGCGTTCCTGCCGCAATTCATCGACGCGACGGCTTCGTTTCCCGTCTGGGTTCAGTTCCTGATTTTGGGAACGATCGTCAACATAATGTTTTCTTTCGCGGATGTGGTCTGCGTGATGCTCGCAGGCGCGGTGATCGAAAAATTGCGCCATTCAAGCCGGGTCCAGAACATGATGCAGCGCGCGGGCGGAGCCATACTTGTCGGGCTCGGCGTCCACGTGGCGCTCCAGAGAAGCTGACCGGATCCATGGCACAGAACATTTACGATCAGCCCGATTTCTATGAGGGATACGGCCAGTTGCCGCGCTCCCTCTATGGGCTGGACGGTGCCGCCGAATGGGCGTCGATCCGCGCGCTTCTTCCCGATCTCAAGGGCAAGAAGATCATCGATCTCGGCTGCGGTTTCGGTTGGTTCTGCCGCTAGGCAGCAGAGCATGGCGCCGGGAGCGTCAAAGGGCTGGACCTGTCGGAAAACATGCTTGCAAGGGCGCGGCGCGACACGACAAGCCCGACTGTCTCTTACGAAATCGCCGATCTGGACACGCTCGAACTGCCAAGCAGCAGCTTCGATTTCGCCTATAGCTCCCTTACGTTTCATTATGTCGAGGATTTCGCCCGCCTCATGCGGGTCGTTTATGATGCGCTTGTCCCCAATGGTCGTTTCGTCTTCACTGTCGAGCATCCGATCTACATGGCTCCATCGCATCCCGGATGGGTTGTCGATGAGCACGGCAACAGGATCTGGCCGGTCGATAACTATTCCGTCGAGGGCGAACGCCGCACCGACTGGCTGGCCAAGGGCGTCATCAAACACCACCGCACGATCGGCACAACACTGAATACGCTGATCGACACCGGTTTTCAGATTGACCGCGTCGTGGAGTGGCGCCCGACCGAAGAGCAAATCCGCCAGCAGCCGGAACTGGACATCGAAAAGGATCGCCCGATGATCCTCATCGTTTCGGTTCACAGGTGAGTAAATGCGGACGCGTTGACTAAGCGGTTCCTGTTTGATGGCATCACGAGGCGCCCCCCTCTGTCCTGCCGGACATCTCCCCCACGGGTGGGGAGATTGACTGACACAACTCTCCGCTTTCATTCTGCAACGACTGCAATTGGTGCCGCGCTTTGATGATGGGGCAATCTCCCCACCTGTGGGGGAGATGCCCGGCAGGGCAGAGGGGGGTGCCTCGCGATTCCATCAAAACATGAATCGCCCTAAACAAAGCCCGTATTACTCTCTGGCCTTGACTGAAATTGGGAGTTTCACGACGGGGAATTACACATCCGTCGGAATGCGGGCGATGACTTTGATCTCGAAGTCGAAGCCGGCAAGCCAGTTCACGCCGATTGCGGTCCAGTTCGGGTAGGGCTTCTCGCTGAACATCTGTTGTTTGACATTCATGACCGCTCCGAACTGCTTTTCCGGGTCCGTATGGAAGGTGGTCACATCCACGATGTCGTCCAATGTGCAACCCGCCGCGGCCAGCGTGGCTTTCAGGTTCTGGAAGGCCAGTTGAACCTGACGTTCAAAATCAGGCTCTGGCGTTCCATCGGAACGGCTTCCAACCTGCCCGGAAACGAACAGAAGGTCGCCGGATCGAATGGCTGCTGAATAACCATGCTCTTCGTAAAGGGCATGTCTGTCGGCTGGAAAAATAGCTTCACGCTTGGTCATTTTCGATCTCGCTTTATCGTGGTTGCCGCATCCGATGAGGGAGCGTGTGCTTCACATGCTGCCGCATTTCATATACGTTGCGTATATGAATGAAATATCGGGTATGCGAAGCGGATGTCAAGTTCGTATACGCTGCGTATGTGAAATTTGGGGATGAAATGGCAAAGCGACGGATCGAAATGATGGAGGAAAACCGCGCCAAGCTGATCGCGGCTGCGCGGAAAGCCTTTGCCGAAAAGGGATATTCCAGCGCTTCCATGGATGATCTGACCGCCGAAGCCGGTCTCACGCGCGGCGCGCTTTATCATAATTTCGGAGATAAACGCGGGCTTCTGGCCGCCGTTGTAGAGCAGATCGATTCTGAAATGGCATCACGCGCTCAGGAGATCGGAGCGCGGGCGGGCGATGATTGGCAAGGCTTGCTGGCTGAGGGTGCGGCCTATATCGAAATGGCGCTCGATCCGGAAGTGCAACGCATCGTCCTGCTCGACGGACCGGCGGTTCTGGGCGATCCATCCAAATGGCCCAGCCAGAGCGCTTGTCTGCAAGTGACAAAGGAAGCGCTGGAGCGGCTTATCTCGGATGGGATTCTCAAGCCGGTCGACGCGGACGCTGCGTCCCGGCTTTTATGCGGTGCCGCACTCAACGCAGCACTTTGGGTCGCCGCCAGTGACAATCCGCAGGAAGTATTGCCGAACGCCGTCGAGGTCTTTCAATCGCTGGCGACCGGTCTTCTCATAAATCGCGCGTGAACTCTCTACGACAAAACAAAAAAGGCATTCTGCGCTGGCTTTGCGCAGAATGCCTTCTCAATATACCGTCCGCGTTATAGAGCGCGGTATCAGCCGCGGCGTCCGTCGATCGAAAGCGCGCCTGCGCCCACTGCGGCAAGAACCAGAAAGCCGCCTGCGATAGCAAAGTTTTTCTGCAGCATCAGGGCATTGCCGGCCTGCGAGAAGTCGAGATGCGCGACTACGGTTGCACCCACCGTGAAGAGGGCGAGCACGATGGCCGCGATACGGGTCTTGAAGCCGACCAGGACGGCGAGGCCGCCGAGGAGTTCGACAAGGCCGACGACGACGGCGGTGACAGTCGGTACCGGCAGGCCGAGGCTTTCGAAGAAGCCGGCAGTGCCTGCAATTGCCGTCAGCTTCGAGAAGCCTGCGAGAATGAACAGGATGGACAGCAGTACGCGTCCGACAAGGATAAATGCGGACGCGTTCGAGGCCAGGCCCGAGTTGGTCGCTGTTGCGGTGGTCATTGGAATATCTCTCCGAGGATTAAACTCCCGCAGAATATACCAAATCCCAATCGTTCACCAAAGATGGTGAAATGACGACAGATTGTTCACTATTCCCGCGCGATCAGCCCGGGCGTGTCATGTCTTCCGGGCGCACCAGCCGGTCATAATCGGCTTCCGTCACAAGGCCGGTCGCAAGCGCTTCTTCGCGCAGCGTCGAGCCGTTCTTATGGGCGGTCTTGGCGATTTTCGCGGCATTGTCGTAGCCGATGGTCGGCGCGAGTGCCGTCACCAGCATCAGCGAGCGTTCGAGGGCTGCCTTGATATTGTCCTCGCGCGCCTCGATACCGACCACGCAATTGTCGGTAAACGAGATCGCGGCATCCGCCAGAAGCTGCACGGATTGCAGGAAATTATAGGCCATCAGCGGGTTGTAGACGTTGAGCTCGAAATGGCCCTGGCTGCCTGCGAAGGTGATCGCAGCATTGTTGCCGAATACCTGCACGCAAACCTGCGTCAGCGCTTCGCACTGGGTCGGGTTGACCTTGCCGGGCATGATCGACGAGCCGGGCTCGTTTTCGGGCAGGGAGAGTTCGCCGAGGCCGGAGCGCGGGCCGGAACCGAGGAAGCGGATGTCGTTGGCGATCTTGAAAAGTGCCGCCGCTGCCGCATTGATCGCGCCATGGCTGAACACCATCGCATCATGGGCCGCCAGCGCTTCGAACTTGTTCGGCGCGGTGATGAAGGGCAGCTTGGTGATCTTGGCGATGCGCTTTGCGACTTTTTCGTCAAAGCCGATCGGTGCGTTAAGGCCGGTGCCGACGGCGGTGCCGCCCTGCGCAAGCTCGTAAAGGCCCGAAAGCGTCAGTTCGATGCGCTTGATCGATGAGGCAACCTGCGCGGCATAGCCGGAGAATTCCTGACCGAGCGTCAGCGGAGTTGCATCCTGCGTATGGGTGCGGCCGATCTTGACGATCTTGGCGAATTTCTTGGTCTTCTTTTCCAGCGCCTTATGCAGATGCTTGAGGGCGGGCAGCAGATCGCGCACGATCCGTTCCGCGCAGGCGATGTGCATCGCTGTCGGGTAGGTGTCGTTCGACGACTGGCTCATATTGACGTGGTCGTTCGGGTGCACGGGCTTCTTCGAACCCATCTCGCCGCCCAGCATTTCGATGGCGCGGTTCGAAATCACCTCATTCGCATTCATGTTCGACTGCGTGCCGGAGCCGGTCTGCCAGACGACCAGCGGGAAATGTTCGTCCAACTTGCCGTCGATCACTTCCTGCGCGGCTTCGACGATGGCATCGCCAACCTTCCTGTCGAGACGCTTCAATTCCATATTGGCTTCGGCCGCAGCGCGCTTGACGATACCCAGCGCACGAACGACCGAAAGCGGCTGCTTTTCCCAGCCGATCTTGAAATTGCCGAGCGATCGTTGCGCCTGCGCACCCCAGTAGCGATCCGTCGCCACTTCGATGGGGCCGAACGTATCGGTTTCGGTTCTGGTCTTGGAAGCGCTCACGGCGATTTCTCCGGATTATTCAAGGTTGGCAACGGCCTACCGCGTTGCACAACCAGCTTCAAGTGGAGAATGGCGCGATGGACAACCCTAATCGGTTCAAAGAAGCGAACGGGTGGTTGGAGAAAGGACCAGTCGTTCCGAAGGCTTGGAAAAATGCGTCTTCAGAGACGGAAATTCATCGAGCGCCTGCATGTAATCGGAGACAGACTGCTGATCGTTGAAGCGGGAGAAAGCGACAAAGACGTTTTCATTTGCACGCACGGGAAGGCGCGGGAATGTGTTTTCGGAATGCTCGCTCACGAACGCGCCGATGAGCTTCGCGCCATGCTTACCGTAAAGGGGAAGGACGGTTTGCTTCCATAAATCTGCAAAAACGCCTTCCTGTTCTTGAGATAAATGGAAGATTTCAGCGAGAAAAATCGCGTTTTCGGCCTCTCCGCGTTGCGCATTCTCAAGATCGAAGCCCGCATCTTTCCAGGCGGGTCGCAGCAGAAGCACATCGTCGGAATCGATCATCGTCGCATTGGCCGCATGTTTGTGTGCCGCCCAGACAGACCCGCCATAGAAGGCGGCAAGCGCTTCGCGCCGATGCTCCATGGTCTCGAAACCGCGGAGCCATACGAAATGGTCCGGCCGGTTCAAGTCGCGAAACTGGCCGATGATTTTCATGCCGGTTTCTTCCTGCGACTCGACAAAGTTCATGTCGAAAAGGTCGATCAGCTCATCGCGCCTGCCGGGATGCAGCGTGTATTGCCGCAGTTCCACGATCGGCGAAAATCGCACAGTCTCGGATTTCAAATTAAAACTCATGCTCTTGCTTTCTAAAAAACAAACCGGTTGACCTGTTTTATATAAACAAACCGGTTGCCCGGTTTTGTCAATCTGGTATTTTCTGAAAATCGCTTTTGTTGAGACGAATAATGACAAAACAGCCTGTCGAACGAACCCGCACAAATGACCCGGATGGCACGCGCCGAAGGGTGCTCGAATTTGCCGAAAAGGCATTTCAGGAGAGGGGATACAACGCGACCAGCCTCGGCGATCTCATGAAAGCGGCAGGCGTATCGGGCGGCGCGCTGCATTATCATTTCAGGAATAAGAAGGCGATCGGCCTCGCCGTCATCAACGAGCGTGTCGCGGCCGCTGTCGATGAAACATGGATCGTGCCGGTTTCCGAGGCGTCTTCGGCAAGGGATGGGGTTCGGTCGGTTTTTGAAGCCGTGGCTGCCGAACTCGATGCGCAGGGCTTCGTTCGCGGCTGCCCGCTCAACAATCTCTCACATGAATTGTCGCTTGCCGATCCTGATTTTCGCTCTGCCTTGGCTGAAGTTTTCGCGAAATGGCGCGGAGCCATCACCGAAAAAGTGAAAAACGATCAGAAAAACGGGCTGGAAAGCCGGGAAACCGATGCGGAACGCTTCGCTATCCGCACCATCGCGACCTATTCGGGAGCAATGTCTATGGCGAAAGTTGAGCAAAATTCCGATGCGCTGAGACAATGCTTGGCTGGAATGGCTCACCGCGAGGACACGGATCAAGTTTCCGTTGCGCGCATCAGGCAACTTTAGAGCGGTCCCTGTTTTGAGGGGGGCGCTGTCCCGCCGGCGTTTCTATCTAAAATTGAACCGCTCCAACGAAAAAGCCCCTCGCAACATCGACTGCAAGAGGCTTTTGTAGAACTGGTTAGATGGGCGTAAAATCAGCGCTTTACTTTTTCCTTGGCGTCGCCAAAGCCCTTCTGGACCTTGCCTGCAACCTTTTCGACCTTGCCTTTGGCTTCGGTTTTCTTCGAGCCGGTAAGCTTGCCCGCTGCTTCCTTCACCGCGCCGCTTGCCTGTTTTGCAGCACCCTTGACCTGATCTTTGTTCACCATCACGCTTTTCCTTTGTGAGCCGCCGTCAGTTCGGCACTCGATAACGGTGGTGCAGGCGATTTGGTTGCAAAAGGGATGCCTAGCTGGCGCGGCGGTAGAATGCGAGCGAACCGGCCAGCATCAGCAACATGCTGCCGCATATGCGGTCCAGCCACAGCGCACCGGATTTCTTCAGCACCCGCACCGCCTGCGAACCGAGCAGGGCATAACCGAACATAACGATGAAATCCGTCGATGCGAAGACCACGGCCAGGATGGCGTATTGCGGCACTTGCGGCGATGATGGTGTGATGAACTGCGGCAGGAAGGCGGAAACGAAAAGATAGCCCTTCGGATTGGTCACGGCGACGAGAAAGCTTTTCAGAAAGATGGAGCGGGCCGAGCCGGACCCATTATAGGCGGTGCCGTGCAGCGTCTCGTCCAGCGAGCCTTTCGAGCGCAAAAGCATGATGCCGAGGAAAGTCAGGTAGCCGACGCCGATCCATTTCACCACCGAGAACCAGAATTCCGACGCCGCGAGCAGTGCGCCAAGCCCGAGCGCCGCGGCGCCCACCAGAATGAAATCCGAAGTCACAGCACCCGCCATGCCCGCCAGGGCGCGACGAATGCCGAAGCGCGAGCCATTTGTGAGCGCCAAAAGCACGGTCGGGCCGGGCGTTGCGATGGCTACGAATGAAACGAATGCGAAAGCCAGAATTGTAAGTCCGGACATGTTCCCCACCGAAATGATTGTCACGCCGCATAGGCGGAAAGCCGATGATAGCAGGGACTTAAAGCGTCTGCGATGGAATTGATGCGCCGGATGTCTTATGGGCGGGTTCACGCCAAGGATCAGATATGAGTAACGAAAACCCGATCTCCGCCGTGCTCGTGCATGTAAGCGACGTGCCTGAAGCGATCCGATGGTATCGGCGCGCATTTCCTCATGCGGTGCTGGAGCGGTTGGATGCTTTCGATTTCGAATTTCTGCGGCTCGGCTCCGTCTGCCTCGAAATCGTAAATGCGGACGAAAAAGTCGGGGCAGGGCCGAATGGCTCGGTGGTTTACTGGCAGGTCGATGATTTCGATAAGGCGCTGGAGCATTTTTTGAGCGTCGGCGCTATGCTTTATCGCGGCCCGCTGGAAATCCAGAACGGCCTCAATATGTGCCAGGTCCGCGATCCCTGGGGAAACTGCATCGGCCTGCGCGGTCTGCGTATAGCTTAAAAACAAAAACGCTTCCCGCATCGCAAAAAGAGATGGGGAAGCGTTTTTTGTCTTCCGCTTTTCC
This sequence comes from Foliimonas ilicis, assembly GCF_039939195.1. Classification (NCBI taxonomy): domain Bacteria; kingdom Pseudomonadati; phylum Pseudomonadota; class Alphaproteobacteria; order Hyphomicrobiales; family Phyllobacteriaceae; genus Foliimonas; species Foliimonas ilicis. The sequence continues at coordinate 516,110 of NZ_JBDUUH010000002.1, read as the reverse complement.
TTTGGATTTCTCCTTTGGAATTGCATGGACGTATATGAAATGCGCGACCGGTAAATCGGTTCCAACTTTTTTTGATTTTTTTCAAAAAAAGAAAAAGGGCGCCGTGAGGCGCCCTTTTCCGTATTTCCGGTAGTGGACTGATTAGAAGTCCATGCCACCCATGCCGCCCATGCCGCCGGGCATTCCGCCTGGCATGCCGCCGCCCGAATCCTTCTTCGGAGCTTCAGCGATCATGGCTTCGGTGGTTACGAGCAGGCCGGCAACCGATGCAGCATCCTGCAGCGCGGTGCGAACGACCTTGACCGGATCGACGATGCCGAGAGCGATCAGATCGCCATACTCGTCGGTCGCGGCGTTGTAACCGAAGGTAGCACCCTTGTTTTCAAGGATCTTGCCGACAACGATCGAAGCTTCTGCACCGGCGTTGGTTGCGATCTGGCGGGCCGGAGCCTGCAGAGCGCGACGAACGATGTTGATGCCAGCAGCCTGATCCTGGTTGATGCCGGTTGCCTTGATCGCCTGCGTTGCGCGCAGGAGAGCAGTGCCGCCGCCAGGAACGATGCCTTCTTCAACAGCCGCGCGGGTTGCGTTGAGGGCGTCGTCGACGCGGTCCTTCTTTTCCTTGACTTCGACTTCGGTCGCACCGCCAACGCGGATCACGGCAACACCGCCGGCGAGCTTCGCCAGACGTTCCTGCAGCTTTTCCTTGTCGTAATCGGAGGTGGTTTCCTCGATCTGCTGCTTGATCTGGGTAACGCGACCCTGGATCTCGGCCTTCTTGCCGGCGCCGTCGACGATGATCGTGTTCTCCTTGGAGATCGTCACCTTCTTCGCGCGGCCGAGCATGTTGAGACCAACATTCTCGAGCTTGATGCCGAGGTCTTCGGAGATGACCTGACCGCCGGTCAGGATCGCGATGTCCTCGAGCATTGCCTTGCGGCGATCACCGAAGCCCGGAGCCTTGACGGCAGCGATTTTCAGGCCGCCACGCAGCTTGTTGACGACGAGCGTAGCAAGAGCTTCGCCTTCGACGTCTTCCGAGATGATGACGAGCGGCTTCGAGGTCTGAACGACAGCTTCGAGAACCGGAAGGAGTGCCTGCAGGTTGGAGAGCTTCTTCTCGTGGAGAAGGATGTAAGCGTCTTCCAGTTCTGCAACCATCTTGTCTGGGTTGGTTACGAAGTAAGGCGACAGGTAGCCGCGGTCGAACTGCATGCCTTCGACGACTTCGAGTTCGGTCTCGGCGGTCTTGGCTTCTTCAACCGTGATGACGCCTTCATTGCCGACCTTCTGCATGGCCTTGGCGATCATCTCGCCGATTTCCTTCTCGCCATTGGCAGAGATGGTGCCGACCTGCGCGACTTCTTCCGAAGTCTTGATCTTCTTGGCCTTCTTGACGAGTTCCGCGACAACTTCTGCAACGGCGAGATCGATGCCGCGCTTCAGGTCCATCGGGTTCATGCCGGCAGCGACGGCCTTGTGGCCTTCCTGAACGATTGCCTGGGCCAGAACGGTCGCGGTGGTCGTGCCGTCGCCGGCCTTGTCGTTGGTCTTCGAAGCAACTTCGCGGACCATCTGCGCGCCCATGTTTTCGAACTTGTCTTCAAGTTCGATTTCCTTGGCGACGGTGACGCCGTCCTTGGTGATGCGCGGTGCGCCGAACGACTTGTCGATGACGACGTTACGGCCTTTCGGGCCGAGCGTTACCTTGACAGCGTCTGCGAGGATGTTGACGCCGCGGAGCATACGCTCGCGGGCATCACGGGAAAATTTTACTTCTTTAGCAGCCATTTTTAAGCTCCTGGGCTATCGGCCCGTAATTCTGTTGATGGTGCGATTGGCTTGGGTTCAGCCGATTACGCCCATGATGTCGGATTCCTTCATGATCAGAAGGTCTTCGCCATTGAGCTTGACTTCGGTGCCCGACCACTTGCCGAACAGCACGCGGTCGCCAGCCTTGACGTCCAGCGGAACCAGCTTGCCAGCTTCGTCACGCGCGCCGGAGCCGACAGCGACGATTTCGCCTTCCTGCGGCTTTTCCTTAGCGGAATCGGGGATGATGATGCCACCAGCGGTCTTCGATTCGGATTCGACCCGGCGTACGACCACGCGGTCATGAAGCGGGCGGAACTTCGACTTTGCCATTTGTTATTTCCTCGGTGCGAATGGTGAGAAAGGAATTCCTCCGTCCGGCGGACCGGACAACATTAGCACTCGACCTTTATGAGTGCTAACGCGCCATTCAGTTAGGCGCTCGTCTCTGCCGAGTCAAGGAGCCGTCATTATGGCGGCGGGCGATTTAGAGCGAATTTCTTTGGCCCGAACCGGGCAGGGTAAACATTTCGCTTCGTCCCTGCATTCAGGGCGCATCGGTCCAATCTCGCGCTTCTTCATGACAGACGTTTGAACACCTGTCCGATTTTATTGTGCACTGCATCACAAAAGCGCGATGGATGGTGAATCTCCTCTTGAATAGTAAGCATGCTTATAATAGATGCTGCTCATGGTTTCAAACGGCATAGATAGATTGGGCTTTCTCATCCACGACGCGGCGCGCCTTATGCGCAAGCGCTTCGAGGTGAAGGGCAGCGAATTCGGGCTTTCCTCCGCGCAATGGCGGCTGCTTGTAAGGCTCGTGAAGGAAACGAGTGCGACGCAGGCACGGCTTGCCGAACTTCTCGAAATCGAGCCGATCAGCGTTTCGCGTCTGCTCGACCGGATGGAAGAGGGCGGATGGGTTGAGCGCAAGCTGCACGCGACGGATCGTCGTGTGCGCATGGTGTTTCCGACCGAAAAGGGCAGGGACGCCTTTCTTGCCGTGAAAAGTGTTGCTGGCGAAGTGTTCGATGAGGCGCTTGCCGGGCTTTCGACCGAAGACCGCCGCGCCCTGATTTTCGGGCTCGATACGGTCGTGAACAACCTTTCGGATGGGGACAGCGTCCTTTCCGAGCAGAAAAAGAAAATTGCAGAAGGGGCATCAGCATGAACGCTGTGTCGAAAATAAAGAAGGATTCAGAAGTCGAGCTGGAGGCAACTCCGGCAGCGCCTGAAGTTACGAAACCCGCTGACACCGTTTTGCAGGCAGCACCCGCGCCGAAGCGTAAGCGCAAGGGCCTTCGCTTCGCGCTTATGGTCGCGCTGCCGCTCGCGCTCGTCGTTGGCGGCGGGTACATCTGGATCACCGGCGGTCGCTATCAGGAGACCGAGAACGCAAATCTGCGGCAGGCGCGCGTTTCGATCGCGGCCGACGCTGCGGGTCGTATCGTTGCGGTCAATGTGGCGGACAACCAGTTGGTGAAGGCGGGCGACGTTCTTTTCGAAGTCGATCCCGCACCTTATCGCATCGCGCTTTCGCAGGCCGATGCAGCCCTTGCCGGCGCACGCCTGAATGTCGAACAGCTTCGCGCCGCCTACGGGCAGGCCGTCGCCCAGGAGCGCGTGGCGGAAGGCGATGTCGGTTATCTGCAGTCGCAGTTCGACCGCAACAGCGATCTGGCATCCAAGGGCATCAGCACGAAATCCTCGCTGGACGAAGCGCGCCGCGATCTCGCCAAGGCGAAAGAGCAGCAATTGGTGGCGCAGCAGGGCATCGTCAGCGCACAGGCCGCGCTCGGCGGAAACCCTGATATTGCGACCGATCAGCATCCGTCCGTTCTGTCGGCGCTCGCCGCCCGTGACAAGGCTGCCTACGATCTGGCGCAGACGGAAGTTCGCGCGCCCGCCGATGGCGTCGTTTCGCAGGCATCCTCGTTCAAGATCGGCCAGTTCGTCGGTGCGGGTACGGCTGTGTTCAGCCTGGTCGAGACCAATGACACATGGGTCGAGGCGAATTTCAAGGAAACGCAGCTTACCCATATGCAGCCGGGCCAGGTGGCTGAAGTGACGCTCGACACCTATCCCGACCGCACCTTCCACGCGACGGTGCAGGCCATCGGTGCGGGAACGGGCGCTGAATTCTCGCTGCTGCCTGCGCAGAACGCGACGGGCAACTGGGTGAAGGTCACGCAGCGCATTCCCGTTCGGCTGAAGATCGACGACAGCGAATACAAAATGGCGCTGAGGACCGGCATGAGCGCTTCCGTATCGGTGGATACGGGCAACAGCCGGGGCTTCGCGGGATTGTTCGGAACTGCGCACGCCGCGCAGTAACGGGCATCTCGCCTGAAGCAATTCCAGGAAAAGTGTGAAGCGGTTTTCCGTACGGAATTGCGTAAAAACAAATAGTTGGAGCGATTCAACGATTCAGTAGCTGAAGCGCTTCAACTCGAAAGCAACCGAAGTTTAAGATCATGAGCAACGCAGCGTCTTCCCACGCCGATGTGCCGCATCGCGGGCTGATCACGGTATCGATCATGCTTGCGACGATCATGCAGGTGCTCGACACCACCATCGCGAATGTCGCATTGCCGACGATGACGGGCGATCTCGGCGCATCCGCCGATACGATCAACTGGGTGCTGACATCCTATATCGTGGCCGCCGCCATCATGACGCCCGTCACTGGCTGGCTGTCGGACCGCTTCGGCCGCAAGGAACTGTTCCTCACCTCCATTGTCGGCTTCGTCATCACCTCCATGGCCTGCGGTATGGCCTGGAGCCTGGAGAGCATGGTTGCCTTCCGCGTGCTTCAGGGCGTTTTCGGCGCGGCCATCGTGCCGCTGTCGCAGACCTTCCTGCTCGACATCAACCCGAAGGAAAACCACGGCTCTGCCATGGCGATCTGGGGTGCAGGCATCATGGTCGGCCCGATCATCGGCCCGACGCTCGGCGGCTGGCTGACGGAAAGCTTCAACTGGCGCTGGGTGTTCTTCATCAATCTGCCGGTCGGCATTTTCGCCTTCCTCGGCTGCGCGGCCTATCTGCCCGCAGTGGCAAAACGCCTGCGCGGCTTCGATTTCTTCGGCTTTGCCATGCTTTCGCTGGGCGTCGGCGCGTTGCAGCTCATGCTCGATCGCGGCGGCGAGGTGGATTGGTTCTCGGCAGTCGAAATCTGGATCGAGCTTGGCCTTGCCCTGACCGGCTTCTGGATCTTCGCCATTCACACGCTGACGGCCGAAAACTCCTTCATCGATCCGAAGATCTTTGCCGACCGCAACTTCGTGACCGGTCTGGTCTTCATCTTCGTCGTCGGCATCATCCTTCTGGCAAGCCTTGCGCTCCTGCCGCCCATGCTGTCGCGCATCTTCGGCTATCCGACGATCACGACCGGTCTGGTCATGGCACCGCGCGGCGTCGGCACGATGATCTCGATGCTCATCGTCGGACGGCTGGTGCGCATCGTCGATTCCCGCATTCTGGTGGTGGCCGGACTGTCGCTGACGGCACTGTCGCTCTATTACATGACCGACTTCACGCCGCAGATGGACAGTTACCTGATCGTCTCCACCGGCGTTATTCAGGGGCTGGGCCTCGGACTGGTCTTCGTGCCGCTGTCGACCGTTGCCTTCGCCACGCTTGATGCAAAGTTCCGCACGGATGCGGCGAGCCTGTTCAGCCTCGTGCGTAACCTCGGATCGTCGATCGGCATTTCGGTCGTCACTGTCATGCTGACGCGCAACGTGCAGATCAATCACGCCGAGCTTTCGCAAAGCATCAACCCGTTCAACCCGAATCTGTGGTCGGCTTCACCGCTGGCCGCGGGCGGCGACGTGACGGCTCTCTCGCAGATGGACAATCTCGTGAACCAGCAGGCGCTGATGATTTCCTATATCGACGACTTCAAGCTGATGATGATCGTCACCCTCTGCGCCATCCCGCTCGTGTTTCTTCTAAGGAAGCCGAAAGCGGCTGCGTTGGCAGGGGCACCTGCCGCGCATATGGATTGACGTTGGTGGTGCGTCCTTCACCCCACGATGCGCAGATTGGATAGCTCGTCGGATATCGACTTGAACGTATCGCCGAGATCGCTGCCGGTCGTGTTCCAGAACAGTTTTTTCGGCTTGCCGTTTGCATCTCGTGAGAAGCGCGAGAATGAAGAGCACTCGGTCAGCGCTTCGATCTGCGCGTTTTCCACCGGTTTTGACTTATTCAAATCCAGTGCGACCGTCATGATGATGATCTTGGCTTCCTTGGCGTTGGCGCAAAGCCCGGAATAGATATCCGAACCATCGGCATTCTTGCCGCCTGTCTTGCGGGCGAAATGCTCGTTAAGCGCCCTGGTATAGTTGGAGCCGTTGTAGCCCGTTTTACTGACGGCGCTGCTTGTATTCATGAACAGCCGCGTCGTGTTGGTATCGCTGTAGTTGACCCCTGTGTAGCCATAGGACGAGTAGGTGGATTTGTTGCCAGGATAATCATAGCCGCCCGGCGTATAGTAAGTGTTTTCGCCGTCCGTCAGAACGATGATGATCTTGTCGTTGCCTTTTTCGGTTTCGGGCCTTCCGCCGGTAAACGGTTCCTGGCTCGACAAAACACGCCAACCCCAGGCAAGACCTTCCGGAACATTGGTTGCGCCAAGGGGCGCCATGCTGTCGATTGCTAACTTGATCGAGTTGACACCGTCAGGCGTGGAAACATCTGTCAGAGGTGTTATCGGCTTGGTCGTGCAGCTATAGTTAGGGCCGTCACCTACGCTGAAATTTTCCGGTGCAGTAAAAAAGTACTTTGCGAGGCTCGCCTGTCTCAATCGATGCGAGGCTTCGCTTGTGGTGTTGTCGTCCCACCAACTGTTTGGCGAACTATAGGTGAATACCACGTCCCTGCCGCGGCTATCTTTCTGAGTGGTCCATCTGTTTCCCGTCTCATCCGGCGCGAACATAGGCACGACAAGAGATGCCGGATCGCTTGTTGACGGCAAAGTGTCCTGAATGTTGTGCGGATAGGGTCGCGCTTCAACACAGCCGTCCCAGCTTACGAAGGCTTTGGGTACACACACCCTGTTGTTGCCAGATCCTGTACATGTCGTCCGCTTCATCTCATCAAACAGGGTAAAGCGCGTGACTATCTGGCCGTTTTCGGCACCCCAACCCGTGCCGTTTTTATAAACGACACCATTCGTCTTCCTGAAACCCTTGTTGGTAGCAACGGTAATCGTGTGGTCGAAGTTTTCATAATGGATGGGCGAAAGACCGCCTGTGTCCATCCATGATGCCGTAGCGTTGGTGGGGCCGACATTAACGGATGCGGCGAACGGCACGAGTGCGAACTGCACCGGCTTTTCTATCTGTTTCAACTGCGCGGCTTGCGCAGCAATCGTATCGACTAGCTGTTTGGATGCCGCCTTGAGCAGATCCATGCGCTTCTTTCCGCCGCTGCTGTAAAAATCCATCGAGCCGGAATTATCGAGAACGAGCGCGACCTCGATCGTGTTCTTCAGGCGGATTTCGCTGGATGCGGAAAAGCCGAGTTCCGGCGTGTCCTTTCCGATGAGCGTCGTGAATGCCGGAAGAAAATAGGGATCGTATTCGAGATCGGCCGTCAGCTTCAGCGTGCTGCCGCCGCTTTCGTCAGGCAGGATAACATTGAGTGTCGTCTTGGCGGGGTCGATATGGTTGAGGTTCGCCTCGAAGAAATCCTTGGCGTAGCGCTTGGCATCCGCATCGGCTGCGCCGGACTGGATATGGCGCGCGGTGGCGAGGCCTGCTGCATCGAGCGCGTTCAGCGTCGCCTGCCTTTGCCTGGTCAATTCGCCATAATCGATCGCCAGCGCAATCGCGCCGATGATCGGTACGGTCGCGATGACCGTCATGATCGCAAAATTACCTTTGGTATCCCTGAGAAAACGACGAAACATTCAGAATTGCCCCCGCAAATTCACCCCGACAGGTGCTTTCGCAGAAATTCATGAATTTACGGTTCTTCAAATCATTCAAAAATCGCCTCCGCATTTGCCAATGCTTAACCATGCTGTTCGGGAGCCTTCGTTGAAAGGCCGTGACACGATGGCGGGCTTCGGTTAATTGCAGGCCGCCTGCATGATTGAAATTGACGAGGATTTTCGATGGTCCAACTGCCCCAGACAATCGCGTCGCTTGATGAAGTGACCGATCGCTACTCGACAATCCTTTGCGACGTGTGGGGCGTCGTCCACAATGGCGTGTCGTCGTTCCCAAGCGCAACCGCTGCCTTGATGCGCGCGCGCCAGCGCGGGCTGGCGGTTATCCTGATTACAAACGCACCGCGCCCCAATGACGATGTCGAGCGTCAGCTCGGCACGCTCAGTGTGCCGCGCGAAAGCTGGGACCGGATGGTCACCTCTGGCGATGTGACCCGCGACCTTATCCGCAACGGGCCGCGCCGTGTCTTCCACCTCGGTACGGATCGCGAAATGTCGATCTATGACGGGATCGACGTGGAGCTTAGCGAGGAAAACGAGGCTCAGGTGATCGTCTGCACCGGCCTGTTCGATGACGAGACGGAAACGCCCGAAGATTATGCGGAGATGCTGCGCCGGTTTCGCTCGCGCGACCTGCCGCTGATCTGCGCCAACCCCGACATCATGGTCGAGCGCGGCGAAAAGCTCGCCTGGTGTGCTGGCGCGCTGGCGCGGGATTATGGCCAGCTTGGCGGGCGCACGCTCGTATCGGGCAAGCCGCATCGCCCGATCTATGAAGCAGCCCTCGAAGCCGCAAGCGAAGTGCTGGGCAAACCGGTTTCGGCAGAAGATGCACTTGCCATAGGCGATGGCATTTTGACCGATGTGAAGGGCGCCGACAATAATGGCATCGACGTGCTCTATGTTTCGGGCGGCGTTCATGCCCGCGACTATGGCGACCCGGAAAATCCCGACGCCGCATTGCTTTCCGAATTTCTCGAAAAGCACGGCCATCAGCCAGTAGCGATCATCCCGAAACTTCGATAGACGCTTTTCAATGCCAAGCTTTCTCCGCATTTCCGGCTCGAACAATCTGCCTTCATCGCTGCGCGGCAGCGTGGTCGCCATCGGCAATTTCGATGGCGTGCATCGCGGGCATCAGGCCGTGCTGGAGCGGGCTCTGGAGGAGGCACGGCAGCGCGGCGTTCCGGCATTCGTGCTGACATTCGATCCGCATCCGCGAACAGTTTTCCGTCCCGAAATCCCTCTTTTCGTTCTGACGCCGCCTGAAATGAAGGCGAGGCTGATCGAAGAGCTGGGCTTTGCGGCAATCGTCGAGCACCCGTTCACACGCGAATTCGCCGCTCTTACGGCGGAAGAATTCGTCATGCAGGTCCTGCAATCCGACATGGGCATCTGCCATGTCGTGACGGGCTTCGATTTCCATTTCGGCAAGAACCGGCAGGGCGGCCCCGCCTTCCTTATGGAAGCAGGCGAAAGACACGGCTTCGGCGTGACCTTGGTCGATGCGTTCCGCGACGAGGGCGCCGAGATCGTATCTTCCAGCCGCATAAGATCGCTTCTGTCGGAAGGGCAGGTGGCCGAATGCGCCGGGCTTCTGGGCTATCGCTTCACCGTCGAGGCCGAAATCATCGGCGGCCAGAAGCTTGGCCGCACGCTCGGCTACCCGACGGCCAATATGTCTTTGCCCGATACGATGGCGCTGAAAGAGGGCATCTATGCAGTTCGCTTCCGCGATGGCGCTGGCGTTTCGCGCAGCGGCGTTGCGAGCTTCGGCCGGCGTCCCACGGTCAACAGCAATGGCCAGCCGCTGCTCGAGACATTCGTGTTCGATTTTTCGGGCGATCTCTATGGCCAGAATTGTCAGGTTTCGTTTTTCACCTATCTGCGCGGCGAGGTGAAATTCGACGGGCTCGATCCGCTCATCGTCCAGATGAAGCGCGACGAGGAAGAAGCGCGCGCCCTGCTTTCCGGCATCGCGCCTCTTTCGCCTCTGGATAGCGCTATTACTTTCTAGCCTTTGGCTTTCAAAGCCAGGCCGAAAGCGATGAACGCCCAGCCCTGAAAGATCAGGTCGATCGCCAGGAACAGGCCGAGTATCCATAGACTGTTGACCGGCCAGCCCATTGCGATGACCAGACCGGCAAGCGCGGTGATCACGCCCGCCGCCACCAGCCAGCCCCAGCCGCTGGAAGGCTTGACCTTCAACCCAGTCCAGACACGCAGAATGCCGTTTGCGATAAGGCTGACGGCAAGCAGGAATGTCAGGACCGCGGAAGCCAGAAGCGGGTTGGAGAAGGCAAGAACGCCTGCGACCGCATAAAGAATGCCGCCGAGGAACCACCAGAAGAAGCTACTCCAGCTTTTGACGCCGAAGGCATGGAAGATTTGCAAGACGCCGCCGATCAGCATCAGCGAACCGACGAAATAGACCGAGGCGACGGTGGCCACGATCAGATTGGCGAAGGCGACGCCGCCGAATATCAGCAGCAGAACGCCAAGTGCTATGAACCAGCCCCATTTCGAGCGCGCATCGTCTATTGCATTGTTCAGGGCTTCGGGAAGTTCGGAAGGCATCGTCATTGCAACCATCTCCGATAAAGGCAAACGCCTTCAAGCGCTTGCGCCATGTGACGGTGCCGAGATTACGCCTCGCGGTTGCAATCGTCCAGTGAGGGCAATTTTTCGGCAGGGAACCGAATTGCAACAGTGCCTTCGAATTAAATCAAAGTTTACACGAAGAGGGCATGAATTGGCTGGCAACGCCCAGTTGCATGAAGTACCGACCTGTATCCACGGAGTATGATGATGTCTCGCAATCGTGTGTTGGCGGCCCTTTCGGGCGCTTTGTTGCTCGGCTCGGCTGGTGTTGCGAACGCGCAGAGCGGTTCTGCCTGGTACTCCGGCGACTGGTCGCTGACGATAGGGGCGGCGGGTTCCGTATCTCCCGAATATGAGGGTGCGAAGGATTATCTTTTTCGGGCGACGCCGATGATCTCGTTTGGCCGAACCGGAACGATCACGCGCTTCTCCTCGCGTAACGACAACATTTCATTCGCCGTGTATGACAATGAGACAGTTCGCGTCGGCGTCGCGGGCAAGTTCATTTTCCGCCGCGACGATGGTGACTCGGACGATCTGAGAGGCCTCGATCCAGTTCGCTTCGGTGGAGAACTGGGTGGCTTTGTGGAAGTCTATGCGACCGACTGGCTGCGCATTCGCGGTGAAGTGCGGCATGGCATCCGCTCGCACAAGGGCGTGGTTGCCGATGTCTCGGCAGACGCCTTCCAGGACGTTACGCCGACGATCCGCATTTCCGGCGGCCCGCGGATTTCCTTCGCATCGGCAGACTATTTCGATGCCTATTACGGCGTAAATTCCGCTGAATCGGCGGCTTCCGGCCTTGGACAATATTCGCCGGGCGGCGGTGTGCGATCTGCCGGTGTGGGCGGCGCGGTCACATGGAAGACCACGGACAAGGTGACGACCAGCCTGTTCGGCGAATATTCGCGCCTGATGGGCCCGGCGAAGGATTCGACGCTGGTGCGCGAGCGCGGCTCGCCTGACCAGTTCACGGTCGGCGTTTCGGCGACATATCGCTTCGATTTCCGCCTGTAAGCGATTCAAATTACCCGCTTTATTCCTTGGCGCGCTTCCGCTAAAAGGCGCGTCATGACTGTGCGCGCGCTCTTTTTCGCCATCGCGATACGAATTACGAGCCCGGTCTTCCGGGCGGCCTGAGGGCTGCCCCGAGGCCCGGGATGCTTTTGCGCGGTTTTTGCCGCGTTTCTTCCACAGACCGACATTTTGAACGCACGCGCCCGCCCGCCGGGCCAGCAATATGGCTAGATTGATGACCGACACGTCCGAAAAGATCGACTATTCCAAGACGCTTTACCTGCCGCAGACCGACTTCCCGATGCGCGCCGGCCTGCCTGAAAAGGAGCCGCTCGCGGTAAAACGCTGGCAGGAAATGAACCTCTACAAGAAGCTGCGCCAGAGCGCGGCTGGCCGCGAAAAATACGTTCTGCACGATGGCCCGCCCTATGCGAATGGCAACATCCACATCGGCCACGCGCTGAACAAGATCCTCAAGGACGTCATCACGCGCTCTTTCCAGATGCGCGGCTATGACAGCAATTACGTGCCGGGCTGGGATTGCCACGGCCTGCCGATCGAATGGAAGATCGAGGAAAAATACCGCGCCAAGGGCAAGAACAAGGACGAGGTTCCGGTCAACGAATTCCGTCAGGAATGCCGCGAATTCGCTGCCGAATGGATCAAGGTTCAGGGCGAGGAATTCCAGCGCCTTGGCGTGATCGGCGATTTCGAAAACCCGTACACGACAATGGCCTTCCATGCGGAGGCGCGCATCGCTGGCGAGCTCCTGAAATTCGCAGAAAGCGGCCAGCTTTATCGCGGCTCCAAGCCGGTTATGTGGAGCGTGGTCGAGCGTACTGCGCTGGCCGAGGCTGAAGTCGAGTATCAGGATTACGAGAGCGACACGATCTGGGTGAAGTTTCCGGTTTCTGATCTGGCATTGCATGCTGTCAATCTCAAAACAGGTGAATTGGAAAGACTTGGGCCAAACGCCACAAAGAAGTCTGACGACCTGCGTGATGCTCATGTTGTGATCTGGACGACCACGCCTTGGACGATCCCTGGCAACCGTGCGGTCAATTTTTCACCGCGCGTTTCCTACGGTCTTTATGAAGTCACGGCAGCCGAGAACGATTTCGGCCCGCAACCCGGTGAAAAGCTGATCTTCGCGTCCGCGTTGGCAGAAGATGCTGCCACGAAAGCGAAAGTGACATTGAATCACATTCGTAGCGTCACGGCGGAAGAGCTTGAAGCGACTACGCTTTCACACCCGTTCGCTGGCCTCGGCGGCGGCTACGATTTTGTTGTGCCGATGCTTCCCGGCGATCACGTCACAGACGATGCAGGCACCGGCTTCGTGCACACGGCACCAGGCCATGGTCGCGAAGACTTTGAAGCATGGATGGACGCGGCGCGCGGGCTTGAGGCGCGCGGTATCTCGTCCAAAATCCCCTTCACCGTGGATGATGGCGGCTATTTCACCAAAGATGCGCCGGGCTTTGGCCCGGATCGCGAAGGCGGAGCCGCGCGCGTTATCGACGACAATGGCAAAAAGGGCGACGCCAACAAGGTCGTTATCGAAGAGCTGATCAAGCGCAATGCGCTGTTCGCGCGTGGCCGGTTGAAGCACTCCTATCCGCATTCCTGGCGCTCAAAGAAGCCGATCATCTTCCGCAACACGCCGCAATGGTTCGTCCATATGGACAAGGAACTGGACGGTTACGGGAAGAACAACTCCTCATCCGACCCTTCGGGCCACCTTCTCCCACAAGGGGAGAAGGAAGGGGGCGGCATCGATGCAGGTGCCAAGCCCGACACGCTGCGCAATCGTGCGCTTGCCGCGATCGACGCCACGCGCTTCGTACCCGCAGCAGGCCAGACCCGTCTGCGCGCCATGATCGAAGAGCGCCCGGATTGGGTTCTTTCGCGCCAGCGCGCATGGGGCGTTCCGATCTGCGTTTTTGCCGATGTCGACGGAAACGTCCTGCATGACGCAGCCGTCAATGCCCGCATCATCGAAGCTTTCGAGGCGGAAGGCGCGGATGCGTGGTTCGCGGAGGGCGCAAAGGAGCGTTTCCTCGGCAATGATCACGACCACGCGAAATGGCAGCAGGTAACCGACATTCTGGACGTCTGGTTTGATTCGGGCTGCACCCATGCCTTCACGCTGGAAGATCGCCCCGATCTGAAATGGCCGGCGGACGTCTATCTCGAAGGCTCCGACCAGCATCGCGGCTGGTTCCATTCCTCGCTGCTGGAAAGCTGCGGAACGCGCGGCCGTGCGCCCTACAATGCAGTCGTCACCCATGGGTTCACCATGGACGAGGACGGTCGCAAGATGTCGAAGTCGCTCGGCAACACGGTCGTTCCGCAGGATGTCATGAAGCAGTCGGGCGCCGATATTCTGCGCCTCTGGGTCATGACGACCGATTATTGGGAAGACCAGCGCCTCGGCAAGAATGTGCTGCAGACCAACATCGATGCGTATCGCAAGCTGCGCAACACGGTGCGCTGGATGCTCGGCACGCTGGCGCATGATGAGGGCGAAAACATTCCGCTGGCCGAAATGCCGGAACTGGAGCGGCTGATGCTGCACCGGATCGCCGAACTGGATGATGCCGTGCGGGCAGGCTACGACGCGTTCGAATTCAAGCGCATCACACGTCTGCTGATCGACTTCATGGTGGTCGAGCTTTCGGCCTTCTATTTCGACATCCGCAAGGATTCGCTCTATTGCGACGCACCTTCGAGCCGCAAGCGCAAGGCGTCCGTCCAGGTCGTGCGCCATCTGTTCGACCATCTGGTCACCTGGCTGGCGCCGATGCTTCCCTTCACCACGGAGGAAGCGTGGCTTGAGCGCTATCCTTCGTCCGAATCGGTGCATCTGGAACAGTTCCGCGACGTGCCTGCCGAATGGCGCAACGATGCGCTGGCCGCGAAATGGCGCAAGGTCCGTCAGGTTCGCCGTGCGGTGACGGGTGCTCTGGAAATCGAGCGCGCGAAAAAGACCATCGGCTCCTCGCTTGAGGCCGCTCCAATTGTCCACGTGACCGATGGCGAGCTTGCAGCGGCGATTGCCGATGTCGATATGGCGGAAATCTGCATCACCAGCGGCATTCGCATCGAGACGACGCCTGCACCGGCCACCGCTTTCGTCGCGGAAGACGTGCAGGGCGTTGCGGTCGTGCCGGGCCTTGCCGACGGCACGAAATGCGCGCGTTCATGGCGTTTCACGCAGGATGTCGGTTCCGACGCGGAATTTCCCGATGTTTCGGCACGCGACGCGGCAGCGCTTCGCGAGCTGAAGGCATTGGGACGACTTTAAGCGATGCGGAAATGCAACGATCGGTGCAAAAAGGCACCGGTCGTTGCCGTTCTGGCACTTCTACGGTAAAAGCCGGACGCTCACTGACAAATTGTCGCCGGATTCCGGTGAAAGGGGTTGGTGGGGACGGATATAAATCCATCGGGTCCATCGAGAGGCGGTTAGCAGTGATATTTTGCATGACTGAGAAAAAGCAGGTGCGCGCGATTGCAATCGTGCCGCTGGTCATATCCGGTCTCGCGCTTTCCGGCTGTATCGGCTCGCCGACTTACGGCACGGACAAGACTGCGAATGAGCAGCTTGTTCAGGATGTTACCGGTGTGCTTTCCATAGGCCCGAAGGACAAGCCGAAGATCGATTACCGTCCGCGCCCGGAACTCGTAAAGCCTTCCGCTGGCGAGTTGCGCAATCTTCCTGCCCCGCAGGAAAACATTGCCGCAACCGGCAATTCAGCATGGCCGGAATCACCTGAACAGCGTCTGGCGCGCATTCGCGCCGAAGCGACTGAAAATCAGGGCAATCCCAACTACCAGTCGGAAGTGGTGGCGAACGTCAACGCGCCGGCCCCCGGTGGCCGCAAGCCTGTCGGCGTTTCCGACCGCGAATGGGAGCGGAATCGCGGCGCGTTCAACAACAGCGCCCAGCAGCGCGAGCAATTCAACGCGCGTCTGGCTGAGCAGCGTCAGGGAAGTGCGACGACACGCAAATATCTGAGCGAGCCGCCGCTGACCTATCGTGAGCCCTCCGGTGGCGCGCCTACCGGCGATGTCGGCGAGGACGAGCTCAAGAAGGAACGCCGCCTGAAGGCTGAGTCCCGCAAGAAGGGCGGCGGCACAAGCTGGCGCGATTTCGTTCCCGGCCTGTAAGCATCAATGCCCGGCGTAAAGTTGCCGGGCTAAAAAACTCTATTTTTACAAAAGCTTCGGCTTGAAACCAGAATCGGTTTTTAGGCGTTTTCCGTGTTTATGTAGTCGCGCGGCAGGCACCCCCCTCTGTCCTGCCGGACATCTCCCCCTCTAGGGGGGAGATTGGCTGACGCAACTCCCGGCCTTCATTCTACAACGTCAGAAATTGGTGTCGCGCGTTGATGATAAGATAATCTCCCCCCCTTGAGGGGGAGATGCCCGGCAGGGCAGAGGGGGGTACTGTCCCGCCAGCGTCTCAAATTAAGGACTTCAAACTTCCCGACGCTCACGGAAGAAGCGTTTGAGAATTTCGGATGATGGCTGCTCGGCGATGCCGGAATAGACTTCCGGCGCATGATGGCAGGTCGGCGACGAGAAAAACCGGACGCCGTTCACCACGCCGCCGCCTTTTTCGTCGGACGCCCCGAAGTAGAGCCTTCTTATCCGCGCGAAAGAAATCGCCGCCGCACACATTGCGCAGGGCTCCAGCGTCACGTAGAGGTCATATCCGTTCAGCCGTTCGGATCCGATTTTTCCTGCGGCTGCACGGATCACCACAAGTTCTGCATGGGCTGTCGGATCGCTGAGTTCGCGAGTCCGGTTTCCAGCACTTGCGACGAGTTCGTTGCCGAAAACGATCGCTGCACCCACCGGCACTTCGCCGCGTTGGGCCGCCGCTTCCGCTTCGGACAGGGCAATGGCCATGAAATCAGGGCGGTTCACGGCTTCTCCATTCTCATATTCCCCTCGCAACTGCCGGATGTTCCTGTTATCTACCCGCGCAAAGAGGCAAAGGCCACATGGACGACGATCGAAAAAAATCTCCGCGAAAGACTGGACCGAAAACTGGCGCGCCGCGCGGTGGCGATGGTCCGCGCAAGGGTGGAAAGCCCGGTTTCGGTGCAAAGCCGCGTTTTGAAGGCGGCAAGCCTTTCGAAAAGCGCGACGGTGCAGCAAAACCTTATGCCAAGCGCAGCGATGCTGCCGCAGGCGCAGAACGCCCAAAGCGCGATTTCAAGCGGGATGACCGTCCGCGCGAAGGCGGCGAGGCGAGGCCGGAACGCAGCAGTGCGCCTTTCCGCAAAGGCCCGCGCCCTGAAGGCAAGCCGCGTTTCGAAGGCGGCAAGCCTTTCGAAAAGCGCGAAGGTGCCGCAAAACCTTATGCCAAGCGCAGCGATACCGCAGGCGGCGAACGCCCCAAGCGCGATTTCAAACGCGACGACCGTCCTCGCGACGGCGAGGCGAGACCTGAGCGCAGCAGTGCGCCTTTCAACAGAGGTCCGCGTCCTGAAGGCAAGCCTTACGAGAAGCGCGACGGTGACGCACCGCGTCCGGGCCGATTTGAGCGTGGCGACAAGCCGTTCCGCAGCGGCCCGCGCCCTGAAGGTTCAGGCGCCGGCGGTGGCGAGCGCTCAGCCCGCCGTTTCGACAAGCCGCAGGGCGGTTTCGAAAAGCGTCCGCGGCCGGACGGTTTCAAGCGCGACGGCGAGCGCAAGCCGTTCGACGGTGAGCGCAAGCCGTTCGACGGTGAGCGCAAGTCGTTTGATCGGCCCGCTTTCGCGCGGCCTCGCGAGACGGAAGAAGAAAATACGGGCGAACGCATTGCCAAGCGGCTGGCCCGCGCTGGCATCGCTTCGCGCCGCGACGCGGAAGAGCTGATTGCGGCTGGCCGTGTGCGCGTCAACGGCAAGGTTCTGTCGTCGCCCGCGTTCAACGTGATGCAGGACGACACGATCGAGCTCGACGGAACGCTGATCCCGCCGATCGAGCGCACGCGTCTTTTCCTGTTCCACAAGCCTGCCGGTGTCGTCACGACGAACCGCGACCCGGAAGGACGCAAGACCGTTTTCGATATTCTGCCCACCGATTTGCCGCGTCTGATGACGGTCGGCAGGCTGGACATCAACACCGAAGGCCTGCTGCTTTTGACCAATGATGGCGGTCTTTCGCGCGTGCTGGAGCTTCCGGCAACCGGCTGGCTGCGCCGCTACCGCGTGCGCGTGCATGGCAAGGTCGAGGAATCGGCTCTGGCCGATCTGCGCGACGGCATTGCCGTCGATGGCGTTTTCTACGGCGCAATCGAAGCATCGCTTGACCGCGAGCAAGGCTCGAATGCCTGGCTGACCATCGGTCTGCGCGAAGGCAAGAACCGCGAAGTGAAGAACATTCTGGGCTCTCTCGGCCTGGATGTGACACGCCTTATCCGCATTTCCTACGGACCCTTCCAGCTTGGCGAACTCGCCGAGGGGCATGTCTGGGAAATGAAGGGCACGACGCTGCGCGAACAGCTTGGCGAACGCCTCATCGAGGAGTCCGGCGCGAATTTCGAAGCCGGTATCGTCAAGCCGTTCTCGAACAAGCCGACCCGCCGCTTTGAAGAGCGTCCGCGCGAGGAGCCGCAGGCAGAACGCGCGCCATATGCGCCGCGGCCTTTGAACATAGGCGAGGGTGGTCTGATCAAGGGCCGCAAGCGCACCCGCGAAACCATCCGCGATGATGCGCTCGGGCGTTTGCAGACCAGCCCGGAACGCGGCGCAAGGCCAGATCGAGGCGCAAAGCCGGAGCGTGGCCCCAAGCCCGACCGCGGTTTCAAATCGGATCGTGACGGCAAGCCGCAGCGCGGCGGAAAACGTGACGAGCGCGAGCAGCGCCCGATCGAGCCGCCAGGCGGCCGCAAGGTCAATGTCTGGATGGCGCCGGGCGCACGGCCGATAGGCAAGGGCCGGGCCGAAGCCGACAAGGCGCGTTCGGACGAAAAACGAAACGAACGGTTCGGCAAGGGTCCGGAGCGCAAGCCGCAGGATGGCAAGCCGCGCTTCGACAAGCCGCGCGGCGAGGGACCTCGCAAGGATGGCCCCCGTAAGGACGGACCGCGCAACGAGGGCAGGCCGTCTTCACCACGCCGGGGCAAAAACGATGCGGATCGTCGGCGGTGAGTTTCGCGGCAGGCCTCTGGCCACGCCGCGAAGCAGCGACATCCGCCCGACGACAGACAGGACGCGCGAAGCGCTGTTCAACGTTCTGGCGCATCGCTTTCCTGAAAAACTCCAAGGCGCACGCGTGCTCGATCTTTTCGCGGGCACCGGCTCGCTTGGCCTCGAAGCCATGTCGCGCGGCGCCGTCTATGGCATCTTCATAGAAGAATCGGCGGAAGGCCGCGGTCTGATCCGCACGAATGTCGAAGCTTTCAGCCTGCAGGGCCGCACCAAGATTTTCCGGCGCGATGCGACGAAGCTCGGACCCGCAGGCACGATCCAGCCCGTCGATCTGCTTCTGGCCGACCCGCCTTATGGAAAAGGCCTCGGCGAACTGGCACTACGCTCTGCCAAAGAAGGCAGCTGGCTGGCAAAAGGTGCGCTCTGCGTTGTCGAGGAAGCGGCCTCTGCCGCGTTCGATTTGGGAACGGGTTTTTCCGTTATTGACGAGCGCAGCTACGGCGAGACGATTATCCGCCTGATCGAGGCGTGAGTCTGTTTTTAGCGCGCTTCATTTTTAAATAGAAACGTTTGCGGGACAGCACCCCCCTCTGTCCTGCCGGACATCTCCCCCTCAAGGGGGGAGATTATCTTATCATTAAAGCGTAGCACCAATTGCAGCCGTCGCAGAACGAGGACGGAGGGGTGCGTCAGCCAATCTCCACCCTTGAGGGGGAGATTCCCGGCAGGGCAGAGGGGGGTGCCTCGCGCTGACTCAGAACATTTTCCTGCACTCAGCGCGAGTTATCAAAAGAACTCTGATCGCCCTCCCGTCCATGTTCGGCCTTTTTTGCGCTGCATAGGTGCTGAATGGCTTTCCGTATGGGGGCCGTGACCGATATAAGGGCGTCCGGGCACGTCGAAATTCCAAGGAGCTTTTTATGATTTTCAGAGCCGGTTGGCTTTCACGGCGTGGCCGTTTGTTCGTTTCGGCAGTTGCCCTGGTGGCATTTGTGCCTTTTGCGCAGGCTGAAGCGCCGAATATCAACCGGCAGGAACAGAAAGTCTCCAGTTTCCAGCTCGATAATGGCATGGAAATCGTCGTGATTCCCGACCACCGTGCGCCCATCGTCACGCATATGGTCTGGTACAAGATCGGCAGCGCGGATGAACCGCCGGGCAAATCGGGCATCGCGCATTTCTTCGAACATCTGATGTTCAAGGGTACGTCGAACCACAAGGCCGGTGAGTTCGGTGCCAAGATCGCCGAGATCGGCGGGCGCGAAAACGCTTTCACCTCCTATGATTACACGGCCTATTTCCAGTCGGTCACGCCCGATGCGCTGGAAACCATGATGGGTTTCGAGGCTGACCGCATGCGCAATCTCATTCTGACCGATGAAGTTATCGGACCGGAGCGCGACGTCATTCTGGAAGAGCGCCGCTCACGCGTCGAAAACGACCCCGAAGCGTTGCTCAGCGAAGAAGTGTCGGCCACTCTTTACCAGAACCAGCCCTATCGCATTCCGGTGATCGGCTGGATGCATGAAATCGAGAAGCTGAACCGCGTCGATGCTGTCGATTTTTACGACAAATATTACGCGCCGAACAACGCCGTGCTGATCGTGGCTGGCGATGTCGAGCCGGAAGCCGTGAAGGCGATGGCTGAAAAGACCTATGGCAAGGTTGCGCGCGGCCCCGATCTGCCGGCGCGTGTTCGCCCGGTCGAGCCGGAGCAGAACACGCATCGCACCGTCACCATGACGGATGATCGCGTAAGCGTGCCGAGCTTCTCCGTTCAGTGGGTCGTTCCATCCTACAACACCGCCAAGGATGGCGAGGCCGAAGCGCTCGACCTGCTGTCCGAAATTCTGGGCGGCGGCGTGCGCTCGCGGCTTTATCAGGAGCTGATCGTCGACAAGGGCATCGCATCGTCCGCAGGTGCGTATTTCCAGGGTACGATGCTCGATGACACGAGCTTCACGGTCTACGGCTCGCCGCGCGGTGAAGCCGAACTGGAAACGCTCGAAACCGCCATCAATGCGCAGATTGCGCGCATCGCCAAGGATGGCGTCAGCGATGCCGAGCTCGAAGAGGCAAAGACCCGCTTCGTCCGCAGCATGATTTTCGCCCGCGACAGCCAGTCCAGCATGGCCAATATCTACGGACAGACGCTGACGACCGGCGGCACGGTCGAGGAAGTCGCTGCGTGGCCGGACAAGATCAAGGCGGTCAGCGCCGATCAGATCAAGGCAGTTGCAGCGAAATATCTCGTGCCTGAGCGTTCCGTCACCGCCTATCTGTTGCCCGATCCGGAAAAGCCTGCGGCGCAAACCGCGCCGCCGTCCGGCGAGGCTGCGCCTGAACCGATGACGAATCCGGCGACCGACCCGGCAATCGCACCATCCGAAGGCAACGAGGAGTAAGCCGCATGAGACATATCGAAACCATGCGCCAACGCTTCGTTGGCGCCGCATTCCTGCTGCTCCTCGTGGTTGCCAGTGCAATTCCCGCCCATGCGGAAATGAAAATCCAGGAGGTCGCGACGCAAAAGGGCGTCGATGCCTGGCTGGTCGAGGATTATTCCGTTCCGCTCATCACCATCCGCTTTTACTTCGAAGGCGGCACGGCACAGGATCCGGCCGGCAAGGATGGTCTGGCCAATCTCATGACCGGCCTGTTCGACGAGGGCGCTGGTGATCTCGACAGCGCTGCCTTCCAGAAGAAGCTGGACGAATCTGGTGCGGAAATGTCGTTCACCGCAAGCCGCGACGGCATTTACGGCACGATGCGCCTGTTGGCCGAGCAGAAGTCCGAAGCGCTCGACCTGTTGAAGATGGCCGTTCAGTCGCCGCGCTTCGATCAGGCTCCGATCGACCGCATTCGTGCGCAGATCGTCTCCAGCATCCGCGCTTCGTCGCGCGATCCGCAGACGGAAGCGCAGGACAAATGGTCCGCCGCACTTTATGGCGACCATCCTTATTCCCGTCGCAGCGAGGGCAGCGAGGAAACACTGGCTTCGATCAGCGCCGAGGATTTGAAGACGTTCCACAAATCGATGTTCGCGCGCGAAAAGCTGAAAATCGCTGTCGTCGGCGCAATCGATGCCGAGACGCTGAAGGGCGATCTCGATGCCATCTTCGGCCCGTTGCCGGAAAAGCCGCAGCTTGTCGAAATCCCGGACGTCACGCCAAAACTCAACCAGACCGTGAAGGTGGAATATCCGCTGCCGCAGGCCAGCATGCAGCTTGCCTATCCGGGCGTGAAGCGCAGCGACGACGACTTTTTCGCCGCCGTTCTCATGAACCACATTCTCGGCGGCGGCACGTTCAGTTCGCGCCTGTTCGACGAGGTGCGTGAAAAGCGCGGGCTTGCTTATGGCGTCAGTTCTTCGCTGGTCAATTATGATCACGCCAATGCGCTTTCCATCGGCACATCGACCAGAGCCGACCGTGCTGGCGAAACGCTCGACCTCATCAAGACGGTCGTGCGCAGCATGACGGAGGGAGGCCCGACCGAGGCCGAATTGACAGCCGCGAAAAAATATCTGATCGGAGGTTATGCGATCAACAATCTGAATTCCTCCAGAGCGATCGCCAGCACGCTTGTCGAACTGCAGGTCGAAGGTCTTGGGGCGGATTACATGGAAAAGCGCGGCGATCTGATAAATGCTGTGACGCTGGAACAGGTGAAGGCGGCGGCGACCAAGCTGCTGATCAACGACCCTGCGATATTGATCGTCGGACCCGCAACCGCCGAGGAGAGCGGGGGATGACAGCGCCTCTTGGCGTGAAGAAGGCCTCGCCGGATCCAACATTCGGCGTGGCTTTTGGCGGCGGCGGTGCACGCGGCCTTGCCCACATCCACATCATCGAAACACTCGACGAGCTGGGCATAAGGCCCGTCGCAATCGCCGGTTCGTCCATCGGTGCCATCATGGGCGCGGGCATGGCGGCGGGCATGAAGGGCACCGAAATCCGCGAATATGCGAGTTCCGTGCTCAGCAAGCGCGCCGAAGTGGCCAGCCGCATGTGGCGCGCGCGGCCCGAAACTTTCGCGGCAATGGTGTCGGGCGGCCTGCGCGTCAGCCAGTTCAACATCGAACGCATTTTGAAGGCGTTTCTACCCGAGCAGATACCGACGGATTTCGCCACACTCGGCATCCCGCTGAAAGTGACCGCGACCGACTATTTCGGCCACACCACCAAGGTTTTCACCGACGGCGACCTGCACAACGCGCTTGCCGCATCCGCTGCTATCCCCGCCGTGTTCCGCCCGGTCCGGCGCGACGGCTGTGTGCTCATCGACGGCGGCATCTACAACCCCGTTCCGTTCGATCTGGTTCAGGACGAGGCCGATATCGTCATAGCCGTCGATGTCGTCGGCGCGCCGGTCGATGCAGGCCGTAAAAAGCCGAATTCCATCGATCTCATGTTCGGCGCAACGCAATTGATGATGCAGTCCATCATCGCCGGAAAGCTACTCCAAAGCCGCCCCGACATAATGCTCCGCCCCCCCGTTTCGAGGTTCCGCGTGCTGGATTTCCTCAAGATGGATGCGGTTATGGAGGAGACGGTTGGTGTTCGGGATGAACTGAAGCGGGCGATTGATAAGGCGGTTGGGGAGAAGCGACTGGGGGTTTAGCGGTGAAACCGTAAAGGCGACGGGCCAACCTGCCGACAGTCGAGCTGTACCTGCGAGGTTCCATAGACGACGCTGTTTTGCGTAGGCGGACAAGCGCAAATCAGGGTTGTGCCTTGATGTCGATCTTCCATAGCGTAGAGTAGATGCGAGCGGCGTCCTCAGGGTACTCTCGGTGCAGCTTGTTCTGCAAATACGTCAGATTGCTTTTCTGAGCTGAGCCTTCATATGGCCGACCGATTAGAATTAATGAACTATCTAGGCCTACCACTCGCTTTGGCGACCATGCGTCCAACAGCTCTACGTCACCAAATTTCCGACCCATGTGAACGATCAGTCCGTCGAGGAAAAACCGGAAAATTGGGATATCTGGGTATTTTGTACCTTCATGTTCTGGTGTGTTGATCACCTGCGCCAAAGGTGTATGAACTTGTGGTTCTCCGGCTTCCGTCAATGCGACCAAGACGACGGGCCAATCAGAATCCGCGGGCTTTTCCTCGCCCGCTACTATCTTCCTAAGGTGCTCGTTCGAGACCGCGTCTAGAAAAATTTCTGCGAACTCAAAGCGAGTGCTGATGGCGCTACGCCACAGAAGACTTAGAAAGAACAGGCGCAGGGCGCTGGTATCTACATCTGGGATTGTGATGAGCTCAAACTCATCCCCGAAGTTATGCCTCTCTGCCTTATTGGACAAAGGATAGTGGCGCCAAGTAAGCCCATGCTGCCGGATAATTTTTGCAGCAGCTGTGTCGATGTCCCGAAGGCGAGCTTCGCCAACTGCGGTGCAAATTCTACCGTCTACCCAACTGTTGAATTTCAGTTGAGGTTTGCTGCCAAAGCCAAACTGTATTCTGTGGGCTTGGCCCAAGGCCTTGTCGGCAAGGAACCTTGGGATGAGATGCGATTGTGCAAAGGGGCCTACGTGGCCGGTCAGCAAACACTTGCCAATAGCTTTCTGTCGTTTCGCCATTCCGAATCGCCAACCATCAACGGCAGTAGTGAACCAAATGAGAGGCCACTAAGCAATCCCGCTGCCCTGCAACTGTCGTCGGCATTTAGAGCGGCCCTAGCGCGCCTTAAAGATCGCCTTCATTTATTTTCATCCACCAATGGAGTGCTTCGACGCGATGCTTGATTTCTTCGGCGCGTGTTGATGCCCAAATCATCCCATACATAGAGCCGCCTTCTACAAGCGAGGCGCGCAGGTCGGCCTCGCGTCGGGAAAACTCTTCCCAAGCCGATTGACTGGCATGAAGCAGTTCGGAACTTACGTCCCCCTTTTTCTTAATAGCTTCGAGAAGTGAGCTCATTTCCGCCTCGATAGCTTCCACGGTCTCTCCTGCGGCGATATTCATCGCTAGCTGTGTGCGCGGCACTGAGCCATGGATCTCTCCAACCATCACCCAATCAGTTGCTTCAACAAACTCTTTTGCGGCCACAAGATACTTTTCAATTTCAGCGGGATCGAACGGCGGTTCTATGGGCAGTTCGTGCGTGAGAATATGGCGTACAGCGAAGAGTTTAGTGAGCTGTCGCATCATCGCATCGTAGTCGCGGATAATGGGTTTGAGCGGCCACCCATTTCGTTCCTCGGTCCAGCGTTCGTGGGACGTTTTGAGCTTTGCGACAAAGTTTGGGATCAAACTCTCCAGATAAGCGATAATTCGCGCTGGCTCATTGATGGAGATCGTATGCGCTATGAGATCACCAACCGAAATCTTCTTACCTTGCAACCCGGATAGGAGTGCGAAATCGAGGCGCGCACCTTTCGAAAGTTGTTCCGCACGTTGAAGGTAAGTGTCGCCCGAATCGACGAGCTCGCGCACCACATCCCGGACGAAAACCTCAACAATTGTGACTGTCCGCATTGGCACAAAATCGGCGAACATACCTGCATCCGCAGCCTTTTCCTTCCAAGCGCGAGCAAGCTGATCCAGTTCACCAATGAGCATTGAGGCGAGGCGGTTTGCACCGCGGCGCTTCTTCCACTCGATCATGTTTTCGATGTCGCTTTTTGCCATGCATCCCCCTAGTTGAAATCCTAGCAGATTTCGCCAGATGCGAGTTACATTATAGTGGCAAGGGGAGCGCTTTGCGCCCAGTCGGTTGTTCACCCTTGAATGATTGCCCTGTCGAGTGATTTGCGCGGTCTGTCCGCTTTGGCACCACCTGAAAAGTATTTGAACGGCTGAGTAGGGGTCGGTTGCCAACTGGCTGCTATCACCTCAACCTTACTGCACCGTCGCCGCCTTATCCGTCGAGAACGGCGACTCCGCTGCCGGTGGTGGATTTGGAATTTGGTCAGGTTCGACCATCGGCTCGTTTGCAATGTTTTTCACGACGCGGAAGCAGACCAGTACGGACAATATTCCGAACAGCACGGCACCCAGGCCCCAACCGGCAATGACGCCGATTGCGCCGTGGTAATGTGCGCCTACCCAAACGAAGGGAATGACGCCCAGCGTCGAGCGGCCCCAGTTGAAGACGGTCGAATAGGTCGGATAGCCGAGATTGTTGAAGGCGGCGCTTGAGACGAAGATCGCGCCGTTGAACAGGAACGAGCCTGCCGCGAAAAGGCAGAAGAACACGACGAGTTCGCGCGCCAGCCCTTCCGCGCCGAACAGTGAGGCGATGGGTTCTGCGAAGATCGCCAGCAAACCCCAGACGACCGAGACATAGACCAGCGTGAAGATCAGGCTGTCGCGCATGGTTGTAACGAGGCGGTCGTATTTTCTGGCACCGTAATTCTGGCCGAGGATTGGGCCGACTGCGCCCGAAAGCGCGAAAACCACGCCGAATGCGACCGGCAGTACGCGTCCGATGATCGCCCAGCCTGCAACGGCTGAATCGCCGAAGGCTGCGATTTCGGCGGTCACATAGGTATTGCCGACAGGCGTGGCGAGCTGTGTCAGCACGGCGGGGACGCCGATGGCGAAGAAGGGTTTTGCCGATGAGAGGAAGGCAGACCAGTTCGGCAGCTTGATGAGGCGGTGAACGTAATGCGCGCCATATATGCCGATGAAAAGCATCACGAAGCGCGAAAGAACCGTCGAGATGGCCGCGCCATCTATGCCGAGCCCGAACCCGAAAATGAAAAGCGGGTCGAGGACGGCGGCTGCAAGCCCGCTGCCGAGCGTCACATACATTGCCCGCTTGGCATCGCCCACGCCGCGCAGCACGCCGGATGCAGCCATGCCGAGCGCCATGATGGGCATGGACGGTATGACGATCTGGAGAAAGCGCGTTGCGAGCGTCAGCGTTTCGCCCTTCGCGCCGATCAGTTCCAGCATCGGATGGAGAAAAGGCCAGACGGCGATGGTGAACAGCGTCATCGTCACGCCCATATAGACCATGGATGCACCGCCCATCCGCGCCGCTTCCAGCCTGTCGCCGCGCCCCAGCGCCCGCGAGATCAGCGCACCGCAGGCGATGGTGAAGCCGATGGAGATGGAGACGGTGAAGAAGAGCAGCGTGGAGGCAAAGCCGATTGCGGCCGCCAGTTCATGGACGCCCAGCAGCGAGATGTAGAACAGATTGAGCGCGTCGACGATGAAGATCGCGATCAGCCCGACCGACCCGGTCGCCGTCATGACGACGACGTGGCGCATGGTCGAGCCGGTCGTGAACTTCGCGGTTTGGTCGGGCTGCTGCAACGCGTTCTCCAGATTAGCCGTAAAGTGCGGCTTGAATCACTTTGGCAGGTTTAGTGCGCAAATATCTGTTCCATCGAGCGAAATCCCTTGAACTCGAGCGCATTGCCGGAGGGATCGCGGATGAAAAGTGTTGCCTGTTCGCCGGGTTCACCTTCGAAGCGGTTCATCGGGCGCTCGATCCAGTCGATATCGTCGCGGCTTTCGAGGCGATCCGCCAGCTTCTGCCAATCGTCCATCAGGAGGACCGCGCCGAAATGGGGTATAGGCACGGTCTCGCCGCCGACTTTACCGTCATTCGCAGCCTGATCGGTCTGCTGTCGCAAATGAGCCGACATCTGGTGGCCGAACAGGTCGAAATCGACCCATGAGTCCGACGAACGGCCAATCGCGCAGCCGAGAATTTCGCCGTAGAAATTGCGGGTTTCATCGAGATCACGCACGGGAAAGGCAAGGTGAAACGGCGTCATGATATTCTCCTGGAGAAGTCTATATAGGGCGGTCGAATGTTAGAGACTGTTTGATAATTCGCCCTGCCGCGGCATATGGCGTGGTTTTCGAGAACCGGAGCGGAGCGTACATAAAGTACGTGAGCACCGGAAGCGCAGAAAACTGCGCTAGATGTCCGGCAGGGTAGAGTTTCCAAACAGTCTCGTAGGAGCCCATTGCACAACAGCGGGTGGAACAATAGATGGAGCGTGACATTCCCGCCCGTTTCGACCATTTCGCAGATAGCAAGTCAGGACAGCACTTATGAATGAGACGCTCGACGCAGCCAAGCTGACAGATCGCGTTGCAGCACTTGTCGATGCCGCGAAAAAGGCTGGTGCGGATGCTGCCGATGCAGTCGCGGTGCGTGGCCGCTCGACCGGCGTCTCTGTGCGTCTGGGCAAGGTGGAAGGCACCGAATCGTCGGAGAGCGACGACATTTCTCTTCGTGTGTTCGTGGGCAAGCGTGTTGCCAGCGTCTCGGCAACCGCCTCGTCCGATCCGAAGGTGCTGGCCGAGCGCGCCGTGGCCATGGCGAAAGTCTCGCCGGAAGATCCCTATCAGGGACTGGCCGATCAGGCGCTGCTCACCAAAACCATTCGCGACCTCGATCTTTTCGACGGAACGACTGTCACCGCCGACCAGCTTCGCGACGCAGCCCTTGCAGCGGAAGAGGCAGCATTGGCCGTTTCCGGCGTCACCAATTCCGGCGGCAGCGGCGCGAGCGCGGGGCTTGGCGGGCTGGTACTGGCGACGTCCGAAGGCTTCGTCGGGCAATATGTCGGCTCGCGCTTTTCGCGCTCGACCAGCGTGATCGCGGGCGAAGGTACCGGTATGGAGCGCGATTACGAATTCTCCTCGCGCATTCATTTCGCCGATCTCGACGCACCCGAAATCATCGGCAGGAAAGCTGGCGAACGCGCAGTGCGGCGGCTGAATGCGCGCAAGGCTGCGACCGGCCCGATCACGGTCGTCTTCGATCCGCGTGTGGCGCGCGGCATTGCGGGCCATCTGGCCGGGGCGATCAATGGCGCTTCGGTTGCAAGAAAAACCAGCTTCCTGCGCGAAATGATGGGCAAGCAGGTTGCGAGTGCGGCAATCACCGTCACCGACGAGCCGCTCAAGATACGTGGTCAGGCGTCACGGCTATTCGATGGCGAAGGCATCGAGGGTGAAAAGCTTTCGATGATCGAGAAGGGCGTGCTGGGTCACTGGTTTCTGTCTGTTTCGGCGGCAAAAGAGCTCGGCATGAAAACCAATGGTCGCGGCGTGCGTGGCGGGTCCTCCGTTACCCCATCCTCGACCAATCTGGCGATCGAGCCGGGATCTGCTTCGCCGGAGGATTTTCTGAAAGGCCTGAAAACCGGCTTCTACGTGACGGAAGTGTTCGGGCAGGGCGTCGATATGGTGACAGGCGAATACAGCCGCGGCGCATCCGGTTTCTGGATCGAGAATGGCGAACTGGCCTATCCGGTGTCGGAAGTCACCATCGCGTCCAACCTCAAGACCATGTTCCTGAACATGGTTCCGGCAAACGATGTCGACCGCAATTTCGGAACTGCCGCACCGACCCTGCTGATCGAAGGCATGACCCTTGCCGGCAACTGAGTTTTTCGCAGCAAAAAACGACGATCTGCGCTTGTTGCTGGATGCGGCAGCGGAGGCCGGGCGCATCGCCATGCGTTATTTCGGCCAGACCCAGGAAGTCTGGATGAAGGCCGGGCAATCGCCGGTGGGCGAGGCCGACTACGCGACCGACAAATATCTGCGCGAGACTTTGCTGGCCGCGCGCCCCGATTATGGCTGGCTGTCGGAAGAAACCACGGACACGTCCGAGCGGCTGAATGCGCGGCGCACATTCGTCGTCGATCCGATCGACGGCACGCGCGGTTTCATCGCGGGCAAGGATATGTGGTGCGTCAGCGTCGCAATCGTAGAGGACGGTCGCACGCTTGCGGGCGTGCTTGAATGTCCCGCAAGAGGCGAGACGTTCTGGGCACTGCCGGGCAAGGGCGCGTGGAAGAACGACGTGCAAATCAAGGTTCGCGAGGCGGTCGCGCCTTACGAAATCGGCGGTCCCAAGGCGATGATCGATGCGCTGCCGGAAGAACTTCATGCCATGCTGCTCAACGTTCCCTACATCCCCTCGCTTGCCTACAGGCTGGCGCTGATTGCCGAGGGATCGCTGGATGGCAGCTTCGTAAAGCCGAGCTCGCATGATTGGGATATAGCCGCAGCCGACCTCATTTTGCGTGAGGCGGGCGGCGATTTTCTGGACGCGCAGGGTGAAAAGCCGCGCTATGGCGAGACCGAAATCCGGCATGGCGCGCTGGTCGCCGGAAGCGGCTTTTTGCTACCGATAATGGCAAAGACGCTTGCAACGCTGACTGCTTGAACAGTAGCGGTTTCAAAACGCGTCGAATTCATTTAGACAAGCGGCAGAATTTACCGATACGATTCAGGAATGGACATGGCTGAAGAAAACGACAAGAAGCAGCTTCTGCATCTGGTTTTCGGCGGCGAGCTGAAATCGCTCACCGGCACGGAATTTCGCAATCTCGATGAAGTTGACATGGTCGGCATTTATCCCGACTACGCTTCGGCGCAGGCTGCATGGAAAGCCAAGGCGCAGGAAAGCGTCGATAATGCGCATATGCGCTACTTCGTGGTTCATCTTCACAGGCTGCTCGATCCGGATCCCAATCTGAACGGTAAGGGCTGATGGAGCGACGTCCCGCTGTGCCGCAGGCTGCAAGCCTTGCGGTGCAGAAAAAGTGCGGGGATAGAGTGTCGAAGAAGTTTTGGCGCAAGATCAGGAAGCCGCTGGCGCAGTCGCGCTTCGCAAAAGCGGCATTGACCAGCATTCTGGCCAATTTCCTGCGTCTGGTGCGCCTTACCAATCCGATGGCTGCCGGATCGTCCGACCTTGCCGAGGCGAGCGCCACTTTGACGCCCGGCATCATCACGCTCTGGCACGGGCAGCATCTGCTTGCGCCCGTGATCTATCCGCGCGGTCGCGGTCTGGTGGCGATGGTTTCGCGCAGTGCTGATGCCGAACTCAACGCGAAAGTGGTCGAAAAGCTCGGTATCGAGGCCGTGCGCGGCTCCGGCGGGCGAGAGGGCAGCCGCCACAATGCGGATAAAGGTGGCGCGCGCGCGCTGATTGCCCTGAAAAAGGCGCTTGATATGGGCAAGAACGTCGCCATGATTGCAGATATTCCGCATGGAACGCCGCGCCAGTCAGGGCTTGGCGTCATCACACTGGCAAAGCTTTCGGGCCGCCCTATCATTCCTGTGGCGATTGCCACCAGCCGGCGCAAGGTTCTGGAAAAATCCTGGGACAAGACGGCGATCAATCTGCCGTTCGGCCGTTGCGCCATCATCATAGGCGAGCCGGTTCGGGTCGATGCACAATCCGAGGCTGACGACATGGAAGCCAAGCGCGTGGAACTCACAAATTCGCTGAACAATGCGACCGCCGAGGCCTATCGCATCGTCGATGGTGGCAAATGAGCGAGCGTTGGGCGCGCGCCTTTCTTACCGCCTACCGCTTCGCGGGTGCTGCGGCCTTTCCGTTGATCGGCGGCTACGTCGCCTGGCGCTCCAGCCGCGGCAAGGAAGATCATGCCAGACGCCGCGAGCGCTATGGCCGCGCAGGCCATCCGCGCCCGGCAGGCCCGCTGATCTGGGTGCATGCGGCAAGCGTGGGCGAGACGGTTGCCGTCATTCCGCTGGTCGAAAGCATCGTGAACTACGGCATCAATATCGTGCTGACGACCGGCACCGTGACCTCCGCGCAGGTTGCGGAAGAGCGGTTGGGCAACCGCATCATCCATCAATATGTACCGCTTGATCTCAAGCCTGCCGTCAATCGCTTCCTCAACCATTGGAAGCCGGATCTGGCGATCATCGCGGAATCCGAAATCTGGCCGATGACGATACTGGAACTCGGTTCGCGCCGCGTGCCGCAGGTTCTGGTCAATGGTCGTCTTTCGGACCGGTCTTTCAAGTCGTGGAAAAAGCGTGCCTATATCGCCGAGGCGCTGTTCGAGCATCTGTCCCATGTCGTCGCCCAGTCGCCACTGGATGGCGAGCGCTTCACCGCTCTTGGTGCGCGTCCGGTTACGATTTCCGGCAATCTGAAGGTCGATACGGCACCGCCGCCCGTCGATGAAGAAGCGCTGGGCCAGATCGAACGGCAATTGGGCAACCGTCCGCGCTGGGCTGCTATTTCGACGCATGACGGGGAAGAGCTCGTCGCTGCCGAAGTGCACCAGATGCTGAAGGCGCGCCACAAGAAGATATTGACCATTATCGTGCCGCGTCACCCCGACCGTGCGGCAGCGCTGACGGAAGAATTCACAGGGCTTGGCCTCAAGGTCGCGCGGCGCAGCCTGAACGACGAAATCACGCCCGATACGGACATATTGCTGGGCGACACGATCGGCGAAATGGGCCTTTATCTGCGGCTCACCGAAATCGCATTCGTCGGACGCTCGCTGACCTCCGAAGGCGGCCAGAACCCGCTCGAACCGGCAATGCTGGATACAGCGGTTCTCGCAGGCCGCAACGTCCAGAATTTCCGCGAAGCCTATCAGCGGCTCATCACCAGCGGTGGCGCGAAGATCGTGCGCGACCGCGATATGCTTGCCGGTGCGGTGAACTTCCTGCTCGTCAACGACCGCGCGCGTCAGGACATGATGGACGCTGGCATATCCACGGTCGATGAGATGCGCGGCGCGCTTGCACGCACGCTGAAAGCGCTCGATCCCTACATCCAGCCGCTTATCGTACAGGCTCGCCTCAAAGGCGCGAACGGAGCCTGAGCATGGTGAGCGAAGCGCCTCCCTTCTGGTGGGAAAAGCCGGATTGGCGCGCATGGTCGCTCTATCCGTTGTCGTGGAGTTATGGCGCGGTTGCTGCTCGCCGCATGGTGACGGCGAAACGCGTGCCGATCGATCTGCCGGTCATTTGCGTCGGCAATTTCACGGTCGGCGGTACCGGCAAGACGCCTGTTTCTATCGCATTGGCCAAGGAAGCCGCACGGCAGGGCCTGAAACCGGGCTTCCTCTCGCGCGGTCATGGCGGAAGTTTCAGCCAGCCGCATCTTGTCGATCTCGGACATGACAGCGCCAAGCATGTCGGCGACGAACCGCTGCTTCTCGCACGCCACGGACTGGTCGCGGTCACGCCCGACCGTGTGGAAGGCGCGCGCCTTTTGCTGCGCCACGGCTGCGATATTCTCATCATGGACGATGGTTTCCAGAGCGCGCGCATTCGCATCGACTATGCGCTGGTGGTTGTGGATGCCCGCTTCGGCCTCGGCAATGGCCATGTCATCCCCGGCGGACCGTTGCGCGCGCCGCTTATCCAGCAGATGCGATTTGCAGACGGCGTTTTACGCATGGGGCAGGGCGATGCTGCCGAGCGCGCTATCCGGCTGGCCTCGCGCGCTGGCAAGGCGGTGTTCGATGCCTCAATCGCGCCGGAAGAAGATCCCGGTCTCCAAGGCCGTCGTTTTCTGGCCTTTGCCGGGATCGGCCACCCGGAGAAGTTCTTCGATACGGTGCGCAATGCTGGCGGCAGGGTGGAGCGCGAAAAGCCCTTTCCCGATCATCATTTCTACGGATCGGAGGATATTTCAAATCTGTGGAAGGCGGCGCAGGACGAGGGCCTTCAGCTTATCACCACAGCGAAGGACGCCGTAAGGCTTAACCATGAGGTGGCACCTCCTGAGTTCCTGGAAAATCTGACTGTTCTGGATGTGGAAGCCCGCTTCGACAACCCGCAGACACCTGCACGCATCGTCGCCTATGCGCGGGAAGCCTGGCGTCGCAGGCGGTGAAAATCCGCGTTGGTGAGGTTAGTGCCTAACCCCGCTTGCGCAATTCCGGATGCGCTTCAATCTCGCGTGCCAATGAAACCGACGCATTCACATAAGGCTCCTGACGCGCGACGCTCCAATATTTGAGCTCGTCAAGCGGGATCGTGTCGCCGGTCACCGCGCAGCGCACGAAGGCTCCGGGGCTGGTCACCTGAAAATCGCCGTCGAGATAACGGATCTGGGCTTCGCGCCCGCCGGGGCCTTCAAAACGGTTCATCATCGTCCATAACTCGCAAACATCGTCATGCTTCTTCGGCCACAAATCGACCGGAAGGTCAAGCAAGGTCGGCCTAACGATCACTCTTCAGAAAGGCCTCGACTTTTTCCGGAGGCAAGCCCGCCTGAATGCCGATGCGCTTCGCAAGCTCGCATGCGGCGGGTCTTGGCTGCCCCTCGGGGCGATCCATCCAGTAGGAAACGGGGTTGAGCGCCACGCGCTTGTCCACCTCCTTGAGCCTGCCGGAAGCAAGCTGGTTCTTGGTGAGCGGTGGCCGCGCCAGTGCAATTCCAAGACCATGGGCGGCGGCATCCAACACGAGATTGTAATCCTCGAAGCGCCTGTCCTGCAGCCTTGGTTTGTAGTCGATGCCGTGCGCGCCAAACCATGCGCGCCAGCCGGAGGCGTCGGAATCGTGGATCAGCGGATAGGCCAGCAACCGGTCCGGCGCGCCCTTGCCGATTTTGTTCGCAAGCGCTGGCGAAGCGATCGGGAAGCAATGTTCCTCGAAAAGCTGCACTGACACGCGTCCGGGAATGCGGCCGCGTCCGCATCGAATGGAAATGTCGATGCCTTCGTCGGCAAGGTCGGCCTGTCGTGCATCGACTTCCAGAACGATGCGCAGTTTCGGTTCGCCCGCTTCCAGTTCGGCCAGACGCGGCATCAGCCAAAGCCCGCTGAGCGAGGGGATCGATGTCAGGCGAACCACGGCCGGTCCGCGCGGTTCGCTCCAGCGGTCCGTCGTGTCGGCGATCAGCGCGAAGGCCTCGCTGGTGCGCAGGAAAAGGCGCTGGCCTTCCATCGTCAGCGACACGCCGCGCGCCCCGCGTTCGAAGACGCGAAGGCCGAGCCAGGTTTCGAGTTTCGCAATCTGGCGACTGATCGCGCCATGCGTGAGGTTCAGCCTTTCGGCAGCGGACGAGAAGCTTCCCGTTTTCGCCGCCGCCTCGAAAGCGCGCAATGTTTCCAGAGGAGGAATTGTCTTCAAGCTGTGATCCATGCTCACAGCTATGCCTCTAATTATTCGTTTGTCAATCAGCTCGGCGCGGCGTCTTTTATGAGCACAACAGCTTTCAAAGCCGAGGACAAAACGATGAGCGCCACCATGGAACTGCCGATAGCAGACAAGAAGATCGACACGACAACCACCTTAGTCGTCGCGATCACGATCGTCGGCTGGGCCTCGGCGTTTCCAGCGATACGTGCCGGGCTCGATGCTTTCGGGCCGCTGGAACTGGGTGCACTGCGCTTTACGATCGCTGCCGTTCCGGCCGCCATATTGCTGGCGATTTTCCGGCCCGCTTTGCCGAAATGGAACGAGATCTGGCGTTTCGCGACTGGCGGCATCGTCTTCGTCGCGCTCTATACGGCATTGCTGAATTACGGCGAATTGACCGTCTCGGCGGGCGCTGCCAGCTTCATCATCAATGTCAGCCCCATCCTCACAGCCATCTTTGCCGTGGTCTTTCTGTCGGAACGCTTTCCGCTCGTCGCATGGATCGGCACATTCGTTTCCTTCGCAGGCATCGGCATCATCGCCTTAGGCGAGGGGGAGGGTTTCGGCTTCGAGCCGGGCGCGTTGCTGATTCTTGGCGCGGCGTTCTGCACGTCCTTCAACACGATCGTCCAGAAGCCGCTTTTCGCCCGCCACAAGCCTTTGACGGTTTCCGCCTGGAACATGGTGATCGGCGCGTTGGCCTTGTCTCCGGCCCTACCGAACGCGCTTCATCAGGCAGGTACTGCCAGCTTCGAAGGGCTTTCGGCAGCAATCTATCTGGGCGTCGTGCCGAGCCTGATCGTCTAT
Source organism: Foliimonas ilicis (assembly GCF_039939195.1). Classification (NCBI taxonomy): domain Bacteria; kingdom Pseudomonadati; phylum Pseudomonadota; class Alphaproteobacteria; order Hyphomicrobiales; family Phyllobacteriaceae; genus Foliimonas; species Foliimonas ilicis. Next base: position 480,906 of record NZ_JBDUUH010000002.1, on the reverse strand, counting down.
GGAAGCTGGGCCATCACGCTATCGCGCCTCCCGGCATCCCGCGCCTCGAACTTCCTTTACTGCGTGCCGCCCGTCGCGACCATCATCGGCTTCCTGTGGCTCGGCGAAGTTCCCGGCACGCTCGGCATTATCGGGGGTGTTCTGGCGCTAGGCGGCGTGGCGCTGGTGAATTTGAAGCGTTAGAATCTTTTATCTTTAGATAGAAACGCTTGCGGGACAGCGCCCCCCCTCTGTCCTACCGGACATCTCCCCCACGAGTGGGGAGATCATCTTGTCATCAGCGCACGGCACCAATTGCTGGCGTTGCAGGATGAATGCAGAGGGTTGTGTCAGCTAATCTCCCCACCTGTGGGGGAGATGTCCGGCAGGACAGAGGGGGGCGCCTCGCGATTCTATCAAAATTGGAACGATCTAACGACGCCCAAACAATCGCTCAATATCCGCCAGTTTCAACTCGATATAGGTCGGGCGCCCATGATTGCAGGTGCCCGATCCGGGTGTCGCTTCCATCTGGCGAAGTAGCGCGTTCATCTCTTCAGGTCGCATGTGCCGGCCGGACCGGACCGATCCATGGCAGGCCATGGTGGCAGCGATCGCATCCAGCCGATCCTTCAACGTGTCGGCGGTGTCGTTTTCCGCGATCTCGTCGGCAAGATCGCGGATCAGGCTTGCTACATCCGTCTGGCCAAGCATCGAAGGCGTTTCGCGCACGGCCACCGCACCCGGTCCGAACCGTTCCAGAACGAGGCCAAAGCGGCTGAGCGTTTCGGCATGGGAAGCAAGCCGCGAAGCGTCATCTTCCGGCAAATCGATGATTTCGGGCAGAAGCAGCATCTGCGTCGGCACGGCGCGCGCATTGAGTGCCTGCTTCAACGCTTCATAGACCAGCCTTTCATGAGCCGCGTGCTGATCGACGATGATCAGCGAATCCTCGGTCTGCGCCACAATATAGTTCTTGTGAACCTGCGCGCGGGCCGCGCCCAGTTGCGCCGAAAGCAGAGCTACATCGGCCTCGCCATGGCCTGCACGGGCATCCGCACTTTCCAGTGGTTTTTCGCCGAAAAGCGCCTGCGGCCGTTCCGAAAATCCCTCGTCCAGCGGCCGGAAATGCGAGCGTGCCGGATCGTATTCCGGCGAACTCGCCGCCCTGAATGCCGGATTGTAGGTGCGATGGCCGTTCGCCGGGCCGGAATGTGCATAGGCGGAAGCGCCGGGCCGGAACGCATTGACCATGCCTTCCGCACCGGTGGTGGCGGAGCGTATGCCCGCTGCCGTAAGTGCCTGCCTTATCGCCCCGATGATCAGGCCGCGCACCAGACCCGGATCGCGGAAGCGCACGTCAGCCTTCGCCGGATGCACGTTCACATCGACATAGGCCGGGTCGATATTGAGAAACAGCACGGTCACGGCATGGCGGTCGCGCGGCAGCACGTCTGAAAAAGCGCCGCGAATGGCGCCCGCAATCAGCTTGTCGCGCACCGGCCTGCCATTCACATAGGCATATTGCTGGAGCGCATTTGCCCGCGTGTAGGATGGGATCGAGACGTGGCCCGACAGCGAAACGCCGTCGCGCACCGCATCGATGGGAATTGCGTTGTCGGGAAATTCCTTGCCCATGACCTGCGCGATGCGCCGCAATTGCCCGTCAGGCGTCTGGTCGCCAGCCGCGAAATCCGTGGTCGAGCGGTCGGTGCCGGAGATGGTGAAGCGCACATGCGGGAAGGCGATGGCAATGCGCTTCACCACATCGCTTATCGCCGTGCTTTCGGCGCGCTCGCCCTTCATGAATTTGAGCCGGGCGGGCGTCGCGAAGAACAGGTCGCGTACTTCCACCGTCGTCCCGCGATTGGCCGGTGCGGGTTTTGTCGGCAACACGCGTCCGCCATCGATGCCGATCTCGTAGCCGCTATCGGCATCCGCCGAACGCGAGCGGATCGTCAGTCGCGACACGGAGCCGATCGAGGGTAGGGCCTCACCGCGAAAGCCCAGCGAGCGTATGTCGTGAATGTCGTCGGAAAGCTTCGACGTGCAATGGCGCGAAATCGCCATCGGCAATTCGTCCATAGGAATGCCCGACCCGTCGTCGCCCACGCGCAGCAGAGAAAGTCCGCCGCCTGCGGTCGCGACCTCGATTTTGGTCGCACCGGCGTCGAGCGCGTTTTCGACAAGCTCCTTCACCACGCTGGCGGGGCGTTCGATAACCTCGCCTGCGGCGATCTGGTTGATCATCGTTTCTGTGAGCTGGCGTATGGGCATGCCCGATTATACGGGATTCGGTGCCTGCTGCGATAGCGACGGTTGAGAAATCCCGATGAATATCAGGCGCGTCCATTGCTGCTGATGGCGAGCTGCGGCCGTTTCGATTTGGCAGACAGAAGCCAGTCGCGTGCCTGTTCCGCGGGCATCGGGAAAGCGATGGCATAGCCCTGCACCTGATCGCAGCCAAGGCGGCTCAGGCAATCGAGTTCGGCCTGCGTTTCGGCACCTTCCGCAACGACGGAGATGCCGAGCCCGTTTGCAAGCTCGGTCACTGCCTTGACGATCTTGGCATTGCCTTGCTCGGCGTCGATATTCTGCACGAAGCGGCGGTCGATCTTCAGGCGGTCGATCTCGTTGGGATCGACATGGCTGAGCGATGCGTAGCCGGTCCCGAAATCGTCCAGTTCCAGATGAATGCCCGTCGCGCGGATATGGCGCAAAGTTGCCGCGATACCGGTCTTTTCATCGTCAAGAATGACGGATTCGACGATTTCCAGAGCCAGTTTTTCGGCAGGAAAGGAGAATTTGCGTAAATCTTCGAAAAGTACCCGGTCGAATTCCGGCTCTATCAACTCGACGCCCGAAACATTCACCGCGAGACGGCCGAACTCGATGCCCGCCTGATGCCAGTCGGCAGCGGCCTTGATCGCCTTTCGCCGCACGATCCGGCCAATATCCACCATCAGCCCGCTTTTCTCAGCAACGGGAATGAAGCCGCCTGGCGGCACGATGCCATATTCGGGATGTTTCCAGCGCACCAGCACCTCGACGCCGACCACCTGACCCGAGGAAATCGAAACCTGCGGCTGGAAGTAAGGCACGAAGGCTTCCGTCTCGATGCCGACAACCAGATCCCGCTCGACGCGTTTGCGGTGATCGACTTCGCCACGCAATTCTTCGGAGAAGAAGGAGATCATCCCGCCGCCCTGCTTCTTGGCGGCGTAAAGTGCGAGATCGGCATGGACGATCAGATCCGAGGCATTGTCCGCATCCACCGGGTAGACGGCGATACCGGCGCTGGCGTCCGGATTGATGACGGAACCTTTGAAGTTGATGGGCTCGTTGATCGCATCGATTATGCGTTCGGCAACCGTGTTGATGTCTTCAGTGCTACCTGCACCGCTCAGGATCATGGCGAATTCGTCGCCGCCCAGACGGATGCAGAGGTCGGATGCGCGGCAGCAATCGCGCAGCCGCTGTGCCGTCACCACGAGAACGTAGTCGCCGGCCGAATGGCCCAGCGTGTCGTTGATCTGCTTGAAGCGATCGAGATCGATCTGCACGACCGCCAGCCGCTCCTGCCGCCTGTGCGCCGTGCTGAGCAGCGCATCGAAATGGTTGGTCATATAGGCGCGGTTGTAGAGGCCGGTCAGGCCGTCATGCACGGTCAGGAATGCCATGGAATTGCGCGCATCCATGAGCTCGCGGGTGCGGCGCAGAATGGCTTTCGACATGGGCCGGAAGATGAAGAGCGCCACCAGAAGGATCACCAGGATCGTCGCGTAGAACAGGATGCGATGAACGCTCATCAAATTGTCGAGCTGCTCCACCGCCATTTTGTCGAGGCGATAGTGAAGCGCCGTATAGCCGTCCAGCGTGGTGCTGGCGACCGTTTCGTCCAGCCGCGCCCGCTCGCGCCCGGCCAGATAGCGATGGTCCGCATCGGCTATGTTCAGACGGGTTTCAAAAGCGGAAATGAAGCGCCAGCCATTGGCCGCGAGGCTGAGCGAGAAGTAATCGAGGTGGTATGGCTTGGCGAAAAGGATGTGTTCGACGGAGTTGGGATCGTTGATCTTTTCCGGGTCGTTGGTCGCGCCGGTTTTCGTGAGAAGCAGATCATAGTTCTTCTCGAATTCTTCGGTCGCGTCCCTTAGCGCTACAACAAGCGGCGGCTGGCGTTCAGACGGTGCGGAATCGATCGTGTTCGCCAGAAACACGATGCGCTGGGAAAGCGCGCGCTGCATGCTGACGATGGTCAGCAATTCACCGTCGCTTTGCCTTGAATTGATCATTTTCTGGAGCAAAATGAAGGATGCCAACGCCATTGCTGCAATAATCAGCAATGCGATCCAGTATGCGCTTTTGATCAGAAGTATGATCGCGCGAGAGTTTGCCGTTGCCGGCTCTGCAGACATGGAATCGAAGCCTTTTCGATCACGCAGCTTTTCGAGTTGAATTCATCGTACAATATCGCAGGTTAATACATTGAAAAGCGGGAATATTCACAAGCATCTTTACGCTTAATAACAAGCATGCTTACGCAAGGGCGTTCATGTTCGGTATGCGCCTTCGGACTGAAATCCTTATTCGCAGAAAAGACCTTTGCGAAAAGTGGTGACAGGCGTTAAGCTGGATACTTCAAGCTTCAAATAAATTTGGGAAATGCTATGAACTTCGCGAACAAGGCGCATCAGGCAAGTTTCGTTTGGGACGATCCTTTCCTTCTTGAGGATCAACTTTCCGAAGATGAGCGCATGGTGCGCGACAGTGCTGCGGCTTTTGCCTCCGACAAGCTCGCCACCCGCGTCAATGATGCGTATTTAAACGAAGTCACCGATCCGGCTATCTTCCGCGAAATGGGCGAGGCGGGCCTGCTCGGGATCACGATCCCCGAAGAATATGGCGGCCTTGGCGCTGGCTATGTTACCTACGGTCTGGTCGCCCGCGAAGTCGAGCGCGTCGACAGCGGCTATCGCTCGATGATGAGCGTGCAGTCCTCGCTGGTCATGTTCCCGATCCATGCTTACGGCTCCGAGGAGCAACGCAAGAAATACCTGCCGAAGCTCGCTTCGGGCGAATGGATCGGCTGCTTCGGCCTGACCGAGCCGGATGCCGGTTCCGATCCGGGCGGTATGAAGACGCGCGCTGAAAAGACGGCGAACGGCTACAAGATTTCCGGGTCGAAGATGTGGATTTCGAATGCGCCCATCGCCGACGTGTTCGTCATTTGGGCAAAATCTGCCGAGCATGACAATCAGATCCGCGGCTTCGTTCTCGAAAAGGGCATGAAGGGTCTTTCCGCACCTAAGATCGGCGGCAAGCTTTCGCTGCGCGCGTCGATCACCGGCGAGATCGTCATGGATGGCGTCGAAGTCGGCGAAGATGCCTTGTTGCCCAATGTTTCGGGCCTGAAAGGTCCGTTCGGCTGTCTCAACCGCGCGCGCTACGGAATTTCTTGGGGCGTTATGGGTGCTGCCGAAGATTGCTGGCACCGCGCCCGTCAATATGGCCTCGACCGCAAGCAGTTCGGCCGCCCGCTGGCGCAGACGCAGCTTTTCCAGAAGAAGCTTGCCGACATGCAGACCGAAATCGCGCTCGGCCTTCAGGGTTCGCTGCGCGTCGGCCGTCTCATGGACGAGCACAAATTCGCACCCGAAATGATCTCGCTGGTCAAGCGCAACAATTGCGGCAAAGCGCTCGACATCGCGCGTCAGGCCCGCGACATGCATGGCGGCAACGGCATCCAGATCGAATACCACGTCATGCGCCACGCCCAGAACCTCGAAACCGTCAACACTTACGAAGGCACGCACGACGTCCACGCGCTGATCCTCGGCCGCGCGCAGACGGGTTTGCAGGCGTTTTTCTAGAGGCTTTCTGGACGCGCTGGCATTCGTGTCAGTGCGTCCGCAAAATTAAATTTGACAAGCAGGCGGCCATCTTCATCCTGAGATCAACCTCGAAGGGCACCCGATGACCGACGCATTCATTTCGCACCTCTCTTCCGAACTCGACGGTTTGAAATCCGCTGGGCTCTACAAGTCCGAACGCGTCATAACCTCCACGCAGTCAGCGGAAATTGAAGCAGACGGCCGCAAGGTATTGAATTTCTGCGCCAACAATTATCTGGGCCTTGCCGACAGCGACACGCTCCGCTCATCCGCCAAAGACGCCATCGACCGCTATGGCTACGGCATGGCCTCGGTGCGCTTCATCTGCGGGACGCAGGAAGAGCACAAGGCGCTCGAAAGCCGCATTTCCGGCTTTCTGGGAATGGAAGACACGATCCTCTATTCGTCCTGCTTCGACGCAAACGCCGGCCTCTTCGAAACGCTGCTTTCCGAAGACGATGCCATCATCTCCGATGCTCTTAACCATGCCTCGATCATCGATGGCGTGCGGCTCTCCAAGGCGAAGCGGTTTCGTTATGCCAACAACGACATGGGCGCGCTTGAGGAAGAACTCAAAAGGGCCGAAGGCAGCCGTTTCAAGCTGATCGCGACGGATGGCGTGTTTTCGATGGATGGCATCATCGCCAACCTTGGAGGCATTTGCGATCTTGCTGAAAAATACGGCGCGATGGTCATGGTGGATGACAGCCATGCGGTTGGTTTCGTCGGTGAAAAAGGACGCGGCTCACCGGAATATTGCGGTGTCGAGGGCCGCATCGACATTATTACCGGTACGCTCGGCAAGGCACTCGGCGGCGCATCCGGCGGCTATACGAGTGGTCGCGCGGAAATGGTCGAATGGCTGCGCCAGCGCTCGCGGCCTTATCTGTTTTCCAACACGCTCATGCCCGCGATTGCCGGAGCTTCGCTGAAAGTTTTCGACCTGATCGACGACGGCGACGATCTGCGCCGCAAACTCTACGTCAACGCTGCCCGCTTCCGCGAAGGCATGAGCGCGCTGGGCTTCAAGCTCGCCGGGGCAGGTCATCCGATCATCCCCGTCATGCTCGGCGATGCAGCACTTGCGCAGGACATGGCCGCAAAGCTGCTCGATCGCGGTATCTATGTAATCGGCTTCTCGTTCCCCGTCGTGCCGAAAGGACAGGCCCGCATTCGCACGCAAATGTCGGCTGCGCATTCGCCGCAGGATATTGAGCGTGCGATTGAAGCGTTTGGCGAGGTTGGGCGTGAATTGGGTGTGATTTCATGATGAATGTGTCTGCAATACACCCCCCTCTGGCCTGCCGGCCATCTCCCCCTCAAGGGGGGAGATTACTCTCGTCATCGATACAGCAAATCTCCCCCCTTGAGGGGGAGATGGCCGGCAGGCCAGAGGGGGGTGCTGCTTCGCATCCGCGGGAGTTACGCTGATGTCCAACATGATGCGCGCACTCGTCAAAGCGAAAGCCGAACCCGGTATCTGGATGGAAGAGGTTCCGCTTCCCGAGATCGGCCCGAATGACGTGCTGATCAAAGTCAAGAAAACCGCGATCTGCGGCACGGATGTTCATATCTACAATTGGGACCAATGGGCGCAAAAGACGGTGCCGGTTCCTATGGTCACAGGCCATGAGTTTGTCGGCACCGTCGCGGATTTCGGCGCAGCCGTAACCGAATATAAGGTCGGCCAACGCGTCTCCGGCGAAGGCCATATCGTTTGCGGCCATTGCCGAAACTGCCGCGCGGGCAGGGGCCATTTGTGCCGCAACACGCTGGGTGTCGGCGTGAACCGCCCCGGCGCGTTCGCCGAATATCTGGCGATCCCGCAGCACAATGTCGTGCCGATCCCCGACGATGTGCCCGATGAAATCGCCGCGATCTTCGATCCGCTGGGCAATGCGGTGCACACCGCGCTTTCTTTCGATCTGGTCGGTGAGGATGTTTTGGTAACGGGCGCCGGGCCTATCGGCATCATGGGCGCGCTGGTCGCGCAATGCGTCGGCGCGCGCAAGGTCGTCATTACCGACATCAACCAGACCCGCCTCGCGCTGGCCAAAAAGCTCGGCGTGCATCACGTTGTCGATGCCTCGAAGGAAAAGCTGCGCGATGTGATGCCAGCACTCGGCATGACCGAAGGCTTCGATGTCGGGCTGGAAATGTCGGGGGCCGCACCGGCCTTCCGCGACATGATCGACACGATGAACAATGGTGGCAAGATCGCCATTTTAGGCATCGCGCCGACCGGCTTCGAAATTGACTGGAACAAGGTCATCTTCAAGATGTTGCATCTGAAAGGCATCTATGGCCGCGAAATGTTCGAGACCTGGTACAAGATGATCGCGCTGGTGCAGGGGCCGCTCGATGTGTCGGGGCTGATCACGCATCGTCTCGGCATCGACAGCTATATTGATGGTTTTGAGGCCATGAAAAGCGGAAATTCCGGAAAAGTCGTGCTGGATTGGTAGTTTTTGCCTGTGAAGCGCAGGAAAATGCGGCTATGACGACCCAAATTCGTCCGGTCCGGCATTCATGCGCAGATATTTACAAGCCCTAGTCACACGACACGAAACCATCGTCGATCCGGTCTCGAACCTCAAAGCGGGGATAGGCGCCGTCCTCGGCATGGTCGCCGTTGGCGCGCTCGCCGCCTTCACCGAACTGCCGCTTCTTCTGGCGCCGCTCGGCGCGACCGCCGTGCTTTTGTTCGGCCAGCCTTCCAGCCCGCTGGCGCAGCCGATAAACGTCATGGGCGGGTATCTGATCGGTACGCTGATCTGTGAACTGGCCTTCGAAATATTCCCCGGCGCCTGGATGGCGGCTGCAATCGCGGTCGGTCTGACTGTCGTGATTATGCGCACGCTGCGGGTCACGCATCCGCCCGCCGGTGCGATACCCATCCTCGGTTTCGGCCAAGGGTCGCACGGCGCTCAGCTTTTTACCGTGGTTCTGATAGGGTCGGTCATTCTCATAGCGATCGCACTCGTGGTCCACCGGATACCGCCGCGCCGCGACTATCCGCACCATCTGGACTGACCTTCGCGCCGCGAAGTTTTAGAAGCTTTTCCAGCGCCGCTATTCCGGCAGCAACCGCTGCACGGTCCGGCGCGCTCATCCGCTCGAGAAGTTTCGCCTCAAAACCTTTCGCAAGCGGCACCATTTCGCGGTAAATCTGCCTGCCAGCCTTGGTAAGCGTCAGATTTTCGACGCGCCGATCGCCCGAAACAGTCTCGCGCACAAGCCATTTGCGCTTTTCAAGTTCGGCCACGGCGCGCGAGACCTTGGTCTTGTGCATCGATGAATGCTCGCCGATGGCGGTTGCCGTCATCGTCCCATATTGGCCGAGCGTCGCGAAAGTCCGCCACTCCGGCCGGGTCAGGCCGTGGCGCTCCTTGTAGAGCCGCGCGAAATCCTGACTGACGGCATCCGCGATACGGTTCAGCCGGTAGGGAAGGAATGCCTCCAGCGCCAAAATCTCTTCCGTCATCGCAGCATCCGCATGTTGATAGTTACATTTTCAATAGTTACGTTTGTAACAAATATCGGTCGTCGATGGGAGGTCGTGATGGCTTTTTCTTATATGCCGGGTTTCGGCAATGATTTCGAAACGGAGAGCCTTCCCGGCGCGCTGCCGCAAGGTCGGAATTCGCCCCAGCGCCCGGCCTATGGGCTTTACGCCGAACAGCTTTCCGGCTCGCCCTTCACGGCGCCGCGCGGCACGAATGAGCGCTCCTGGCTTTATCGCATTCGGCCCAGCGTGAAGCATACGGGCCGCTTCAGCCCGCTTGACCTGCCCTTATGGAAAACCGCGCCTGCCACGCGCGATCACGATCTTCCGCTTGGCCAATTGCGCTGGAACCCGATACCGGTGCCGCAGGAAAAGACAGATTTCATCTCCGGCATGCGCACGATCACCACAGCAGGCGACGCGATGGGGCAGTCGGGCATGGCCGCACATCTTTATGTCGCCAATGCCGACATGGTGGACGATCATTTCTTCAACGCCGATGCCGAATTGCTGATCGTGCCGCAGGTTGGCGGCGTGCGTTTTGTCACCGAAATGGGCGTTATCGAAACACTTCCCGGCGAGATTTGCATCCTGCCGCGCGGGCTGGTCTTCAAGGTCGAACTGCTTGAGGCGGAAGCTCGAGGCTACATCTGCGAAAATTATGGCGCGAAATTCACGCTGCCGGATCGCGGACCGATCGGCGCGAACTGCCTTGCCAATCCGCGTGATTTCAAAACGCCGGTCGCATGGTTCGAGGAAAAGGAAACGCCGTGCCGCCTGATCGTTAAATGGTGCGGCCAGTTCTACGAGACCGAGCTTGGCCATTCGCCGCTCGATGTCGTTGCATGGCACGGCAATTACGCACCTTACAAATATGATCTGGCGACGTTTTCGCCCGTCGGCGCGATCCTTTTCGACCACCCGGACCCGTCGATTTTCACCGTGCTCACCGCGCCATCGGGCGAGGAAGGCACGGCGAATGTGGATTTCGTGATCTTCCCGCCGCGCTGGCTGGTTGCGGAAAACACCTTCCGTCCGCCATGGTATCATCGCAACATCATGAGCGAGTTCATGGGGCTGATCCACGGTCAGTACGATGCGAAGGAAGAAGGTTTCACGCCCGGCGGCATGAGCCTGCACAATATGATGCTGGCGCATGGGCCGGATGCCGGCGGCTTCGAAAAGGCGTCGCGCGCCGACCTAAAGCCGGTCAAGCTTGAGCACACGATGGCCTTCATGTTCGAGACGCGCTTTCCTCAGCAAGTGACTCGTTTTGCAGCGGAAAGCGAATGCCTGCAGGACAATTATGCCGATTGCTGGAGCGATCTTAGAAAGCGCTTCAACGGAACGCTGGAAGGCGACTGGTCTTGAGTGAAAGGCTGGTTCTGCTCGGCACCAAGGGCGGCCCGGCAATCAGGCCGGGCGGTCCTTCGCCTACATCGTCACTGCTGGAAATCGGCGGACGCGTAATCGTCGTCGATTGCGCGCTGGGCGTGACACGCGGGCTGACCGATGCAGGCGTCAGCCTGAAAGCGCTGGACTTAATCTTCATCACCCATCTTCATTCCGACCATGTTCTGGAACTCGGGCCGCTTATTCACACAGCATGGACGGCCGGATTGGCGACGCCTGTAAAAGTGTTCGGACCCGCAGGCACTGCCGATTATTGGCGCGGTTTCCTGCAATCCATGAAATTCGACATCGATATTCGCATCATCGACGAAGGCCGCCCGGACATTCGCAACCTCGTCACGGTCACGGAATTTAGCGAGGGCGCGGTGCTGGATGAGAACGGCTTGAGGGTCATAGCGCTACGCGTCGATCATCCGCCCGTCACCGAATGTTTTGCCCTGCGCTTCGAGTTTGGCGCGAGAAGCGTCGTCTTTTCAGCCGATACCGCCTATTTCCCGCCGCTTGCCGAATTCGCGAAAGGTGCGGATATTCTCGTTCATGAAGCGATGCTTGAGGATGGCGTGGACCGCCTCGTCGCCCGCACCGGCAATGGCGCGCGGCTGAAGGAGCATTTGATGGCAAGCCACACGCTTGCCGCTGACGCCGGGCGAATTGCCGATGCTGCGAAAGTCGGACGGCTGGTGCTCAATCACCTCATTCCGGCCGACGATCCTGAGTTTGGCGAGGCTGAATGGCAGGAGGCCGTTCGGAAAAGCTGGAATGGTGCCTTGACGATTGGTCGCGATGGCCTTGTTGTGGAGTTGGCGGACGATTGAGCCGCGCATTGGGAGGACTACATGAAACTTGCCACATTGAAGAATGGATCGCGCGACGGGAAACTGGTCGTGGTTTCGCGCGACCTTACGCGGTGCACCGATGCCTCCTTTCTCGCGCGCAACCTTCAGGCGGCATTGGATGATTGGCAGCGTATTGCGCCGCATCTGGCGGCTCTCTCCGAATCTCTCGATCATGGCGCGGTTCCCGCCGAGCGCTTTCATGAGCATAACGCGCTCTCGCCTTTGCCGCGCGCCTATCAATGGGCGGACGGTTCGGCTTACGTGAACCACGTCGAACTCGTGCGCAAAGCGCGCGGTGCCGAGGTGCCGGAAAGTTTCTGGTCCGACCCGCTTATGTATCAGGGCGGCTCGGATTCCTTCCTCGCGCCACGCGACCCGATCCCGCTGGCAGACGAGGCATATGGTGCCGATCTCGAAGGCGAAATCGCGGTTATCGTCGACGATGTGCCGCAAGGTGCCAGCGTCGATCAGGCGCGCGATGCGATCCGCCTCGTAATGCTGGTCAATGACGTGTCCCTGCGCGGCCTGATCCCCGGCGAACTGTCGAAGGGGTTCGGCTTTTTCCAGTCCAAGCCCTCATCGGCGTTTTCGCCGGTCGCCGTCACGCCGGATGAACTTGGAAGCGCGTGGGATGGCGGCAAGCTGCATCTCCCGCTGGTCATCGATCTCAACGGCAAGCCCTTCGGCCGCGCCAATGCAGGCGTCGATATGACATTCGATTTTCCGCAGCTCGTCGCCCATGCGGCAAAGACCAGGCCATTGGTGGCAGGAACGATCATCGGTTCCGGCACCGTCTCCAACAAGCTGGATGGCGGCCCAGGAAAGTCGGTGGAGGCAGGAGGTGCAGGCTATTCCTGCATTGCTGAAATCCGCATGATCGAAACGATCGCCAGCGGCACACCGAAAACGCCGTTCATGCGCGTTGGCGACACTGTTCGCATCGAAATGAAGGATGAATCCGGCCATTCGATCTTCGGCGCAATCGAACAGACGGTCGAAAAACACGCGAACTGAGATGGGCCTTCTCGCGCATAATCGCGCGATGGCGCGCAACAACCGCTGGTGCAACCATGTCTTGCTGCGCGCCTGCGCCGGTCTTGACGCGGAAGCTTTCGTGGCGACACGAACGTCCTTCTTTCCCTCGATCGCCGCGACGCTGTCGCATATCTACTTCGTCGATCTTTTGTACATCGACGCGCTGGAAGAGGGCGGGCGCGGGCTTGGCGTCTTTGACGACGAAATCGTGTTCGGCCATGCCTCGGAGCTTCATCCGCTGCAGACTGAAGCCGATCTTCGGCTTATGAGGGTCTGCGACGAATTAAGGGAAGTCGATCTGGAGCGCCGAGTTATCGTCGACCGTGGCGATGACGGGAATGTACCGGAGCGCATCGATCGTGTTCTGGCGCATCTTTTCCAGCACCAGATTCACCATCGCGGACAAGTCCACGCGATGTTGGCGGGAACGTCGGTGAAACCGCCGCAGCTTGATGAGTTTTTTCTGGATTTTGAGCGTGACCCGGAAATCGAGAGGCTTGGGTTGGCCTAGGCCAGCGTCACGTCATAGTTGGAAAAGTGCCCGTCAGCAGTGACCAGCGTCAGTTCCTCAAGCTGTGCCTGAGCTATCAACAATCGATCGAATGGATCGCCGTGATGACGCGGAAGTGAGGTTGTTTGCAAGACGTGACGGGGGAGAATGGGCAGCAATTCGACATCGCTGGCCTCGATTGTTTCCAATAGCTTGTCAGGCATCGAAAGTTTGCCGGTAGCCGATTTGATAGCTATTTCCCAAAGCGAAGCAACGCTTAGAAATTTCGGCGCGTCGCCCAGCAATATCTCGTCATGCACTTTGGAGATGCGTTTGTCGTCCGCGAGGTCCCAAAGAAAGATGTGGGTGTCGAGAAGATAACCTCGATCACTCACGAAACGTATTCATCCCATTCCGGGCCGAGCACGTCAAAGTCCTCGGCAATCCAGATTTGGCCTTTCATGGCGCCGCGCAACTTCTTTTTCGGCAGAGCATCGGCACTTGCCGCGATCTCGACGATCGGCTTTCCATGGCGTGTAACGACAAAGCGCTCGCCAGCCTCGGCCCGTTTCAGGATTTCCGAAAATTTTGCCTTCGCCTCGGCAGCGCTGAATGTTGTCGCCTTGCCCTCAATATTCATAGCTTGATCCTTTATGACCATAATTTAGGTCATAAAGGATCCGCCTGCAATGGCATTCTACTCCGCAGCCTCCACCTTGATAACCCCGCGCCGGATCTGATCTTCCTCAATGGATTCAAACAAAGCGCGAAAATTGCCTTCCCCAAAACCTTCATCGCCCTTCCTTTGGATGAACTCGAAGAAAATCGGGCCGATCACTGTTTTTGAGAAGATTTGCAGCAGGATTTTGGTCATGCCGCCATCGACCACACCTTCGCCGTCGATCAGGATGCCGTGCTCCTTCATGCGATCGATCGGCTCGTCATGGCCGTTCACGCGCTCGTGGCTCTTTTCGTAATAGGTTTCAGGCGGCTTTGGCATGAATTTCAGGCCGTTTGCAGCGAGCCTGTCGGTGGCGACGAAAATGCCGTCCGTGCCGACCGCGATGTGCTGGATGCCTTCGCCCTTGTATTTGCGCAGATATTCCTCGATCTGACTCGTATCGTCCTTGGATTCATTCAGCGGAATGCGGATTTTGCCGCAAGGCGAGGTTATCGCGCGGCTCATCAGGCCGGTGATGCGTCCGTCGATGTTGAAGAAGTGGATTTGCTTGAAGCCGAACAGCTCGCGGTAGAAGGCCCACCATTTGTCCATCTGGCCGCGATAAACATTGTGGGTCAAATGGTCGAGATAATAGAAGCCGACGCCCTTCGGCTTAGGGTCGCGCTCACCCATCCATTCGAATTCGGCATCGTAGGCCGAGCCCTTTTCGCCATAGGTCTCGATGAAATAAAGCAACGATCCACCAATGCCGACGATGGCAGGCACGTCGAGCGTCTTGTCGTCGCCCTTATAGGGCTCGGCACCTTTCGCGACCGCTTGGTCGAAAGCGTGTTTCGCATCAACCACGCGCCAGGCCATCGAAGGCGCGCATGGGCCGTGCTCTTCGATGAAGCGCGAGGCGTGCGAGCCGGGTTCTGCATTGACTACATAGTTGATGTCGCCCTGGCGCCAGACGGTGATGTTTTTCGTCTTGTGACGGGCAACCGGCGAATATCCCATGCGCTCGAACAATTCGGCCAGCTTTTCAGGTTCGGGATGGGCGAACTCGACGAATTCGAAGCCGTCCGTGCCGGCCGGATTTGCGGCGCTGATCTTGGCTGGCGGTGCGTCGTGTGGAAACGGTCCCATTCAATCCTCCTGAAGTGTCGAGAAGATTGTAGGTCCAAACGCTCGCAAGGTGCTTGCATTCGCACGCCCCAGATGATCCAGATATGCGTGATATACGCATGATTGGAGAAAAAATCATGGAAAGCGCGCATCTGGACAAGTTTGACCGCAAGATATTGTCAATCCTGCAGGAGGATGCGCGGCTGACGAACAACGATCTTTCCGAGCGCGTGAACCTCTCGGCCTCGCAATGTTCGCGCAGGCGGCAGCGGCTGGAAGAGGAGGGGTTCATAAAGGCCTATCGGGCGATCCTTGACCGCGACAAGGTCGGCTTTCCCCTGGTCAACGTGATCTCGGTGACGCTCGCGACGCATAATCGCGACAATGCGCAGCGCTTTGCCGATCTCTTGGAAAAGCTGCCGGAAGTGCAGGAGGCGCACGCGCTGACCGGCGAGATGGATTACATTTTGAAGGTGGTGACGCCCGATCTGAAATCGCTGGCCGATTTCGTCAACGGGGTGCTGCTGCCGCATGAATCCGTGCAGCATGTGAAAACGGCGATCGTTTTGCAGACATTGAAGGAAACCGGCGCGCTGCCTTTGCGTGAGGCCGCGCCGGAAGTGACGCGCCCGGTTGGGCGCATCAGGAGTTTTTAGTGCCTACATCTTAACGCTGGCGGGACAGCACCCCCCTCTGGCCTGCCGGCCATCTCCCCCTCAAGGGTGGAGATTGCCATGTCATGAACGCGGGGTACCAATCGCTGGTGTTGGAGAATGAAGGCAGAGAGTTGTGTCAGCCAATCTCCACCCTTGAGGGGGAGATGCCCGGCAGGGCAGAGGGGGGTGCCTCGTGAAACGTTCTAGTTCTTGTTCTGCTGCACCAGCGCATAAAGGTTCGTACAGCGTGCGCCGGAGCGGCAATAGGCGAAAACCGGGCCGTTGAGTTCGTCGAGGGCTGCCCCCATGTCGTTGACGTTTTCGCTGGTGATCTGGCCGCTGACGACCGGAATGTAGCGGAACTCAAGCCCTGCTGCCTCGACTGCTTCCTTCACCGCGTCGGCGGAAGGCTGGCCGGGCTGCTCATCGTCCGGGCGATTGCAGATGACGCTGTTGAAGCCTGCGGCCTTCACATCCGCCACATCCTGCGGCTGAATCTGGCCGGATACGGAGTAATCTTCGGTGATCTGGCGATATTCCATGACGAAAATCCTTCTTATTTCTTGGCCAGAATGTGAGCCAGCGACACGCCTTCCGCAACTGCATTTTTTAACAGTTCGGACGGTTTGAAAACATCGTTTCCGGTTTTCCGATGCCAATGTTCAAGACGCTCGACGATCTTGCCCAGACCTTCGGTCTCAGCCCAGAACATCGGGCCTCCCTTGCCGACCGGAAAACCGTATCCGTTGACCCACACTATATCGATGTCGGAAGGCCGCGCGGCAATAGCTTCTTCGAGAATGCGCGTGCCTTCATTGATCATCGGATAGAGCGTGCGCTCGGTGATTTCCTGCGCGTCGATCTTGCGGCGCTCAATGCCGCGTACCTTTGCCTTTTCCTCGATCAGGCGGGCGACATCCGGGTCCGGCACGGGTTTGCGCGAGCCCTCCGGGTAGAGATAGACGCCCCGGCCGGTTTTCTGGCCAAAATGACCTTGCTCGCAAAGCGTATCGGCGATGATCGCCGTCTTGCCCAGCGCCTTCCTGTTGCGCCAGCCAATGTCGAGACCAGCAAGGTCCCACATCTGGAACGGCCCCATCGGCCAGCCGAAATCCGTGAAAACCTTGTCGACTTCGGCAGGTGACGCGCCTGCGAGCAGCAGCGCTTCGGATTCCGAACCGCGCGCGCCAAGCATCCGGTTGCCGACGAAGCCGTGGCAGACGCCGACGACGACCGGGATTTTCCCGATTTTGCGGCCAAGCGCTACGGCAGTCGCCAGCACGTCCGGCGCTGTCTTTGCTCCGCGCACGATTTCCAGCAGCTTCATGATGTTGGCGGGCGAGAAGAAATGCAGGCCGACGACATCCTGCGGTCGGCTGGTCGAATCCGCGATTTCGTTGACGTCGAGATATGAGGTGTTGGTGGCTATGATCGCCTTGTCGTGCGCAACGGCCTCGATTTTGGCGAAAACGTCCTTTTTGACCGCCATTTCCTCAAAAACGGCTTCGATTATAAGGTCGCAATCGCCAAGATCGGCATAATCGGTCGTGGTTTTGAACAAAGACAGGCGCTTTGCCTTGGCGTCTTCGCTGAGCGAGCCGCGCGACACCGAGACGGTGTAGTTCTTCTCGATCGTGCCAAGCCCGCGCTTCAGCGCATCCTCGTTCATTTCCAGAAGCGTGACCGGGATACCGCCATTGGCGAAAGCCATCGCGATGCCGCCGCCCATCGTACCAGCGCCGATGACGCCGACGCGCTTGATGGATCGCGGCGTTACATCCTTGCTGACGCCCGGAATTTTTGCCGCTTCACGCTCGGCGAAGAAGAGATGACGCTGGGCGCGCGATTGCTCGCCGGAGACGAGCTTTTCGAAAAGCGCACGCTCTTTCGCCAGCGCCTCATCGAAAGGCAGGGTGATTGCATTGCGGACTGCCTCCGCACAGGCAATCGGCGCTTCCAGACCGCGTGCTTTTTTAGCGAGTTCGGCAGCCTTTTCATCGAAAGCTGCGAGATCGGCATCGCGAATTTCATCGGAACGGTCGCGGATCGGCGAAAAATCGAGGCCGGCCTCAACCTTTTCGCGCGCAAATCGCACGGCATTTGCCACAAGCTCATCTTCGAACACGGCATCGACCAGACCGTTTTCACGCGCATCTTGCGCCGAAATCGGTACGCCGGACACGATCATCTCAAGCGCCTTGATCGGCCCGACGAGGCGCGGCAGACGAACGGTTCCGCCACCGCCCGGAAGAATGCCGAGCTTCACTTCCGGCAGGCCGAGCTTGGCCGCTGCGTCCGCGATGCGGAAATGGCAGCCGAGCGCCAGCTCAAGTCCGCCGCCGAGCGCTGTTCCGTGGATTGCAGCGATTGTCGGCTTTTTGATCGTCTCCAGAAAGGCGATGATGTCGCTGAGATCCGGCCGCTGCATCGGCTTGCCGAATTCGGTGATGTCTGCGCCGGCAACGAATGTCCGTCCGGCGCAGGCGATCACGATGGCCGAGACGCCCGCATCGCCGTCCAGCTCGCGCAGGAGCGCCAATATCGGCTCGCGGACGTGAAAGCTCATCGCATTCACCGGCGGATTGTCGATGGTGACGATTGCGATTTCGCCATCGCGGCGGACGGTCACGTACTCGGCCATATCTCACTCCCAGCATGCCAGATAGGAGCCGAGTAGGGCGAAATGACCCTGCGGTCAATTGTTGTTGGCAGGCCGCCAATCCGGGAACGGGTCTTCGAGATCGCGCCAGCGCTCCGGCTCGAAGGTATCGTCTTCGACAAGGCATGTGTCGAGTTCGGCGCGAATGCGAACCTCGTTCATCGGGTCGCAACCGATGAAGACGAGTTCCTGCCGCCTGTCGCCCCATATGGGATCGAGATAGGGCTTCATCACCTCCAGCCATTCGGGGTGATCGGGCCAGCGATTGCGCGGAACCGACGCCCACCAAAGGCCGCGTTTTCCGGTCCTGACCAGAGCGCCTGCCTGACTGAATTCACCGACATGATGCGGGCGGGTTGCCAGCCAGAAAAAGCCCTTGGCGCGCACCACGCCCGGCCAGTCGCGATTGACGAATGTCTGGAATTTCATCGGATCGAAGGGACGGCGCGCGCGGTAGACGAAGGAGCGTATGCCATATTCCTCGGTTTCGGGAATGTGGTCCCTGAAACCGTTCAATTCCTTGAACCACAGCGGGTGCTGCTCGGCCTTTTCGAAATCGAAGCGCCCGGTGTCGAGTATCTTGTCGAGCGAAACGCGACCGAAATCGGTTTCGATGATTTCCGCGTCGGGGTTCAACGAGCGGATGATGCGCTGCGCCATATTGCGCTCGCCGGGGCGGGCGGCGTCGATCTTGTTCAATATGATGACGTCGGCGAATTCGATCTGCTCGACCAGAAGATCGACAAGCGCGCGCTCGTCGCCTTCGCCAGCCGTTTCGCCACGGTCCCGCAGAAAATCAGTCGAGGAGTAGTTTTTCAGGAGATTTGCGGCATCGACGACCGTGACCATCGTGTCGAGGCGCGCGACATCGGAAAGGCTCTGGCCGTTCTCATCGCGGAAGTCGAAGGTGGATGCGACGGGCAGGGGTTCGGAAATGCCGGTGGATTCGATCAGCAGATAATCGAACCGGCCTTGCTCGGAAAGCTGGCGAACCTCGTTCAAAAGATCATCGCGCAAAGTGCAGCAGATGCAGCCATTGGTCATTTCGACCAATTGTTCCTCGGTGCGCGAGAGGTTCGCGCCGCCATCGCGGATCAAGGCGGCGTCGATGTTGATCTCGCTCATGTCGTTGACGATGACCGCGACGCGGCGGCCTTCGCGATTGTTGAGAACATGGTTGAGAAGCGTGGTCTTGCCCGCGCCAAGAAAACCGGAAAGCACGGTGACGGGCAGGCGATTTGAGGGTTTGGCTGTGTCTAGCATGGCGTGCCTCCTGGTGTTTCGGGGAAGAAGCGCCCGGCCCTGGATGGCCGGGCGGACAATGCGGGTGATTCAGGCCGTCAGTGCGCCATCATCTCGTGCACGATCTCCTTCGCATCCAGGGAGGATGCATAGTAGGTCGGCCAGTTCGTCACTTCCTCCAGCAAACCTGCGCGGTCATCGCCCCAGTAGAGGTGATAGTGATCGGCCTTTTCCGGCGCGATCTTGTGGTCGCTGAACTGGATGTATTGCGGGGCGGCGGCGTCACCCCCGGTCTTTTTGAAGATGAAGCGCACGCCGCGATTGCCCGCCTCGTAAGTCAGGATTTCATGGCCGTCGCTGGCATAGCGGGCCTCAAGCGGTTTCCCGCCCTCGAAGAACTTTACGCTGTCGCCATCGATTTCGATGCGCTCGACATTGGTCCGGTAGCCGATTTCGTAGTAGGCGCGATATTCGTCGGCGCTTTTGTCTCCGTGTTCGGCCTTGTGCGCCATGACCGGATCGAGCGTTCCGTCCTGCAGATAGGAATAGACCGACTGCCAATCTCCGGCCCAGTCCGACAGGGCGCGCTCCTTGACCTGATCGTCCTCAAAATAGCCCTTGTAAAACGGATCGTTGTGATCGTGGCCGTGTTCGTGGACTTCTCCGGAGCCGCCGACCGCGACGATGTTGAAGGGTTTGCCTTCGACGGCAACTTCGCGCACCGGCTCGAATTTTTCGGCATCGAGAACATGGATGCGGCTCTTCAGCGGATCGGTGACGAAGATTTCATCGCCAGCAACCGCGATGCGCGGGCGCGGGTCGTTCCAGTGGCCGTCCATGCTGTAGGGATCGGTGAGTTTTACGGATTTGACGATTTCGCCGCCAACCACATCCAACTGATGGAGCGAACCGTCCTCGGTGAAGATGTATGCGAATTTCGGACGCACGGAATCGACGGCGAAATGCACCCGGCGCGTCGGCAGCTCGATCAGGCGGAAGCCTTCCGCACCCTCCGTCGGGTCGATGAGAACGACGCGGTTCGGTCCGTAATTGCCGAGGAAATATTGCAGGCCTTTTCCGCCGAGCAGGGTCGTCGTTTTTCCCTCGGGAAGCGTGTCGGGGTAGGGAACATGCTCGATCGCAGGGCCTTCAGCGCCTGATTTCACGACCAGCAATCCGGTTGCGCAGGCGATTGCCAGAATATTGCCCGACGAGGCTTCGCCGTGCAGGTCCGGGCAGGCATTGAGCTCGCCGATTTTTTCGCCATCGTCACCCAGCACCTGAATGCCGATCGGCAATTCGTCCGGCCTGTCCTTGTTCGGCTCGGTCAGAAGCACGTGCTTGCCATAGGCGACCGCCACGCCGTGATGCGGGGCATCGGCGTGAACATCGAGCGTTTCGGATTTGCCTTCGAGGGCCGCCGTTTCGGTCAGGATGCGGACGACGCCTTCTCCATCGAAGAACAGCGCGATCTTGCCATTGTGATCGACGAAATGGGACGGCTTCTTGCCCGCGACGGTAACGTCCGTCAGCTTCGGTGCTTCGATCTTTATATCGCCGTGGTCGCCATGATCTTCGAAGGCGATGCCCGACGAAATTGTGGACACGACATCATTGTTGCCCTGAACGGCGAAGATCGTCTTGCCGCTATCGGTGCGGTAGAGGCGGGAAGGGCCGGTGAGTTCGAAACTGTCGATCACTTCGCCGGAGCCTGCATCTATCGCGCGGACAGTTGCACTTTCATGGTCTGCGACGAACAGGCGCCAGGCGCTTTTTCCCTCCGCCGCGGCGGGCGCGCAAAACGCGAGCAGCGCCAGTGCCGAGATCGTGTTTCTGAGATGGGACATGATTTTCCTTCCAGTTTTTGGACGAGCGAAAGCCTTCGCCTGCAAATGTGCAGCCGAATGGATGGATTGTTATTTTATAACGTATATTACCGAGAGCTGAAAAACGGGACCGGAGTCCCGCCTTTCACGGTGAGGAAATCAACTTCCCTGAACGGCGCCTTTAATCGTCGCGATGTTGTGTTTCATCATGTCGATATAGGTCGCGGCCGGACCGTCGGCCTTTGAAAGCGCATCGGAATAGAGCGAGCCGCCAATCTTCAGATCGGTTTCGGATGCGATCTGCTCGATGAGGCGCGGATTGGTGATGTTTTCCACGAAAATCGCGGATGCCTTATCTTCGCGCACCTGCTTGATGAGGGCTGCGACATCGGCGGCGGATGCTTCGGATTCCGTCGAGACGCCTTCGGGCGCGAGGAACTTGATGCCATATTCATGCTCGAAATATTTGAACGCATCATGCGAGGTGATGATGACGCGCTTGTCTTCGGGAATGCTTGCCACTGCCGCCTTTATTTCCGTGTCGAGGGCTTCGAGCTTGGCCTGATAGGCTTCGGCATTGGCTTTGTACGTGTCGCATCCGGCAGCATCGGCGGCGCAGAAGGCCTCCGCGATGTTCTTCACATAGACTTCCGCATTGTGAACCGATTGCCAGGCGTGAGGATCGAACTCGCCATGATGATGGTGGCCTGCCTCATGCGCGTGTCCTTCCTCGCTTTCATGGGCGTCTTCCTCATTCTTGAGCACTTCGCCGCCCTTCGTCAGTTCGACGATTTTCGCCTTCGTGCCGCTGGCTTCGACCAGACGCTGAAGAAAGCCTTCGAACTGGAGGCCGTTGGACAGCACGACATCGGCCTTCGAGAGAGCGACGGCATCGGCCGGGCGCGGCTCATAAACATGGGCGTCGCCATCCGGCCCGACCAGAGTGGTCAGGTCGATGCGGTCGCCGCCGACATTCTTCGCGAAATCCTCGATAATCGAGAAACTGGCGACTACTTTGATGTTTTCAGCCGACGCTGCGGACAGAGCGAAGGGGGTTAATGTTATAACAGTCGAAAGAGCGGCGAGGCGAAAGGCTTTCAACATTGGGAGATTCCTTTTGTGTTTAGGCTGTGCGGTGCCGGTGCTGACGCGCGCGGATATTGAGAATGCCGCGCGTGCCGAAAAGCATGGATGCGATGTAGACGACACCGGCGGAAAGGATGATCGCCGGGCCGGAGGGCAGGGAGGCGTGGTAGGAAAGCAGCAGACCCGCGATGCAGGACACGCAACCGATGAGGATTGCGAGCAGGCACATCGGCTCGACGCGCGCGGTCCAGAAGCGGGCACCGGCAGCAGGCAGCATCATGAGGCCAACCGCGAGAAGCGTTCCAAGCGCCTGAAAGCCGCCGACGAGATTGAGCACGACTAGGCCGAGAAACACGAAATGCACAGGTGTTCCAAGGCGGCTTACGGAGCGCAAAAACAGCGGGTCGAGACATTCCGCAATCAGCGCGCGCCAGAAAATCGCCAGCAGCAGAAGCGTGACGCCGGTTATCATGGCGATAAGCGACAGCGCATCGTTGTTAAGCGCAAGGACCGTGCCGAAAAGGACATGCATGAGATCGACGCTGGAGCCGCGCATCGAAACGATAAGAACGCCGAGCGCCAGCGAAATCAGATAGAAAGCGGCCATTGAGGCGTCTTCTTTCTGGATGGTGAAGCGCGATACCGCACCGGCGCCAAGCGCCACCAATACGCCTGCGGCAAGGCCGCCGATCGTCATCGGAACGATTTGCAGCCCGTAGAGCAGGAAGCCTGTGGCCGCGCCCGGCAGAATGGCATGGGCCATCGCGTCGCCGGTAAGGCTCATGCGGCGCAACATGAGGAATACGCCGACGGGGCAGGAGCTGAGCGACAGCATCAGCGAGCCGAAAAGCGCGCGCTGCATGAAGTTGAATTCGACGAAGGGAGCTATGAGAAACTCGTACATCACGCCGCCTTTCCCGAATGGGAATGGTCGTGTCCTTCGGCGCTATGGTCGTGCGGGTGTTTGTCTTCGCCGCACCACGGGGCGTTTTCGCGCCATGCCTCGTCGAAGCGCCTTGCGCGCAGCAGGTTTTCGGCGTGAAGCGTCTCGTGTGTTTCGCCCCAAGCGACGGGCTGGCGGGCCAGCAGCAGCGTTTCGGGAAAGTGCTCGCGCACCAGTTCGAGATCGTGAACGACGACGAGGATCGTGCGCTTTTCGCCATGCCAGCGCTTGATGAGCGCGATGAGATCGCCGACCGTTTTCGCATCGACGGCATTGAAAGGCTCATCAAGCAGGATCAGATCGGCATCCTGCACCAGAACGCGCGCGAAAAGCGTGCGCTGCAACTGGCCGCCGGAAAGCGTGTCGATGGGGCGTTTTTCGAAACCTTCGAGGCCGACGGCGGACAGCGCTTTCGAGACGCTTTCGCGGTCTTCCTTCGTGTGGCGTCCAAGCAGCCCGCGACGCGGCCAAAGGCCCATCGAAACCAGATCGACGACGCGCGCCGGGAAGGAGCGATCGAGTTCCGATTGCTGGGGAAGGTAGGCGATGCGCGTGCCATTGCCTGTCAGGCAGACGCCGGACATCGGTTTCAATACGCCGACAATGCCCTTCATCAGCGTGGATTTGCCAGAGCCATTCGCGCCGACAACGGCAGTCAGCGAGCCGGTCGCGACGGTGCCGGTCAGGTGATGCACCGCCGGATGGCTGCTGTAGCCAAGCGTCAAATCTTTGAATGTCAGGCAGGCGTCGGTCATCGGTGATCTTGCGCAGGTGAATTTGGATTATCGAGTTATGTGATATTATTACATTCGTCAACCGCAAAGATGGTTTTGTGGTGGAGAGCGAGCCTTGAAGGACGCACCCCTCACCCTTGCCAGTTTTCCGGGAACAGACGATAAGGCGCGCAGGCCACGTGGCCCGTTGATTATCGAGAGGAAAACTAGATGAGCATTCGCCGTATTGAAGCCGGACCGCGCATGAGCCAGGCCGTCATCCATGGAAACACGGTCTATCTTGCAGGGCAGGTGGGCGAGCCGGGTACGAGCGTCACCGACCAGACGAAGGCCGTTCTGGCTTCGGTCGATGCGTTGCTGAAGGAAGCCGGTTCGGACAAGTCGAAGATCCTCCAGGCAATCATCTGGCTGGCCGACATGAAGGATTTCGCCGAAATGAACGCCGTGTGGGACGCATGGACGGACGGCACGAACACGCCAGCCCGCGCCACCGGCGAAGCCAAGCTCGCGACGCCTGACTACAAGGTCGAGATCATCGTCACGGCTGCGATCTAAAACGAATGTCGCCCGAAAATGGATGCCGGTTTCGGGATTAAAGACATGCGCAAGAACGCCTTCAAGGCGTGAAGCGGGCGACCAGCGTGTGGCTGTCCGCTGAATAGACAAAGCGCACATGGGTTACGGGTTTTTCCGAACTCCATGTGCGTCGCTCTACAACAAGGCACGGCGCGCCGCTTGCGATTTCCAGCGCCGCCGCCGTCTCTGTGTCTGCCGCCGCAGCACTTATGCGATGTTCGGCAGCACTCCACGGAACACGGTTGACCAGCCAGGGACCGGATGCGGTTTCGCGAAACGGCTCGTCGCTGGCTTCGGGAACCGAAGTGAGGCTGATCAGGCGTTCTTCGAGGCAGAAGGGCCGCTTTCCCGCAAAATGCCTGCTTTTAAGAAGCAGAACCGGCTCAGCCACGGTCAGGCCGAGCACCATCTTGTCGGATGCCGTGCTTTTGCGGCGCGATCTTTCATCCAGTTGATAGCGATAGGGTAGACCGAGCGCTTCGACTTCGGCTCGAATGTCGTTGATTTCGAGAATCGCGGCTTCCGAATGCGGGCGGCGTACGAAACTGCCTGAGCGCCGTCGCCGTTCGATCAGGCCGGTGCGCGCCAGTTCCGACAGCGCCTTGCTGACGGTCATGCGCGAGCAGCCATATTCTTCCGTCAGCTCATGCTCATAAGGAATGCGGTGCCCCGGCTTCCATTCGCCGTTGACGATGCGCGCGCTTATGTCGGCAAGGATGCGCTGGTGGAGCGAAACCGTTTCGGTGGATTTTTCCGGCAGGGCCGACATCAGGCAGAACTCAATTCCTTCATCGCCGCCTTATATCGCGTTGCGACATTATCGCGATGGATATGTTTGCCGTCGCTGACGAGTTTTCGGCCCTGTACCCAGACGCTGTCGATTGCCGCGCCATTGGCGAAAATCCACGCGTCGAGGATCGCGTCGTCGGTCTTGCCGGTAAGGGTAGGGTGGTCCGCACTGAGCGAGACGAAATCGGCAGGCGCGCCAACCGCGAGTTCAGATGGACCGGCACCGAGAGCGACTGCACCGCCTGCAAGCGCACCGTCGAACAGCGTGCGGCCGTTCGACTGGCCGGGTGCGGCCAGAACGTTGCGGGCGCGGTGGGCGAGGCGCTGCGAATATTCATATTGGCGCAATTCGTCGGGCAGGCCGATCAAGACGTTGGAATCCGAGCCGATGCCGAATAAGCCTCCCTGCTCCCGAAACAGGGGGCCTTGAAACGTGCCGTCACCGAGATTGGCTTCAGTGATCGGGCAAAGCCCGGCAATCGCGCCGCTCTTTGCCATGCCGATCGTCTCGGCGTTGGTCATGTGAGTCGCATGGATAAGGCACCAGCGCTCGCTGACATCCGCATTCGCCAGTAGCCAGTCGACGGGGCGCTGACCGGACCACGCGATGCAATCCTCGACTTCCTTCACCTGCTCGGCAATGTGGATGTGGATCGGCGTGCCGGGCGAAAGCGTTGCCAGCGCCGAAAGTTCGTCCGGCGAAACGGCGCGCAGACTGTGCGGCGCGACGCCGACAATCGCGGTCTTTTGCGATTTCACTGCATTCCGGCAGCCTTCGAGAAGCTTTGCATAGGAATCCAGATCATTGATGAAGCGGCGCTGGCCGTCTCCGGGTGCCGCGCCGCCGAATGTCGAGTGGGCGTAAAACACCGGCAGCAAGGTCAGGCCGATGCCGGTGTGCCCGGCAGCAGCGGCGATGCGCTCGGCCATTTCTGCAATGTTATTATAATGTGTGCCATCGCGGTCATGGTGCAGATAATGAAACTCGCCGACGCGGGTGAACCCGGCCTCCAGCATTTCGACGTAAAGCTGGGCGGCGACGGCCTCCGCCTGATCCGGGGTCATCGAGAGCGCGAAACGGTACATTACATCGCGCCAGCTCCAGAAACTGTCCGCAGAGTGGCCGCGGGTTTCGGCAAGCCCGGCCATGCCGCGCTGGAATGCGTGGCTGTGCAGATTTGGCATGCCGGGCAGGAGAATCGCGTGGCGCTCGTCGCCGGGCTGCGGCGCGGCGTTCGGGGTGACGCCGGTGAGCAAACCATCCTCCCAGACAAGCCGGACATTGGAATGCCAACCATTTGGCAGCAGGACCTTTTCCACGAAAATCGCCGTCACTCAATTTCTCCATCAGGAAATAACTTGCGCCTGTTTCTCATATGTATATACATAAACCGTTCTTAAGGGGAACGAAAAATGAGCATGTTTGACCCTAAGGCGGCATCGGATGGCAAGCGTTTGTGGCGAAATGCCCGTCTCGCAACCCTCCGCGAAGACCAGCCGGGAATTGGCATCGTAGAGAACGGAGCGATCGTCGCTGAAAGCGGCGTGATCGTTTATGCCGGTTCCGAACAGGATCTGCCCGCATCGATGCGCGACGCACAAATAACCGACTGCGAAGGCCGCTGGATCACGCCCGGCCTGATCGACTGCCACACACATCTTGTCTATGCGGGCGACCGCGCCAAGGAATTCGAGCTTCGGCTTGCCGGTGCAAGCTACGAGGAAATCGCGCGCGCTGGCGGCGGCATCGTCTCGTCGGTAAAGGGCGTTCGCGAGGCGAGCGAGGATCGTCTGGTCGCGGAAACGCTGCCGCGTCTCGACGCGCTGATCGCCGAAGGCGTCACCACGATCGAAATCAAATCCGGCTACGGGCTGGACGTCGACAGCGAGCGCAAATCGCTGAAGGCCGCGCGCCGGTTGGAGCGCGAGCGCGCGATTTCCGTGTGTACGACGTTTCTCGGTGCACATGCGCTTCCGCCGGAAGCCAAGGGCGACAAGGCCGCTTTCATCACCAGCATCGTTGAAGACATGCTGCCCGCGATTGCGGCGGAAGGTCTGGCCGATGCGGTCGATGGTTTCTGCGAAGGCATCGCGTTTTCGCCTGATGAAATCGCCCGGTTGTTCGATGCGGCCAAGGCGCTGAACCTTCCGGTCAAGCTGCATGTCGACCAATTGTCGAATTTGCATGGTGCCGCCCTTGCCGCCCGCTACGGCGCACTTTCGGCAGACCATCTCGAATATACGGATGAAGAGGGCGCGCTAGCGATGGCGCAGGCAGGCACGGTTGCCGGTATTCTGCCGGGCGCATTCTACTTCATACGCGAGACGAAAAAGCCGCCGATCGAGCTTTTCCGCAAGCATGGCGTGAAGATGGCCGTTGCAACGGATAGCAACCCCGGCACGTCGCCGCTGACCTCGCTTCTTCTGACGATGAATATGGCGGCCACGCTTTTTGGTCTGACCGTCGATGAATGCCTTGCCGGCGTGACGCGCGAAGCAGCGCGGGCGCTTGGCCTGCTCGAGCGCACCGGTACGCTGGAAGCCGGAAAATCCGCCGATCTCGCCATCTGGAACGTCGAGCGCCCGGCCGAGCTTGTTTATCGCATGGGTTTTAACCCGCTGCATGAAAGAGTTTGGAGGGGGATGTGATGGTTGCGCTAAGTCGCCCCCACTCCGTCCCTACGGGCCACCTCTCCCCCTGCCCGGGGGAGAGGAAGGGCTGCCGCAATGTCGGCGCTTATCCAGCTTGGTTTCCTCTCCCCCGTATGGGGGGAGAGGTGGCCCGAAGGGACGGAGTGGGGGCACTTACTACGGGGAAAGCCAATGACTGATCTCGTTCTAAACCCCGGTCACGCAACACTCGCCGACTGGCGCGAAATTTATCGCGGGGCGGACGCCTCGCTCGATCCGTCCTGCAAGCCTGCGATCCGTGCAAGCGCTGAAACCGTGGCGAAGATCGTCGCTAAAGGCGAGCCGGTTTACGGCATCAATACGGGTTTCGGAAAGCTCGCCAGCGTGCGCATCGACGCGGCTGATCTGGAAACGCTTCAGCGCAATATCGTGCTGTCGCATGCAGCCGGTGTCGGCGAGCCGATGCAGCCTGCGGTCGTTCGACTGATGATGGCGTTGAAGCTTGCGAGCCTCGCGCAGGGCGCTTCGGGCGTTCGTGAAACAACGGTCGATCTGCTTGAGGCCATGCTGGTAAAAGGCGTGGTTCCGGTTGTGCCTGCACAAGGTTCGGTCGGAGCATCGGGCGATCTGGCGCCGCTTTCGCATATGACGGCGACGATGATTGGCGTCGGCGAAGTCTGGTTCGGCGGCGAGCGCCTTTCCGCCGAAGACGGTTTGGCCAAGGCCGGGTTGAAGCCGGTGACGCTGGGGGCCAAGGAAGGTCTGGCGCTGCTCAACGGCACGCAGTTTTCCACGGCCTATGCGCTGGCCGCATTGTTCGAAGCGGAAACACTTTTCAAATCCGCACTCGTCACTGGCGCGCTTTCGACGGATGCCGCGCGGGGTTCCGATGCGCCGTTCGATCCGCGCATTCATCTGCTGCGCAAGCATGAAGGCCAGATCACAACCGCAGCCGCGCTGCGCGAGCTCATGGCCGGAAGCGCCATTCGCGCCTCGCATCTGGTTGGCGACGAGCGTGTGCAGGACCCGTATTGCCTGCGCTGCCAGCCCCAGGTGATGGGCGCAGCATTGACAATTTTGCGGCAGGCAGCAGTGACTTTGGAAACCGAGGCCAACGGTGTCACCGACAATCCGCTGATTTTCTCGGAAGACGGCACGGCACTTTCCGGCGGCAATTTCCATGCGGAACCGGTGGCTTTCGCGGCGGACATAATCGCGCTTGCGGTCTGCGAAATCGGCTCTTTGTCGGAACGCCGCATCGCCATGCTGGTCGATCCGGCGCTTTCGGGAATGCCTGCGTTCCTGACACCGAAGCCGGGTCTGAATTCCGGTTTCATGATCCCGCAGGTGACGGCGGCGGCGCTTGTTTCGGAAAACAAGCAGCGCGCCTATCCGGCAAGCGTGGATTCGATCCCGACATCGGCCAATCAGGAAGATCATGTCTCGATGGCCGCCCACGGCGCGCGCCGTCTTTTGCCGATGATCGAGAATGCGACCGCAGTGATCGGCATCGAATTGCTGGCTGCGGCGCAAGGCTGCGATTTTCATGCGCCGCTGGCGTCGAGCACACCGCTCGAGGCCGTGCGCAAGCTGATCCGCGCGCAAGTCCCGCATCTCGACAATGACCGGCATTTCCACCCCGACATGGAAAAGGCGATTGCGCTGGTTCGCTCCGGCAAGGTCGCCGACGCGGCGTCTGCGGTCGCGCTTCCGGGCGTCGAGGGGTGAGGAAATTTTGAAGGCGCCATTCTTTCGCGCCACGAAGCTCCCGTTTTAAAAGGAATCCACTCATGACCAAGCCAACCCGCATCGACAATGAGCGCGTCATCCGCGCTGCGACAGGTACGGAGCTTTCGGCCAAAAGCTGGCTGACCGAAGCGCCGCTGCGCATGTTGATGAACAATCTCGACCCGATGGTTGCCGAAAAGCCGAGTGAACTGGTCGTCTATGGCGGCATCGGGCGCGCCGCGCGCGACTGGCAGAGCTACGACCGTATCGTCAGCGCTTTGCGGGCGCTTGAAAACGACGAGACGCTGCTGGTTCAGTCCGGCAAGCCGGTCGGCGTTTTCCGCACCCATGCGGATGCGCCGCGCGTGCTGATCGCCAATTCGAACCTCGTGCCGCATTGGGCGAACTGGGACCATTTCAACGAGCTCGATAAGAAGGGCCTGGCGATGTACGGCCAGATGACGGCCGGTTCGTGGATTTACATCGGCAGCCAGGGCATCGTTCAGGGCACCTACGAAACCTTCGTGGAAATGGGCCGCCAGCATTTTGATGGCGATCTTTCCGGCCGCTGGATTCTGACCGCCGGTCTTGGCGGTATGGGCGGCGCGCAGCCGCTGGCAGCCACCATGGCGGGCGCATCCTGCCTTGCCATCGAATGCCAGCCAAGCCGCATCGAGATGCGCATCAAGACCGGCTATGTCGATGTACAGGCAAAAGACCTCGACGACGCGCTGGCGATCATCGAACAGGCGAAGAAGGACAAAAAGGCGATTTCCGTGGCGCTGCTCGGCAACGCTGCCGACATCTTCCCCGAACTGGTGAAACGCGGCGTGAAGCCGGACGCCGTGACCGATCAAACTTCGGCGCATGATCCGGTCAACGGGTATCTGCCGCAGGGCTGGACGGTTGCCGAGTGGGAAGAAAAGCGCGAGCGCGACCCCAAGGCGGTTGCGAAAGCTGCGCGCGCTTCGATGGCCGTTCAGGTCAAGGCGATGCTCGATTTCCACGAACAGGGCATTCCGACCGTCGATTACGGCAACAACATCCGCCAAATGGCGAAGGAAGAGGGCGTCGAAAACGCCTTCGATTTTCCCGGCTTCGTGCCTGCCTATATCCGTCCGCTCTTCTGCCGGGGCATCGGTCCGTTCCGCTGGGCAGCACTTTCGGGCGACCCGGAGGACATCTACAAGACCGACGCCAAGGTGAAGGAACTGACGCCCGGCAATACGCATCTGCACAACTGGCTGGACATGGCCAGAGAGCGCATCCACTTCCAGGGTCTTCCGGCGCGCATCTGCTGGGTCGGGCTTGGCGACAGGCATCGTCTGGGTCTTGCCTTCAACGAAATGGTCAAGAGTGGTGAGCTGAAGGCTCCGGTCGTCATCGGCCGCGATCATCTGGATTCTGGCTCGGTCGCCTCGCCAAACCGCGAGACGGAAGCGATGCAGGACGGCTCGGACGCGGTGTCCGACTGGCCGCTGCTCAATGCGCTTTTGAACACGGCGTCGGGCGCGACATGGGTTTCGCTGCATCATGGCGGCGGCGTCGGCATGGGCTTCTCGCAGCATTCCGGCATGGTCATCGTCGCAGACGGCACGGATGACGCGGCGCGCCGTCTGGAGCGCGTGCTGTGGAACGATCCGGCCACCGGCGTCATGCGTCATGCCGATGCGGGCTACGATATCGCCATCGATTGCGCCAAGGAACACGGCCTGAACCTGCCCGGAATTCTGGGCTGACGGTCGCAACAAAAGTAAAGGTTTCGATACAATGTCGGATATTACAAGCGATGCCACCGCACCGCGCGGACCAGCCCTGATAAGGCTGGTATTATATAGCGCGATCGGTATTTTCATGTTTTTCGTGCCGATCACCATCGGCGGAAAATCCACCATCCCGCTGGATCATGCAGCGACAGCGCTTGTCACCTATGCGCGCCCGTTCGCGATAGCCTTCGTCTGTCTGTTGATTGCCTATGGCGCGATCGCGCCCTTCGTGAATGGCGGCTGGAGCAGGAACATCACCGAGCGCGTCTTCTCGGTGCTTCGCGTGCTCGGCCTTGTGCTGACGGCGATGTATCTCATTGGGGTCGGTCCGGCTCTGCTTTTTGCGCCCGACATGCTGCCGTTCCTGTTCGACAAGCTGGTGCTTTCGGTAGGATTGATCGTGCCGATAGGCGCGCTCGCATTGGCTTTCCTGATCGGCTACGGGCTTCTGGAATTCACAGGCGTTCTTGTTCAGCCGGTCATGCGGCCTATCTGGCGCACGCCGGGCTGGTCGGCAATCGACGCGGTCGCCTCCTTCGTCGGCAGCTATTCGCTGGCGCTGCTCATCACCGACAGGGTCTTCAAGGAAGGCAAATACACCGTCCGCGAAGCAGCGATCATCGCGACGGGCTTCTCCACCGTCTCGGCGACCTTCATGATCATCGTCGCCAGAACGCTGGACCTTATGGGTTCGTGGAATCTTTATTTCTGGTCGACGCTGGTGGTTACGTTCATCGTGTCGGCAATCACCGCGCGGCTTTGGCCGATCGCCGGAATGGAGCACCCGGAAGACCGCGACAAGCCGCTGCCGGAAGGCCGTGGCCGCTTCCAGACGGCAATCGACGCTGGCGTCGAACAGGCGACGATCGCAAAGCCTTTGCCGGTCATGCTGCGTGACAGCTTCCTCGATGGCCTGCGCATGGCGTCGATCATCCTGCCCAGCATCATGGCGGTCGGTCTGCTTGGCCTGCTTGCAGCCAAATACACGCCGCTGTTCGACGTGCTCGGCCTGCTGCTTTACCCGTTCACCTGGATCGCGCAGCTTTCCGAACCGATGCTTGCCGCAAAGGCGTTGGCCTCCGGTTTTGCCGAAATGTTCCTTCC
Organism: Foliimonas ilicis; assembly: GCF_039939195.1. Classification (NCBI taxonomy): domain Bacteria; kingdom Pseudomonadati; phylum Pseudomonadota; class Alphaproteobacteria; order Hyphomicrobiales; family Phyllobacteriaceae; genus Foliimonas; species Foliimonas ilicis. The sequence continues at coordinate 448,228 of NZ_JBDUUH010000002.1, read as the reverse complement.
TGCGATCCTTCTGGCGGAATCCACCGTCGATGTGAAATTCATGGCGGCGGTTGTCTCGGTCAGCCAGGTTTTGTTCCTGTCGGCATCCATCCCTTGCGTGCTGGCAACGTCCATTCCGCTCAGCATGAAAGATCTGGTCGTCATCTGGTACATCCGCACAGCGCTCAGCATTCTGGTGACTGCGCCTATCATGTGGCTGGCCATCGCAATGGGCTGGCTCGCGTAAATGCGGATAATTCGCGCGGCCGATCATCAAGTCATGCCGTGGAAAAACGGCGGGGGACAGACGGCGGAAATCGCCGTTTTCCCTGCCGATGCTGCGCTGGCCGATTTTGGCTGGCGCATCAGCATGGCGACGGTCGCCAGCGACGGGCCGTTTTCGGTGTTCGAAGGGATAGATCGAACACTGACGGTGCTTGAGGGGGCAGGGCTTATCCTCGCAATCGAGGGACAGCCACGACATACCCTCACGACCAGCTCCGCGCCGCTGTTCTTTGCTGCCGATGCCGCCACCAATTCATCATTGATCGACGGCACTGTAACCGACCTGAACGTGATGACGAGGCGCAGGCGCTACACGCATTCCGTCCGCCGTCTCGACATCGAGCGGGACACTTCGCTCACGATTTCCGCATCAACGACGCTTATTTTTTGCGCATCAGGCAATCTCGAGGTCGAATCGCAAACACTGTCGCGCTTCGACGCCATTGTTCTGGAAAACGCCCAAAACCTCGATCTGCGCCCGCATGACCGGGCATCATTAATCGTGATCGAGATCGACCCGGCCGCGTAACGCGCGCCCAACTGCCCGAAACTCAGGGCATATCGCCGGAGACACTGTATTTGTCCCGGCGAAAACGCTATTCTGCAAACATTAAAAAGCCGGAATTCAGCCTTTTGCGAGCGTTGTGGGGACGCTCGTTGAAGGAAAGTCTGACATCACGATTCATTACATTGATGTTGCAATGGGAAAAAGCCTGCACAGCCTCATTTTCCGTGCAACCAAATGCCATTAGAACGGTTTAAAACACGCGTCGCAAAGTCCCGCTTTGCGCGGGCGATGTATAACGGAAAAAAATTTACATGAATATTCAGGCCGATTCCGATCGGATCAAAACCGCACTTCCCCTTTTCCCGGCACAGGCTGAACAGCCTATCCGTTCAAACTTTCTCCCTGCTGAAAAATTGCGGGCTTTGGGCGAGGCGGTTGCAAGAGACGGTGTCAAAACCTCTTACGGGCTCGAATCCTTTGATTTTCAGGCGCGAAATCGCGATAACGCAGCCAAAATCCTCGAAGTCTACACCTCAACCAACGCAGCGCAGGCGCGCGGCGAGCCGATAACGCCGGCCGCACAATGGTTGCTGGACAATAATTACCTCGTCGAAGAGACGATCTTCCAGGTCAAGCGCGATCTGCCGCGCCGCTTTTACAAACAGCTTCCGACGATGGAACTGGCCGACGGCACGCAGGCGCCGCGTGCCCTGGTTCTCGCCTGGCTTTACGTCGCGCATTCCGACAGCGCCGTCTTCGACCACATGTTCAAGGCTCTGGTCGAAGGCTATCAGAGCGTCGACCCGCTCAAGATCGGCGAATTGTGGGCGTTGCCTTCCTTCCTGCGTTTCGTTCTGATCGAAAATCTCCGCAGGCTTGCCGTTCGGGTGAATCGCGCGCGTGAAATGCGCCAGATCGCCAACGAGGTCGCCGACAAGGTGCTTTCGGAAGACGATGGTGCCGACCGTCAGACGATCCTTGCGCAATATACGGCGCATGCGCGCGACACGACATTCGCAACGCAGCTTCTCTACCGTCTTCGTGACGGCTCTCAGCATGCCGGCAAGGCGCTTGTCTGGCTGGAGGAGGAACTTGAGAAGTCCGGCTCGGACGCCGAAGAAATTACCATCAGCGAACACCAGACCCTGTCGGCTGGCAATGTCACCACCGGCAACATCATTCGCGGCCTGCGTCTCATCAACGACGTCGAGTGGCCGGAGTGGTTCGAAACCGTCAGCCGCGTGGATTCGCTGCTTCGAGCGCGCACTGGCTATGACGATCTGGATTTCCAGTCGCGCGATCAGTACCGCACCGCGATCGAAGATCTGGCGCGCCGTTCGGGAAAGAGCGAATACGAGGTTGCTGTCGCCGCCACCGAAATGGCCGGTTTCGAACCTGCGGAAGTGCAGGACGAGAACGACACGCGCGGCGAGATCAAGGGGGCGACAAAAAACGATGTCGGTTTCTTCCTCATTGGCTCTCAGCGTCAGGAACTGGAAAAAGAGATAGGCTACAAGCAGAGCTTCATGCTCGCGCTTCGCCGGTCGTTCAGCCAGACGGATTTTTGGGGCATCGTTATCCCGGTTACGCTGCTGACGATATTCCTGGTTTCGATGGCAGGGTTCGCTCTTGCGAATCTGGGTTTGAGTACGCCTGCTATCGCGTTGATGCTGCTGCTTTTTGCCGTTCCGGCAAGCGAGGGCGCGCTTGGCTTCTTCAATACGGTCGTCCTTTTGTTCCTCAAACCGACGCGTCTTGTCGGCTATGAGTTCAAGAAGGGCATTCCGGCCGATGCACGCACATTGGTCGTGGTGCCGTCGCTGATCGGTTCGCGTGACGACATCGACGAAAATGTCCGCAATCTCGAAGTTCATCACCTTGCCAATATGGGCGGGGAAATTCACTTCGCGCTGCTTTCGGATTGGCCGGACAGCAAGGTCGAGCAAAGCCGCGACGACAAGGAAATTCTGGAATATGCGCGCGCAGAAGTGGCGCGGCTGAACGAGCGCTACCCGCAAGCCGGGTCGCCGCGTTTCTATCTTCTGCATCGCCGCCGTCTCTATAATGACAACGAAAAATGCTGGATGGGCTGGGAGCGCAAGCGCGGCAAGCTGCATGAGCTGAACCTTCTGCTGCGCGGCGACCGTGACACGACTTTCCTGCCGCAGGACGTGCCGCTGCCGGCGAAAATCGTCCATGTGATGACGATGGATGCGGATACCAAGATGACGCGTGGCGCGGTCACGCGTCTTGTCGGCAAGCTCTGCCATCCGCTCAACAAGCCGAAATTCGACGAGAAGGCGCGTAAGGTCACGTCCGGCTATGCGATTTTGCAGCCGCGCGTCACGCCTTCGCTGACGACCGGCGACGAAGCTTCGTTCTTCCAGCGCGTGTTTTCGGCCAATCGCGGCATGGACCCGTATGTCTTTGCCGTCTCCGATCTCTATCAGGACGTCTATGGCGAAGGCTCGTTCACCGGCAAGGGCCTCTATCATATCGACGCGATGGAAGCGGCGCTGAAGGAGCGCATTCCCGAAAACACGATCCTCAGCCACGATCTGCTCGAAGGCGCGCTTTCGCGGGCCGCACTCGTTACCGATGTCGAATTGGTCGAGGATTACCCGACCCGATATTCGGTCGATGCTTCACGCCAGCATCGCTGGGCGCGTGGCGACTGGCAGCTTCTGAGCTTCATTTTCGATCCGAAGTCGGGCGTTCCGGCACTTTCGCGCTGGAAGATGATCGACAATCTGCGCCGCTCGGTCACGCCGATTTTCTGGGTCATGGCGGCGATTGCGGGTTGGACCTTCCTTCCCGTGACGCAGGCGGGGCAGTGGCAGGCGCTGCTGATCCTTTCGCTGTTCATGGCGCCGACCTTCGACATCGTTCATGGCATTCTGCCGAAATCGGGTGACGGCACGGCGCGGGGCCATTTCACCGCACTGGCGCGCGACGTGGCCTTCGGAACTGCGATGGTCGCGCTGAAAACGGTGCTTATGGCGCATCTCGCCTGGATGATGGGCGATGCGATTATCCGCACCGTCTATCGCCTGTTCGTCAGCCGCGAACACATGCTGGAGTGGCGCACCGCTTCGCAGGCCCACAAGGTCGGCGGCAACGATCTGGGCGCATACTACTCCATGATGTACGGCGCGGTGGTCATCGCCGTGATCGGCCTGGCGATACCCGTCATGGCGGATTCGACCGGCGCATTCGTGGCCTTCGTCTTTGCCATTTTCTGGGCCGGTTCGCCTGCTTTCGCATGGCTGGTCAGCCGCTCTGCCGAGACGGAGGACCGCCTGCGCGTGTCCGAATCCGACACGGTAAAGCTGCGCAAGATCGCACGTCGCACATGGCTCTATTTCGAGACTTTCGTCGACGAAGAAAACAACATGCTTCCGCCCGACAATTTCCAGGAAACACCGCTTCCTGTCGTGGCGCACCGCACATCGCCGACCAATATCGGCGTCTATCTTCTGTCGGTCGTTTCGGCCCGCGATTTCGGCTGGATCAGCTTGTCGGAGGCGGTGACACGCATCGAGGCGACCATGTCCACGATGGAGCAGATGAAGCGCCATCGCGGCCATCTGTTCAACTGGTACGAGACGAAGAACCTTGCACCGATGCAGCCGCTTTACGTTTCGGCGGTCGATAGCGGCAATCTTGCCGGGCACCTCGTTGCGGTTGCTGCCGCCTGTGCGCATTGGGCCGAAGCGCCTTCGGTGCATCTGCAGGGCGATTTCGACGGCCTGCTCGACAATGTCTACGTGCTGGAAGATTGCCTGGACGAACTTCCCGACGACCGCCGTCAGCTTCGCCCATTGCGCCAGCGTCTTCAGGATCGTCTGGAAGGCATGCAGCGCGCAGTCGATTCCATCAAGAAGCAGCCGGAAATGGCGTCGATCCGCACCATCAATCTGGCAGTGCTCGCAGGCGAAATCCGCAAGCTCGCAACGCAGATCAATGCGGAAATGAAATCGCAGCAGAGCGAGAATCTCGCAATCTGGGCAGGCAAGCTGGAAGCGACAAGCGAGGCGCATGTGCATGATGCGCATAGCGATGAGACATCCGTCGAGACGCTGCGCGAACGTCTGCTGGCGCTGCGCGAACGCACCCGCAAATATGCTTTCGAGATGGATTTCTCGTTCCTGCTTCGTCAGGAGCGCAAGCTTCTGTCCATCGGCTACCGTGTCGACGAGCATCAACTCGACGAAGCCTGCTACGATCTGCTCGCTTCCGAAGCGCGCCTAACCAGCCTGTTCGGCGTGGCAAAGGGCGATCTGCCGACCGAACATTGGTTCCGTCTCGGCAGGCCGCTGGTCGAAATCGGTTTCCAGGGCGCGTTGATGTCATGGTCGGGCTCAATGTTCGAGTACCTCATGCCACCGCTGGTCATGAAGGAGCCGCAGGGCGGCATTCTCAACCAGACGAGCAAGCTCATCATCCGCCGCCAGATGCAATATGGCCGCTCGAAACGTATTCCGTGGGGTATTTCGGAAGCCGCATACAATGCGCGCGACCGCGAGATGACCTACCAGTACACCAATTTCGGTGTGCCGGGTCTGGGTCTCAAGCGCGGGCTTAGCCAGAATACGGTCATCGCGCCTTACGCTACGATCCTGGCTGCGCAGTTCATGCCCGAAGAGGCGGTCGAAAATCTCGAACGTCTGGACAGTATCGGTGCGCTTGGCCGCTACGGCTATCATGACGCCGTGGATTTCACGCCGCAGCGTGTGCCGGAAGGTTCCGACCATGCGATCGTCTACAATTATTATGCGCACCATCAGGGCATGTCGATTGTCGCGATTGCAAATGCGATCTTCGAAGGACGTATGCGCGACCGTTTCCACAGCGATCCGGTGATCGAGTCGGCGGAACTTCTGCTTCAGGAAAAAGCGCCGCGCGACATTCCGGTCGCAGTCGTGCGCACTGAAGTCGAGGAGCGGAGCAAGGCGGAAGTCGTCGAGCAAAGCCCGGACATTCGCGCTGTTCTCAACCCGTTGCGGGCGCTGCGCGAAACCAACCTCATGTCGAATGGCCGCTATTCGGTCATGGTCACCTCCACCGGCACCGGCTACAGCCTATGGAACGATCTTGCCGTTACGCGCTGGCAGCCGGACCCGACGGAAGACCGGATGGGCACGTTCCTGTTCCTGCGCGACACGGAAACGGGCGATTGGTGGTCGGCGACCGCCGAGCCGAAACGCGCCGAGAAAGAACAGACGCAGGTCCTGTTTTCGGACGACAAGGCGACCTTCGCCAAGTCGGTCGGCACCCTGCGCTCGGAAGTCGATTGCATCGTTGTTTCGGAAGGAAACGGCGAGGGCCGTCGCGTTACCCTTTGGAACGAGGGCAATACGGATCGGCACATCGAAGTCACCTCCTATGCCGAGCTGGTGCTTGCGCCCGAAGTTTCGGACAGTTCGCATCCGGCATTTTCGAAAATGTTCGTCGAGACGGAGATTTCTCCCAACCGCAACATCATTTTCGCCAATCGCCGCAAGCGCGACGATAGCGAACCCGACATCGGCCTTGCGCATTTCGTGACGGATGCTTCTGGCCTGCCGCGCGATGTGGAAGCCGAAACCGACCGCCGCGCCTTCATCGGACGTGGCCGCACGATCGCCAATGCGGCTGCATTCGACAAGAATACAAAGCTTGGCGGCAATGCCGGTTTCGTTCTCGATCCGGTCATGGCGCTGCGTTGCCGCGTGCGCGTTCCGGCCAACAAGAAGATTTCGCTGACTTTCTGGACCGTTGTCGGTGCGAACCGGCAGGAACTGGAAGACGAGATCAATCTTCTCGACCATGCCGAAAGCTTCTCGCGCCAGACCGTTCTGTCATGGACCCGCTCGCAGGTTCAGACCCGTCATCTGGGCTTGAGCCTGACTGATGCGGCGAATGTCCAGAAGCTCGCACGCTATCTGCTTTACCCGAGCCCGTTCCTGCGCTCGCCTGCGGATGCGATTTCGAGCGGGCTTGGACGCCAATCGACGCTTTGGCCGATGAGCATTTCTGGCGATTTCCCGATCTTTGCGGTGCGCATCAGCGACGTTGCGGACATCGAGATCGTCGCGCAATCGCTGCGCTTCCAGGAATATATGCGCGCGCGGGGCCTGCTGGTCGATCTGGTCATCGTCAATGAGCAGGCCTCGTCCTACGTGCAGGATCTCCAGCAGGCTATTGAATCGCTTTGCGAAAACAGCCGCCTGCGCGGCAATGAGCTAGGCCCGCGGCAGCATATTTTCGCCGTTCGCCGCGATCTGATGGACGACGATTCCTACAAGACGCTGCTCGCGGTGGCGCGGATTGCGCTGCATACGAGAAATGGCACGATCTTCGATCAGATCGAACGTGCCGAGGCGGCCGCATTGCAAAGTCGCGATGCGCAGGCACTGATTGCGGCAGATCCCGCAGCGCCGAAGGAAGCAACAGCGGTTGCCGTTGCATCCTATGATGCGAAGCCGGCGGATGGCGGCGACCTTGAGTTCTGGAACGGGTTCGGTGGTTTTGACCGCGACGGACGCGACTATGTCGTGCGCCTGACCGGCAATCGCTCGACGCCGCAGCCCTGGATCAATGTGATTTCCAACGCTGCATTCGGCTTCCACACATCGGCGGAAGGCGCGTCCTTCACATGGAGCCGCAACAGCCGCGACTTCCAGTTGACGCCGTGGTCCAACGATCCTGTCACCAACCGGCCGGGCGAGTCGATCTATATCTACGATCACACGAGCGGCAAAAGCTTCTCGCCTTTCGCGGCGGTTCTGCGCGATCCGTCGGTGGTCTATGAGGCGCGTCACGGGCAGGGCGTCAGCACCTTCAGTGCCAAGCGCGGTACTGTTTCAGCCGAACTGACGCAGCTTGTGGACACGGAAGATTCCGTCAAGATTTCGCGTCTGACGCTGAAGAACTCCGCACCGATGGCGGCAAAGCTGCGCATTTACGCCTACGCGGAATGGGTGCTCGGCAACAACCGTGCGAGAACGGCGGCCACGATCCTTCCGTCAAAAGACGAGAAAACGGGTGCGGTTCTGGCCAGCAATCCGTTCGGGATGGATTTTGCCGAGCGCATTGCCTTCCTTGCAGGCGAGGGCGGCGAAGAAAGCATCACCTCCGACCGTCAGGAGTTTCTTGGCCAGCACGGCAGCGTCGAGGCGCCCCATGCGGTGGTTAACGGTGCTGCACTTTCGGGCAAGCTCGAGGCCGGAACCGATCCGTGCGCGGCAATCGCGCGCGATGTCGAGATACCGGCAGGCGGCGAAATCTCGCTGATCTGGTTGCTGGGCGACGCAGGCTCTACGGATGAAGTGCGCGAATTGGTGACGCGTCACCGCGAGCGTTCATTCGATGAGCGTCTTGTCGAAAACGAGCAGAAATGGCGCGGTTTCCTCGACACGATTCAGGTCGAGACGCCCGACAAATCGCTCGATGCGATGGTCAATCATTGGCTGCCCTATCAAAGCCTTGCCTGCCGTATTCAGGCGCGCTCGGCCTTTTATCAGGCAAGCGGTGCGTTCGGCTTCCGCGATCAGCTTCAAGATACGCTTTCGCTGCTTATGCACGATCCGTCCTTGGCGCGAGATCAGATCGTCAACGCTGCAAAGCGCCAGTTCCTTGAGGGCGATGTGCAGCATTGGTGGCTGCCGCGCACGGATGCAGGCGTTCGCACGATGATTTCCGACGATGTCGTGTGGCTGGCTTATGGCGCGGCGCGCTATGTCGAAGTGACCGGAGATGCGGATTTCCTGAAGACGGAAATCCCCTTCATCAAGGGTCCGCTTCTGGAAGAGGGCGCGCATGATGCTTTCTTTACGCCGGAGGTTTCGGACAAAAGCGGCACGCTCTACGAGCATTGCGCGCTGGCGCTCGACCTCGCAATCAAGCGTACGAGCGAAGGTGGCCTGCCGCTCATTCTGGGCGGAGACTGGAACGACGGCATGAACCGCGTCGGCGAGGGCGGTAAGGGCGAGAGTGTATGGCTCGGCTGGTTCCTGCTCGGCACGTTGCGCGATTTCATTCCGATTGCGCAGGCACAAGGCGATGCGAAGCGCGCCAAGGCCTGGGAGAGCCACGCAAAGGCGCTCAAGAAAGCGCTGGAAGCCACCGCATGGGACGGCGACTGGTACCGGCGCGGCAGCTTCGACGACGGCACGCCGCTGGGCTCGCATCTTTCCGATGAATGCCGGATCGATTCCATCGCTCAGTCCTGGAGTGTTCTTTCCGGTGAAGGCGATCCCGAGCGGGCGCTGAAAGCCATGAACTCCGTAATGGAGGAATTGGTCGATGATGAATTGAAGATCGTAAAACTCTTCACGCCGCCTTTTTCGAATACGGATAAGGATCCCGGCTACATCAAGAGCTATCCGCCGGGCGTTCGCGAAAATGGCGGGCAATACACCCATGCTGCAACATGGTTCGTCATCGCTTTGGCCAGATTGGGCAAGACTGACGACGCCTATCGCTGCTTCAGCATGCTGAACCCTGTCCAGCACGCGCTGGACCAGAAGGCTGCCGAACAGTACCGCGTCGAGCCTTATGTCGTTGCCGCCGACATCTATTCCGGGCAGCCGAAGGGCGGCCGCGGCGGCTGGACCTGGTATACGGGTTCTGCCGGATGGCTCTATCGCGCCGCTGTCGAGGGTATTCTGGGCATCGAGCGAAAGGGCAACCGTCTGCTCCTCGATCCGAAGATCCCTTCCGACTGGAAAGGCTATTCCGCCACGATCAGGATCGACGGTTGCGAGTATAAAATTGCCGTTGAGCGCAAAGCCGGGACGAGGGAAACATCGGTATCGATAGACGGAAAAGCTGCCGCAAATGACGGGATTCCGCTCGGCAAAAAGAAGAACGTTTCCGTCCAAGTCATGATTCCAGAGTAGGAATCCGGCCCTTTGGCGGACTTTACACCGCGCGGCTTGCCTTCGTTCTGCCGCGCGGTCGCCATTTTTCCTTTCTTCTCAACTGGTTAGATATCACGCCACGTTAACGCCCGTAGCGATGTTTTGTATAAAAAATCGGAACAGATACCCCTTCGGTGCATTGTTTTGGCCATAGGTAAGAGATATTTGTTAGCGATGTTGCGGTGCACAAACGTGCCCGCCGTGTTGCCTAGGCGGAGTAATTAGGTGTCTTTGCTTGAAATTTACTGGAGAGCTCTCCGGTATCTTGGAGCCGAAAAGCGTAAAGTAGCGTTCATTTGCTCCGCCAACATTGTCCTCGCGATCGTCACGATCGCCGAGCCAATTCTGTTTGGCCGCATCATCGACGCCATTTCCGAGCGCGCTAATGTGACCATGCAATTGGCGACGTGGGCGGGCCTTGGCGCGTTCAACATCGTCGCATTCGTTCTGATTGCCCGCAGCGCGGACCGCTTTGCTCACGCAAGGCGCGCCGAAGTGCTGTGCGAATCCTACGAAAAGACGGTGACGATGCCGCTGGCATGGCATCATGAGAACGGCACCTCGAACACGCTTCAGACCCTTATCCGTGCAGTGGAAACGCTGTTCACGATGTGGCTTGAGTTCATGCGCCAGCATCTCACGACCGCTGTGGCGCTGCTTCTGCTGATCCCTACCGCGATTTCCATGGATTTGCGTATGTCGATCGTCCTGCTGACGCTTGGCGTGCTTTACATCGTCGTTGGCCGTTTGGTCATGCGCAAGACGAAGCAGGGGCAGGCAGATGTCGAAGGCCATTACCGCACGGTCTTCGCGCATGTCTCCGACTCGGTCAGCAACGTTTCCGTCATTCAGAGCTACAATCGAATCGGTATCGAGACGCAGGCCCTCAAGGCCCTCGTCCGCAAGCTTATCGATGCGCAGTATCCGGTTCTCGACTGGTGGGCGCTTGCAAGCGCGCTGAACCGCCTTGCTTCGACGATTTCCATGATGGTCGTTTTGATGATCGGTGCGCTTCTCGTTTCGCGCGGCCAGCTTCGTGTTGGCGATGTGGTTGCCTTTATCGGCTTCGCGCAGCTTCTCATCTCGCGTCTCGACCAGATCACGCAGTTCGTGAATCAGATTTTCGAAGGGCGCGCCAAGCTTGAGAATTTCTACAAGCTCGAAGATGCGGTTGCCGAGCGCGTCGAGCCGGAAGGTCTTGTCGATCTGGAAGGCGTTCGCGGCGACATTCGCTTCGAGGAAGTGAACTTCGAGTTCCCGAATTCGGGTCAGGGCGTTGCCGACGTGTCGTTCGAGGTTCGCGCCGGTCAGACGGTTGCTATCGTTGGCCCCACGGGTGCCGGCAAGACGACGCTCATCAACCTTCTCCAGCGTGTGTTCACGCCACAGTCAGGCCGCATCCTCATCGACGGTATCAATACGAAGACGGTCAGCCGCAAGTCGCTCCGTCATTCGATCGCGACGGTGTTCCAGGATGCCGGTCTGCTCGACCGCTCCATCGAACAGAACATCCGTGTCGGCCGCGACGAAGCGACCTATGACGAGATTCATTCGGCTGCAAAGGCCGCTGCCGCTCAGGATTTCATCCTGAACAAGAGCCATGGCTACGATACCGTGGTTGGCGAGCGTGGCGGCCAGCTTTCGGGCGGTGAGCGTCAGCGTATCGCGATTGCTCGTGCGATTCTGAAAAACTCGCCGATCCTCGTGCTCGACGAGGCGACGAGCGCGCTCGACGTCGAGACAGAATCGCGCGTCAAGGAAGCGATCGACGGTGTGCGCGCAAACCGCACCACCTTCATCATCGCTCACCGTCTGGGCACCGTACGCGATGCCGACCTCGTCCTGTTCATGGACAAGGGCCGCATCGTCGAAATGGGCGGCTTCGATGAATTGTCGGAAAAGGGCGGCCGTTTCACCGCACTGCTGCGCGCCGGCGGTCTGGTTGCCGACGAGGAAAAAGAGCGCATCGGTCCGTCGCTTGTTCACGCGGCCTGATGAGGTTTCACTAACCCGTCAACGCCATTGCGAAGCATCCGGTCAGGCTTTATGTACTGGCCGGATGATCATGTTGAAGCCCCATGAGTGATACGACAGCGCGGCGCAGCCGCTTTGCCGATCTTGCAAACCCGACGCGCTTTCTGGCGTTGGCGCAGACGCTTTTGCCATGGCTTTGGGCCATCACGGCGCTTCTGCTCGCCACCGGGCTTTATCTGGCTTTCGCAGCTCCCGAAGATTATCAGCAGGGCATAACCGTCCGCATCATGTACATCCATGTGCCTTTCGCCTGGATCGCCATGATGTGCTACGGCCTGATGGCGATCTCGGCCATCGGCACGCTCGTCTGGCGCCATCCGCTGGCGGATGTGTCGCTGAAAGCCGCAGCACCGATCGGCGCGGTATTCACCGCACTCGCGCTGCTCACAGGCTCGATCTGGGGCAAGCCCATGTGGGGAACATGGTGGGTTTGGGACGCGCGCCTGACATCGGTCTTCGTGCTGTTCATCATGTATCTCGGCCTGATCGCGCTGACGCGCGCGCTCGACGATCCGTCGCGCTCGGCCCGAGCTGCCGCGATCATCACGCTGGTCGGCTCGGTCAACATCCCGATCATCAAATTCTCGGTCGATTGGTGGAACACGCTGCATCAGCCCGCATCTGTGTTCCGTCTCGACGGCCCGACGATCCATCCGAGCCTGCTGTGGCCGCTGCTGATCTCGGCGCTGGGCTTTACGATGCTGTTTTTCACGCTGCATCTGATGGCGATGCGCAACGAGATCTGGCGCCGCCGGGTTATGGCAATGCGCTACGTGGCCGCGCGCCGGGCTGATCGCAAGGCTTAGCGCCTCAAAACGCCTTGAACGTCAGCGTCGTCAGCGAACGCACAATCCCAGGCACATTCGCGACCTTCTCATTGATGAACTTGCCCACATCGACGCCGTCCTCGATATAGATTTTCATCATCAGATCATACTCGCCGCTGGTCGAATAAAGCTCTGACGCGACCTCGCGCTCGAAAATCTCGTCGGCCACATCGTATGTCTTGCCGGGCTGGCATTGCAGTTGAACGAACACGGCTCTCATCACGACCTCCGATGCATGTAAAATCAATATGTTGGAGCGCGGCCATGATTCAAAATCTCACGGCCTTCGCTCCATTGTTCAGGTCTTACAGGGCAAGCAGCGTTTTCACCAGCCTGTGTTCGGGGTCCATCAGACCGTCGATGATATCGTAGTGGTGGCGGCCTTCTTCTTCGACAGATGATATTGCGATGTCGAAACCGCTCCAGGCATTTGCCAGAAGCGCGTTCTGGCGCAGGAATTCCGGCCGCTCATCCGCGCCTACCCAGCACGTTACGTCGATGCCATCCACAGGCTCGAGCAGGGCAGGGCTCTCACTGCGCGCCGCCTCAATATCCAAGCCGAATTTTTCATTCATGCTCGTCTTCATGAGGGGGCGCAGATCGTGAAGGCCGGAAAGCGATACGGTCTTTTTAATCCGCGCGAGAACGTTGTTCGAAAGCGGCGAGCTACGTGAGACCATCCGCGTTACCATCTGCCCGCCTGCCGAGTGTCCGATCGTGTGGATAGGCCCGTCGATCTCTCCGGCGGCTGCGGTAATGGCTGCGCCGATCTGCGTGGTGATCCCGGAAATCTTCGCTTCGGGGCTTAGCACATAGGAAGGCATGGCGACGGTAAAGCCGTGTGCGAGCGGACCTGCGGCCAGATGCGACCAGTATGATTTATCGAATGCCAGCCAATATCCACCGTGAACGATGATGGCCAGACCCTTGGGCAAGCCCTCCGGCAGATAGAGATCGTAGCGGTTGCGCTCATGCGGGCCGTAGGAGATATTAGCGCGAAGACGGTTTGCGGATGCGGCCTTTTCCCTGAATTCCGCCGCAAGCACAGACCATTTAGCGGGATAGGCACTGCCATCGGCAATGTAGGCGCCGTTCGTGAAGGCGTCGTTCCAGTCTTTGGTTTCCGGCATGGGGCAATCCTGCTTGAGATCATGCACCATCGCCAGCCCCGCTGACAATTTCAAGTCGCATACATTAATTTCAAGCATGAAATTTCAAGCTTGAAATTATTCTGCTTGGGTGCAATCCTTCACGCAACAAGAGGGAGACGCGACATGAAGATCGCTTGTTTGGGAGGTGGTCCGGCTGGGCTCTACTTCGCCATCAGCATGAAGCTGCGCGACCCGGATTCGCAGATCACCGTCATCGAGCGCAACAAGCCGGACGATACATTCGGCTGGGGCGTGGTCCTTTCCGACGAGACCCTCGACAATCTGGCTGAAAACGACGCGGTCAGCGCGGCGTCCATCCGCTCGCATTTTGCCTATTGGGACGACATCGCCGTTCATTTCAAAGACACGAAGACGGTTTCGACCGGCCATGGCTTCTGCGGCATCGGCCGCAAGAAGCTGTTGATGCTGTTGCAGGAGAGGGCGCGCGAGCTCGGCGTCGAGCTTCGCTTCGAGACGAATGTCGAAAGCGTTGCGGATTACGCCTCGCAATATGATCTGGTTGTCGCCGCAGACGGGCTGAACTCGCGGGCGCGCAAGGAGTTCGAAGCCGAATTCGAACCTGACATCGACAGCCGCAAATGCAAATTCGTCTGGCTCGGCACGCATCAGAAATTCGGCGACGCATTCACCTTCATTTTCGAGGAAACCGAGCACGGCTGGGTCTGGGCGCATGCCTACCAGTTCGACAATGACACCGCGACTTTCATCGTGGAATGCAGCGAGGAAACCTGGGCGAAGTTCGGCTTCGGCGAAATGAGCCAGCAGGAAAGCATCGAGACCTGCCAGCGCATTTTCGCCAGGCACCTCGGCGGTCACGATCTGATGACAAACGCCACCCATATTCGCGGTTCGGCCTGGCTTAATTTCCCGCGTGTGCTTTGTAAGCGCTGGTCCTATCGCAACATCGCACTTCTGGGTGATGCGGCAGCGACCGCGCATTTCTCCATCGGCTCCGGCACCAAGCTGGCGCTGGAAAGCGCGATTGCTCTTGCCGATCTGGTTTACAAGGAAAAGTCGCTGGAGCGCGCATTCGAGCGCTATGAGGACGAACGGCGGACGGAAGTGCTCAAGCTGCAATCGGCGGCGCGCAATTCGCTGGAATGGTTCGAGGACGTCGAGCGTTACTTCGATCTCGATCCGGTGCAGTTCAACTATTCGCTGCTCACCCGCTCGCAGCGCATAAGCCATGAAAATCTGCGCCTGCGCGATCAGAAATGGCTGGAAAGTGCTGAGCGCTGGTTTCAGGAGGCGGCGGGTGCTGCGCAGGGAACGCGCCGCGCGCCGATGTTCGCACCCTTCAAACTGCGCGATATGGAGTTGAAGAACCGCATCGTCGTTTCGCCGATGGCGCAGTACAAAGCCGTCGATGGCACGCCGACCGACTGGCATCTGGTGCATTATTCCGAGCGCGCAAAGGGCGGGGCGGGGCTGGTCTATGTCGAAATGACATGCGTCAGCCCGGAAGGCCGCATCACGCGGGGCTGTCCGGGGCTTTATGCGCCGGAACATGAGGTTGCGTGGAAGCGCATCGTCGATTTCGTGCATGCCGAGACCTCCGCCAAAATTTGCTGCCAGATCGGCCATGCAGGCCGCAAAGGCTCGACAGGGCTTGGCTGGGAAGGGTCTGATCTTCCGTTAGAAGATGGCAATTGGCCGCTGCTTTCATCATCCGAGCGCCCTTGGTCGCCGAAGAACCAGACGCCGAAGGCGATGGGTCGCAGCGAGATGGATATGGTGCGCGATCAATTCGTCGCTTCCGCCGAAATGGCTGACCGCGCCGGTTTCGACATGCTGGAAATCCACGCCGCGCATGGCTATCTGCTGTCGTCCTTCATCACGCCGCTGACCAACAATCGCACCGACGAATATGGCGGCTCGCTCGAAAACCGCATGCGCTACCCCTTGGAAATCTTTCAGGCGGTTCGCGAAGTCTGGCCAAGCCACAAGCCGATTGCCGTTCGTATCTCCGCCAATGACTGGGTGGGCGATGAGGGCGTGACGCCTGAAGAAGCAGTCGAAATCGCGCGGATGCTTCAGGAGGCAGGTGTCGATATTTGCGACGTGTCGGCAGGCCAGACCTCGATCAATGCGCGGCCTGTCTATGGCCGCATGTTCCAGACGCCGTTTTCAGATCGCATTCGAAATGAAACAGGCATGGCGACGATGGCTGTCGGCAACATATTCGAGCCGGATCATGCCAATTCGATCCTGCTTGCCGGTCGTGCCGATCTCGTCTGTCTCGCAAGGCCGCATCTGTCTAACCCGTACTGGACGCTTCATGCGGCTGCCACGCTTGGCGACCAGCAAGAGGAATGGCCGCTGCCCTATCTGCCGGGCCGGGATCAGCTTCGCAGGCTTGCCGAGCGTTCGGATGCAACCAAGGAGCGTGCCGTATGACACTCGAAGGAAAACGCGCATTGGTGACGGGCGGCGGCTCCGGTCTAGGCGCGGCTATCGCTTTGGCGCTTGCGGAAGCCGGTGCGGAGGTGTTCGTTTCAGGGCGCCGGGCGTCTGCACTCGAAGAGATTTCGGCGCGTTCGGAACGGATTTCGCCAATAGTTGCAGATGTAACCAAAGAAGATTCATTGCGCGAAATGTTCGCGGAAATCGCCAAGGGCGGTGCGCCCGACATCGTGATCGCTAATGCGGGTGCCGCCGAAAGCGCGCCCTTCCATCGCACCGACCGCGATCTCTGGCAGCGCATGCTGGACGTCAACCTGACCGGTGTGTTCCTCACCTTTCAGGCCGCAATGCCGCTGATGAAGACAAACCCCAATGGCAGGCTTATCGCGATTGCCTCGACGGCTGGCCTCAAGGGCTATTCCTATATGTCGGCTTACACCGCCGCAAAACATGGCGTTGTCGGGCTTGTGCGCGCGCTCGCGCATGAGGTTGCGACTACTGGGCTTACCGTCAACGCGATCTGCCCGAGCTTCACCGAAACGCCGATGCTGGAACGATCCATCGAAAACATCATCGAAAAAACCGGCAAAAGCCGCGAATACGCGATGAAAGCCTTGTCGTCGGGCAACCCGCAAGGGCGCTTCATTCGCCCGGAAGAAGTGGCTGGAACCGTGCTCTGGCTTTGCGGGCCGGACGCAGGTTCTGTCACCGGACAGGCGATCTCCATATCAGGGGGCGAAATATGAATTTTCTCGCCAATGACGATGCGGCCCAGGCCGATGTGAAGCGCCAGCGCCTACGGGTCTGGCTGCGGCTTTTGAAAACGACGCGGCTGGTGGAAGCGACCGTGCGCGAAAACCTGCGGGTCGAATTCGATACGACGCTGCCGCGCTTCGACGTTCTAGCAGCACTCTATCGCTTCGAGACCGGACTGAAGATGACCGAGCTTTCGGCAGCCCTTCGCGTCTCGAACGGCAATGTAACCGGCATTGTCGAGCGGCTTGTCGCCGATGGCGCGGTGCTGCGTGTGCCGGTGGCGGGCGACAAGCGCGCAACACTAGTCAGGCTGACGAATAAGGGCCGCGACGAGTTCGCGCGCATGGCGTCTGCCCATGCGGAATGGATCGCCAATATTCTCGACGATCTGTCGGAGGAAACCTGCGATCGCCTCATCTCGGCACTCGATACGGTCGGCGCGTCTTCGAAACTGACGGGCCGGGAGGGTGCCGATGACTGATATGACGAACCACGCGCCGAAGCATTTTCGCTGGAGCGCGAAGGATGGCATCGCCACGATCACGCTCGACAGGCCGGAACGCAAAAACCCGCTGACCTTCGAAAGCTACGCTGAGCTGCGCGATACGTTTCGCGCGCTGGTCTATGCCGATGACATCAAAGCCGTCGTTTTCGGCTCGAATGGCGGAAATTTCTGCTCCGGCGGCGATGTGCACGACATTATCGGCCCGCTGCTCGACATGGATATGAAGAGCCTCCTGAATTTTACGCGTATGACCGGCGATCTGGTCAAGGCGATCATGGGCTGCGGAAAGCCGGTGATCGCGGCCATCGACGGCGTCTGCGTCGGGGCGGGCGCGATCATCGCGATGGCGTCCGATTTGCGCATCGCGGCACCTGAAGCGAAAACGGCATTTCTGTTTACGCGTGTTGGGCTTGCCGGATGCGACATGGGCGCATGCGCGATCCTGCCGCGCATAATCGGACAGGGCCGCGCTGCCGAATTGCTCTACACCGGCCGCTCGATGGATGCGGCGGAAGGCGAGCGCTGGGGTTTCTTCAACCGCGTCGTTTCGGCCGAAACGCTGGATGCGGAAGCGCTGAAATTGGCGCAGCGCCTGGCCGAAGGCCCGAATTTCGGGCACATGATGACCAAGACCATGCTCAATCAGGAATGGTCCATGTCCATCGAACAGGCCATCGAGGCAGAGGCGCAAGCGCAGGCGATCTGCATGCAGACCGCGGATTTCAAACGCGCCTTCGATGCCTTCGTCGCCCGCGAAAAACCAGCTTTCAAGGGCGATTGAAATGGCGGATAAGAGTTTCCTCGACTGGCCCTTTTTCGAAGACCGGCACCGCAAATTGTCGGCGGAACTGGAAATCTGGGCCGAAAGGGAACTCGTCCATATCGATCACGACAATGTCGACGACGCCTGCCGCGCACTGGTCGCTAAACTTGGCGAAGGCGGCTGGCTGAAACATTCCGCCGTCGATCCGCAAGATGCCGCAAGCGCGCTCGACGTGCGCAGCCTGTGCATCATCCGCGAAACGCTGGCGCGCCATGACGGGCTGGCCGATTTCGCATTCGCCATGCAGGGGTTGGGAACCGGCGCGCTGTCGCTTTTCGGTTCGGGTGTGCAAAAGAGCGAATGGCTGACCAAGACGCGCGCCGGAAAGGCGCTTTCGGCATTCGCGTTGAGCGAGCCGAAATCCGGCTCCGATGTCGCCAATCTTGAGCTTTCCGCTGAGAAAAACGGCGAATTCTACGTGCTCAACGGCGAGAAAACGTGGATTTCAAATGGCGGAATCGCGGATTTCTACACGGTCTTCGCGCGAAGCGAGGATTTGCCGGGCGCAAAAGGCATTTCCGCTTTCGCAGTAACCGCCGATACGCCAGGCTTGCACATCGCCGAACGGCTCGAAGTCATCGCGCCCCATCCGTTGGCCAGGCTGTCATTCGAGAACTGCCGCGTGCCTGCAAGCGCGATGATCGGCCAGCCGGGGCAGGGGTTCCGCATCGCCATGTCGGTGCTCGATGTTTTCCGCTCGACGGTGGCCGCGGCTGCACTCGGCTTTGCGCGGCGCGCGCTCGACGAAACGTTGGACCGGGCGCGCTCGCGCAATCTGTTCGGCGCGCCGCTGGCCGATCTGCAGATGGTGCAGGGGCATATCGCGGATATGGCACTCGACATCGATGCAGCGGCACTTCTGGTTTACCGCGCCGCGTGGCTGAAGGATTCGGGCGCCGCCCGCGTCAGCCGGGAAGCGGCGATGGCAAAACTCTACGCCACGGATCACGCGCAAATCGTCATCGACAAGGCGGTGCAGATCCATGGCGGCGATGGCGTACGCAAGGGAAGCGTGGTCGAAAAACTCTATCGCGAAATTCGCGCACTTAGAATCTATGAGGGGGCTTCGGACGTGCAGAAAGTGATTATCGCCAGACAAACGCTTGCGGGAGGGTGACATGCTTGGAGCATCCGCCCATACCGACACTTTCGCGCGCGACAACCTTCCGCCGCTCGAGCAATGGCCCGACCTGCTGCTGGATGGGTTCGACTATCCAGACCGCCTGAATGCAGGCGTCGAACTGACCGATGCGATGGTCGGCAAAGGCTTTGGCGACCACACGGCGCTGATCGGCAATGGCCGCCGCCGCACTTATAAAGAACTGACCGACTGGTCGAATCGCATCGCGCATGCGCTGGTCGAAGATTATGGGGTAAAGCCCGGCAACCGCGTGCTGATCCGCTCCGCCAACAATCCGGCGATGGTTGCCTGCTGGCTGGCCGCGACGAAGGCTGGTGCCGTCGTCGTCAACACGATGCAGATGCTGCGCGCAGGCGAACTGGCGCAGGTGGTAGACAAGGCGGAAATCACGCTGGCGCTCTGCGACACGCGTATTCTGGATGAGCTAGTCGCTTGCGCGAAGACCAGCCAATTTCTGAAGCAGGTCATCGGCTTTGACGGCACGGCCAATCACGATGCTGAACTCGACCGTGTGGCACTTGGCAAATCCGTGAAATTCGAAGCGGTCGCAACCGCCAGCGATGACGTCGCGCTGCTGGGCTTCACGTCGGGCACGACCGGCGAGCCAAAGGCGACGATGCATTTCCATCGCGATCTGCTGATCATCGCCGATGGGTACGCAAGGGAAGTTCTGGCCGTCACGCCTGACGACATTTTCGTTGGTTCGCCGCCGCTGGCCTTCACATTCGGCCTTGGCGGACTGGCGATCTTCCCGCTGCGTTTCGGTGCGGCGGCAACGCTTCTGGAACAGGCGACGCCGCCGAAGATGATCGAGATTATCGAGACCTATAAGGCGACGATCAGCTTTACCGCGCCGACCGCTTACCGCGTGATGCTGAATGCGATGGAGGAGGGCGCCGACCTGAGTTCGCTTCGCGTTGCGGTTTCGGCGGGCGAAACTCTGCCTGCGCCGATCTACGACGCCTGGATGAAGAAGACCGGCAAGCCGATGCTCGATGGCATAGGTGCGACCGAAATGCTGCATATCTTCATTTCGAACCGCTTCGGGGACTCGGCTCCGGCTTCAACCGGCAGGCCGGTTGGCGGCTATGAGGCGAAGATCGTCGATGACGACATGAATGAGGTGCCGCGCGGCGAAATCGGCAAGCTGGCGGTTCGCGGCCCGACCGGCTGTCGCTATCTTGCAGACGACCGGCAGGAAAAATACGTCCGCGATGGCTGGAACCTGACGGGCGATGCCTTCTATCAGGACGAGCAGGGCTATTTCCACTTCGCGGCTCGCTCGGACGATATGATTATCTCGTCCGGCTACAATATTGCCGGGCCGGAAGTGGAGGCAGCACTTCTGGCGCATGATCTCGTCAGCGAATGCGCGGTAATTGGCGCGCCTGACGAGGAGCGCGGGCAGATCGTTGAGGCGCATGTCGTGCTGGTTGCCGAGGCTTCGCCCGACGCTTTGACGATCAAACTGTTGCAGGATCATGTGAAGAATGCGATCGCGCCTTATAAATATCCGCGCTCGATCAAATTCGTGACAGCCCTGCCAAAGACGGCAACCGGTAAAATCCAGCGCTTCGCTCTCAAGAAAAAAGTCCCTGCCTGATGACGATCGACATATTTGAACGCACGAAGGCTCTGTTCGACCTGCCGGAAGGCATCGTTTATCTGGATGGCAACTCGCTTGGGCCTCTGCCGAAAGCCGCACGCCAGCGGGTGTTGACGGAGATCGATGAGGGTTGGGGCAAGAGCCTGATCCGCGGCTGGAACGACCGCGATTGGATCGGCCTTCAGGCGTCCACCGGCGACCGTATTGCAAAACTGATCGGCGCGCCTGCGGGAAGCGTGATTGCGTCGGATTCCACGTCCATCAATCTTTTCAAGGCGTTGACCGCTGCACTTGAATCAGCAGGCGAACGCAAGATCGTGCTTTCCGACAGCGGAAATTTTCCGAACGACCTTTACGTTGCGCAAGGTGCACTTGCCGCACTCGACAAGTTCTATGTGCTGAAGATAGTCGCGCCGGAAGAAATTGCCGACGCAATCACCGACGAAGTCGCCGTGCTGATGATCACGCAGGTCGATTATCGCACAGGCCGTTTGCACGACATGGAAGCGCTGACCGCCAAGGCGCGGGCGAAGGGCGTGCTTACGATCTGGGATTTATGCCATTCTGCAGGCGCGCTGCCGGTCGAACTTGAGCGCTGCGGCGTCGATTTCGCGGTGGGCTGCGGCTACAAATATTTGAATGGCGGCCCCGGCGCTCCTGCCTTCATTTACGTTCGGCCCGGTCTTGCAGACAGTGTGAAACCATCACTCGCCGGATGGATGGGGCATGATGCGCCATTTGCGTTCGACCTCGAATATCGTCCCGCGAAGGGCATTGACCGTATGCGCGTCGGCACACCGCCGATCCTGTCGCTTGCAGCGCTTCATACGGCGCTCGAAGTATGGGAGGGCGTCGATCTCCATGCGCTCAGGGCGCGCTCGATTGCGCTGTGCGACCGCTTCATCGAGGAGGTCGAGCGTCGCTGCCCTGATCTGGAACTCGTTACCCCACGCGATGCAGCCATGCGCGGCAGTCAGGTTTCGTTCCGATTTCACGAAGGCTATGCGGCGATGCAGGCGGTGATTGCGCAAGGTGTGATCGGCGATTTCCGCGCGCCCGACATGATGCGTTTCGGCTTCACGCCCCTCTATATCGGGATCGACGATGTGCTTGAGGCTGCGGGCAGGCTAGAGCGTGTAATGCGCGAAAAATTGTGGGATCGACCAGAATACCGCAATAAAAACAAGGTTACGTAACGGGGAGATCACGGAAGATTTCATCCGTGACACTTGTTGAACGCATAGTCTTTCTATAGGACCAAAGGTCAATCGGGCGGGGAGTTAGCAACGGATTGGTGGAACACCGTTGCCATTGCCTGATGCGCAAAACCGGATTGCCGGTAATCGACACCAAGCAGGAGGAATATTATGAAAAGCATTACCAAAAATCTCATCGCGGGCGCGATGTTGAGCACCGCGATTCTCGCGGGCTCGGTTGCTGCCCATGCCGATGTGAAGATCGGCTTTCTCGGCGGGTTCACTGGCCCGATCGAAAGCCTCGTGCCGCCGATCTTCGACGCGGCAAAGCTTGCCGTTAAGGACGTCAACGATCAGGGCGGCATTCTCGACGGCCAGACGCTGAATATTATCTCGGGCGATTCGACCTGCGCGGACGCGACCGCCGCATCAAACGCTGCCGACCGCATGGTCAACTCCGAAAAGGTGACCGCGCTCGTCGGTCCGCTCTGCTCGGGTGAAACCATTGCTGCTGCAAACAACGCAGCCATTCCCGGCGGCGTTCTTCTGATCTCGCCTGCGGCGACTTCGCCTGCATTGACGACGCTGGACGACAAGGACCTCGTGTTCCGCACGACCTCGTCGGACTCCTACAGCGGCGAAACGCTGGCCAAAATCCTGAAGGAGAAGGGCACCGACAACATCGCCATCACATACGTCAACAATGACTATGGCAAAGGCTTTGCGGACGCACTTGAAGCAGCTTTCAAGGCTGCCGGCGGCACCGTTTCGGGCAAGGACGCGCATGAAGACGGCAAGGCGGATTACCGCGCCGAAATCGGCTCGCTCTCCGCTTCGGGCGCAGACACGCTTGTCGTGCTCGCTTATGTCGATGGCTCTGGCTCGACCATCATCCGTCAGGCTCTCGAAGGCGGCGACTTCTCGAAATTCGCAGGCGGCGACGGCATGGTCGGCGATACGCTCGTAACCAATATCGGCGAAGGCCAGCTCGACGGCATGGTCGCGACCCGCATCGGCAATGCGAGCGGTCCGGGTACCGAAGTCTATCTCAAACTCGCCAAGGACGCCGGCCTCGACCCGAACGCCAATTTCGGTGCGCAGGCTTATGATGCCGCCTTCATGATCGCTCTTGCGATCGAAAAGCTCGGCAAGGATTCGCGCGAAGGCCTGAGTGCGGCACTGCGCGAAGTGTCCTCCGAGCCCGGTGAAGTCATTCTTCCGGGCGAATGGGAGAAGGCCAAGAAGCTGATCGCGGAAGGCAAGGACATCAATTACGAAGGCGCTGCAGGCAGCCACGAATTCGACGAAAACGGCGACGTTCCCGGCAACGTCATCGAAATGGTCGTCGAAGGCAAAGGCTTCAAGGAAGTCACCGCCGCGCAGTAAAGCCACGAACGAGTGCAGGAAGGCCGCCGGGACGCGGCCTTCCTGTCAATTGCCAAGAAACGCAGCGGATGGACCGGCATGTGGGGTGCCGGGCGAGGGACCCGAATGCGTTCGAAAATATTGGGGTAGGCGTGAACGCGCTCATCGAAGTCAGAAACGTAACCAAGCGCTTCGGCAATGTCGTTGCGGTCAATGATTGTTCGCTCAAGGTCGAGAGAGGCACCATAACCGGGCTGATCGGGCCGAACGGTGCAGGCAAGACCACCATGTTCAACATGGTGGCAGGCGCTTTCGCGCCGACCTCCGGCAGCATATGGCTGGACGGCAGGGACGTGACGGGCATGCCCGCGCACGAACTTTTCGAACACGGCCTGTCGCGCACCTTCCAGATCGCGCAGGAATTCTCGCACCTTACGGCGCTTGAGAATTTGATGGTCGTGACGGCGGGAAAATCCACCGAATCCTTTTTCGATGCCTGTTTCCGGCGCGGGCGCGTCGGCATGATCGAGACGGCAACGCGCCGCAAGGCC
This sequence comes from Foliimonas ilicis, assembly GCF_039939195.1. Lineage (NCBI taxonomy): Bacteria > Pseudomonadati > Pseudomonadota > Alphaproteobacteria > Hyphomicrobiales > Phyllobacteriaceae > Foliimonas > Foliimonas ilicis. The sequence continues at coordinate 424,174 of NZ_JBDUUH010000002.1, read as the reverse complement.
GAGGAAGTCATCAAGGTTCTGCGGCTCGAGCATGTGCGCAACGAGCGCGCGGGGAATTTGTCGGGTGGTCAGAAAAAGCTGCTCGAACTTGGCCGCGTCATAATGGCCGACCCGATGGTTGTGCTGCTGGATGAGGTCGCGGCGGGCGTCAACCGCACGCTGCTGAACGATCTGGCCAGCGTGGTTGAATCGCTGAACCGCGACAGGGGCCTGACCTTCTTCGTTATCGAACACGACATGGATCTGATTGCGCGGCTTTGCGATCCGGTCATCGTGATGGCCGCAGGCACGGTCATGCTGCAAGGCCCGATGAACGAAATCCGAAAGAATCCGGAAGTGATCGAAGCCTATTTCGGCGGCGCGCCTGTGGGAGACGCCGCATGAGCATTCTGAAAATGACGAATGTGCACGCCGGTTATGGCGGTGCGAATATTCTGAACGGCGTCGATATGGAGATCGATGTCAACGAAATCGGCGTGATTGTCGGGCCGAACGGTGCGGGCAAATCGACGTCGCTGAAAGCGCTGTTCGGCCTGCTGACGATTTCGGAAGGCACCGTCGTCTTCGACGGCAAGGACGTGACAAACGAGAAGCCGGAAAATCTGGTGCGCGGCGGGCTGTCCTTCGTGCCGCAGGAATTCAACGTCTTTCCGACCATGTCGGTGCGCGAAAACCTCGAAATGGGCGCTTATGTGCGCAAGGGCGATTTCAAGCATCTCATCGAAAAGATGTTCGAATATTTCCCGCCGCTTCGCGACAAGCAGAAGCAGCCTGCGGGCGAGCTTTCGGGCGGTCAGCGCCAGATGGTGGCCATCGGCCGTGCGCTGATGGTCGAACCGAAGCTGCTTTTGCTGGACGAACCGACCGCCGGTCTTTCGCCGCTCTATATGGGCGAGATTTTCGAGCGCGTCGTTGCCATCAACAAGATGGGCGTCGGCATATTGATGGTCGAGCAGAATGCGCGCCAGGCGCTGGCCATCGCGCATCGCGGCTTCGTGCTCGCCAGCGGGCGCAACTCTTTCACCGATACCGGCCAGGCATTGCTCGACAATCCGGAAGTGGCCGAAAGCTTCCTCGGCGGAGGAAAACACTGATGGAAAATGTAGGATTGCTGTCGGCGCTGCCGATCAACGAAATCGTATTCTTCATCAACAAGGTCGTGATTTCCGGCATGATCATCGGCTCGGTCTACGCGCTTGGCGCGGTCGGGCTGACGCTTGTCTGGGGCATTCTGCGCTTCGCGAATTTCGCGCATGGCGATCTGATGACCTTCGGCGCATTCATGGCCTTCGTGCTGACCGCGATGATGCCGGGCATCGGTGCCGCTATTGGCCTGCCGACCGCCTTCGTCGTGATGCCGATTGCGATGCTGATTACCGCGGGCTTCACGATCTTCCTCGACAAGGCGTTCTACCAGCCGCTGCGCAAGACAAATCCGAAGCCAATCACGCTGGTCATTGCGTCCTTCGGCGTGATGCTGATGCTGCAGGGGCTGATCCGCCTGATCTGGGGCACCGCGCCGCGCAATATGTATGTCGGCCCGAAGGAGATTTATCGTGTTCCCTTTGGCGGCAGGGACATCATCGTCACCGAGCCGCAGCTTCTGCTGATCCTGTTCACCATCGCCAGCATCGTTGCGCTGCATTTCTTCCTGACGCGATCGCGCACCGGCAAGGCGATGCGGGCAATGTCCGACAATGCCGATCTGGCACGCATTTCGGGCATCAGCACACAGCAGGTCGTGCGCACGACATGGATCATTTCGGGCAGTCTTGCCGCAGCAGCCGGAACACTGCTTGCCATGGATGTCAGCCTCAAGCCCGATCTGAGCTTCAACCTTCTCCTGCCGATCGTGGCGGCGATGATCGTCGGCGGCATCGGCCAGCCTTACGGCGCAATCAGCGGCGGGCTGATCGTCGGCTTCACGGAGACGGTCGCCGTTTTCAACTGGGCGATATTGCTGCGGCCTTTCAGGGACCGCTTCCCCGAATGGCTCGAAATACCGGCCAACATTTCCTTCGTGCCGACCGAATACAAGCTGGTCGTGCCGTTTGTGATCCTCGTTGCGGTTCTTATCTGGCGGCCCAACGGCATATTTCGCGGAAAGGTGCTGTGATGAAAGCACTCGATCTTCGCACTGCCGGCCTGATCGGCGGCCTCATTGTCATCGTCGCACTCGTATTCGCCTGGCAGGGCAATGCCTATGGCTTGCGCATGCTGGTCGAGGCGAGTTGTCTTGCCATCATCGCACTCGGCCTGAATGTTCAATGGGGCTATGCGGGCTTGTTCAATGCAGGCGTGATGGGTTTCATCGCCATTGGCGCATTCGGCGCAATGCTGATTTCGTTTCCGGTCAACCCGGTTTTCTGGGATTCGGCAGCGCCCGGACTGCTGGCCCACATGGGCTTCATCATCCTGATCGGCGGCACGATCACCTTTCTGCTCAGCCGCAGCAACCGCTATGGCGTCCCGAAAAAGCTGCGCACATTGCTCACCGTGATCGCCGGCGCGACGACATATCTGATGGCCGAAAGCGCGCTTGAACCGGCGGCAAGCCTGATCGAGCAGAATTCGGGCTTCATCGGCGGCTTCGGGCTTCCGGTCTGGTTGGGCTGGCTGTTCGGCGGCATTATCGCCGGTGCGCTGGCATGGTTCATAGGTCGCATCACGCTCGGCCTGCGCTCGGATTATCTGGCGATCGCGACGCTCGGCATCGCCGAAATCGTCAAGGCATTCCTCAAAAACGCCGATTGGGCGACGCGCGGAACGCTGACCGTCTCGCCGCTGCCATGGCCGGTGCCGACAGCAATGGAGGTCGGCTTCATCGCGGCGCGTTCTGCCTATCTCTGCATTACCGCTCTTCTCATCGTGGTGATTTTCGTGCTTCTCCAGCGCGGCTGGGCGTCGCCCTGGGGGCGCATGATGCGCGCAATCCGCGAAAACGAACTGGCGGCGGAAGCAGTCGGCAAGGATGTGAACCGTCGCCGGTTGGAAATGTTCGTGCTCGGCAATTTCATCGTCGGTGTGGGCGGTGCGGCATTGATCAGCTTCGGCGGCATTTTCGATCCGAGCGGCTTCTCGCCGATCAATCATACATTCCTCGTGCTGATCATGGTCGTGCTTGGCGGCTCCGGCAACAATCTGGGCGCCATATTCGGCGCGCTTCTGGTCTATGTCATCTGGACGATGTCGGAGCCAGCAGCGCTTATCGCCTTCCACTATGGCGCAAGCTGGCTGCAAAGCGCGTTCGACATAACGCCGCCTGCCGATTTGCCGACGCGGGCTCTGCAGATGCGCGTTTTCGTCATCGGCCTGACGATCATTCTGGTGTTGCGTTTCGCGCCGAAGGGCCTCATTCCTGAGCGGGTTATGAAATACGAGTAAACGTCTGATCGGAATCTACTTTTCCCATATCGATCAGTCACGTTTCCCGTAAAAAGTGTAGCGGCGTATCACTGTACAATCCGTGCAATCTGTTGCTAGAAACTTGCCGATCGTCCTCGTAATTTCAGGTCGGAGAGAGAGAATTACTGATGCTGCGTGCTCTGCCAGATGGAGCTATTGATGCGGAAGGCCTCTTCAACGCATCGCCCAATCCCTACGTGGTTCTCGACACGCATCTGAACATCGTCGGTATGAACGAGGCTTATCTCGCGATCACCATGCGCCAGCGCGATGCATTGCTGGGTGTCAACATGTTCGAGGCGTTTCCGAGCGACCCGGATTCGGTAAATGGCATGATGCTGCGGCAGTCGCTGCAGCGCACGATTGCGACAAAGCGCGTCGATTATCTGCCGATTATTCCCTATGCGATCGCGCGGGCGGACGGTTCGATGGAAGAGCGCTTCTGGAGCGCGACGCATACGCCGATTTTCGACGCTGAGGGCGAGGTTGCGTTTGTTCTGCAGAACACGGTGGACGTCACCGAACTGCACAATCTTCGCCTGAGCGCTTCGGGCAACATGATGCAGGTGCAGTCCGGTCTGATTCAGCGTGCGGACGCTGTTGTCAATGAAAACAGGCTTCTTGGCGCCGAGGGGGAGCATTTGCGGAGCCTGTTCGTTCAGGCGCCGAGTTTCATGGCCGTGGTGACCGGCCCCGAACATGTTTTCGACATCGCCAATACGGCCTATTTGAATCTGGTCGGCGATCGCCCGCTGATAGGCAGGAAAGTACGCGATGCGATTCCCGAAGTTGTAGGGCAGGGCTTTGTCGAACTGCTCGATGAAGTCTATTCGTCGGGCAAACCCTACATCGCCAATGAGGTGAAGGTTTTTCTGCGCAGGCATGAAGGTCGGCCGGAAGAGGAGCGCCATGTCGACCTGATCTACCAGCCTCTCTTCGGGGAAGACGACAAGATCACCGGCATCTTCGTGCAGGGCCACGATGTAACGGAGCAGCGCAAAGCGAAAGACGCAGCGCGCGAAAGTGAGTTGCGCTTCCGCTCCCTGGCTCAGTCGATGCCCAATCATGTCTGGACGAGCCTGCCGGATGGCCAGTTGGACTGGTTCAACGATCAGGTCTACCAATATAGCGGCCACAGTGCAGGTGAACTCGACGGCGATAAATGGGCGGCGATCGTCCATGAGGATGATCGCGAAAACGCTGCATCCAATTGGGTGAAGGCGCTCGGCACGGAAAAGCTTTACCAGACTGAATTTCGTCTGCGGCGTTTCGATGGATCGTATCGCTGGCATATCGCACGCGCGGTTCCATCGCGCGGGTCGGATGGCAATATCGTCCGGTGGGTCGGCACGAACACCGATATTGAAGACCAGAAAAGAACGGAAGAGCAGCTCGAATTCCTCAACACGACACTTGAGGATCGTGTCGAGGAGCGTACGGCCGAATTGCTGGAAGCACAGGCCGTGCTTCGCCAGACGCAGAAGATGGAAGCCATCGGAAATCTCGCGGGCGGTATCGCGCATGATTTCAACAATCTGCTTCAGGTCATCGGCGGGAATCTCCAGCTCGTGATGAAGGATTTCACCGGCAACGAATTGGCCGAACGCAGGCTGAACAATGCGCTGTCCGGTGTCACGCGCGGCGCCAAGCTTGCCTCGCAAATGCTGGCCTTCAGCAGACGCCAGCCGCTGGAGCCCAAGGTCGTCAATCTCGGGAGGCTGGTGCGTGACATGGATCACATCATCCGGCGCAGCATTGGTGAGGCGATTGAAATCGACAGCATCGTCGGCGGCGGGCTGTGGAATACGCTGGCCGATCCCGGCAATGTCGAAAACGCGCTTCTCAATCTCGCGATCAATGCGCGCGATGCGATGGACGGTCAGGGCAAGCTGACGATCGAGGCAGGCAACGCCTATCTCGACGAGGCCTATTCAAGGACACATGACGAGGTTACGCCTGGTCAGTATGTTATGCTGGCGGTAAGCGACACGGGCGCCGGAATGACGCCTGAGATCATCGAGAAGGTGTTTGATCCGTTCTTCACGACCAAGCCGGAAGGCAAAGGCACGGGTCTCGGCCTGTCCATGGTCTATGGCTTCGTCAAACAGTCCAATGGGCATATCAAGATCTACAGCGAACCGGGCGTCGGAACGACGGTGAAGCTTTATCTGCCGCGCTCATTCCATGCCGAGGACACGCTTTCCGACGTCGAGAGCGGCCCGTTGGCTGGAGGCAGCGAAACCATTTTGGTGGCGGAGGACGATGAGGCGGTGCGCGACACGACCGTCGCTCTGCTGAGCGAACTCGGCTACCGGGTTCTCAAGGCCAAGGATGCAGACAGCGCTTTGACCATCGTCGAGAGTGGCGTTCCGATCGACCTTCTGTTCACCGATGTCGTCATGCCAGGCCGCGTAAAAAGCACCGAACTTGCCCGCGCGGCGAAAGAGCGGTTGCCCAACATCGGTGTGCTGTTCACCTCCGGCTACACCGAGAACTCCATCGTGCATGGCGGGCGGCTGGATCAGGGCGTTCAATTGCTGAGCAAGCCTTACACGCGCGAAGCGCTGGCCCGCAAAGTACGCTCCATCCTCGCGCGCGCCGAGCAGGAAAAGCGGATTTCTCCCGTTTCGCCGAAGCCGGTGTCGCTGGAAGGCCTTCGAGTTCTTTTGTGCGAAGACGATGCGATCATCCGTATGACAACGGCAGACATGCTGCAGGATATGGGTGTTGTCGTACTGGAGGCGGGGTCTGCAACGGAAGCCATGGCACTGGCCAGGACGGAATTCGTGCACCTGCTCGTAACCGATGTCGGTTTGCCGGACATGTCAGGCGTGGAGCTTGCGGACAAAATTCGCGCCGCGCTTCCCGATTTGCCGGTGATATTCGCAACCGGGCACAGCGATGTGCCGGGTACGGAGAATATGCCGATGGTCGATATTCTGGTGAAGCCCTACGATGAAAAAGGCCTTCTTGCCGCGATTGCGCGGCTTGTCGCCGAAATTTCCAGGTAATCTGCCCGTAGTTTCGATCTTAATGAGAACTGATTGGACCCTGCTATTCGCGGGCGGTTCCATGCGTCTATATTGTGGACAAAAAGATTGGCTGGCCCGATAGGTAGAATTTGCGGGTAAATATTAACGAGTCGTTAACGCGAAACGCGCACGGTCGTCATGCATGAAATTCTCCCTGAACTTCATGCAGGCGGCCCTGGATCACCCCCAACACCCCTGTCCAGGGTCGCCACCTGAGCCCTGGAATAATGCGCTCGGCACAGTATGCGCAGCGCGGGTTGTGATGTTGGGGTTTCAAGAAAATCAGAGAAGCCGATTGTCTTCAGCCACCTGTTTCGCGCGTCTGCGCGTTCCGTCCGTATCAGCCTTGACGCGCCGCTCGGCTTCGCGGTCCCGGATGGGAGCAGGCGTTTTTTCATCGGCATTCTTCGGCGCAGGGGGCGGAGGCAGCTTCTTTTCGAATACGATCATGTCGCGTTCCTTTGGTTGGGGAGGGTTCAGAGCGTTCGCACGGTGCTCGCGTCGGCTTACAAGCCGGTCAGCGTGCCAGATCCGACGAGGTCAGAACGAATCTGTTCTGATGGCTCTTGTTGTAAGCCTTGCGCGCTGCGTCCCGTATGGTTTCGAGCGCGTTGTCGAATGCAGCGAGATAACCGGTTTCGGCGTCTTTCGCGCTTTTGGCAGTCAGGGCCTCTACCTCCAGAGCGAATTCGATCTGGGACATGCCGTCATGGCCAACGAAACGGATGCGCTTGTGCGCTTCGTCATAGCTGCGGCTGGGGTTGGGAAAGGTCAGGCTCATGATTGCCTCGAATTTACGTAGCAGTCCGGAACAGAAGCCCCACCGCTTAAGGCGCTGTGGGGCCGATTGTTAGCGAGTGTTATCACTGTCACTTTTTCGGTTTGCCTTGCGCGTTGCCGCTCGGAACCTGCTTTACCAATGAACCCAAAACCGGTTCTGGCTTGGAAGGGGCCTTTTCCTTCTTGGGCTTGCGAACTTCGCGATTGCTGCGCACTTGACCTTTAGCCATGGTATTGATCCTTTGGGTATGAGGGCCGATAGAAACAACCGACGTGTGGCCGGACGCAGCTGTGTATTCGCTGCCGCAATAATAAGCGGCAATCTTCAGAATTTGCGTGTCGATTTCGGAAGAAAGCTGCGGAAAGTCTTCCGCATGCCGAAAGAACCAACCGAATAAGTAAATCGTAGGCGTGGAATACGGTTTTAGCAAGACTAAAAGCGTACGCGGTGACGCTCGAAGCCCTGCATGTCAGCGCGCTAGTTTAAACTTTACGCCGTTGCGGTGCGTATCGGCGCTTCGCGGTCCGCCAGAAGCAGGCGGATGTTGCGTGCATCATTGGCGAGTATGTTGAAGCAATCGCCGCCGAACCATTCCAGCGAGGCAGCCACGTTGTCGCGGTCGAAAAGCGCGTCGAGAAATTCCAGATAATCGACGGTTCCGTCGAACAATGGCGTCATGCCGCTGCGCTTGCCTGCCGCGGCATAGACATTCGACGGCTCGAATATGCCCAGATCTGCACGCGAACGAACATTTTTCAGATGGTAATGCTGGATATGCGGCAGCAATTTCTGATGCGCTTCCAGCGGATCGTCGCCACCTTCCCAGACATGCAGCGTGTCGAAATTGACCTTCAGCGCGGGGTGGTCGACATCTTCGATAAGCCGCATCGTGGACGCCAGAGTGTCGGCCAGCGTTCCCGGATGGGTCTCGACCAGCACCGAGCAGCCCTGATCTTCGGCGATCATGCAGGCGTCCTTCAGGCGCGTAGATAGCCGCCAGCGCGCTTCGGGCGAAGTTTCGTTGCTTCCCGTCTTCCCAGCGAATGTCCGCACTTTCCGGGCACCCCATCGGCGCGCCAGGCGGCAGAGATCTGCGGTCGCGTAGCGCAAAGAAGCGAGATCGTCGTCGAGCGGCAGGTAATCGCTGACCATCGGCACGGAGAGGCCGAAACCCGCCATCCAGGCGGCGTCGCGGTCCGTCATGTGCTGCATGTTGCGCGCATGAGCACCCCAGAGTTCGATGCCGTCGAAGCCGTTGCTGGCGGCCCATCGCGCAATGTCTTCGAGCGACAGGAGATGGTGGCGGAACGTGATGGTGCAGAGCGACAGCTTCATTCGGCTGCATCCTGATGGGGCTGAGGTACGGGCGCCAGGCTGCGCGCATCGCACCAGACACGGTATGTCTGCGCCAGACGTCCTTTCAGGTCGCGTTCCATGGCATCCAGCGCGTCGAGCTTTGCAAAGACCTGCGCTGCATGAGCGGAATCGCCGGTCTGGCCAAGTTTCATCACCGCGTAATGAAGCGCCTTGAATTCCTGGATAAGCGCCTCGATTTCTTCGCAGATCACATCGAATTCTGCATTCGAAAGCTTCATCGAGCGCCAGAAAAAGGCGAATCCATGCTCCAGCGCATATTTGCGGATGGAGAGAACCGGCAGTTCGCGCAGTGCCACCGACAGGTCGGATAGCTGCACACCATCTCGCTTTTCGATATGCGCCTGAACGATGTCGCGCGTGGCGCGCGTCAGCAGGTTCTCGTCTTCGTGAAAGCAGGCGAGGAAGTAGTCGCGCAGATCGGCATCGCGCGGCTTTCTGATATCGGCTGCATCGAACACGAAACCGCCTGCCACAGTCGGCTGCATGATCGCATTGATGACTTTATCTTTCTCGATCCGGCCTTCCCAGCGAAAATCGGGATCGAGAACCATCCAGATTGCCGGGTCTTCGGTGTTTTCGAGCATCAGATAATGCGGGAAGGGGTTCTGGTTGAACTTGTTCTCCCGCTCCGGCAGGTGAAACAGATCGAGCATGACCATCACATACTCGGACGGATTCTTGGTCTCGAGAAGCTCGATCATGGTTGCGACATTCTCGGCCTTCGACGCTTCCGGCCTATACCACTGCCGGACTTCCGGCCCGTAGATGCGCTGGAACCAGTCGCGAAAGAAATCGTGGTTGATTTCCGGCGCGTGGTAGGCAAGCCGCCAGCGCTCATCGACCGCAAAGCCCGCATCCCATACACCAAAGAAGAACGGCCGGTGATCGAGCGTGCCGGTCTGCTTGACCGCATGGCAGACATTGCTGACGAAGCAATGAACCTTGATGTCGATATAGTCTTCGCCATGCACGCCAACGCGCTCCGCGGCCTCCTGCTCGGAACGCTGGAAAGTCAAAGGCTTGGCAGCTTTTTCGGACTCGACTTCTGAAGCAGGCGCATCGACGAACAACCGCGCCAGATCCTCCACCGTATCGAGGTCTTGGCGGCTGATGACTTCTTCCGGCAGCGCCACGCCATGGTCGAGTTCAAGGCTCAGCATGATTTCGAGAATGAGCACGGAATCGAGATATAGGTCCTCGTTCAACTGCGCTTTCGGTGAAAAACCATCCATGTGCTGATGGTTCAGCTTGTCGCGCAGGATCGTTTCGATGGCGATCAGGACTTCGTTGTAATTCATCATGCTGCCTCTGTGCGTGCTGCAAATTCACCGGCGCTGTAGCGCGCGGCCACATCGCGTCTGCTGATTTTTCCGTTTGCCTGACGAGGGATCTGGTCGATCTGCAGGATTTCCGTCGGCAATTGGTGACTGGCGAGACGATCCGCGCACCATTGGCGCAGTTCTGCCTGTCCGATCGCGCGATCCGCGCTGAAGAGGAGGGCTACGCGCTCACCTGCGAATGTGTCCTGCTTGCGGAAAACGACGGCATCGCTGACGCCGTTCATCGACATCACCACGTCTTCGACTTCCTTCGGATAGACGTTCAGGCCTGAAACATTGATCATGTCGTCGAGGCGCGAAACGAAAACCAGCATACCGTCCGCACGGCGATAGCCCAGATCGCGTGTTTCGATCGCGATGCCGTTACGTTCCAATACGATTTCTTCCGGCTTACTGCTGTCGCCCTCATTGCGTAGCGAAAAGCGCGGAAGCACATAGCCGATTTCGTTTGCCGCCTGAACATCCGGGTTGATCGCGATGCAACCGGCTTCCGAACAGCCATATTGCTGAAACATATGCTTCGATTTTGCGCGGATTTGGTTGAACCATGGCTCGGGCAGCAATGTGCCGGAGGTCATCGTGGCATGAATGCTTTCGCCTTGCGGCAAAAGACGCGCCAGCGTGTGAAGGATCACGGGCGATGAAAGCAAATAAGGCCGCTCAGTTTCGCGCAGTTTACGCAGAAGGAATTTCGGATTGCCTGTATCGAGGATCACCGGCGTCTGGCCGCGCTTCAGCGCCATCAGGATGCCGCAGATCAGCCCGTAGGAATGCGTGGTCGGGCAGGCGACAAGCGGCGTCATGTCCTGCGGTTCGGAGAAGGCCGAGATGTAGCTTTCGATCTCGTCGTCGATATCGCTCCATGCGCGCGCGATGCATTTCGGCGCGCCGGTCGTGCCGGAACTCATCTGAAGCAATTGCGCCGTCTCATTGGCGCGTTCCTCGCAGATCGGCTCGCCTTCCAAACGATTGTAAAAAAGCCAGTTGCAGTTCGCGGCTTCCGCCTGCCGCCGCGCTGCCGCATAAGGCGTCGAAGGATGCAGCGGCAGCACGCTTGCACCCGCCTCGCGCGCGGCGAAGAAAAAGGCGAGCCAATCCTGCGCTTCTGCGAAGCACACCGCGAAGCGGTCGCCCTTGCGCTGGTCGAGATTAGCGATCGTGGCCATGCGTTCCGACGCGTCGCGGAACCATGCCTGGTCAAATACGGTGTCGTTGATTTCGATCATATCTGCACTCCTGAGATTAGGCGGCAACCGAAAGACTGTTGGGGATTTCGTGAGCGCATATCGTGCCCGGCGCGCGGAGCTTTCGCGTCAGCAGGGATTCCGTGAAAATGCGCGGTTTGGAATGGCCGAGCTGGTTCTGGCGCTCCGCCAGACCATGTTCGTCGGCGTAGACGCTCAAGCGTCTGGAAACATTTGCCCAGAAGACGGCTTCATCAAGCCCGTAGCAATGGTCGAGCAGATGCGAAATCTCGGCCAGATTGTAGATGAACAGCGCGTCGATCACCAATTCGCCCAGCAGTTCGACGCTTTCCATCCAGTAGAATTCGTTGGGTTCTGCCTTGGCATAGGCCGGGTTAAGCGCGACGAAATCCGGCACCTTGCCGGGATCGCGAAGGAAATCCGGCGCATATTCGAGACTGTCGTGGAAATCGCGCAATGCCAGCCGCACCGGCCAGCCATCGCGATGGATCAGGACAAGATTCTGGCCGTGCGATTCCGTGGCAAAACCATGCGCGACCAGCAGATGCCATATCGGCATGGCAACCGTTTCGATGAGTTGATCCGTCCACCTATCCAGTTCATGGCGTTCGATCCAGTCCGCGATGAACGGCCTGCCATCATGCTCCACCATCATCAGCGCGTTCAGCGGCACGGCGGCTTCGCCGGGCTTGAGATAGCTATCCACGCTTTCGCGCCAGATCACCGCGAGTTCACCGGCGAGCGGGCCGTCCCGATCAGCGATGACACCGGCATATTCACCGAGAATGGTCAGCGGATAGCGCTCCGAAAAAAGCGGATCGTCGGAGACGAGGTCGTTCAGCCAGTCCGTAAGCACAGGTGCCGTGCACACGGAATATGGCTCGATGATGCGTTTTGCCGATGAATTCACAAGGTTCATCGGCAGTTTGATATTGGCGCATTCGGGATGGTCGATGTTGAACAGGGTGCGCACAGACTGGCTGGCAATGTAGCGATCACCCGCCGTTCCCAGAAAATGCGCCGAGCCATCACTGATCCAATTCGATAGCCCGGAATTCTGAAGCGCTTGCCATTGCCACGGATGCAGCGGCAGCAGGCCGAATTTCGTGGCATCGTCGCAGCATTCGCGGCGGCGGCCGTCCAGAAGCGCGTAAGTCTCGGCACCAAGTTCGGCTATCCAGAACTCCCTTTCGGGAAGGGGAAGCGCCGAATGCAAATACGCGCGCGACACCGCAAGCCAGATCAACTGGAAGGAGTTGCCGGCCTCAGGGCCGTAAGCCGCATGATCTTCATGCGTAAAGCCGGTGCGCGCCTTGAAGCAGGGGTGGTAGGGGTGTCCTTCGTCAAGCCCGGCATCCAATTGCGCAAAGGGCAGGTCGCGCCGCAGGCGAGGCGGCAGATTGTCGTTGTTCCAGGCGGTGAAACCCAGCGTCTGTTCCAGCTCGAACAGCAATTGTGCGCGATGTTCTGCCGAGCCTTTTAGGCTTGAGACCAGATCGCCGATAGCAGGGCGGACCCAGTTGTTGCCCGCCTGCTGTTCAATCGTTTCGGGACGAATTCTGATCCGGCCGAATGCGCCGATCCGGCCCTCGCAGCGAAACGAGGCATCGGCTTGGCCCCATTCGAAAAGCGTGCCGCGATCTTGGGCAGAGGCGACATGATCGACAAGGCCTTCATAAATCGCAGCCTCGACGAGCTGCCGGATGATCCGCAATTCAGGGTCGCCATGACGATCAAGAGGCAAGGGCATGGGCAGCCTCCGTCACGAGCGCCAATCCGCCGCCGCTCAGCGGATTTGGAATTTGCGTGTAAAGCGTGTGGCCGCCCGCCGCGAGTTCATCGACATTCTTGAGGCGTATTGCGAGATTGGCTTTCGCGGTGATGCTCGGTCTGTTCAGTAGGCCGGATGCAAAATCGCGACCGCCGCCGCTCAGTTCTCTGGCCAGTTTGGCCAGACGCAAACGAAGGATCGCGATCAGATCGGCCTCGCGCGTCAACCCGTCATGACCGGCACGCGCGATGACCGAGAAGATCTGATTGACGATGAGATAATATGAAAAGCGCTCGCGAATTTCGCGATCATCAAAGAAAAGTTCGCGCGTTTGCGTCAGTTCGGGCAGCAATGTGCACCAACGCGCCTTGAAATTGTTCGACAGGTAGAAGCCTTGGCTGTCGCGGTAGAAATATTTGCGCGGAAGCCCTTGGGAAATGTCGAGCAGGCTGTTTTGCTGATGCGCTTCCAGCGCTACGCCGAACTTGTCGTAAAGCCGTACCAGAGGGTCGAGAGCGCAATCGAGATAGGCTTCGAACCATCTGCGGCAGGCTTCGCGCGGAAGTACATCCTGCTCGCGGGCCACGCGCCGGACAAGGCTTTCCAGCCGAGATTTCTCGCCGGGCAACGGCTCTGCCGTCAGAGCCGAAACGGTAATCGTCGTTTCTTCGAAACCATCGCGCAACGGGTTCTCACGGAAAATCACCTCGAATCCGCTTTCATCCTGTCCCGGCATTTCAAGCGTGACGTAGGCGCTGTCGTGAAGGAAGCCGAGGCGAGGGTCCAGATCGTTCATCCCGGCGCGTGCGAACAGCCGCGCGACGGCCACACCGGCATCGAGCTCATGCTTGCGGTTCAGCCGCTGCGAATTGGTGATGCGCACCGGCAGGGAGAATTTTGGCATCCAGGCGGCATCCGGGCTGAATACGGTCCTCACCGAGGATGTCGCCATAAAGCGCGGGCCTGCCGGTCCGAGATGGCGAAGCGCGCCCGATGCGCAAAGCGCCCGCACATTCGGGGTGAGCATCAGGGCTTCCGCCTGCAGGGGATGCATGGGGATGAGGGCTTCGTCATCAGTCAGCGCAAATTTGCCGATCTCCTCGCCGAGCAGCGATTCAACGATCGATCGGGTGGGAACGTCTGCTGAATCCTGCCGGACGATTTCTGCCTTGGCCGCAAAATAGGTGAGCTGAAAATCGCCGCGCAGCTCCGGCGCGTAGGCGACCTGCTGCCAGCTCGTCATGCCTTGAAGGCTTTTCGGAGTGGGGTGCAAAGGATGCCCGAAATAGAGCGACTGCTCGCCGCCAATGAAGCCGCTCTGCGGCGATCCCGCAGTGGCATCGAGATAGCGCTTGGTCGCCTGATAGCTTTGCAGCACGCGCTCGAACAGTTCGAGTTCGCTATGACGCTGCTCGCCGGAGCGCCGCATGCTGTCCCCGGCCGCCTGAATGAGCAGATAACAGACGGCAATCGGCTCGATCTCGCGCCATGCGGGTTCCGTTCGTCCGCGCTGCCATATCCGTCCGAAAAGATGCATTCCGCAAAGCGATCTGGATTTGAGCTCTATGCGAAGCACTGTGTTGCGCGTCGGCAGCGTGAGTTCCACGCAATCGACATTCGTTCCATCTACACGGTGAAACACCGGAATGCCGGGGTCCATCTCGCGTAGATAGCTGTTTGCGAAGCTTCGGAACGTTGCCTGTTCCGCTACAACCTGATTCTGATTTGTCATGTTTTTGGCGAAAGACATTGCTTTCGGGGAAACGGCTGTCGCCCCGTTTTGAAAAATCTTGGGTTGATTTCAACTTAACAACCGATCGTGCGCGGCTGTCCCCACCACGATTGCGATTTAAAGTTAACTGTGATTGTCAAGTTATAGCAGTTGGGTTGTCTGATCAACTGGTTACAACGCCAAAATGTAACGGATACATGTGATCAGGTTGTCTCATAATGAGACGAATTTAAAAAATATCCATATATATCATGCGGTTATAAATATTACCGAATGTCTCAAAATTCTATCTGATGCATCGCGCGCACTTCCTGCCCCTCCTTGATCACCCAAGGTCAGGCTGCAGCAGGAAATCACGGTTTCTTATCCGCTTGTCGGCGCATCGATTTTTTTCGGCATCACGCCGCATGATTTTATGGCTGCGTGACGCGGCTGGAGGTTGCAATCAATTGCGTTCCGCTGTGTGTCGCTAGATAGTCCGAACCATGTTCCAGACGATCTCCGCTTACTGGCCACATATCCTTGCTGTGATTTCGGTGCTGATGGCGACCGCAGCAGCCGTCCACGCGACCATGACCAAGGAGGAGGTTCGCACCGCCCTTGGCTGGGTCGGCGTCATTCTCCTTTCGCCGGTCGTCGGGGCGCTCATCTATGCCGTTGCCGGTGTGAACCGCATAAGGCGCGCCACGATCACGCTGCAACGGTCTGCTTTAGGCGATGACACCCTGGCGCATCTGGAGCGATACGACGTGCCGGAGCAGCTTGTCCGAGAGCGCTTCGGCCAGCAGTTTCTGGCCATGAAAATCCTGGGCGACAGGGTTACGCGCAATGCCCTGACATCGGGAAATTCGATCGTCACGCTGAAAACCGGCGATGAAGCCTACTCTGAAATGTGTGCCGCGATCGAAGCGGCGCAACGCAGTGTGCTGCTCGAAACCTACATTTTCGACAATGACGACATCGGTCGCCGTGTCGCCGATTGCCTTGCTGCGGCAGTGGCGCGGGGCGTGGAGGTTCGGGTGCTTATCGATTCGGTCGGCGCGCGATACTCGGTGCCGAGTATTCTTGGCCGCTTGCGCAAGGGAGATGTGCCGGCAAGCGTCTTCAACGGCAACATCATCATCGGCCTTCGGCTTCCCTATGCGAATTTGCGGACCCATAGAAAAATCCTGATCGTGGATGGCCGTGTCGCCTTCACCGGCGGAATGAACATCCGCAAAGGGTTCACCGAGGAGTTCTCTGGAGATTCCTATGCGCATGATACGCATTTCAGGGTGTCCGGCCCTGTCGTCGCCGACCTGTTTTCGATTGCCGCATCGGATTGGCGCTTCACCAAGAAAGAAGTTCTGAGAGGCGAGGCGTGGCAGATCGAAACGCCGCCCTATGAGCCGGATGGCCCGATGCTCATCCGCGCGGTTTCATCCGGGCCAGATGCCAGCAACGAGACGAACCACAAGATGCTGATCGGTGCGTTTTCCATCGCGCGCAAATCCATCCGCATCATGTCGCCCTATTTTCTGCCGGACCGCGAACTGATCAGCGCGCTGATAACGGCGGCGCGGCGTGGCGTGGAAATCGATGTCGTGGTTCCCGCCGTCAACAATCTCGTGCTTGTCGATCGCGCGATGACGGCCCAGTTCGATCAGATTTTGAAGAATTACTGCCGCATCTGGCGCGCGTCAGGGCCGTTCGACCATTCCAAGCTGCTGGCAGTCGATGGCACCTGGGCCTATGTCGGCTCGTCCAATCTCGATCCGCGTTCGCTGAGGCTGAACTTCGAGGTCGATCTGGAAGTTCTCGATGCCGAGTTCGCAACGAAAATCGATGATAGAATCGGCAACGCAATCGCGACTGCCGTGCCAGTAAAACTTGAAGATTTGCGCGCGCGGCCCTTCATCGCGCGGCTCATCGACAAGATTTTGTGGCTCGGTTCGCCTTACCTTTGACAGCGTGCCGTTCGACACTATCTTGGACGCCAGCGGTTGGCTTTACGCACAAAGAGGATCATCAGCGGAACGTATGCGCAAAAAGCAGCCCAGCCTCCCGGCAAGCATCATTGCTTCCATTCGGAAAAGACATGAGCGCGGGGAAGGGACCATCTCCCGAAAACCGCATTCTACGGAAACCCTTGTTGCGTCCTACAACATCCACAAATGCGTCGGCGCAGACGGCAAGTTCGATCCTGAACGGATAGGCACCGTCATTGGTGAAATCGGCGCGGATGTCATCGCGCTGCAGGAAGCCGACAAGCGTTTCGGCGAGCGTGAGGGCCTTTTGAACATGGCCCGTCTGGAGCGTGAAACCGGACTGGTGCCGGTGCCGATTTCGGGAAACGTCAAGGGCCATGGCTGGCATGGCAATGTCCTGCTTTTCAAGCAGGGCGTGGTGCGCGACGTTCACCAGATCAAACTGCCGGGGCTTGAGCCGCGCGGTGCCATCGTCGCCGAAATCGATCTGGAAGAAGGCAGCGTCATCAGGATCATCGCCGCGCATCTAGGCCTGCTGAGACGCTCACGTGCCCAGCAGGCACGCGTCATGATGGACATCATCGACAGCCGCGAGGAAAAGCCGACCCTACTTCTTGGAGATTTGAACGAGTGGCGTCTTGGAGATCGCTCCTCGCTCAACACATTGCGCGATACATTCGGCCCTTTACCGCCCGCCGTGCCGACATTCCCCGCCAGCCTGCCGGTTCTGGCGCTCGACCGTATCATCGCAAACCGCGAGGGCATGATATCGGCGGTGCAGGCGCATGACAGCCCGCTTGCGCGCGTCGCATCCGATCATCTCCCGCTAAAGGCGTTCGTGACCGTGCCGTCACTCCTTCAAAAGACCGACGCCGCCTAGCTTTTCACAAGCGTCTCCAGCGCGGCCCTTAGCGGCGCGGCGAGAGGCGAGGGCCGATGCGTGGCGGCGTTGACATAGACATGCACGAAAAACCCTTCCGCCGAAGCCTTGTCGTCATCATTGCGGAACAGGCCGATCTCGTAGCGCACTGAAGATGAGCCAAGCCGCGCAACGCGCAATCCGGCGCTGACCATGTCTGGAAATTTGATTTCCGCATGGTAGCGGCAGCCGGTTTCGGCGACGAGGCCGCGTTGGGCGCTGTTGCGCGGGTCGAGCAGGCCGTGCTCGATCAACCAGCCATTCACGGCAGTATCGAACAGTGAGTAATGGACCACATTGTTCAGATGGCCATAGACGTCATTGTCCATCCAGCGCGTGGGGATTTCGCGAAAGGTGATGTAATCGGCGCGCGTTCCCGGCGGCGTGCGCTCTGCCATCACCATGCCGCCTTATAGATGGAAAGCGCGTCTTCTTCCGTCACCGGGCGCGGATTGTTGACCAGAAGCCGGCCCTGTTTCATGGCGTCCGCGGCCATCTTCGGCAAGGCATCTTCGGGAATATCCACATCGCGCAGGCGCGTCGGCATGTTCAGCTTCAGGGCCAGTCTTTCCAGTGCCGTAATGAAGGCATCGCAGCGGCCTTGCGTGCCGATCTCGGCAAGTTCGGGAAAGGCGTCGGCGGCGATTTCGGCATAGATCGCACTGGCCGCAGGCGCATTGAAGCGCAGCACATGCGGCAGAACGAGCGCGTTGGAAAGCCCGTGCGGGATATGGAACGTGCCGCCGATCGGATAGGCCAGCGCATGCACCGCCGCGACCGGCGAATTGGCAAATGCTTGCCCGGCCAGCATCGAGCCGAGCAGCATGGCCGATCGTGCTTCGACATTCTTGCCGTTCGAAACGGCGGCTTCGATGTTGGCACCAAGAAGCCGCAACGCTTCCCGCGCCAGCATTTTCGATAGCGGATTGTTGTTGGCATTGACGGATGCATAGGCCTCGATCGCGTGAACCATCGCATCGACGCCCGTCGCGGCGGTGATCGCAGGCGGCAGGCCGAGCGTCAAATCCGCATCCAGCACGGCAATATCGGGCAGAATGAGCGCGCTCGACACGCCGCGCTTTTCTTCCTCGCCAACGGTGATGATCGAAACCGGCGTGACCTCCGAACCGGTTCCGGCAGTCGTCGGCACCAGAACCAGCGGAAGGCGCGGCCCCTTCGCATTGCCAACGCCCCATGCAGCATCGAGCTCTTCGCCCGAACCGAGCAGCAGCGCCGCAAGCTTGGCAACGTCAAGCGACGAACCTCCGCCGAAACCGACGATACCGGTAGCACCCAGCGCCCGCCCAGCCGCGACCGCCTCCATAAGCGTCGCCTGAGAAGGGTCCGCCTCGACCTTGTCGAACACCGTCACCTCGACGCCCGCACCCTCGAGCGAAGCAATTGCCGGATCGCAAAGCCCAAGCCCGCGCAAACCCGGGTCAGTCACGACCAAAACCCGCGCCCCCAAAACAGCCCCTGCGACTTCGGCTAGCTGCGCGGCAGCACCATTTCGAAAAACAAGCGACTTCGTTGTGTTGAAAACAAAAGACTGCATGGTTTCCTGTTCTTTGGTGGTTTCAACAACAAGCAGCATCCATAGGAAAGGCCGTTGGCGTCAATTTGCATGGTCAGTGTAAGTGGGGGGTAGGCATGTTGCTAATCGATCCATCCGAAGGCCATACTTATGGACGGAACATCATTTTTAGCTGGCCGTTTTCTTGGCGGAAATCGCATCTTCCATTCGTTTCTTTTGAATTTCCTTTAGTGAGCTTGGTAAGCTCAAAGAAATCCAAAATGAAAAGCAAGTAAGAAAAAAGCAAACAAACTGAATGTATTTATAGTATTTATCATTTTGCTGAGATAAAGAAAAAACAAAAAGAAATGCTAGTAATATAACGTATAAGATAAAAATATCTGTATGTCGATGAAGTTTCCTTTGTGTTTCTCTTGCTGCGATGAAATCTTTCCGCCATGAGCTTTCTAGTATCATGGTCGGTTCTCCTAGTATGGATATAATAGCAATTATGACGCCGGCTAAGATTGAAAATACGGTTGCTATATAAGAAAGTGCGTCTGCCTTGTTTTCGAGGCGATCAGAAAAATAATACCCTAGGAATGCAGAAATTATTATGCCAAAAATGGCATATAATATTCTCCCGTAAGAAATTTTTCTTTTTAAGTCACTCATTGAACGTCGTTCAGAAAGTTGACCGCATTATTCCAGGCGAGTGTATAGCTAAGGAACGCTGGTCCCCCAGGTTGAGTGTAGGTGCTTCGGAGTAAAAGCTGGTCGCGAGTAAAGTCATTCCCTCTAAGAGTTTTTATCTTAAAGTCGTCGTTTCCTTCTATTGCTTCAGTTGCAATTGCTGTTAGGCTTTCGATTTGATCTAGTGCTGCGCTTTTCTTGAAATTCAAAACAAGATGCGTATCCGCCATGGATAGGCGCTCTACTTCGTTGTCCGTAAACTCATCATGAAAGCGGGCGGAAATCGCGGCCTTCACGCTCTGTGCGAGATAGCTTTGCAAAGATTGTGGTTGCCCTTCAATTTGCTGAACAGCCTCTGCATGGGCAAGGGTTAGGCCTAGATCAAGAAAATGCACCCCTTCGTCTAAGAGTTGCCGCAAGACTTCTGGATCAGCTCGAGCGGCTAACGTAAACCGGTTGGTAATTGCAGGCTCATGTTCCAAAGCTAGCAGACCTCGGATGGCTCTTTCCACGAATTTAGGATGCACAATCCCATGCGATACAAATCCAATAGAGTCTTGCCCCACTACTACTGCAATCTCGCGTTCCGTAAACTCTGCGCCCTCTGGTGCTGGCGCGTCAGCAAGATCTCCATTTACCACGCCTTGCGCTTGTGGCGTTACGCCTTTTCGCGCGCCGTTTACATGAGTTGAGAAATGCAAGCAGATGCGATCGCCAAGATCGTTTCTGTGGCGGAGTTCACAAGTTTCGTGAGCAATCACGTAGCGAGTATTTTCTATATGCGGACGCGCCTCTAAAACAATTCTTAAAAGAGAAACAACATTATCTGTATTCTGTGGGTTGAACCACTCTACTCGCCGAAAATGAATTGTTTTTTTCATAAACAAAATCCTGAATGCGAAACTGATTAAGTATCATCTTATCCTTTTCTTGGTGTTTCAATGTTGGATTGCAATTTTGATTCGGTGATGACGCTTATCCACAGACCTATTTAAAGGATAATCGGTGAAATTAGTAAAATCAAGATATTTGTTCGTGATTTGTTCTTTTATGGCCGGGAATCGAATTTGATACGGCGAGCTTGCGCGGATTGACTCTCGGAAAACGGGCGTTGTCACTGGGCATGGGTTGGACTATTTCTGACCCTCAGGACTGTTTATGTGCGCGCCGAAGGTGTGGCCGAAATTGTATTGAATTGGGATTGAAAATAAAAAATCTTGGCTGGGGAACCTGGATTCGAACCAGGACTAACGGAGTCAGAGTCCGTGGGTCTACCGTTAACCTATTCCCCAACAAGGAAGGATTTGCGTTAAATCCTTTGATGCGGCTTGGACCCGTTTCGGCGCACGGACCGCATCCGTTCGTGGGCGCCTTTTAGCACATTAATCGGGTCGATCAAGAGCCGTCTCCAGACTGTGCGAAGAAATTCGACGGCTGTGAATTTCAGACCCTGTTTCGCCGTCCGAATTGCGAGCGCTCGAACACCAGAACGAGCAGCAGGGCGATTGCGAACGGGATCAGAAGGTAGAACAGCCGGAAGACGAGCAGGGCGGCGAGTACGGAGGCCGGGTCCATTTCCGGCAGGCCAATCAGAAATACGACTTCGAAGACGCCAAGCCCGCCCGGCGCATGCGAAATGAGGGCTGCCGAAAACGACACCAGAAAGATGCCGAGAATGATGAGGAAGCCGGGATTTCCCTCCGCTGGAAGCACGAAATAGATGATCGAGGCGGCAGCCACGATTTCCAGCGGGCCGATGATCAACTGCCGCGTCACGATGGGCAGGGCCGGATAGTGAATCTGGAAGCTTTTTATCTTCAGGGGTTTCAGATGCAGCCAGCTTCCGAAGATATAGGCAATTACGAGGGCGAGCAGAAGGAAGCCGGCGGCGCGTCCGAAATTGAAGCTGATCAGGTCCGAATCGGCAAAGCGGCTCATCAGTTCCGGCTTGAGAATGAGCACGACGGCTCCAACGACGACGGTCGAAAGCAGGAATGTGAACAGGCAGATCGCGACGAGCACGCCCACTTCCTGGCCGGTAAGCCCGCGGCTGACATAGGCGCGGTAGCGGATCACCGCGCCCGAAACGACAGAGCCGCCGATATTATGGGCAAGGGCGTAGGTGGTGAAGGAGCAGGCGGTGACGAAGGGCCAGGAGACTTTCTTGCCGATATGGAGGAGGGCGATGTGGTCATATCCGGCGAGTGCGGCATAGGCGGCGATCGCTGCGAGTGCCGAAAGCAGCCAGCCGCGCATGGGTATCGCTACGAGGCCGTCCCATACGTCGTCGAGCGAGATGCCCCGCAATTCGTGATAGAGAAGCCACGCCGAAACCGCGACCGCCAAGAGGCCGATTACCGGCCAGATGAAGTCCTTCCATGTCATCGTAACGCGTTCACCATGCTTGCTGTATCGGTTTCCCGAAAGAGGAACGGGCCGAAAAAGAAACGGGCCAAAAAGAAACGTGATAGAATCGTGCGATCGCGAAATCGCAGCGTTGTTTCAGCAATGCCTTATCGAAGCTGGCTGTTCAACCTTTAGGGTTGCTGAGCGCGGCGAAAGAGGGCGCTTTCCAAATCTTACTCTATTGGTGAAAGGGCGCGAGGCTGCTATCTTCACGGCAACGAGACATATTTGGCGCCTGTGCTGCACCCTTCGATGGCGTGCGCGGCGCCGGAAGGGAATAGCGTGAAGAATCCGGAACCCGGTGCGAAAGTACCGGACCCGGGCGTAGCAAGGGGCGTTCCATTGCCGAAAAAGGGCGAGGAACGTCGATCTGCGGGCGCTGGCGAGCCGTCGCTCTTGACCGGACGAAACGCCACCGGAGCAGATACGCCCCCCAAAAAAGGAAAGAAACGCCGCAAGCGCAGGCGTGGCCGCAAGGTTTTTGCGCGCGATTCTGTGGCTGCTGCGGCAGGCGGTGCAGCGAATGGTTCAGCATCAGCTATCGTCGCGCGTCCTGAAATCGCGGTGTCCGCGCGTAGCGTTCAGCCGGATTTGCCGCTGCGGCGCGCGCCGCAGAACGAATTGCCGGTCTTTGCAGCGCTTGATCTGGGCACCAACAATTGCCGCCTGCTGGTGGCCATTCCAGGCCGCCCCGGTCAGTTCCGCGTCATCGATGCCTTTTCGCGAATCGTGCGGCTGGGTGAAGGCTTGTCCGCAAGCGGCAGGCTTTCGCAGCCTGCGATGGATCGCGCCGTCGAGGCGCTCAAGATTTGCGCCGATAAATTGCGCAGCCGTACATTGTCGCGCACGCGCCTGATCGCGACCGAGGCATGCCGCTCCGCCGAGAACGGCGCCGAGTTCATTGCGCGCGTCGAGACGGAAGCCGGGCTGAAACTCGAAATCATCGACAGGCAGACGGAAGCGCGGCTTGCGGTTTCGGGCTGCGGCTCGCTGGTCGACAGGGATACGGACGGCGTCGTGCTGTTCGACATTGGCGGCGGCTCTTCCGAAATCGCGCTGATCGACCTTTCCAAACGCCGCACGTCGCGGCTTGCCGATCATATCGTTTCATGGACCTCGCTGCCGGTCGGCGTCGTCTCGCTGGCCGAGCGATTCGGCGGCAATATCGTCACCCGCGAAATATTCGCCGCGATGGTGAACGATGTTGCATCGATGCTCGATGCCTTCGAGGGGCGGGATCGGCTTGGCAAATTGGTGTCGGGCCAGCGCTTTCATCTTCTGGGCACATCGGGAACAGTCACGACGCTTGCAGGCGTGCATCTGGGGCTGGAACGATATGACAGGCGTCGCGTCGATGGGCTCTGGATGGACAATACCAGCGTCGATGCGATGATCGAAAAACTGCTCGGATGGGATTTCAAGCAGCGCGTCGCCAATCCTTGCATCGGGGCGGATCGTGCCGATCTGGTATTGGCTGGCTGCGCGATCCTTCAGGCCATCCGTCAGGTTTGGCCTTCGGAGCGTTTGCGGGTTGCCGATCGCGGCCTGCGTGAGGGCATATTGAGCGAGCTCATGGCGGATGACGGCGTGTGGCGGCGAAACAAATCGAACGGCAGGCGGCCATAATGAAGAAACCCACAAAAACAGGCGGCGCTTCATCGCGTGTTCTCAGAACGCGCATCAAGAAGAAAAGCGGCTTGAAGGAATCCTCGCGCCGCTGGCTCGAGCGTCACATGAACGATCCTTACGTTCAGCGCTCCAAGGCAGAGGGCTATCGCTCGCGCGCGGCTTACAAGTTGTCCGAGATCGACGATCGCTACAAGCTTTTGAAGCCGGGCATGAAGATCATCGATCTGGGTGCGGCCCCCGGCGGCTGGTGCCAGATCGCGGCGGAGCGAACCGGCTCGTCTGCTGAAAAGCCTGCCGTCGTCGGCATCGACTATCTTGAAATGGACCCGGTGCCCGGCGCCGAAATCCTGCTTCTGGATTTTCTGGACGATGACGCGCCTGAAAAACTGATGGCCGCACTGGGCGGTGCGCCCGACATCGTGCTTTCCGATATGGCGGCCCCCACGACCGGGCATCGCCGCACCGACCATCTGCGCACCATGCATCTTTGCGAAGTGGCTGCGGATTTCGCCATGTCGGTTCTAAAGCCGGGTGGGCATTTTCTGGTCAAGACGTTTCAAGGCGGCACGGAAGCCTCGCTTCTCGATGCCCTGAAAAAGAGCTTCAAATCCGTGCATCACGTAAAGCCGCCGGCATCGCGCGATGAATCGGTCGAGCTTTATCTGCTGGCGAAAGAGTTCAAAGGCCGCCCCGCTTAACTAGCGGGTCGGCGGCAAAGGCTCGTCGGCGCTGCTCTCGGCCAGCCGATGCCCTGAAACCTCGCTGCCCGCATCTCCCGGCAGACGGTAAAATGACAACGCCGCGAACGCCGTCACCACCGCGACCGAGAAGAAGGCCGTGGTGAAGGCCGAAAGGCCGATCGGCTCGCCCGTCACATAGGCATGACCTTCCAGCAGACCGCCAGCAAGCGCGACGCCAAGTGCGATGCTTATCTGCTGGGTAACGGCTGCAATCGCGGTTGCCTGACTGGCATCCTTGTCTTCGATGTCGGCAAAAACCAGCGCATTGGCCGATGTGAAGAACAGCGAGCGAAGGAAGCCAGCACCCAGCAGCACCGCAATGATGATTGCGGGCGACGTATAGGGTGTGAACAGCCCGTTCGCCGCGATGAAGACGGATGCGAGAATCGACGATGCGATGAGCACGGTGCGGAACCCGCCTGTTCTCAGCGTGAACGGCGCCAGAAACTTCATCGCCAGCGCGCCGACCGCCGAAGCAAATGTCAGCATGCCGGATTGAAAGGGCGAGAGGCCGAAACCGAGCTGGAACATAAGCGGCAGCAGGAAAGGCACCGCGCCATTGCCGATGCGGAACACTGCGCCGCCGACGACTGACGCGCGGAACACCGGGTTCTTGAACAATTGCAGCTTGAGGATCGGGAATTTCGCGCGTCTGGCATGCACCAGATAGATGACCCCGGAGACGATCCCCACCAGCAGGGTTGCGATGCCGATTATCGGCGGCAACGCAGGCAGGCTGACGACCGAAAGACCGAAAACGACGCCAGAGGCTGCAATCGCCGAAAGCAGAAATCCGGGCATGTCGAGCGGAGCGCTTCCGCCGACCGGAACATCGGGCAGAAAGCGTGTAGCAAGCAGAATGCCTGCAATGCCGATCGGCACGTTGATCAAAAAGATCCAGTGCCAGGTCATGAAGGTGGTGATGAAACCGCCGACCGGTGGCCCGACGAGCGGTCCGATAAGGCCGGGTATCGTCAGCCATGCCATGGCCGAAACGAGCTCGCGGCGCGGCGTGGCACGCACCAGAACCAGCCTTGCCACAGGCGTCATCATCGCGCCGCCCATGCCCTGAAAGAACCGTGCGACCACAAATACGCCCAGCGAATTGGCCATAGCGCAGGCTATAGAGCCGACGACGAATACGGCGATTGCGATACGGAACACGTTCTTCGCACCGAATTTGTCGGCCATCCAGCCGCTTACCGGGATGAAGATGGCGAGCGAGACGAGATAGGCCGTCAAAGCCAGTTTCAGCGCGACCGGGCTTGTGCCGATATCGAGCGCGATTGCTGGCAGCGAAGTGGCGATCACCGTCGAGTCCATGTTTTCCATGAACAGGGCGACAGCAAGAATGAGGGGAACGATGCGGTTCAAGATGTTACCTTCGGGGTAGCCACTTTTGGCTCAAATCCCGTTTCTTGTCGATAGATTTGGCATTTCGCCGGATTTGCGAGGGCTTCTCACGAATGTTTGAAGGGGTGAAGTGTGGGAACTGGTCGCCGCACTTGTATGTTCTCCTCAAACACAGGGAGACGAATGATGGAATTACCAATGGATCGCCGCACGCTCTTCAAGCTAGGTGCCGCCGGAACGACTGCGCTGGCAATGCCGCAAATCATGGTGCGCGCCGCCCATGCAGAGGTTCCGATGACAAAAGTCGGCAATCCCGGCTTCAACCGCTTCAAGCTTGGCGGGTTCGAAGTAACGACGATACTGGACGGACTTCGCCCGGGCGATGGTCCACATCCGACCTTTGGTGAGGATCAGCCGGCAGAAGCGGTTGCCGAGCTTATGGCGGCGAATTTCCTGCCTGCCGACCGGTTCGTGAACGGTTTCTCGCCGGTTCTCATCAATACGGGTTCGGACCTCATTCTTTTCGATACGGGTTTTGGCGCAGCCGGGCGTGAAAACGGCCTCGGCCAATTGCGTTCGCGCCTGGAAGAATCCGGCTACAAACCGGAAGACGTCACCGCAGTCGTCATCACGCATATGCATGGCGACCACATCAGCGGCCTTCTGGAGGACGGTTCTCCGGCTTTCGCGAACGCAAAACCGATCTTCGGCAAGCTGGAATATGATTTCTGGACGGCACCCGAACGCGCGAGCGGCCCGACGGAAGGCAATGCCAAGGCAGTTGCAGCCAACATCGTGCCGCTGGCCGAAAAGGCGACCTTCATCGAAGACGGCACGGAAGTCGTTCCGGGTATTACGGCCAAAGCCGCTTATGGGCATACGCCCGGCCATTTGGTCTTCACGCTCGAATCGGAAGGCCGCAAGCTTGTCCTGACCGCGGACACGGCAAACCACTATGTCGCTTCGCTGCAGAAGCCGGATTGGCATGTTCGTTTCGACATGGACAAGGAGCAGGCCGCCGCGACCCGCAGGGAAGTGTTCGGCATGATCGCCTCGGAGAAAATTCCGTTCATCGGCTATCATATGCCGTTCCCGTCGGTCGGCTATATCGAGACGATCGACACCGGTTTCCGCTATGTGCCGGAGACCTACCAACTGGACCTCTAGACACCGCGATTCCGGCTCGTCTCTGAATGGCAATGTCTGCACCTCGCGGGCGTGACCAAAAAAACGGCTGATTCTGCGCCTTTTCATGATCGAAAAGACGTGGTACCAGCCGGTGCCAATCCTGAAAGGGAAGATACGAGTCGGCGCAGCCTTTCGGCCAAGCGTCTTATTTATGCATCCAGGGGCTTGGCACATGTCAAAGATCATAGAAACCGCGACCGGAGCTTTGGCTCTTACTTTTGATGACGTGCTGCTGCAGCCCGGCCATTCCGAAGTCATGCCCGGCGAGACCGACATCCATACGCTGATCGCGGGCGACATCGAATTGAACGTGCCGATCATCTCGGCCGCCATGGACACAGTGACCGAAGCGCGTCTGGCGATTGCCATGGCGCAGGCAGGCGGCATTGGCGTTATCCACCGCAATTTCACCCCCGCCGAACAGGCCGAGCAGGTCCGTCAGGTCAAGAAATTCGAATCCGGCATGGTCATCAACCCGGTCACGATCGGGCCGGACGCGACGCTTGCGGATGCGCAGTCGCTAATGCGCACGCATGGCATTTCCGGCATTCCCGTCGTCGAAAACGGCGGCAAGGGCGGCCAGAAGACGGGCCGTCTCATCGGTATCCTGACCAACCGCGACGTGCGCTTTGCTTCCGATCCCGCACAGCGCGTCAGCGAGTTGATGACGCATGAAAATCTGGTCACGGTGAAGGAAAACGTCGATCAGGAAGAAGCCAAGCGCCTGCTGCACCAGCGTCGCATCGAAAAGCTGCTTGTGGTTGATCCGTCCGGCAATTGCGTCGGCCTGATCACCGTCAAGGACATCGAGAAGTCGCAGCTCAACCCGCATGCGACCAAGGACAGCCAGGGCCGTTTGCGCGCCGCTGCAGCAACCAGCGTCGGTGCCGATGGTTTCGAGCGTGCTGAGCGGCTGATCGATGCAGGTGTCGATCTGCTCGTCATCGACACCGCGCACGGCCATTCGCAGCGCGTTCTGGACGCGGTCACCCGCGCCAAGAAGCTTTCGAATTCGGTGCGCATCATGGCGGGCAATGTCGCGACGGCGGCAGGTACGCAGGCGCTTATCGATGCCGGTGCGGATGCAGTGAAGGTCGGCATCGGGCCGGGCTCGATCTGCACGACGCGCATCGTTGCTGGCGTCGGCGTTCCGCAGCTTTCGGCCATCATGTCGGCAGTCGAAACCGCGCACAAATCGGGCATCTCGGTGATCGCCGATGGCGGCATCAAATATTCGGGCGATCTTGCCAAGGCGCTGGCCGCTGGCGCCAATGCCGCGATGATCGGCTCGCTTCTTGCAGGCACGGACGAAAGCCCCGGCGAAGTCTATCTGCATCAGGGCCGCTCGTTCAAAGCCTATCGCGGCATGGGCTCGGTCGGCGCCATGGCGCGCGGTTCGGCGGACCGTTATTTCCAGGCGGAAGTTCGCGACACGCTGAAGCTCGTGCCGGAAGGCATCGAAGGCCAGGTGCCCTACAAGGGGCCGGTCTCCGGCGTTCTGCACCAGCTTGCAGGCGGCCTGAAGGCTTCGATGGGTTATGTCGGCGGCAAGAACCTCGAAGAGTTCCGCGAACGCGCAACCTTCGTGCGTATCTCCAATGCCGGTCTTCGCGAAAGCCACGCCCATGACGTGACGATCACCCGCGAAAGCCCCAACTATCCCGGCGGAGCCTGATAGCCCGCCATGCGCGTGCTTCGCCATACCGAAGCGCTGTGCACATGCGCAGGCATTCTGTTCTGCGCGATGACGCTGCTCGAGCTTGTCTATTTCCGAAGCTTGAGCGGCGGCATAATGTCGGTCGACATGCGCCCGCTGGGCTTTACGCCCGATGACGGCTTTGAATGGACGACGGCGCTCGGCCCGCGCGGCAGCGAAACGGTGATCGTATGGCACTATCTCACCTTCGATCTCCTGTTTCCCGCTCTGTTCGGCCTGGCGCTGGCCAGCCTGATCATCCGGCTGGGCATGAATTTCCCCCGCTTCCAGAAGCTGCCGTCGCGCATTCGTGACGGTTTCGGTTTGGCATTGGCCGCACCCGGCGTTCTGGCTGACTACGCCCAGAATTTCGCCGTCACGCGCATACTCTCCAATCCGCTTAGCGCGACGCCGGAATCGTGGACGGTCGCGTCGGGGCTGATCGTCACCAAATTTGCGCTTTATGCTGTCCCGCTGACGGTAATCGTGGCATTTCTGCTCGCGAGTAGAAAATACGCCAAATAGGGGCAGGGAATAGAATATGAATCCAATCGCAATTTTCTGGCCTGTGGTGGCACAGGTTCTTCTGGTCTTTCTCGTTTATTTCCTGCTTTCCAAGCGCCGTTTCGCGGCTTTCAGATCTGGAACCTTTAAGGCTGGAGAGTTCCGCGAGCGCAAATCCGAACCGGCCGAAAGCACGACGACCTACAACAATCTCGTCAACCAGTTCGAACTGCCGGTGCTGCTTTACGTCGTCTGCATCAGCCTGTTCGTCACCAATGGCGTTTCATACGTCACGGTGCTGTTGGCATGGATTTTCGTGATTTCGCGCTACGCGCATGCCTTCGTGCATGTGACGATCAACCGGTTGCGCTATCGCCGCCCGTTGTTTGTGGTTGGTTTCCTGTCGCTTGGGCTTTTGTGGGTTTGGTTCGCGCTGCATCTTCTTGGGATGGTTTGAGACCAAACTTCATCATCGCCACGCCCGCTTTCCGCGTCTGGCTATTGTCAAAGAACCGGGAAGCGGGGCGCTTGGCCGTGCCTTCCTAGTAAGTGA
The DNA here is from genome assembly GCF_039939195.1 of Foliimonas ilicis. NCBI lineage: Bacteria > Pseudomonadati > Pseudomonadota > Alphaproteobacteria > Hyphomicrobiales > Phyllobacteriaceae > Foliimonas > Foliimonas ilicis. Next base: position 394,370 of record NZ_JBDUUH010000002.1, on the reverse strand, counting down.
TATATGTGGCGCGACGTCCGCACCCCGCCGGTGTCTGCTACCCGGTTGGTCGGGCACAATGTCTCCTGCATTCAATAGTGCAGGAAAACATCGCGGTTTTTCCGCACGCTTTCAGAAGTTTCACCGGCAGGGTTTGTCACTTCCTGCGATGAACGCATCTTCGACGCGCCGACCTGTCGGATGCCCTCGGGTCCAGCAGCTACCGTAGCTGTTGGCGGGAGGTCACCGCTGCCTGAACCGATACCCGGTGCGCACCGGCTTCCCGCTCAGACAGTGGGGGAGATGATAGGTGCGGGATGAAGGGGGTGAATAAAAAACATGAAATTGGAGTTTTTATTCACACGCAATGGTTTGATTGTGCGTGCTTCGACAGGCTCAGCATAAGGGAAGCTAGGCGCTACCCCTCAGACCTCAAAAACCACAATCTTGCGATCCTCGAATTTTATCGCGATCTCTCCGCGCACAAGCCTTAGCGCCTGCTGCCCAAACACCTCCGCGCGCCAGCCATTGAGGGCAGGCACGTCGGCCTTTTCGCCTTCGGCCGCAATGCGATCGATGTCGTCGCTGGACGCCAGAACCTTTGCGGCAACGCCTTCCTGCTCCGCTATCAAACGCAGAAGGACTTTCAGGATTTCAGTTGCGGCATTCGATCCTTCAGGCGATTGCTGCTGCCTTGGCAGGCGCGGCATCTGTTCTTTGGGAATCGAAAGCGCGGCATTGACCACGACCAGAAGATCTGTTGCCGTAGACGAGCGCTCCCAGCCCTTGGGAACGGTGCGCAGGCGGGCAAGGGCGGTCGCATCGCGCGGCTGTTGCTGGGCGACTTCATAGATCGCGTCGTCCTTCAAAACCCGGCCGCGCGGAACGTTGCGCTCGCGTGCCTCGCGTTCGCGCCATGCCGCCAGCGCCTGCACGACGGCAAGCTCCTGCGGCTTGCGCAGCCGCATCTTCAGGCGCTTCCATGCGTCTTCGGGATGCGGATCGTAAGTGTCGCGCGATGTGAGGATTTCCATTTCCTCGTTCAGCCAATGCGCGCGGTTGTCGCGTTCGAGCTGGCCTTTGAGACGCTCATAGACGTCGATCAGATGCGTGACGTCTGCCAGCGCATATTCAAGCTGCTTGTCTGAAAGCGGACGATGGCGCCAATCGGTGAAGCGCGATGTCTTGTCGAGCTGCTGTCCAGTGATCTTCTGAACTAGCTGATCGTAGGAAACACTGTCGCCGAAGCCGCAGACCATTGCCGCAACCTGCGTATCGAACACCGGATGGGGAATAAGCCCGCCCAGATGGAAGATGATTTCGATGTCCTGACGGGCAGCGTGAAAAACCTTCACGATCTTTTCGTCGGCCATCAGCGTGAAAACGGGGGCAAGATTTATCCCCGGAGCCAATGGGTCGATGAGCGCGGTAACGCCCGGCGCTGCCATCTGGATCAGGCACAGTTCCGGCCAGAAGGTCGTTTCGCGAATGAATTCGGTATCGACGGTTACGAATTCGGATTTAGCCAGAGCCGCGATGACCGTTTCGAGCTCTTCCTGTTTGGTGATGACGTGCATTTAATCTCTGATGGCGAAATGAAACATTCCACCTTTCCTTTCAGCAGCAAGGGCATCCGTCAAGCGCGGTGCCTGTCAGTGTCCATTGGTGTTTCTGTCGTTCTTGGTGCCTTTGCCGCCCGCCAGCCTGGCGAAAATCGTCGATGTCCGCAGAAGTGCGATGAAGCGTCCGCGTCTGTTTGCCGGCACGGAAGCCGTTGTGCGCATGCGATAAAGCGTGATCAGGACGAATATAAGATAGATCGCGGCGGTGAAGCTGAACAGGGCGGACGGGCCGAATATTTGCATGAAATAGGAGGCGATGACCGGCCCGCCGATTGCGCCGAAGGAGTAGAAAAGCATCAGCGCGGCATTCACCAGAACGAATTCGCCCTTGTCGGCGCGGTCATTGGCATGGGCGGCCGACAGCGAAAATAGCGGCATGGCGAATGAGCCGAAAATGAAGATCAGTACGAAATTAGCCAGATTTCCGGTGCCTGCCAGAAACACCAGCGCCAGTGCGGCGAGCAGTGCGCCGAAGGTCGTAACCAAGAGCACCTTGCGGCGGTCCCAACGATCAGACAGATAGCCGAGCGGATATTGGATGATCGCGCCGCCGATGATGCCGACGCTGACGAAGGTCACGACATCGGTGACCGACATGCCGATCTGCTCCGCATAAACGGGCGAGAGCGTGCGGAAGGCGCTGTTGGTGACGCCGACGGCGACGCAGCCGATGCAGCCAAGCGGCGAAATGCGCCAGACCCGGCCAAGATCGAGCTTCACGTCTTCGGGCGGCGTCGGATTGGTGCGGTCGCCGAGCGATACCGGCACCAGCGAAACGGTAATCATCATCGACATGATGGCGAAGATCGTGAAGCCGCCAGCGCCGAAAACGGGAATCAGGAACTGCGCGCCGGTGACAGAGCCGATATCGACGATGCGATAAAGGGCCAGAACGCGCGCGCGGTCCTTATTGCTGACGCCGGAATTGAGCCAGCTTTCCATGATGGTGAACAGGCCGGCGAAGCAGAAGCCGGTCGTGAAGCGGATCACCGACCACATCAGCGGGTCGATGACCAGCACGAGCATCAGCGTTCCGGCGGATGCGAGCGCGGCGAGCGCAGAGAAGGAGCGCACATGGCCGACCGATTTCATGATGCGCGTGATGAAGATGCAACCGAGCAGAAAGCCTGCGAAATAGGCGGTGCCCATGAAGCCGATGGTCGATGCCTCAAAGCCTTCCGATGCGCCGCGCAGCGCAACCAGCGTGCCCTGCAAACCATTGCCGCCCAGCAATATGCCGGCGGCGACGAGAAGCGGTATGAGCGGGCGGATGGAGGACATGAAATGCGAACTGCCAACGGCGGATGTCTTTTATAGGGCTTTTGCGACACTATAAGCCAGTCTCGATTGCCGCCCGGATTGGTCCACAAGCCGCTTTACCTTGACAAAACCGGGCACCCATGCGTTTTTCGCGCAAATTCGCGCCGGGCCTCATCAATCCGGCCCGTCCATCACATTCGGAACATCCCATGACCATGCATCGCTACCGCAGCCATAACTGCGCTCAATTGAGAAAATCGGACGTTGGAACCAAAGTTCGCCTGTCGGGCTGGGTCCATCGCGTTCGCGACCATGGCGGCCTGCTTTTCATCGATATTCGCGACCATTACGGCCTGACGCAGATCGTCGCCGATCCGGATTCGCCAGCTTTCAAAGTGGCCGAAACCGTGCGCGGCGAATGGGTGATCCGCGTTGATGGCGAGGTCAAGGCGCGTCTTGAAGACACGGCCAACAAGAACCTGCCGACCGGCGAGATCGAGATTTCCGCGCTCGAGATCGAAGTGCTTTCGGCGGCCAAGGAATTGCCGCTGCCGGTATTCGGCGAGCCGGACTACCCGGAAGACATTCGCCTGAAGTATCGCTTTATCGATCTGCGCCGCGAAACGCTGCATCGCAACATCGTACAGCGCACGAAGATCATCGCGGAAATGCGCAATCGCATGAGCGAAACCGGCTTCACCGAATATTCGACGCCGATCCTGACGGCATCCTCGCCGGAAGGCGCGCGCGACTTCCTGGTGCCGAGCCGCATCCATCCGGGCAATTTCTACGCGCTGCCGCAGGCGCCGCAGCAGTACAAGCAGCTCATCATGGTGTCGGGCTTCGATCGCTATTTCCAGATCGCGCCCTGCTTCCGCGACGAAGACCCGCGCGCCGACCGTCTGCCCGGCGAATTCTACCAGCTCGACCTCGAAATGAGCTTTGTCGAGCAGGAAGACGTGCTGGCCACGATGGAGCCGGTTATGCGCGGCGTGTTCGAAACCTTCGCCGCCGGAAAGCCGGTGACGCAGGAATTCCCGCGCATTCCTTACGATGTCGCGATGCGCAAATACGGCTCCGACAAGCCGGACCTGCGCAACCCGATCGAAATGCAGCAGGTTTCCGATCATTTCCGCGAGTCGGGCTTCAAAGTGTTCGCAAACATCCTCGCAAATGATGCGAAAGCTGAAGTCTGGAGCATTCCGGCCAAGACTGGCGGCAGCCGCGCATTCTGCGACCGTATGAATTCATGGGCGCAGGGCGAGGGACAGCCGGGCCTCGGCTACATCTTCTGGCGCAAGGAAGGCGAGAAGATCGAAGGCGCAGGCCCGCTGGCAAAGAACATCGGCGAGGAACGCACCGAAGCGATCCGCCAGCAGCTCGGTCTGGGCGATGGCGACGCGGCGTTCTTCGTTGCGGGCGACCCCAAGAAGTTCGTGTCCTTTGCAGGTGCAGCGCGCACCCGCGCGGGCGAGGAACTGAACCTCGTCGATCGCGACCGTTTCGAGCTTTGCTGGATCGTCGATTTCCCGTTCTTCGAATGGAACGAAGACGAGAAGAAGATCGATTTCGCGCACAATCCGTTCTCCATGCCGCAGGGCGGCATCGATGCGCTGAACGGGCAAGAGCCGCTCGGCATCAAGGCATTCCAGTACGACATGGTCTGCAACGGCTTCGAAATCGCATCCGGCGGCATCCGCAACCATCTGCCCGAAACCATGGTGAAGGCATTCGAGATGGTCGGCCTGTCGCGCGATACGGTCGAGGAGCGCTTCGGCGGCCTCTACCGCGCGTTCCAGTATGGCGCGCCGCCGCATGGCGGCATGGCGGCTGGCATCGACCGCGTGGTCATGCTGCTTGTGGGTGCGAAGAACCTTCGTGAAGTCACCATGTTCCCGATGAACCAGCAGGCATTCGATCTGCTGATGGGCGCGCCTTCCGTGGCCTCGCCGCAGCAATTGCGCGAACTCGAACTGCGTGTCGCGCCCGTCAAAAAAGACGCCTGACACCAACTGTTTCGACCAAACCAAAACCCCTCAAGGCCTGGCCTTGAGGGGTTTTTCTTTTGCGGTGTTTCCGGCTTGACTTTTGGTCTGCAAGGGAGCATCGAGCCGGCAGGTAACAGATCGAAGAGTTACCGTTTCAAGGACAATGAGATGAACCCCGACAGTCGAAGTTCGACGTCTTACAAAATGATCAACTCGTCTCTCTAGAGTCCTTCTGGCACTCCGAGGCGGGTTTCTCGTCGCAGGAGTGTATTATGCTGCTTACCTATTCGCGTGAGGCAAACCATCTGACCCCGGCTCAAACCGGTGCGGCAGACCCTTTGGCCATCGTCTGGTACGATCTGATCAATCCGTCGCGCGAGGAAGAGACGCTGGTCGAGCAGGCGCTCGGCATCGGCATCCCGACCCGCGCCGAAATGGACGAGATCGAGCTGTCGGCACGGCTTTATCAGGAAGACGGTGCGGAATTCATGACCGCGACCGTGCTGATGGGGCTGGAAACCGGCGATCCAGTGAGAAAGCCCGTCACCTTCATTCTCAAGGGCAAGACGCTGGTGACGGTTCGTCATGCCGATTCGCGTCCGTTTTCGGCATTCGCCGCACGCTGCCAGAAGCCCAATGGCACGATCTGTTCGGATGGCGAGGCGGTGATGGTTGGCGTCATGGAATCGATCATCGACCGGATGGCGGACGTGCTTGAGCGTGCCGGCAACGAGATCGACACGATTTCGCGCGAAGTTTTTCGCAGAAAAGTGTCCAACGCGACCAAAAAAACGCGCGATCTGCAGTCGCTGATCGAGCAGATCGGCCAGAAGGGCGATTTCCTGACCGCGATCCGCGAAAGCCTCGTCAGCATAACGCGGCTGGTTGCGTATCATGCAGCGCTCGACAGCCCGCAGCGTAAATCGACGAAGGAAGTGAAGCAACGCATCAAGCTCGTGCAGCGCGATGCGCGTTCGCTAGGCGAACATGCGAACTTCCTGTCGAGCAAGATCAATTTCCTGCTCGATGCGACGCTCGGCCTGATCAATCTGGAGCAGAACCAGATCATCAAGATCTTCTCGGTCGCAGCCGTCGTCTTCCTGCCGCCAACCCTTGTGGCATCAATCTACGGCATGAACTTCGAAATCATGCCGGAATTGCATTGGGATTTCGGCTATCCGATGGCAATCGGCATGATGATCACATCCGCGATCGTGCCTTATTTGTTCTTCAAACGTCGCGGCTGGCTCTGAATCGAACTAAAAACCCCTCAAACTATGTTTTGAGGGGTTTTTGTTTTCAGAACGCCGTTTGCGCGCTGCGTTTTTCACGGTGGCTGAACCGCAGGATGATGTAACCCGCCAGACCGGCCACGAGCGAGCCTGCGAGAATGCCGAATTTAGCGCCGTCCTGCATGGCTGGATCGTCGAAGGCCAGCAGTCCGATGAACAGGCTCATGGTGAAGCCGATGCCGCAGAGCAGGGAGACGCCGAGCGTCTGCATCCAGCTTGCGGCGGCAGGCAGATCTGCGAGGCCGGCACGCACCAGAATGGCGACGGTGCCGAAGACGCCGACAAGCTTGCCGACGACCAGTCCCGCCGCGACGCCCAGTGTCAGCGGCCCGACGAGAACGGCAGGTGTCACGCCCGCGAATGAGACGCCTGCATTCGCAAAGCCGAAGATCGGAACGACGACGAAGGCGACCGGCTTGTGCAGGGCGTGTTCGAGACGATGAAGCGGCGAGATGTCAGGCGATGCCTCCGGCTTGCCGGGGGTGGCGCTGAGAGGAATGGTCAGCGCCAGAATGACACCCGCCAGCGTGGCGTGCACACCCGAACTCAACACGAGCACCCAAAGCACCGCGCCAAGCGCCAGATAGGGGAGAAGCCGGTTCACGCCCTGCCTGTTCATGAACGAAAGCGCGATCACGACCACTGCCGCACCGCCCAGCGCATAAAGGTTCAGGTCGGACGTGTAGAACAGCGCGATCACGATCACCGCGCCTAGATCGTCGATGATGGCCAGCGCCGCCAGAAATATCTTGAGCGAGGCGGGCACGCGCGGTCCGAGAAGCGAGAGAACGCCGAGCGCAAACGCAATGTCGGTGGCGGACGGGATCGCCCAGCCGCGTAAAGCTGCCGGATTGTCGAGGTTGAACGCGATATAGACCAGTGCAGGCACGGCCATGCCGCCCGCTGCTGCAGCACCGGGGAGAATTCTGCGGCTCCAGGTCGAAAGCTGGCCGTCCAGCATTTCGCGTTTGATTTCGAGGCCGACCAGCAGGAAAAACAGCGCCATCAGCGCATCATTGATCCAGTGATGCAGGCTCAACGGGCCGATATAACTGCCGAGCGCGGAGAAATATCCGTTCGCCAAAGGCGAGTTAGCGACCACAATGGCAAGCACGGCGACTGCCATGAGCACGATGCCGCCCGACGCTTCATTGTCGAGAAACTGGCGAAGGGTGAAATTCGTGCGGCCCTTTTTCTGGGCATTCGGCTGGCGGGTAGACATGGCTCTGCGTCCTCTCGGAGAAAAGGTTGTTCATTTCTCCGTATTGGGGTGAACCCCCGGCGCACGCAGCACACGCCGTGATCCGATTATATTACTCAAAGACAGGGTCTTTTGCCAGAAAAACCGGCTTTCGAACGCAGCTTCCAAAGAAAAAGCCGCCGGCAGGCGATACCTGCGGGCGGCTTTTCATAGATACAGCGTTTACTTGTTTGCCGTGACCTTCAAGCCAAGCTGTTTTGGCAGTTCCAGCGGCTGCGACATGCCAGTTGCAGCGATTGCCGCAAACGGCACCGGCTGCGGCGGAACGGCTGCGATTTCGAGGTTCTTCGGGTTATCGAGATACGCGTTGACCGCCGATGTGATCTGCGACGAGAGCTCCGGGTTCTGAAGCTGAGCCGTCAGGAAGGGCACGATCGCCTTTGCCTGATTGACGATGTCGGCAGGCTTCACGCCCTGCTGCTTGGCGACATAATCGACGACCTTGCCGGTCAGCGAATCGTCGGCAAAGTGGATCGTCGCGCCCTGGAAGTTGAGCTGCTGCATGAGGCCGAGCATCGCGATGCCCTGCGCGGATTTATCGGCTTCCGGCTGTTCGGCCATCTTCTTGCTCATGTCCTGGACGGATTTCAGGAAGTCGAGCGTATAGCCGTTGAGATCGAAGGTCAGGCCGATCGTACCGGCATTGTCGACCGTCACGTCATATTTGCTGAAAGTCATGCGGCCATCCGTTGGCTGCCACGAACCTTCCATCTGCATGTTTCCGTTTATGGTCTGGTAGCCAAGCGCGTCGATGGCATCCTTGGCTTTCGGATCTTTTACGGTCGTCAGATCGGCGGTGAATTTCTCCGCGGCTGCGGTGAATTCCATCGCCTTGCCATCCTGCGGCGAGGTGATGTCGGCCGACGCATTGGTCAGTGCGAAGACTTCCTTGTCGTCCTTCTTGACCGTTACGCTGGCCATTTTGGCGGTCTCGTAGAACAGCACTGATCCGAGCGGATCGGTCGACCCTTCCGCCGGCAGAACGACGCCGGAGAAGATTGCCGGGCTTACATCTACCGTCAGGCCGTTCGATACGATGTGGGCGGCATCGGTGGTCGCCGTCTGGATTTTATAGGCGCCATTGTCCTCGGTAATGCCTTCAAGCGTGAGATTGCCGATTGCGACACTTTCCTTGGGGCCGCTGCCGATCTTCACGCCCTCAAGCACCGTTTTCGAGGCATCGCCCGAAACGCTGGTCCAGGAGATATCAGTGGCTTGCTCGGCAAGCAGCACCTTGAGGCGTTCTGCGACGGCATTGGCGTCTTGTGCGAATGCCGGAAAGGATACGGATAAAAGTAAAGCTGAAACGGAAAGCGTGCGGAGTGCGGAGTTGCGGAGGCTCATACTGTCTTCCCTGTAAATAGGTTTTCGAATTCTTGTCGCTGATCTTTCCGCAAAGAAGTGGTCCGGAAAGAGGCAAGGGGCGCACAACGTTGAAATTGCGCCATCAGGCAAATAGGGGCGTTCAGGCGTTTCGGACAGGGCTTAGGTAGAATTCTTTGCGGAAAGTATTCAATAAGTTGCAATCGATCGAATGAAATGTGCGTTGCGCACATCGAAAAACCTGCATGCTCTTGCCGCGAATCACCCTCTCGGATAACCGGAAGCCATGGGAAAAGGGCTTACACCGCCGGGCTCCGGCGACGGCGATCACATTGAACCAGTCGATCTGCGCAAGGCGCTGGAAGAGCGTTATCTTGCCTATGCGCTATCGACCATCATGCACCGTGCTTTGCCCGATGTGCGCGATGGGCTGAAGCCTGTGCATCGGCGCATCATGCATGCCATGCGCCTGCTGCGCCTCAATCCCGACCAGGGTTTTGCAAAGTGCGCGCGTATCGTCGGCGAGGTCATGGGTAAGTTCCACCCGCATGGCGATCAGTCGATCTATGATGCGCTGGTGCGCCTGGCGCAGAGTTTCGCAGTCCGCTATCCGCTGGTCGACGGGCAGGGCAATTTCGGCAATATCGATGGCGATAATGCTGCAGCCATGCGCTACACCGAAGCGCGGATGACGGAAGTTGCGTCGTCGCTTCTCGAAGGCATTACCGAAGACGCGGTCGACTTCCGCCCGACCTACAATGAAGAAGACGAAGAGCCAACCGTTCTGCCGGGGGCGTTTCCGAACCTTCTGGCAAATGGATCGTCCGGCATTGCCGTTGGCATGGCGACATCCATTCCGCCGCACAATGCGGCCGAGCTTTGCGATGCGGCCCTTCACCTGATCGAGCACCCGGAAGCGACCGTCACCAAATTGATGGAATTCGTGCAGGGACCGGATTTCCCGACAGGCGGCATTATCGTCGACAGCCGCGAATCGATGCTCGAAGCCTATGAAACGGGCCGCGGCGGTTTCCGCGTCCGCGCGCGCTGGTTTCAGGAAGATCAGGGTCGCGGCACCTGGAATATCGTCGTCACCGAAATTCCCTATCAGGTGCAGAAGGCGCGGCTGATCGAGAAGATCGCCGAGCTATTGATTGCGCGCAAACTGCCGCTTCTGGAAGATATTCGCGACGAAAGCGCGGAAGACGTGCGCGTCGTGCTGGTGCCGAAGAGCCGGGCGGTTGATCCCGGCCTTTTGATGGAATCGCTGTTCAAGCTGACCGAGCTTGAAACGCGCATTCCCATGAACATGAACGTGCTTTCGCGCGGCAAGGTGCCGAACGTCCTGTCGCTAAAAAACGTGCTTCAGGAATGGCTCGAACACCGCAAGGATGTGCTGCTGCGCCGTTCGCGCCACCGCCTTGCCGAGATCGAGCGCCGTCTCGAAATTCTCGCCGGTTATCTGATCGCCTATCTCAACATCGACGAGGTGATCCGCATCATCCGCGAGGATGACGAGCCCAAGCAGGTCATGATGGCCCGCTGGGATCTGAGCGATGTTCAGGCCGAATCCATCCTCAATATGCGCCTGCGCGCATTGCGCAAGCTCGAGGAATTCGAAATCCGCAAGGAATTCGACACGCTTTCGGCAGAAAAAGCGCAGATCGAGGGGCTTCTGGAATCGCCCGAAAAGCAGTGGAAGACGATTTCCTGGCAGGTGCAGAAGGCGCGCCGCGACTTCGGCCCGGAGGAAAATCTAGAACTCGGCCCGCGCCGTACGACCTTTGCCGATGCGCCGGAACACGATCTGAGCGACATCCACCACGCGATGATCGAGAAGGAACCCGTCACCGTCGTCGTCTCCAACAAGGGTTGGCTGCGCGCGATGAAGGGTCACATGACCGATTTCGCGTCGCTCACCTTCAAGGAAGGCGACAGCCTCAAATTCGCGTTCCATGCGCAGACGACCGACAAGATCATCGTCTTCACCACAGGCGGCAAGTTCTACACGATCGGTGTCGACCGCCTGCCGGGCGGGCGCGGTCATGGCGAGCCGATCCGCATCATCGTGGATATGGAGAACGATCAGGATATCGTGACGGTTTTCGTCCACGATCCGGCGCGCAAGCTGCTGCTGGTTTCGCACGATGCCAATGGTTTCGTCGTTCCGGAAAGCGATGTCGCAGCCAACACCCGCAAGGGCAAGCAGGTGATGAATGTACGCTCGCCCGACGAGGCGGTGCGCTGCATTCCGCTGACCGGCGATCATCTGGCAATCGTCGGTGAGAACCGCAAGATGCTCGTCTTCGCGCTTTCCGAAATCCCGGAAATGACGCGCGGCAAGGGCGTGCGCCTGCAACGCTACAAGGATGGCGGCGTGCTCGACCTGAAGCCATTCGTCATGGCCGACGGGCTTTCCTGGCAGGATTCGGCAGACCGTACATTCGTGCGCACGCGCGAAGAACTGACGGAATGGCTGGGCAATCGCGCCGCTGCCGGTCGCATGGTACCCAAGGGCTTTCCGCGCACTGGCAAGTTTGGGTAAATTAATTATCTGATCGAAATCAACTAATTAGAGCGCTTCCCGGACTCTTTTTATTAGAGCGGTTCCTGTTTTGATGGAATCACGAGGCGCCCCCCTCTGTCCTGCCGGACATCTCCCCCACGGGTGGGGAGATTGGCTGACATAGCTCTCCGCATTCGTTCTGCAACGTCGGTAATTGCTACTGTGCTTTAATGACAGGGTAATCTCCCCACCTGTGGGGGAGATGCCCGGCAGGGCAGAGGGGGGCGCTGTCCCGCCAGCGTTTCCATCTAAAAATGAAGGGCTTTATGCGCTTCAAGTGGGATGGCGGACCATTGCTGCGGCACGTCGTTTCCGCCCATGCGCGATCTGCCACAGCGAATGTGCGATCAGCGTGACGATCAGGAGCGTGCCGCCGATCAGGCTGTTGCGGGAGGGGACTTCCGCAAAAATCATCCAGACCCAGATCGGTGCCAGGATGGTTTCGAGCAGGTAGAACATCGCGACTTCGGGTGCCGAGATGTATTTCGGTCCATTCGCCAGGCAGAAGAACGCGATGGGTATGATCACCGCGCCATTCAAAATGATCCACCACGGCGCTTCGACCTGAATGCCTGTCGTGCCGGCGACCATGAAGGCCGCAACGCTGAATGGCAGAATGACGCCCATCAATGCCGCAAAGCCCATATCCCTGCCGCTTGCCCGGCTGATCGTGATGGCGCTTGCCAGGAAGAAGGTGGAAATCAGCGCAATTATGTCACCGAACAGATTGCCGCTGCCGGCGCCATCGCCGACGATGATGAGCACGCCGACGACCATCAGCGCCATTGCCGCGAATGTGACGGGTCTTGGCCGCTCCTTGAGGAACCCCCATGAAAGCAGCGCCGCGAATACGGTGTTGAACGCCAGTATGAAAACCAGATTGGCGGTCGATGTGTTGAAAACGGCGGTGATGAAAGTAATGGAACTGAGGCCGTAAAGGACGGCCACCGCGAGGCCCGTTTTGCCCGGTATCAGTGCAGGCGCATTGCCTTTCAGGATGCGCCAGATGAACCAGACGGCGAGCGCAACGATGAATGTCGTGCCGGTGCGCAGCATCAGGATGGTCCACGGCTCGCCCTTGGCAAGCAGGATCAGGGGAATATCAACGGAAAGTACGAGCCCGCCGAAGGCGGTCAGCATCAGTCCTTTGGTATGAAGATCGCTATCCGCAGACAAATACGCTCCCGTCATGAATTCGAACGGCAGCGTTGATTACGGGCCAGTTCCTATTCCGATTGCCCGAAAGGCTCCCAGCCCTTGGGGCCGAGATGTTCCTGAGGCGTGAAGCGCACCTTATAGTCCATTTTCTTCGAGCCGTTGACCCAGTATCCGAGATAGACATGGGGCAAGCCGAGCGCGCGCGCCCGCGCAATGTGATCCAGAATCATGAAGGTACCGAGAGAGCGGTCTTCGAATTCGGGATTGTAGTAGGAATAGACCATCGAAAGCCCATCCGACATCTTGTCGGTGAGGGCGACCGCGATCAGCTCGCCTTCGCCGCGTCCGGTGATGAAGCTGTCCGGCCCGCGCCTGCGATATTCGATGACCTTGGTGTCGACATGGGTGTCCTCGACCATCATCGCATAGTCGAGCACGGTCATGTCCGACATGCCGCCCTTGCGATGGCGCGCATCGAGATAGGTACGGAAAAGCGAATATTGCTCGGTGGAAGGCTCGGCCTCGTGCATCGAGCCCATCAGATCGGAATTGCGCTGGATAGTGCGCTTCATGCTTTTCGTGGCGGTGAAGTCTCCGGCCAGGATGCGCACAGATACGCAGGCGCGGCATGTCTCGCAGGCGGGCCGGTAGGCGATGTTCTGCGACCGGCGAAACCCGCCCTGCGTCAGCAAATCGTTCATCTCGGCTGCGCGGTCACCGACCAGATGCGTGAACACCTTCCGCTCGAACTGTCCCTCAAGATACGGACAGGGCGAGGGCGCTGTCAGAAAGAACTGGGGGGATTGTTTCGGATGGTGCGTCATTTTCTGGTGTTCAGGCTCCCGCTGTTCCGTTCGCCGGATGCGATTTGATCTCTATGATTTTGAGCCGGTTTTCAGATTCTGCAAGATGCCATCGAACAAACAGTCGAACATATTGACGTGCCAGGCCGGATCATTGCGCCTACGCCATTCGGTAAGGCTTGGCACGCATGGCCTACTATCGGTCGGTGCGGGTAACCACGGTGCCAAGCAAAAGATCGTGAAGCGCGCGCTTGCGGTCGGTGAACAGCGTCACCAGAAGCACCAGCGGCGTCAAAATGACATTGCCGGCCCAGAACAGCACCGAATGGACGATTGCGAACATTCCGTCGACGGGTCGGCCATCCAGCCTGTCGAGGCGTATGCCCATCATCTGCATGCCGGTGGTTGCCTGCTTCGGCCCGCCCAGCGTGCTCCAGACATAGATCAGGGCAACGACGGGGCCGATGACGCCGAACAGCATCCAGCCCAGCCCAAGCGTAATAATGCCCAGCAGGAACACCACAATAGCAACTGGAATGAGCAGGAGGCCGACGATCAGATAATCGATGCAGAAGGCAAGGATGCGCCGTGTGCGCACGCCATCATAGGCGCGAACGTCCTCAAGTCTCGAATTGATAATCTCGCCGTCCAGAGTTCTGGTGTTCATGGGCTTCCCGTTCCAAGCGGACAATACCGCGTCTAGTCACAGTATTAGAAGTGGGAAATCCTGCCGAAAATTCAAGATTTGAGCATTTCGGCCACTCTTGGCGCGAAATAGGTGAGAATTCCGTCGCAACCTGCGCGCTTGAAGCACAGCAGGCTTTCCAGCATCGCCTTGTCGCCGTCGATCCAGCCATTGGCGGCTGCAGCACTGATCATCGAATATTCGCCCGACACCTGGTAGGCGAAGGTCGGCACGCGGAATTCGTCCTTGAGCGTCCTTATGATGTCGAGATAGGGCAGGCCGGGCTTGACCATGATCATGTCGGCACCCTCGGCCAGGTCCTGCTCGGTCTCGCGCACGGCCTCGTCGCTGTTGGCGTGATCGATGTAATAGGTGTTCTTGTCGCCCTTGAGCAGCCCGCTGGTGCCGATCGCCTCGCGATATGGACCATAGAAGGCCGAGGCGAATTTCGTCGCATAGGACATGATCGCGACGTCCTGAAAGCCGTTGGCATCCAGCGCCCGGCGGATCGCGCCGATGCGGCCGTCCATCATGTCGGAAGGTGCGATGATGTCGGCGCCCGCCGCCGCTTGAAGAACCGCCGCCGCCGTAACCTGCTCGACGGATTCGTCGTTGACGACGATGCCGTTGCGCAAAATGCCGTCATGGCCGTGGCTGGTGAAGGGATCGAGCGCGGCATCGGTGATGATGCCGATTTCCGGCACGGCGTCCTTGATGGCGCGCGTCGTGCGGTTAATGAGATTGTCCGGGTCGAGGATTTGCGAGCCGGTTTCGTCGCGCAGCGAGAGATCGACATTCGGGAAGGTCGCGATTGCCGGGATTCCGAGCTTTGCGGCGCGCTCGGCTTCTTTAACGGCCATGTCTATCGACAGGCGAAACACGCCGGGCATTGCCGAAATAGGGTCGCGGACATTCTTGCCCTCGACCACGAAGATCGGCCAGATAAGGTCGTCCACCGACAGGGTGTTCTCACGCACCATGCGTCGCGACCAGCCGGATTTGCGCATACGCCGCAGACGTCTGCCGCCTGTGATCTCGTCTACGCTGCTGGCGAGTGTGGATCGTGGTGGGTTATGCCTGTTCATCGATCGCCTCATTCAATCGCTGCTTTCTAGCACAATGGTTCTAAGGGGACCAATATCACCGGATCGGACGCGCGGCATTGACGCACCTAGCGGGCCTCCTTTAGCACTACCGCCAGTTTTGACCTCAGTTTGGGATTCTTGGCGATGGATTTTGGTGGCGGCGAAGAAATTCGCTTTGAACGAATTGGCAAGGCTGGTGTCGTCACTCTTACCAGGCCCAAGGCGCTCAATGCGCTGACCCACACCATGGTCAAGGCTCTCTCCAAGGCGCTCGACGCCTGGCAGAATGATGCGGATGTTCAGGCAGTCGTGCTGCGTGCCGAGGGCAGGGCGTTCTCCGCGGGTGGCGATATTCTCCAGGTCTACCATGCGCGCAACGATGCGGAGCCGCCTGCCGGGTTTTTCGCGGACGAATATGTGCTGAATGCCTCGATTTCACGATTCGAAAAACCGTATGTCTCCTTGATAGACGGCATCGTCATGGGCGGCGGCTTCGGCATTTCCGGCCATGGCTCGCACCGCGTCATGACCGAGAATGCGCAATTCGCCATGCCCGAAGTCGGCATCGGCTTTTTCCCCGATGTCGGCGGCAGCTTCATCCTGCCGCGCCTTAAAGGCTCGTTTGGCATCTATCTCGCCCTGACAGGCAACCGCATCCGCTATGGCGACGCGCTCTGGTGCGGACTGGCCACCCATGCGGTCGCTTCCGCCGATCTAGCTGCCCTGTTCGACGAGATTTGCGAGACGGGCCTGCCGGATCGGGTTTTGAGAAATTTCGCCAAAAATCCCGAAAGGGAAGCAGATGAGGCGGTCACGCATGCGATCACCCGTCATTTTTCTCTGGGCACGCTCGATGAGATATTGAAGAGCCTCAAAGACGCAGCCGCTTCCGACGAGTTTGCTGCCGCAACACTCGCCACGATCCTGAAACGCTCGCCGACCAGCCTGCGCGTGACCTTCGAACAGCTTCGCGCAGGCGCTATGCTGGAGATGGACGAATGCATGAAGATGGAATTCCGCATTCTGTGCCGCATGCTGGCAGGCCACGAATTCTATGAAGGCATAAGAGCGGCAATCGTCGAAAAGGGCGCGACGCCGCAATGGAAACCGGCGAAGATAGAAGATGTCAGCGATAGAGAGGTTCATGCCTATTTCGAACCGCTCGGTGAGAGAGAACTGATCCTTTGAGTGAAATCTTCGGCAGACACCTGTCTTTGGTGCCTTCCACGGTGCAGACCATCTTTGCGTGGTTCCAGCGCATCGTCGGCGTCTACTGCATGATTTTCGGCGTGCTCTATTGGGTGCGGCTCGTCGGCATTTATGACGGGCCTTTGTGGCGCTTCGACCTCATGCCCGTTTACTGGCAGATCGCCGCGGTCACGCTCGCAGGCTTCTTTCCGCTTGCCGGTATCGGCCTGTGGGCGCTCGCCTCATGGGGGCCGGTCATCTGGTTCATATGTGCTGCCGGCGAGACGATTATGTATGCCGGGTTCCCCGAACTTTTCGGCAGCCGCACGCTGATCCTGTTTTCGCATCTGGGCGTGGCGCTGCTTTATACGGTGCTGCGTGTGCTGATTGCCCGCGAAAAGCGCCGCGCGGCCGAACAGGGTTAACGGATACAACCCGATTGGTATTTCATTAAGTCTGATGTGAAGGGTGCCTCAGGTAAGCGCTTGTTAAGCCTAGCCTTTAAGTCGAATTTTATACGTATTCGATAGTGTCGCGATCAAGGTGAGAAACAAAAAACAATCACCGGGCGACAAACGAGAGGCAAGACAATGATCAATTCGCGTTCTGCGGCTAAGCCCGCTCAAGTATCAGACGACCGTAACGAAGCGATCCGCTCGCTTTACATGGAATCTCTTCAGCTTGTTGAAAGATTGCACCGCCGTTTGCTTGATGTAATCAAGGATGAATTCGACCGTAACGGCCGCAGCGACATCAATGCAATTCAGGCACTTCTGCTTTTCAATATCGGCAATGCAGAACTGACGGCCGGCGAATTGCGCTCGCGTGGCTACTATCTCGGCTCGAACGTTTCCTACAATCTCAAGAAGCTCGTCGACCTCGGCTTCATCAACCACCAGCGTTCGCGGATCGACCGCCGCTCGGTTCGTGTGAGCCTGACGGAAAAGGGTGCGGAGATCGCCGAAGTCGTCGGTGGCCTTTACAATCGCCACATCGGCTCGATCGAGCAGGTCGGCGGCATCAATCCCGACGAGTTCAAGCAGATGAATCGTGCCCTGCAGCGCCTCGACCGCTTCTGGAACGACACCATCGCCTATCGCATGTAATCCGGACCTCCAGTCGGGTTATCACCCAGCCGGTGCTCGTTTAGGGTGCCGGCTGTTGCGTTATGGACACGATTTGCGCCAGACCAGCCCCACTGCTGCCATATTCGGGTGGGTATCGAGTAGACGGGACATGCGCGTTCACGTTTTGATGTCCTCACCGAAAAGCAGTGACAATTCCCGTTCGTCTTCTATATCCGACGAAGGGAGCACGCATATTGCGGGCATGGTTGGCTAATTGTTAAGATTGGCCGTTTTAAATCCTGGGCGCAAAGACGTTTGTTGCGCGTCCGATTTAAGGACAGGAAACTCGATAGTGTCAGGAACGTCCATGAAAACCAGTCGCCGTTTCTTTCTCGCCGGCACGGGCGCGCTCGCCGCGACCGCATTGACCGGGCAGGCCAGAGCTCAGGATGTAATCAACGATATTCTCGGTTCGTCGCGTCGCGGCAATTGGGATACGCAGTTCGATGCGCGCGCCAGCGAAGGCGGAAAGGTTGCGACCACGCAGCCGATTTTCAGCCAGCAGACGGTTTCTTACGTCCAAAACGCGATCGCGAATTATCAGAACATCGTCGCGCAGGGCGGTTGGCCGGTGGTTCCGGCCACCAAGAAGCTCCAGCTCGGTGTTTCCGATCCCGATGTCGAACCGCTGCGCAAGCGTCTCATGGTTTCCGGCGACCTTTCGCCAAGCGCCGGCATTTCGCCTGCCTTCGACACCTATGTCGACAGCGCGGTTAAGCGTTTCCAGACCCGCCACGGTCTTCCTTCCGATGGTGTTCTCGGCCAGTATTCCTACGCCGCGATGAATGTCAGCGCACCGGTGCGCCTCGGCCAGTTGCAGACCAATCTGCAGCGACTGAGTGAGAAGGCCGGCACGCTTGGCGACCGTTATGTGATGGTCAACATTCCGGCAGCGCAGATCGAAGCCGTCGAAAATGGCCGCGTCGTGCTTCGTCACACCGCGATTGTCGGCAAGATCGATCGCCAGACCCCGATTCTGGACTCCAAGATCAACGAAATCATCGTCAATCCGTATTGGAACGCACCGGAATCCATCGTCCGCAAGGACATCATTCCGCTGATGCGCAAGAACCCGCAATATCTGGCGGACAACAGCATCCGTATTCTCGGGCCAAACGGCGAGATCGATCCGACGACCATCGACTGGAATACGGAAGACGCCGCGAAATTCCGCTTCCGCCAGGATCCGGGCAAGATCAACGCAATGGCTTCGGTGAAGATCAACTTCCCGAATTCACATGCCGTCTACATGCACGACACGCCGCAGCAGAGCCTGTTCTCCAAGCTCATGCGCTTCGATTCGTCGGGCTGCGTGCGCGTGCAGAACGTTCGCGATCTGGTCACATGGCTTTTGCGCGACACGCCGGGCTGGAGCCGTCAGCGTTTCGAGCAGACGATCAAGAGCGGCGAGAGCACACCCGTTCAGCTCACCAATCCGGTGCCGGTGCACTTCACCTACGTCTCGGCATGGTCGACGGGCGACGGCGTGGCGCAGTTCCGCGACGATGTCTATGCTCGCGACGGTGTTCAGGAATTGCAGATGTCGCAGGCTCTCTAGGCCTGACGACAATCTGAAAAAACAAAAGAGCGCGGCGTTTGCCGCGCTCTTTTTGTATCTGGTGCATTAAAAAAGTGCAGCAAAATGAGATGGATAGAGGCATTCCCTGAATCGCCTTCTCAATCTCTATGCCGAATATGTGAGCCTGAATTTTGAAACCAGAGCTTGCTTTTCGACGTTTCTGATCATGCTCGCTCCAGTCTGACATGGCGAATTGCGCTTCTCGTCAAACAGGCTGAGCAATCATGGCCCGGTTTTTGCTTGGCTGATTTTATTGTGGAAGAGCTTGCAGCGTAAGGCGTTGGGGCTGTTCAAGATGAAGGTAAGACAAACAAATGCGTGAAGGCCGATATGTTTGCGCTTGTGCACACAGTACGCGGCGAATATACAGGCCCAAAATTGGGGTTAGTTGGGTGAGTCGATGAACCAAATCGTTGATGCCAGTTACGTACCCTCGGAAGACGAGCCGTTCATGAGCGACCGGCAGAAATCGTACTTCCGATCCAAGTTGATGACTTGGAAAAGCGACATCCTGAGAGAGGCGCGTGAAACGCTGGAAATTCTTCAGCAGGAAAACGCAAACCATCCTGATCTGGCGGATAGGGCCTCTTCCGAAACCGATCGTGCAATTGAACTGCGTGCAAGAGACCGTCAGCGCAAGCTGATTTCCAAGATCGATTCCGCCTTGCAGCGGATAGACGAGGGAACATACGGCTTCTGCGAGGAAACCGGCGAGCCGATTTCGCTCAAGCGCCTCGATGCACGTCCGATCGCAACACTTTCGATTGAAGCGCAGGAACGCCACGAACGCCGCGAAAAAGTCTATCGGGACGATTGATCTTTCCGACGGAATATCTTCGAAAGAGATTTGATACGGGCGCCATCTTCGGATAGCGCCCGTAATCGTTTTAAGCATCAGCGGGGTCGCGCAATGCCGACATTGGCGGTTTATATCGGAGCGGCACTGGCCGAAATCGCCGGATGTTTCGCCTTCTGGGCGTGGCTGCGCCTCGATAAATCGCCGCTGGTCCTGATTCCAGGCGTTATCTTCCTGATGCTGTTCGCTTATCTTCTGACGCTGGTCGAAAGCGAATTGGCAGGCCGTGCCTATGCCGCCTATGGCGGCATCTACATTGCCAGTTCGCTGCTCTGGCAATGGGGTGTGGAAGGCGTCCGCCCGGATCGTTTCGACATCTCGGGCATGATTCTCTGCCTCATCGGCGCAAGCGTCATCATCGCCGCACCGCGCTAGGTAAAATTAGCGCTTGTTGGACAATTCGCCGAGCAGCCGCGACATTTCATCGTCCAGCGAAAGATCCTGAGCCTTTTGCTGCGGCGCTGGCGGAGCATCGTCGTCCAGCGAAAAATCGAGTTCTTTCAGCAATTCGTCGTCGAGATCGTCATCGGCAATGATCGGGGCTGTCGCCACCGATGCCGTGCGGATTGCCGGTGTGTAGGGCGGATTGACCACGACTGGCCGCGCCGGAACAGGTGCTGCAGGCGCCGGGTCCGGCTGGCGGTATGATTGCACTGGCGCGGGTGCCTGAGCGCGCGGCGGCTCGTAGGCCGGGGCCGCACGAACGGGTTCTGGAGCCGGACGCGGGGCAGGTGCAGGCATTGGAGCGACAGGGCGCTCGATGGGCCTTGCAACAGGTGCAGGCGCAGGTGCCGGGCGTGGAGCAGGCGCAATCTCTTCCGCACGCGGCTGCGAAACGGGTGCAGGGCGCTGCGGTGCCGGTGCGGCAGGTGCATCATTCGTAAGGGCAGGACGGCGTGAAGGCACCAGCCTGATGTCGCGTTCGACGACGATGTCGGTTGCGCCGCCGATGAGGATGAGATGTTCGATGTCGTCGCGTCGCACCAGAACCAGGCGGCGGTTGCTGTCGATGGCGGTGGCGTCCATCACGGCAAGGCGCGTCTTGCGATTGCGGCCGCCGGCAACGAATGTGCCGAAGGTCATGCCGCGCACGAGCTTTATGACGACCAGCACGATAACGAGAAGCACAAGTGCCAGCACCGTCCAGAGCAATGCCGCCCCGTAGCCGGGCCCCGCAATATTATCGAGCCATTCCATCAATTTCTCGCTTCCTTTTTCGTGATTGCGGGACAGTAAACTGTTGCGGGCAAGCTTCGCAAGTTGCTCTCACGAATTATAAAGCTTCTGAAATGAATTGAGCGGCACCGAGAAGGTTTTTCCTGAAGCAAAATCAGGCTAGGACTTTCAGCGGCGGTTGGAATGTGATTCAACCGGCTAAGGTCGAGACTCTGCAATGGGATCGGGCTTGAGGCAGGGGCTTCGGAAAAGCAGGCAAGGGGCGTATGGCCAAAGAAACGCGCGGCGATTTCTATCCGGTACCGATCGTCGATCAGAATTCACGCCCCGGCGCGATCACGCGCCTGATCATATTCATCGTGGTGCTGACCGGCGCCGCCATCGTTTTCGGCATTTTCCGCGAACGGCTCGGCGATCCGTTCCTGCTCGGCATGCTCGGCGTGCTGGCCATGATCGGCGTCGGCTATCTCTTCGCGACCGCCATCGGCTTCGTGCAGATCGCGCCGCGCTCCACGGCGGACGAACTTTCCAAGGCATTTGTTGATTCCATGGGGCAGGGCCTGCTGGTCACCGACAATAAGGGCCGCGTCATCTACGCCAACCGCGCCTATGCCGACATGACAGGCGTTGCCTCCGCCTCCGAGCTGAAGACCGTCGAGGCGCTTTTGTCCGATGTGCCGGAAGCTTCCGCGACGATCTACCGTCTGGCCGGTGGTCTGCGCGACGGGCAGAGCGGCGATGGCGAATTCCGGCTGGCGCAGGCGATCAAGCCGGGTTCCGAAGCCGGAGCGCATTGGTATCGCGTAAAAGCCCGCACATTCCGCGTTCCCGGCCACCGCATGCCGCTTCTGGCGTGGGAACTGGCCGATATTTCGCGCGAACGCGCCGAGCAGGAGCGTTTCTTCCTCGATCTCCAGAAGGCCATAGACCATCTGGACAAGGCGCCTGCCGGTTTCTTCTCCGCCGATCCCGATGGCCAGATCACTTACCTGAACGCGACCTTGGCCGATTGGCTGGGTATCGATCTGGCGAATTTCGCGCCGGGTGCGGTTCGTTTGCAGGAAATCGTTGCGGGCGACGGCATTGCGCTTGTGCGCTCGGTCAAGGCCGATCCCGGCACGACCCGGAACGCCATCATCGATCTCGATCTGGCAACCGTCAAAGGCGAGGCGCTGCCGGTGCGTTTCATGCACCGCGTTTCGGCAAGCCGCGACGGGCATCATGGCCCGAGCCGCACCATCGTTTTAAACCGCACGCAGGGCGAGGATGCGTCGGCAGCACTTCGCGCCTCGGAAGTCCGCTTCACGCGCTTCTTCAATTCCACGCCGATGGCAATCGCCGGGGTGGACAGCGAAGGCCGTATCGTGCGCACGAATGCGCCGTTCCTTTCGCTGTTTTCGAGTGTGGTGGATCGCGATGCGATCGACAGCCGGATCAGGCTCGACACCGTCATCCACGAACGCGACCGCGCAGCCTTCGATTCGGCGCTGGAAAAGGCCCGCCAGCGGCAGGCAGACATCGCGCCGATCGACACCGTTCTTCCCGACAATGAAGAGCGCCACATGCGCTTTTACGTCAATGCCGTTGCCGACGGCACCGGCGACGAGGAAGAATCGGCCATCGTCTATGCGGTCGAGACGACCGAGCAAAAGGCCCTTGAAGGGCAGATGGCGCAAAGCCAGAAAATGCAGGCGGTGGGCCAGCTTGCCGGCGGCATCGCGCATGATTTCAACAATGTGCTGACGGCCATCATCATGGCGTCGGATTTGTTGCTGACCAATCATCGCCCGTCGGACCCATCCTTCCCCGACATCATGAACATCAAGCAGAACGCCAACCGCGCGGCCTCGCTGGTGCGCCAGCTTCTGGCCTTCTCGCGCAAGCAGACCCTGCGCCCGGAAGTGCTTAGCCTGACGGATGTGCTGGCCGATCTGCGCATGCTTCTGGCCCGCCTTGTCGGCAATGAAATCCGCATGAAGGTCGAGCATGGCCGCGATCTCTGGCCGGTGAAGGTCGATATTGGGCAGTTCGAGCAGGTTGTCGTCAATCTTGCCGTCAATGCGCGCGATGCAATGCCGGAAGGCGGCGATCTGACGGTGCGCACGCGCAATTCGACGAAGGAAGAATCGGCTGCCTTCCCGTACAGGGAGCTTATCGCCGCCGATTACGTCATCGTCGAAGTCGAAGACACCGGCAGCGGCATCCCGCCGGATGTGCTGAAGAAGATATTCGAGCCATTCTTCACGACCAAAGATGTCGGCAAGGGCACTGGCCTTGGCCTTTCCATGGTCTACGGCATTATAAAGCAGACCGGCGGCTTCATTTTCTGCGATTCCGAAGTTGGAAAAGGCACTGTCTTCCGCATTTTCCTTCCCCGCTACATCCCCGAAATCAAGGCCGTGCCAGAGGGTGAGACCCAGGCCGCAACGCCTGCACCTGCAAAGGTTTCGGAAACCGCTGCCGCGAAAGACCTTTCAGGCTCGGCCACCGTGCTTTTGGTGGAAGACGAGGATGCCGTGCGCATGGGCGGAATGCGGGCGCTGACCTCGCGCGGTTATACGGTGCATGAGGCATCGTCCGGCGTCGAGGCGCTCGAAATATTCGACGAGCTCGAAGGCAAGATCGACATCGTCGTCTCCGATGTGGTGATGCCGGAAATGGACGGGCCGACGCTGCTTGGCGAATTGATCAAGCGGCAGCCGGACATCAAGTTCATCTTCGTTTCGGGCTACGCCGAGGATGCGTTTGCAAAGAACCTGCCTGCCGACGCAAAGTTCGGTTTCCTGCCGAAGCCGTTCTCGCTAAAGCAGCTTGCGACCGTCGTGAAGGACGTTCTGGAGAGCTAGTTTTACGGTTATTGCTTCGTGCACGTTGCGGCGGTGAACGCGCCTGCCGCATCGCGCATCACGACATCGAACGAGGCATTGTCTGCCTCGTTCGATGTCATCTGGCTCAAGCTGATGCTGTTGCCGCCGCTGGTGAAGCCGCCCAGCGGCCCCAACCAGGTGATCTCGCCGAAATCGTTCATCTGGTAATTATAGACGGGTCCGCTTGCCGGCGCGCCTGGCTCCCGGTAGGTGCGGCCGCGAATTGCGATATCGCCTAGCTGGAAAAACTGGCCGAGAATATACATTTCGCAGCGATAGGCACCGTCTTGCAAAACGCGCGAATTGACCGAGGGCTGCGCTTGCGCCGCACCGGTCAAGAGCATGATGCAGGTTGTGAGAGTCGCAATACCGATTGTCCTGTTCGTTCGTTTTGAAACGCCTTCGCTGCTCGGCATAAAACCTCGTTCCCATTTTTGCACAATTATTGTCCACCGATGATTTTCTGTGCGCAAAAAAGCTACAGGCAGTGCTTCGGCTTTTTCATGCGGCAGAACCCGATGTTGTTTTGGGTGAATATAAGCCGTTGAATCTCATTGAATAAAGAGCCTTCTTCGCAGTTGCGTACGAATTGGCACGACCGTTGCTTCGCTTCAACTGACAAGCCGATCGACGGACGCCATGCGCGCTCCGTCCCAGAGGTAGCCTTCGAGGGGAAGGCGCTCGGCCGGAGTGCGGCGAAATGATCGCGCCCGGCCGGGCCACGGCTTTCACCGATAATCCGGGCGAGTGGACAAGCGCTGCGAACATGCCCACCATGGCGCGAAGCCTAAGGATTCGAATGCCATGCTCAGGGTCGTAAAAGTACCTGTCGAAAAGATTTACGTGCCAACCGCAAGGCGCAAGCTTCTGCACCCCGAAACCGTCCGCTCGCTGGCCGAAGACATTCTGGAAAACGGCCAGAAGACGGCGATCCAGGTGCGCGATGACGGCAAGCGCTTCGTGCTCGTCGAAGGGCTACACCGGCTGGAAGCAATGAAGTGGCTCGGTGAGACGGAAATCGACGCCTATCTGGTGCAAGCCAAGCGGCATTGAGGACGCACCCAGATTCCACCACCCATCAACTTAAAGCTCCCAAAAACCCAACAGGTTTTTACACAAGCTAAACCCATGTTATTCTTGGTTATTGAGTGAGTCGGCCAGTTCTTGGGGTTGTCGGCGTGATGTTTGCGTTTCCTGCTGCGGGGCTGGATTTCAAGCGCAAGCATCGCTCAAGCTTCGTAGCGTATTTTACCTTTGTTCCTTGTGTTCTGAAAAGCCGGGCGAAGGAGAATGCCGATGCAATATATCATCGAAGACTGTGCCAAGCCTCGTTTGACTGAGCGCGTCGATATTCTGACGGCAGTCAACATCCTCAAGCTGCGAGGCTATGAGGAAGAGAATTTGATTTCCGAGATCACGCGACTGTTTTACGTCGATCTCGATGAATATAACGACGTGGTCCGCCATTCATAAATTGCTGTTCGAATTGCCTGCCTAGTTGTGGGTTTCCGCTGAACGAGGGGCGCATCATCCGGCCAAGGGTGATAGACCTTCTGCGAATTGCCGGTTGATCAGGGAAACATCATGAAAGTGGGCATCGAGATGGGGGCGACGCCGGGCGGACCGGCGGCCATGCTCGATTTGGAAGAGCTGCTGGCAACGCGTCTTCTCGTGCAAGGCAATTCCGGGTCCGGCAAATCTCACCTTTTGCGCCGTTTGCTGGAGCAGAGCGCGCCCTGGGTGCAGCAATGCGTCATCGATCCCGAAGGGGATTTCGTGACGCTGGCCGACAAATTCGGCCATGTCGTGGTCGATGCCGCCCGCACCGAACAGGAGCTGACGCGCATCGCGGCGCGCATTCGCCAGCATCGCGTTTCGGTGATTCTCAATCTTGAAGGTCTGGACGTCGAGCAGCAGATGCGCTGCGCCGCCGCTTTTCTGGGCGGCATGTTCGATGCCGAGCGCGATCATTGGTATCCGGTGCTCGTCGTGGTCGATGAAGCGCAGCTTTTCGCGCCTTCGGTTGCCGGTGAAGTGTCGGACGAGGCGCGAAAACTCTCGCTGGGTGCGATGACCAATCTGATGTGCCGTGGCCGCAAGCGCGGTCTTGCCGGCGTCATCGCCACGCAACGCCTTGCCAAGCTTGCAAAGAACGTTGCCGCCGAAGCATCGAACTTCCTGATGGGCCGCACCTTCCTTGACATCGACATGGCGCGCGCGGCCGATCTGCTCGGCATGGAGCGTCGTCAGGCCGAAATGTTCCGTGATCTTGGGCGCGGCAAGTTCATCGCGCTCGGCCCCGCAATGGCGCGCCGCCCGCTGCAGGTGGCGATCGGAGCCGTCGAAACATCGCCGCGCGCGACCAGCCCGAAGCTGATGCCGCTGCCGGAGGCGAACGAAGACACACACGATCTGATCTTCACGCCCGGCCCCGAAGAAATCAGACCGATCGTCCGGCGCGCGCCGACGCCGCCCACGCCAACCCCGACCGCCGATATTTTGGCACAGCTTTCGCGCCCGAAGCCTGTGCAGGACGAACTGCCGCAAACGCTGTTTCCAGAGATTGATCAGGCGGAACGCGACGAACAAATCTCCTCGGTTCTTCAGGAAATTCTTGACGACCCCGACGCCTCGTTCCGTTCCGATGCGGTTCTTTATCAGGATTTTCTGGTCCGCTGCCGCATACGCCGCGTGCCGGGTGAGCCGCTGGCGCTTCCTGCGTTCCGCAGAAAACTTGCCGTTGCGCGCGCCGATGTCGATGGCGAAACGGCTTCCGGCGAGATTTGGCCAAAGGCGCTGGAGCTTTCAAGCGGGCTGCCGGACGATGTGCAGGGCGTGTTCCTGATGGTGGCGAAGGCTGCGGTGCAGGGCGCTGCTTGCCCGTCCGACTCGGCACTTGCCCGTGCCTATGGTTCGCACTCAACGCGCCGCGCGCGCCGCCTGCTCACCTATTTCGAGGAGCAGGGGCTGGCGGTCGTGCGGATGGATTTTTACGGAAAGCGCGTCATCGCGTTTCCCGATCTCGGATGCGAAACCGCGCCCGGCGATCCCGAGTTGATCGAGCCGGAACACAACGCGGCCGCTGAATAGACGCGATTTTTAGCCCTTCTTCAAAGCTTTCGCTGCTTTTTTCGCGGGCTTAGGTGCGATATTCGGCGTTCCGAACGGGTTTTCGGCTAGAATATTCGCATCGATATCCCGAATGTCACGATGACCGCACAGCGCCATCGTTACGTCGAGTTCCTTGCGGATAATGTCCAGACATTGGGTCACGCCCTTTTCGCCGCCCGCGCCCAGACCGTAAAGGAAGGCGCGGGCGATGAAGACACCTTTCGCGCCCAATGCGATGGCTTTCAGAACATCCTGACCGGAACGAATGCCGCCATCCATCAAAACTTCGATCTTGTCGCCGACCGCATTGACGATGGCGGGCAATACCGAAATCGAGGACATCGCTCCGTCGAGCTGACGCCCGCCGTGGTTGGAGACGATCAGCGCATCCGCACCGCTTTTTACGGCAAGGACGGCGTCTTCCTCATCCATGATGCCCTTGATGATGAGCTTGCCGCCCCAGCGCTCCTTGATCCATTTCACATCGTCCCAGCTCAAGGCGGGGTCGAATTGGTCCGCAGTCCATGAAGAAAGCGACCGCAGATCCGTCACGCCTTTCGCGTGGCCCGCAATGTTGCGGAACGTGCGGCGGTTGGTGCGCAGCATGTTGAAGCACCAGCGCGGCTTGGTCGCCAGATTGATCATGTTCGGAATGGTCATGCGCGGCGGCGTCGTAAGGCCGTTGATAATGTCCTTGTGCCGCTGTCCGAGAATTTGCAGATCGAGGGTCAGCACAAGGGCCGAGCAACCCGCTGCCTTGGCGCGGTCGATAAGCTTGCCGATGAATTCGCGGTCTTTCATGACATAAAGCTGAAACCAGAACGGCTTGTCGCTGTTTTCGGCAACGTCTTCGATGGAGCACACGCTCATCGTGGAAAGGGTGAAGGGCACACCGGCCTTCGCGGCAGCGCGCGCGGCG
The DNA here is from genome assembly GCF_039939195.1 of Foliimonas ilicis. NCBI lineage: Bacteria > Pseudomonadati > Pseudomonadota > Alphaproteobacteria > Hyphomicrobiales > Phyllobacteriaceae > Foliimonas > Foliimonas ilicis. The sequence continues at coordinate 366,525 of NZ_JBDUUH010000002.1, read as the reverse complement.
TGGATTTCGCCATCGGCATGCTGCATGCCGGTAAGACCTGTGGGCGCAAGCGCGACCGGCATCGACACGTTTTCGCCGATCATCGTGCTGGCGAGCGTGCGGTTGCGCATGTCGACTGCGACGCGCTGGCGGAATTTGATGCGCGTGAAGTCGGCCTCATTGGCGCGATAGGTGCTTTCCGTCCACGATCCCGAATCACAATAATCGTAGAACATGCGCGGCACACGGCGCTTGGCGAGTTCGCGAAGATCGGAGATCGTGGTAATCGGCTTGGGCATGATAATATCGATCCGTTTATGGTCGGCTCTGTATGCTTTTATTTTCATCAAACTGCTGCATGTGCAATCCCCACGATGTTTTTCATGTGAATGATGAATTCAGATTTAAATTCAAACGATGCCGCAGGCCGGCTTACCAGGCAGATGGCGACCGGGCGAGGCAAGTGGAGCCTGGGCGCATTCGGCGCGATGGGCCTGTCCGATGGCTCCTCTTCAAAATCAGCGATCAGGCTCGAAAATCATCAAGATTTGAAACTGGTTGCATTTGAAACTATCAGCTCCGACCCCGCGTCGTGGAACCATGCAGTGGCGCTTTGTCTTCCTGAATTCGAAGCGCGGATGAGCGGACGCAAGGCAGTCACGTCTCTCGGATGCGATGTGAATGCGCTCCGCGACGAGGATCGCCGTCCAGAGCTTTTCGATCTGGGGCTCGGATACCGCTTTGCAGATATTTGCCTGCGGACGCGGGACGAAGCCACAATTCAGACTCTTCGGCGCTTTGAAGGCCGGTTGTTCACTGAATTGCCTGAAGCGCTCGGCGCCATCTCCATGGATCATGTCTTTGTAACGCAGGCAGGCCGGATCGAAATGTTCGGCCAGACCGGATTGCCGCCGCTGCTGCCTTCCTTGCTGAAAGACGGGAAGACACATGCGGCGACAAGCCCGATCCCGAAAGGCTTTATCCCATGCGGATATTTTTTCCCGCCGCATCCGTTAGACCGCGATCGAGGCAACAGCTTTGATCCTGGAATTCATACGGAATTCCAGAAAACTTTGCGCGATTACGGCCTGCCGCATCTTCATAAATTGAAAGAACGGGTGCGCGAAGCACTTGAAAACGGCGAAAAGCCGGGCGTTTTTTCATTTAACCGCGATCGTTTTTCGCTTGCCTGCATCCGTGTCACGCTTCGGCAGCAGCGCTTTTTGAAGCAGTCGCCATTGCTCGATGAATGGCAGGCGGTTTTTGAAAAGGCGTCTCGATAGGCATTCGACCAGTGAAAGGCGCAAAGCGGCAATGTTTTTTCGCGCGCTGAACGTGGCGAGGCAATTGCAAGTGTGTTAATCCGCGCCAAGCCGAACCCGCCCAAGCTTCCCGAAAGCTTTTAACGTCAAGGAACCACCGGAATGGCCACAGCTACGGACGCCGCAAAGCATCTCGATTCTTTCTTCACGACACCGCTCGAAGAGCGCGACCCGGAGATTTTCGGCGCGATCCGTAACGAGCTCGGTCGCCAGCGCCATGAGATCGAACTGATCGCGTCGGAGAACATCGTGTCCCGTGCCGTGCTTGAAGCGCAGGGTTCGATCATGACCAACAAATATGCCGAGGGCTATCCCGGCAAGCGCTACTATGGCGGCTGCCAGTTTGTCGATGTCGCCGAAGAATTGGCCATCGAGCGCGCAAAGAAGCTGTTCGGCTGCAATTTCGCGAATGTTCAGCCCAATTCCGGTAGCCAGATGAATCAGGCGGTGTTTCTGGCGCTTTTGCAGCCGGGTGACACCTTCATGGGCCTCGACCTGAATTCGGGCGGACATCTGACGCACGGCTCGCCGGTCAACATGTCGGGCAAGTGGTTCAAGGTCGTTTCCTACGGCGTTCGCAAGGACGATCATCTGCTGGATATGGACGAGGTTGCGCGCCTTGCCCGCGAGAACAAGCCGAAGCTGATCCTTGCAGGCGGCACTGCCTATTCGCGCATCTGGGACTGGAAGCGATTCCGCGAAATCGCGGACGAAGTTGGCGCTTATCTGATGGTCGACATGGCGCATATCGCCGGTCTGGTCGCAGGCGGCGAACATCCATCGCCGATCCCGCATGCACATGTTGTGACGACGACGACGCATAAATCGCTCCGCGGCCCGCGTGGCGGCATGATCCTCACCAATGATGAGGACATCGCCAAGAAGATGAATTCGGCCGTGTTCCCCGGCCTGCAGGGCGGCCCGCTGATGCATGTCATCGCCGCAAAGGCAGTGGCCTTCGGTGAAGCGCTGAAGCCGGAATTCAAGGATTACGCGCGCGCCGTGGTAAAGAATGCCAAGACGCTTGCCGAAAGCCTGAAGGAAACCGGCCTCGATATCGTCTCCAACGGCACGGACAATCATTTGATGCTGGTCGATCTTCGCCCGAAGAACGCCACCGGCAAGCGCGCCGAAGCAGCGCTTGGCCGTGCCAACATCACCTGTAACAAGAACGGCATTCCCTTCGATCCTGAAAAGCCGTTCGTGACTTCCGGCATCCGTCTCGGCACGCCAGCCGGCACGACGCGCGGTTTCGGCGAAGCCGAATTCAAGGAAATCGGCAAGCTGATCGCGGAAGTTCTCGACGGTCTGAAAGCTGCGAATTCCGACGAGGGCAATGCTTCGGTCGAAGCCGCGGTAAAGCAGAAGATCATTGCACTGACGGACCGTTTCCCGCTCTATCCTTATCTGGGATAGTCTCTTTCGCCGTTGCGCCCCTCATCCCCCTGCCGGGACCTTCTCCCCGTGAACGGGGAGAAGGGGAAGCGTCAACGTAGCGGCCAGCCTACTTCTCCCCGTTCACGGGGAGAAGGTCCCGATAGGGGGATGAGGGGCAGCGCCTACGGTTCAAAAAAGTCTGGCGCTGCATGTTCATTCTGAAAAGCAGTTTCCACTTTTTGCGATCATGCTCTAAGCCTTGGACCAGAGGAATCGTGAAGAACAAAGGCACTGAATGCGCTGTCCATATTGCCAGTCGGAAGATACGCAGGTGAAGGATTCCCGTCCGGCTGAGGACGGGAATGCCATTCGCCGCCGCCGCATCTGCCCTGTTTGCGGCGGGCGATTCACCACGTTCGAACGCGTTCAGCTTCGCGATCTGGTCGTGGTGAAAAAATCCGGCCGCAAAGTGCCTTTCGACCGCGACAAGCTTTTGCGTTCGGTGGAAATTGCGCTGCGCAAACGCAATGTCGAGCCGGACCGTATCGATCGTGCCGTCAGCGGCATCGTGCGCCAGCTTGAAAGTTCGGGCGAATCCGAAGTCGCTTCCGGCGAAATCGGCCGTCTGGTCATGGAAGCGCTGAAATCGCTGGACGATGTTGCGTATGTCCGTTTCGCATCCGTCTACCGGAATTTCCGCGAAGCGAAGGATTTCCATGACGTTCTTGGCGAGCTCAAGGGCGACGAGGACGCCGGTTGAGCGATGGTATCGTCGCAAAAGTCTGAGCAGGAAGTGCTGGACCGCCGTTTCATGGCAGCGGCCATCCGGTTTTCCCGCAAGCATGCCGGTCTGACATCGACAAACCCTTCGGTTGGAACGCTGATTGTCCGCAACGGGGCGATCGTCGGGCGCGGCGTGACCGCGATCGGCGGGCGGCCGCATGCGGAGCCGCAGGCGCTTGCCGAGGCAGGCGAGCTGGCGCGCGGCGCGACCGCCTATGTCACGCTAGAGCCTTGCGCCCATCATGGCCGCACGCCGCCTTGTGCGAATGCGCTTGTAACGGCGGGCATTACCCGCGTTGTCGGTGCGGCCAGCGACCCGGATTCGCGCGTTTCGGGCAAGGGCTATGCGATCCTGCGCGAAGCGGGCATCGAAGTCGTCGAACGCGTGATGGCCGATGAAGCCGCAGAGCAGCTTGCGCCTTATCTCGCCCGCTCGGTCAAGAAACGCCCGGAAGTGATTCTAAAGCTTGCCGTTTCCAAGGACGGCATGATTGGCCGCCTCGGTTCGGGGCAGGTGCCGATTACCGGCCCGATCTCGCGCCGTCAGGTGCATATGACGAGAGCGGAAGTCGATGCGATTATCGTCGGCATCAGAACAGCGATTGCCGACGACCCGGAACTGACCGTGCGTCTGCCCGGATTGGAAGCGCGCTCGCCTGCGCGCATCGTGCTCGACCGCGGCCTGCGTTTGCCGCTTACCGCCAAAATGGTGGCGACCGCGAATGCCGTTCCGGTTTTCGTCACCGCTTGTCCTGACGCCGATGCCAAAAAACGGGATGCTCTCGAAGCGGCAGGCGTGAAATTTCTGGCGGCGGAAGTCTATGATGGGCGTATCGCCCTGCCGGAACTTCTGGAAGATCTGGCCTCGCAGGGCATGTCGAGCGTGTTGCTCGAGGGCGGAGCAGCGACCGCAAAGGAATTTCTCGAAGACGGTCTGGTCGATCGCATCATGCTTTTCGAAGGAAAGCTTGAGATCGGTGCGCAGGGCATTGCGTCGCCGGTCCGCCGCGACCACATGCCGGGAGGTTTTACGCTGTTGCGCGAGGCGCAATTCGGCGACGATCTTTATTCGGAATGGCTGAGGGTTGAGTGATGTTTACGGGAATTGTTACGGATATCGGCACGGTCGCAGCGACATCGCCGCTGGATGCGGGCGTGAAACTGCGCATCGAAACGGCCTATGACCCTGAAACCATCGCAATCGGCGCGTCGATTTCCTGTGGCGGCGTGTGTCTGACCGTGACGGCACTTCCCGATAAAGGCGCGAATGCGCGCTGGTTCGAAGTCGAGGCGTGGGAAGAGGCTTTGAGGCTGACCACCGCTTCGAAATGGAATGCAGGCACGCGCATCAACCTCGAACGCGCCTTGAAGATCGGTGACGAGCTTGGCGGGCATATCGTGTCCGGCCATGTCGATGGCATGGCCGAGATCGTTGCGCGCGAAGACGAGGGCGAAGCGGTGCGCTTCACGCTCGAAACGCCGATGGAACTCGCAAAATTCATTGCTCCAAAAGGCTCCGTCGCGCTCGATGGTACGTCGTTGACGGTCAACAAGGTCGAAAAGAACCGCTTCGACGTGTTGCTGATCCACCATTCGCTGCAGGTCACCACATGGGGCGACAGGCAGGTGGGCGACCGCATCAATCTGGAGGTCGATACGATGGCGCGTTATGCCGCGCGGCTTGCGGAAGCCGCCAAAGACGCCTAAGGCATCGGAATTCTCATTTCATTCATCGCCGGAACCATTTTTTATGTCAGACGCAACAGCGCCGAAGCTGCTTATCATTGAGGCGCGCTTTTACGACGACCTCGCAGACGCTCTTTTGGACGGCGCAAAGGCCGCACTCGACGCCGCAGGCGCGACCTACGATGTCATCACCGTGCCGGGCGCATTGGAAATCCCCGCCGTCATCTCGTTCGCTCTTACGGGCGGCGAGGAATATGACGGCTTTGTCGCGCTGGGCTGCGTCATTCGCGGCGAAACCTATCATTTCGACATCGTCGCAAACGAATCGTGCCGTGCTCTGATGGATCTGGCCGTTCAGGAATCGCTTGCCATCGGCAACGGCATCCTGACTGTCGAGAATGACGAGCAGGCCTGGGTGCGGGCAAAACGCTCGGAAGGCGACAAGGGCGGTTTTGCTGCCCGTGCCGCGCTTACCATGATAAACATCCAGAAATCCTTTGGGGCGTGAATCGTGACTGAGCCCGAACAAGATCGATCGACCGTCAAACACGCCAACAAGCGTGGCGCTGCGCGTCTGGCTGCCGTTCAGGCGCTCTATCAGATGGATGTGGCAGGCAGCGGATTGCTCGAAATCACCGCCGAATACGAAGCTTTCCGGCTCGGCAAGGAAGTCGATGGCGCGCAGTACCGCGAGGCGGATGCGCAGTGGTTCCGCGCGATTCTTGCTGGCGTCGTCGAAAACCAGAAGGTGCTCGACCCTGAAATCCGTCAGGCTTTGATGGATGACTGGCCGCTTTCGCGACTGGATTCGACCTTGCGCGCGATTCTGCGCGCTGGCGTCTATGAATTGATGAAGCGCGGCGATGTGCCGGTGGCCGTCATCGTTTCCGAATATGTCGATATCGCCAAGGCGTTCTATTCCGAAGACGAACCGAAGCTCGTCAATGCAGTGCTCGACCGCGTGTCGCGGCGCATGCGCGGCGAAGGCCGGGGCAAGGGCGCGCCACAGGCATGACCGCGCAGAGCGAGGCTCGCCGCACGGCGCTTATCCTCGCTTCGGCGCAAGCCATTCTCGGCTCGGCAGCACCGATCTGCATCTCGATCGGTGCGCTCGCCGGATACTATCTTCTCGATGCCGACAAATCTCTGGCGACTGCGCCCGTCACCGGCTTCAATCTTGGCGTTGCCATCGGCGCGCTGCCCGCCGCCGCGTTGTTGCGGATGTTCGGTCAGCGCAACGGCTTCCTGATGGGGGCCTTCATCACCGGGCTTGGCGGTGTGGTCGCGACGCTCGGCCTGTTCCGCAGCGAATTCTGGCTGTTCGCCTTCGGCCTGTTGGTGGTTGGCATGGGCGGCGCTTTCGTACAGCAATTCCGCTTTGCCGCAGCCGACAATGCGCCCGCTGAATTCAAGGCACGCGCCATTTCCTTCGTGCTGGCAGGCGGCGTGATAACGGCCATTCTCGGGCCGCAGATCGTCATTTTCACGCATGAACTCTTTGCGCCGGTCATGTTCGCCGGTTCGTTTGCGAGCATTCTCCTGCTTGCGGCAGCGGGTGCCGTGCTGATCATGTTCCTGCGAACGCGTCCGAAATCCGAGGGCGAAGGCGCGCAGCTGGAAGAGGGGCGTCCACTCAGCGAGATCATCACGCAGCCGCAATTCGCGGTCGGCCTGATATGCGCCGTCGGCACTTTCGCACTGATGAGCTTTGTGATGACCGGCGCGCCGCTTGCCATGGTCGGCTGCGGCTTTTCGGCGGACGAAGCGACGCTCGGCATTTCCTGGCACGTCATGGCGATGTTTGCGCCGAGCTTCTTTACTGGGCGTCTCATTCATCGCTTCGGCGCAAACACCATCGTCTTCACCGGTATTCTTCTTCTGATCGGCTGCGCGCTGGTTGCACTGTCCGGTATCGAGCTCTGGCATTTCTGGACATCGCTTATCCTGCTCGGCCTCGGATGGAATTTCGGTTTCATCGGCGCGACGGCGATGGTGGCCAGCACTTACCGTCCCTCCGAAAGGGGCAGGGCGCTGGGCTTCCACGACTTCGTCCTGTTCGGAAGCGTGGCGTTCGCATCGCTGATGTCGGGCGCGGTTTACAATTCCTATGGCTGGGACATGCTCAACATCATCGTGTTCCCGATCAGCGCGATCTGCATCATCGCGCTCGGATGGCTGACATTCTTTAACGGCAAAACAAAACCTGCCTGACGCAACCGGACCTTGCGTAATCCAAAAGTGTCGAAAAGACGGCCGAAACTCAACAACACCTTGACGACGCCGATTCGGTTTCGGACAGTATGACTGACCGGAATTCGAACTCTCGAGACTGCCGGTAAAGTCCAACGTCCGGGGAGGGGAATTCCGGACAAAATCAAGGGAAGAAATCGGCAATGACCATGCTTTACGTCGTCATCGCCTGCGGCCTGCTCTCTGTCCTTTACGCCATATGGGCGACTCAGTCGGTACTTGCTGCCGACCAGGGCACTGCACGCATGCAGGAAATTTCAGCGGCCATCCGTGAAGGAGCGCAGGCCTACCTTTCTCGTCAGTACACAACCATCGCCATCGTCGGCGTGGTCGTTTTCCTTCTCGCCTGGTGGCTGTTGTCGGGAACGGCGGCAATCGGCTTCCTGATCGGCGCGGTGCTTTCGGGCGTGGCCGGTTTCATCGGCATGCATGTGTCCGTGCGCGCAAACGTACGCACCGCGCAGGCCGCATCGAACAGCCTCGCAGCCGGTCTGGATATCGCGTTCAAATCCGGCGCGATCACCGGAATGCTGGTCGCGGGCCTCGCTCTGCTGGGCGTTGCGATCTATTACCTCGTGCTCGTTTCCTTCCTTGGCCACGCGCCGGATGACCGCGTGGTCATCGATGCGCTGGTTTCGCTGGGCTTCGGCGCATCGCTGATTTCGATCTTCGCGCGTCTCGGCGGCGGCATCTTCACCAAGGGCGCCGATGTCGGCGGCGATCTGGTCGGCAAGGTCGAGGCGGGAATTCCCGAGGACGATCCACGCAACCCGGCAACGATTGCCGACAATGTGGGCGACAATGTCGGCGATTGCGCAGGCATGGCAGCCGACCTTTTCGAAACCTATGCGGTGACTGTGGTTGCCACGATGGTTCTGGGCGCGATCTTCTTTGGCGGATCGGCCATTCTGGGCAGCGTGATGCTCTATCCGCTGGCCATTTGCGGTGCATGTATCATCACCTCGATCGTCGGCACCTTCTTCGTCAAGCTGGGCTCCAATGGCTCGATCATGGGCGCGCTCTACAAGGGCCTGATCGTGACGGGCCTGCTCTCCATCATTGGCCTTGCTGTTGCCACGTCGCTGACCATCGGCTGGGGTGAAATCGGTACTGGCGGCGGCGTCGTCATCACCGGCACAAACCTGTTCATCTGCGGTCTGATCGGCCTCATCGTGACGGGCCTGATCGTCGTCATCACCGAATACTACACCGGCACGGACAAGCGCCCGGTCAATTCGATCGCGCAGGCATCCGTCACCGGCCACGGCACCAATGTCATCCAGGGCCTTGCCGTCTCGCTGGAATCGACGGCGCTTCCGGCAATGGTCATTGTTGGCGGCATCATCTCGACCTTCCAGCTTGCAGGCCTTTTCGGCACGGCAATCGCGGTCACGACGATGCTCGGCCTTGCCGGCATGATCGTCGCGCTCGACGCATTCGGCCCGGTGACGGACAATGCGGGCGGTATCGCTGAAATGGCTGGCCTGCCCAAGGAAGTCCGCCAGTCCACCGATGCGCTCGATGCGGTCGGCAACACCACCAAGGCCGTCACCAAGGGCTACGCGATCGGTTCTGCCGGTCTGGGTGCATTGGTGCTGTTTGCGGCCTACAGCTACGATCTGCAGTACTTTACGGCGCGGGCGAATGAGGCGGGATCGACCCTTTATCCGTATTTCAAGGATATAGGCACGGTGTCGTTCGATCTTTCCAACCCGTATGTGGTTGCGGGCCTGATCTTCGGCGGCATGATTCCCTATTTGTTCGGCGGCATCGCGATGACGGCTGTTGGCCGTGCTGCAGGCTCGATCGTCGAGGAAGTGCGTCGCCAGTTCCGTGAGGATCCGGGCATCATGCAGGGCACCTCCAAGCCCAACTATGCACGTGCCGTCGATCTGCTGACCAAGGCGGCGATCAAGGAAATGATCATTCCGTCGCTGCTGCCGGTTCTGGCGCCGCTCGTCGTCTATTTCGGCGTGTTGCTGATCTCCGGCTCCAAGGCGTCAGCATTCGCAGCCCTCGGCGCTTCGTTGCTCGGTGTCATCGTCAACGGCCTGTTCGTCGCAATCTCGATGACCTCGGGCGGCGGTGCTTGGGACAATGCCAAGAAGTCGTTCGAAGACGGCTTTACCGACAAGGATGGCGTGAAGCACCTCAAGGGTTCGGAAGCACACAAGGCCTCCGTGACCGGCGATACGGTCGGCGATCCGTACAAGGATACCGCTGGCCCCGCCGTCAATCCGGCAATCAAGATCACGAACATCGTGGCCTTGCTGCTGCTGGCCGTGCTGGCGCACTAAGCGCTGACCTCAACGCAATAAAAAACCGCGGGATTTTCCCGCGGTTTTTGTTTGAGCAGAAGTTTGTTCGGTTAGCGCGTAGGTGCGCCTGCACCAGCGCCCGGCAGGCTCGGCGTTGCGCCTGCGCCAGAAATAAGCTGGCCGATGAAGGTCTGGTCCTTGCCGCCGGTCGGCGTCGTGCGGGAAATGAAGTCGAAGACTTTGCCGTCCTGCTTGCCGTAATGCGCGATGTTGTTCACGCGGCCATCGTCGCCGAAATAGACGGCGAGAACGCGCTGGTCCACGAGGCGCGCATTGGCGAAGGCGACCGAGCGGCGGCGGGTCTGCGAGATGTAGTAGAATACCTCATTGTCGAATGTCGCCGTTGTCGAAGGAGAGCCGAGCGACAGGAGAACCTGCTCGCGGCTGGAACCTACCGGCACGGAATCGATGGCATCCTGATCGATGACATAGCCTTGGGTTATCGTTTCGCCGGGGGTTATGTTTCCCAGCGTATCGGCGGAATTGCAGGCCGAGAGCCCCAGAGCAGCCACGAGGACTGACATGGCGGTCGCAGACTTCAGCGAAAAAACGGTCTTGAAATTCAGCGAGTCCAACAACAACTCCATCAAAGCTATTTGCGCTCCACCTTGCGCGGAGCCGCAAAACGGGTAAACCAGCTTGCGCTACGATGCAACACACCGCCCTGTAAACGGCGCCCAAACACGTCCCGGAGAGGCCCCCTCACCATGTTTCGACGACTTTTCGGCAGCAAAAGCCGGATCAATCGTTCTATTACGAATGCGCTCTACGCTGAAATCGTGGCAGCCGCGCGGCAGCCAGTCCTTTATTCGAACTGGAATGCGCCCGATACGCCGCTTGGACGCTTTGAGATGATTGCGCTGCATATGTTCCTGTTTCAGCACCGCATGCGCGATGAAACGGGACCGCGCCGCGAGATCGCGCAGATCCTGATCGACGAGTTCTTTTCCGATGTCGAACATTCACTGCGCGAACTGGGTATTGGCGATATGGGCGTGCCCAAGCGCATGAAGAAATTCGGCCGCATGTTTTATGGACGGACCGCAGCCTATGCCGATGCGCTGGAGCGCGACGACAGCGAAGCGCTGGCGGCTGCCCTCAGCCGCAATATCCGGCCCGATTCGAAAGATGAATGGCCAGAATCGGTTGACCTCGCAGCCTATGTTATAGAAGCGGAAAAGGCGCTTCTGGCGCAGGATGTAAGTGAAATCGAGGCCGGAAAAATCCGTTTTCCGGACCTTTCGGGCGTTTGAAGGGAGGAAATGCAGTCATGAACAACAATGAAACTCGAAGCCCCGTTTCCTTCGTCGTCAATGTGGCGCGACTGCCGAAAAGCGGCCTGCCGGTAAAGATCGTGGCCGATGAAAGCCAGAGGGCGGAACTTGCTGAAGCGCACGGCCTGCTTTCGGTTGAAAACTACCGTGCGGATTTGGTGGTGACAGCCTGGAAGCGCAACGGCGTTCGTGTGAGCGGCACCGTGCAGGGCGCGATCACGCAAGCATGCATCGCCACGCTGGAGCCGTTGCAAGCCACTGTAAAAGAAAAGGTTTCCGGGATTTTTCTGCCCGAAGATTCAAAGCTCGGAAGGTCTGGTTTCGAGGGCGGCGGCGAAATCCTTCTGGATTTTGACGGTCCTGACAGCCCTGAAACCTTCGCCGGCGATACGCTGGATGTCGGCGCGCTGGCGGAAGAGTTTTTTGGCCTGGGCATCGATCCCTATCCGCGCAAGTCCGGACTGCCTGCCGGACCGGAAGGCGAAGCCGAGGAAATTGCCAAGCCGAGGCAGGATTGGCAGGAAAAGCTACGCCGTTTGACGCAAAAATCCTGAAAACAATTGGTGTTTTTCTAAATCGCAGTTGTGCGAAGACCCAAAAACGCTATTTTCCCGGCGTTGCAGCAAACCATTTTAATAGAGATGAATCGCGCGTGATCAGAATTTCCATCGATGCCATGGGCGGCGATCACGGGCCAAGCGTGATTGTTCCGGCGCTTGCCAGGGTCGCGACCAGACGCAGCGATGTAAGGTTTCTCCTGTTCGGTCAGGAAGCGGCGGTTCGCCCCGAGCTTGAAAAGCACAAGAATCTGGCGGCGATAACCGAGTTTTTCCATTCGGAAGTTTCCGTCGGCATGGAAGAAAAGCCGAGCCAGGCACTGCGCCATGGACGCGGCAAATCCTCGATGTGGCAGGCGATCGAAGCGGTCAAGGACGGCCGTGCCGATGCCTGCATCTCCGCCGGTAACACCGGCGCGCTGATGGCGATGTCGAAATTCTGCCTGCGCACCATGGCAAACATCGAACGCCCGGCGATTGCCGCACTTTGGCCGACAGTGCGCGGCGAAAGCGTCGTGCTGGATGTCGGCGCGACGATCGGCGCGGATGCGCAGCAACTGATCGACTACGCCATTCTGGGAACGGCAATGGCGCGGGCGCTGCTTGGCACGGATCGGCCGACAGTCGGGCTGCTGAATGTCGGTGTTGAGGAGATCAAGGGCCAGGAAGAGGTCAAGGATGCGGGCCGCATGCTGCGCGAAGCGAACCTGCCTTCGATGGATTATCGCGGTTTTGTAGAAGGCGACGATATCGGCAAGGGCACGGTCGATGTCGTCGTGACGGAAGGCTTTGCCGGCAATATCGCGCTGAAGACGGCCGAAGGCACCGTGCGGCAGATCGCAGGCTATCTGCGCGCCGCGATGAGCCGGACCCTGATGGCCAAGATCGGCTACATGTTCGCCAGGGGCGCGTTCGAGCGGCTGAAAGAAAAAATGGATGTGCGCCGGGCCAATGGCGGCGTATTCCTTGGTTTGAACGGAATCGTCGTCAAAAGTCATGGCGGTGCGGATGACGAGGGCGTAGCCGCGGCCATCGAGCTTGGTTACGACATGGTTCGAAACGGGCTTCTGGATCGCATCAACGCCGATCTGGAAAAGTTTCATGCGCAGAATATGAAAGCTGCGGAAAAATCAGTCGATCCGGTAGACGGCGGCAAGGAATAGGGCTCGAAATGATCAGATCAGTTGTGCGTGGCATAGGATCCGCCCTGCCGCGCCGCCTCATGAAGAATACCGATCTCGAAGGCGTTCTGGAAACCTCCGACGAATGGATCGCCCAGCGCACCGGCATTCGCCAGCGTTACATCGCCTCCGATGATGAGACGACGGCATCCCTGGGTGAAGCCGCAGCGCGCGCCGCGCTCGATGCATCCGGCCTGACGCCTGCCGATATCGACCTGATCGTGCTTGCGACATCGACGCCCAACAACACCTTTCCCGCGACCGCTGTCGAAATCCAGAACCGGCTCGGCATGCATCACGGCTTCGCATTCGACATGCAGGCGGTGTGCAGCGGCTTCGTCTATGCGGTGACGACCGGCGACCTCTATATTCGCGGCGGCATGGCCAAGCGCGTGCTGGTCATCGGATCGGAAACCTTCTCGCGCATTCTCGACTGGAAGGACCGCTCGACCTGCGTCCTGTTCGGCGATGGTGCCGGCGCGATCGTTCTGGAAGCGCAGGAAGGCGAGGGCACGATTGCCGATCGCGGCGTTCTGGGCGCTGCCCTGCGTTCCGATGGCGTGCACAAGGACAAGCTCTATGTCGACGGCGGCCCTTCGACGACCGGTACGGTCGGCGTGTTGCGCATGGAAGGCCGCGAGGTCTTCAAGCATGCCGTAGGCATGATTACCGACGTGGTCGAGGCGACCTTCGCGGAGGCCAACATCACCGCCGAGGATCTCGACTGGTTCGTGCCGCATCAGGCCAACAAGCGCATTATCGACGCTTCTGCGAAGAAACTGGGCATTGCCGACGAGAAAGTCGTCGTGACCGTCAATCTGCATGGAAATACGTCCGCGGCATCGGTTCCGCTGGCGCTTTCCGTCGCGGTTGCGGATGGCCGTATCAAGAAGGGCGACCTGGTTCTTCTCGAAGCGATGGGCGGCGGATTCACCTGGGGTGCGGTGCTGCTGCGCTGGTAGTTTAAGCACATACGCCACCAGAGCGCCGTGCGTCTTTTCAGACGCATAAAGGACGCTCTGGCAATTGAATCTGCCGCGTCGTGCTTACCTCAATCGATTCCGATTCTCGGGCCGATGCAGTAGTCGCTAAGCCCTTGACCGCGCTTGTACAATTCCCTAACGTCTCGTCGTTGCAAAAGAAATTCTTGTTTTGAGGGATGGTTGACGTCGCATGGGGGGAAAGACACTTACGCGCGCCGACCTAGCGGAGGCTGTCTATCGAAAGGTGGGGCTGTCGCGAACGGAATCGGCGGAACTGGTTGAAACCGTACTCGACGAGATTTGCGAAGCCATCGTACGCGGCGAAACCGTCAAGCTTTCGTCTTTCGCGACATTCCATGTGCGCGACAAGAACGAGCGCATCGGCCGCAATCCCAAGACCGGCGAAGAAGTGCCGATCCTGCCGCGCCGCGTCATGACCTTCAAGGCATCGAACGTGCTCAAGAGCCGCATTCTGAGAGCCCATCAGGGCGGCAAGACCAAGGGCAGCAAATAGCGGTCCTACGGCCTTTTGAGCCACAGAAGCGGTTGATAACATCGCACGAATTGCCGTTTGGCTTGAAACTCAGGCGATAAACCGCTGAAATCAAGGGCGAATCGGTTCAAGAGAGCGGAAGTTTCTGCCATGGACAAGAGCCCCGACGCATTCAGAACCATCAGTGAGGTCGCCGAAGACCTCGATCTGCCCCAGCACGTCTTGCGTTTCTGGGAAACGCGCTTCACCCAGATCAAGCCGATGAAACGCGGTGGCGGCAGGCGTTATTACCGCCCGCAGGACATCGATCTCATCAAGGGCATCCGCCACATGCTCTATGAGCAGGGCTATACGATCAAGGGTGTGCAGAAGCTTCTTCGCGACAATGGCAACCAGTTTCTGGTGGCGATCGGCAATGGCGATCTCTCTGCCATGGAGGCGATCACGCAGCGCAAGCAGGCCGAAGCCGCATCGCTCGTCACGCCATCGGCTTCGCCCTCGCGTGGCGGCGACGACGAAATGCTGGTCGGTGAGCCCAAGGTAAAACCGAGCAGGCGTTTCTTTGGTCTTGGCAAGCTGGAAGAAGACGGCCCTGTGCAGGCGGATGCGGGAAAGCTTTCCAGAGACAATCGCGCATTGCTTCAGGAGGCGCTGTTCGACCTCCTCGAATGCAAACGCCTTCTCGATCAGGTCCGCTAATCAAAGCTCAGTGCAAATCCTGATCCGGGGCAAGAATCTCGGATTCCTTTGCCGCTTCGATGAAGGCGTCGCGTGCGTCTGACGTCGAGCGATGGCCATCCAGAACCTTCAGGCAGGCATCGAGCGCTTCGCCATGACGCGGGCCACGGTTTAGCGGCCAATCCGTCAGAAGACACTCGGCGGCTTCTTTCGTTGATTTGACCATGCGATGACTTCCGATTGGCCCAAGTTCGACCTTCACAGGATTGTCGAAAGGTTTGATGTCGGCCTCCATCTCAGTCGTCCTTCACCGTCGTTTCCGGGCGGTCATGGCCATCGGCCACTTCCTCATGCCATTCGCCGGACGCGTGCTGATAAACGATGCCGTCGGTAGATCCGGCAACGCGTTGCTCTGCTGCCGCGTTTTCTGCAGCCTTGGTCGCAGATGTCTTGTCAGGGAAGGTTTCGGAAAAGACGTCCCCGACCTTATAGGCCCAGCCGCCATCATGTTCGACGATCGTGTAGGTAACTGCCATGACTGCCTCCAGATTGCTGGACTGGAAACGGCAATGGTGGAGTTCGGTTCCACAAGCAGCCGTGTGAGGTCACCGCACTTGCCCCACTGGCGGCCAAGCAGCAATCGGCACTCATTCGCGCCCAAAGGTTGCGGCATGAATCTCGAACTGTTACGCTTGGAAACAAATCGCGAGAAAAGGAGGTCGAAAATGTCAGATTTAGAGAAAAGCGCCGTTTCCTATTCGCTGATCATCGTCGGCATCAACGCTATGCTCGCTTACGGGCTGATGATTTTCTAAAGCGTGTCAAGCAACCGACTGGCAGACATCCACCCACTCGGCGGAAACGAGTTCCGCCATACGTGCCGGACTAATATGCACGGCCGCATTCGTGGCGCCCGCCGCCGGCACGACCTCCGCAAACTCCTGCAATGAAACGTCGCAATAGACGGGCAGGGCAGTTGCCAGCCCGAAAGGGCAGACGCCGCCGACAGGATGGCTTGTCAGGGAAACGACCTGCTCGGCGTCGAGCATCCGCGCCTTAGCGCCGAACCTGTCCTTGAACTTCCTGTTGTCCAGCCGCGCATCGCCGCGCGTGACGATCAGCATCGTCTGTTCGCCTGCCCGAAGGCAGATCGTCTTGGCGATCTGGGCAGGTTCCACACCATGCGCTTCGGCAGCCAGAGCTACCGTGGCCGAACTTGCCTCGGTGACTACGACCTCGATGTCGGGTGCATGTGCGGCGAAAAATGCGCGTACGGATTCCAGGCTCATGATCTGAAATTAGTCGGGCGCTCAGCGGAAAGGCAAGCGTTTCACCAGCCAAAAAATCACGCTTTGCACGAATCACGTCTTCGCCTATCAATTTGGTGATGCGGCGGACCTGACTTGAGGCAATATGCGCAAATCATCTCGATTTCTGACTGTCCTGAGCCTTGCCGTTCTTTTTCCGATCATGTCATTTGCCGATGAGAATAAATCGGGCCTTCTGGAGTTCGGCAAGAATGCCGATCGCTGGGAAGCGCGTTTTGGAGGCGCGTTTTATGACAGCGGTCCGTTCTCCTCCCAAATATTTTCCGGTGGCGTGATCAACGGAGAAGTCCTTGCGCCGTCACCGAATTTTCTTTCGGCAATTGGTTCGCCGCGGCCATATGTCGGCACGGACATTGCGCTATCGGATCATGAGATCCACGTTCTTTATGCGGGGCTGAATTGGGAAGCCTACTATACCAAGCGGCTTTATCTCGGCTTCAGCGCGGGCGGCTCGGTCAATTCCGACAAGAGCAAAGCCAATGATTTTGGCGAGGTGAAAGACCTTGGTTCGTCGGTCTTGTTCCACTTGCAGGCGAGCGCGGGTTTCGACATCACGCCAAACCTGACGGTGCAGGTCTATCTGAACCATTTTTCGAACGCCAATCTGGCCGACTCCAATGATGGTCTGGAATCGACCGGATTTCGCCTCGGAATGCGGTTTTAATCCGCAGCGACGCGCACGACCAGCTTGCCGAAATTGCGTCCTTCGAGCAGGCCGATAAAGGCTTGAGGCGCGCTGTCCAGTCCGTCCACGATGTCTTCCTTGTAGCGCAGACGTCCGGAAGCGATCCACTCGGATGCCTCACGGTAGAAGCCTGCGCGCTGATCGACGAATTCGCGCTGGATGAAACCGCGAATGAGCAGGCTTTTGCTGAGTATCGCGCGCATTAAAGTTGGCAGGCGATCGGGGCCTGAATGAGCCGCACTATTGTATTGGGCGATGAGCCCGCAAACCGGAACACGCGCAAACTCGTTCAAAAGCGGCAGCACTGCATCCCACACTTTGCCGCCGACATTTTCGAAGTAAACGTCGATCCCATCCGGGCAGGCGGCGGCGAGCTGCGCTTCGAAATCCGGTGCGTGGTGATCGACGACTGCGTCGAAGCCGAGCTCGTCGCGCACGAAAGCGCATTTTTTCGCGCCGCCCGCAATGCCGACGGCGCGCGCGCCCTTGATCTTGGCGATTTGGCCAACGGCGGACCCGACTGCGCCGCTTGCGGCTGCGACGACCACCGTCTCACCTGCTTTGGGTTTTCCGATGGTCAGCAGACCGGCATAGGCAGCAAAGCCCGGCATGCCGAGTACGCCAAGTGCGGTGCTGAGCGGTGCAGCCGAGGGGTCGAGTTTTCGCAATCCCGTTCCATCGGAAATGGCAAAGCTCTGCCATCCGGAATGCGATAAAACGACATCGTCTTCCGCAAAATCGGGGTGACGGGATTTCACGACGCGCGCGACCGTGCCGCCCTCCATGACATCGCCGATTTCGACCGGCCTGGCGTAGGATTTCGCAGCGCTCATGCGCCCGCGCATGTAAGGGTCGAGCGACAGATAAAGGATTTTCAGCAGGACTTCGCCATCCGAAGGCTCGAGGACAGGAGCATCCTCGAATTTGAAACTGTCGGGTGTCGGTGCGCCTAAAGGTCTTTCAGCGAGGAGAATTCGGCGATTTTTCCCAGAAGAAATTGTCATCGTGTTTTTGATCTCCGTCACTGCACTTGTGGCAAGCTAAAGCCGAGGCGGGTTTTTTGCCAGAGCAGAGCGTGATTCCGGGATTTTTCGTTCCGAAAACGGGAATCTGAACATAGGTGTTCGTTTTCCGCCCCGGTTTTGGGGGAAGGAAATTGGAAAACGCAACGTCGATTTTTCGAGAAAATTGGTCGGAGTGGCCGGATTCGAACCGACGACCCCTTGACCCCCAGAGTGAGCGTCGTCTGTCCAATTTTTCCCGGAAATCGGCACGTTACGCAACCCCCTTCTTGGCAATCGTGGGGATAATCGTGGGGGTGCTAATATCGTGGAGTGCCGCCGCAACCTCGTCGTCAAGAACGTGCGCATACTTCACGGTCGTCTTAATGTCCGAGTGGTTCAACGCCTTCTGCACGAGTTTGAGATTGCCGGTCTTCCGAAGCAGCTTTGTCGCCACGTCATGGCGGACATCATGGAAGCGGAAGTTCTCGACTTTGGCCCGCGCCTTCGCCCGACGCCATTGCGTCTTGGCTCCTTCCGGGGTGATTGGATACCGACTGCCCCTGATCTGACCGTCGCGCGGGCGCTGACAGATGAAGGTGAAAACGGCCTCTGGATGGTCGCCCTTGCACTGGTCCAGGATTTCTTGCACCGCTGGCGTAATCGGCGTGTGAACCTCTTTTCCGCCTTTTCCGATTGTCGTAATGCGCTTCGCAAAGATGTTGACGTTGCTCCATCTGATAAGCGTCTCATTACGGCGAAGGCCGGTGAGGCGGGCAAATCGGAACCACAGCTCGTAATCGTTCCGGTGTTCCTTGCGCTGGTGCTTATTCGTCCGCTCATGCTGTCCTGCGAAGGCAGCGTCCAAGGCTACAGCCTCGTGATCATCCAGATAACGGACACGCTCCTTCGGCTCTTTCAGAAGGTGCTTGCCCCATTTGGGTTTGCGTGGAAACGCATGATCCCAATGCCCTTCTGCCCGTGAAAAGATCGCGCGTAGCAGCATGGTGGTCGAGCGGTTGACGGTTGCCGGTGCAAGCAATTTCACTTGGTTTCCGGCATTATCGACCTTCCGTCCTTTTACGGTATGTGCCCGACGCCATGCGACCAGCTTTGCAACATCATCATTTGTGATCTGATCAAGGCGCTTGTCCTTACCGAGATAGCCGATCAGGCGTTCAAGATCGGTCCATGTGGTAGCGGCGTTGGCGTGGTGCTGTCCAACTTCTGACCAATACCGGCCCCCGGCAAAGTCGAGAACAATCGGACCTTGGCCGATGCGCTTCTCTTGTTCGATGTCCGCTTTGGCTTTGCCCCTCATTTCCCCTTCGATGCGAAGTGCATCTTTTTTGTTCCGGGCTTCGGTAACGCCGAAAAAGCGACGACCGTTGACGACGAAATCGTAGCGGTAGTGTGTGGAGTTTTTTTGCTTGTAGACTGACACGGCGCGATCTCCCGGACCTTCTGATTTTCGATGAAGCTGGCGATGTTCTTGTCGGTGAAGCGGCGCGTCGTGCGCTTCTTTCCGACGCCCACGACGATGTATCGGATGCGACCGAACTTCACATTCTCGCGTAGGGTCTTCACCGATATGCCAAGTATCTTGGCTGTTTCGTCTGGGGTGTGAAGGGGTTCCGCGGTCACGAGACAACCCCTTTCTTATCGGTTTCTGCCTTTCTAATAGTCTTTAAGAGGGCGAGGATTTCACCATTCATTGTACGGCAGTTGGCCTCGGCGCGGGTTTTCAGCCACTCTTTCACGTCACGAGGAACTCTGACTTTAAGATCGTCTACGGGCATGTATCGCTTCCTTTAATGGGTAATAGATAACCCAATAAGGGTAATTCAATTTTCTCCTTCCCGTCAACCCCGCATCGGGGTATCAATTACCCATGACCACTATCGCACCTGACATGAAACTGCGCATTTCTGTTGAGCTTCGACAAAAGATCGAGGAAGCTGCAAAGCAGAATGGCCGCACAATGAATGGCGAGATTAACGTGCGGCTGGAAGCATCATTCGCCGCCGATGACCCGATTGAGGCAAAGGTGAAGGCGCACGACCGCGAACTATCGCATCTACGAAAAAAAGTTGAGGCGCTGGAATTACGGCTGACGCGTGGCGTGCCTTCGCTACCCGTTAGAAACAACTTATAAGGCGCGTCAATGGCGGGGAAAAAGGCGGGTCAGTTTCGTCATAATCACTATGTTCCTGAATGGTATCAGAAACGTTTCCTTATGCCGGGCGAGACACGGTTTCATCATCTCGACTTGGCCCCCGAAAAAATTACTGTTGCAACGGCTAAAGGGCCTAAAACTTACTCTCGCAACGAGGTCCACGAATGGGGGCCTGACATGTGTTTCGCAGAGGAAGACCTTTACACTACCAATTGGGCGGGCACTGCCAACACAGACATAGAGCAGTTCTTTTTCGGAGATATTGATGACAAGGGTCGCAAAGCGGCAGAGTTGTTTAGCGCTTTCGAATATGATCACCCCGGCATCAATGAAGGCTTTCATCACTTACTGCGCTACATGAGTGTTCAGAAGCTGCGGACGCCCAAGGGACTAGCGTTTTTGTCAGCGGTCGCGAGAACCAACAATAAGGCGCTAAACCTTCTTCTGCTTCAGCGAATACAGTCAATGCATTGTGCGATTTGGACGGAGTGCATTTGGCAAATCGCTGATTGCTCACAGTCTCCGACCAAGCTGATAATTTCGGATCACCCTGTCACAGTGTACAATCGAGAATGCTTCCCAATGTCGCGATACTGCAGTGGGTCTCAAGACCCCGACATAAGGTTCGTCGCGACGCACACCTATTTTCCCTTGTCGCTCGACAAGCTCCTGATCTTTACGAACAAGTCTTGGCTGCGAGACCCATATCAAAATGCTTTAGCCGTTCGCCCCAACCCGGACCTTTTCCGTGGCGCAATGTTCAGTTGGCTGGACATACAGACTGGACGTAAGCTCACAGAGGATGAAGTTCTCAAGGTAAACTACATCACTAAAAAACGGGCTTATCGCTATATTGCTGCGGGTAAACGTGAGTGGTTGTATCCTGAGCGGCGGATGAAACATGATCATTGGCGAAAGTTCGGAGACGGCCTGCTGTTGATGCCCGAACCGCGCCATCATCACATGGGTGGCGAAATAATCATCGGTTATAAGGACGGCAGTTCGGACGCTTTCGGTCCCTACGGGCACAAACCTTGGCAAAAAGGCTACAAGGACGGCAACCGCGAAGCCCGCGAAAGTAGCTCACTTGAACGGTTCAAAGCTGAGTGGGCGGCGAAGCATGGCCCACGCTACACCGCTGTGGATTGGGGTTTTGGTGCGAGCAGGGACAATCCGCCTAGGTCGAGTGACAGCAAGGATTTTCATCAACACTACCTTGAAGAAGACGCTGTAAATCTGAAGCGACCGGGAGAACGGGCGCGCCGACGCAGGCTGAAAGAGTAATAACGCGGCATTAAGTCAGCCCTCAACAGCGCTCACTTAGGCTGAAAACGCTCTTTCGAGCGATGATGCCATAGGGTCACATCTCGTCCCAGAATTGGAAGTGAAGAATTGAGCACGACGTACGCTGGGAGGGCCAACATGCTCACATTTACTCTCGACACAAATTGCATAATCGACGTGGCCGATAATCGACCTGAAGCAGATGGGGTTATTGCTCTGGCAAAAGCACATGCCGAAGGAAAAGCGGACGTTGCATTTGTGGCCGTGAGCGCGTCGGAGCGTCAGCCCGGCGACAGATACTTGGACAGCTACAGCGATTTCCATGGGCGACTAGAAGCGTTGGGACTGGACCATTTGACCGAATTAAAGGGCATAGCGTACATGGACATCAGCTATTGGGATCATTCGATGTGGGGTTCCGACGAGATGACGGCGCGCGAGGAAGCTATTCACAGAGTGCTGTTTCCCAACATAGCGTTCCGGTGGACCGACTTCGCCACGTCATTGAAGATTGATGTCAATGCCATCAAAGATGAAAAATCCAAGCGGTGGCGTAACGCATTCTGTGATCGACAGATGTTCTGGGCGCACGATCATGGAAAGAGAGACATCTTTGTCACCAGTGACGCAAATTTTCAAAGGCTAGCTGGCCATACTGATTTCCCAAACGCCGTCATTTTTAGCCCCAGAGAAGCCTTCAAACATATCTCGTGACTACGTTCCGAACCTCTTTCTAGCGATGCTGCCTTGCGGGCGCATCTCATTCTGCATCATCTCGGCAATTTCTGTCTGGACCATGCCACGCAGGGCTGTCGCCGTAGCTTCGGCATATTCACGATCCTTGTTCGGATCGCCCGACGATCCCTGCGTCGTGACGTTGATGGTCGAATTGTAGGTGGCATTGCGGGTGCTGCCTCCTGCGATAATGCTGCCGCCCCCGACTGATCCGCCATTCGCAAAAGCCGGGACGCCCCCGCTGTTGATCGCTTCCAAGAGTGAACCGTGTTTCCGGGTTGCGGCGGCGTTCACCACATATTCCCCGTCTGAAAGCATGGCGGGGATGCGATCAGCCTTTGGTCCACCCGGTCCACTGACACGGCCACCGGATGCGAGTTTCAAACCGCCGAATAGCGATCCGAACAATCCGCCACCGCCAGCGGTGCCAAACATGCCTGCAAGAGGACCCTGACCAAGCAAAGCGGCTTGCAACGTCACCTGAATGAGTGAGTTCAAAAGCTGTTGCAGCGCCTGTTCAAGCGTCGTGGTACCGGTGGCGAGGCCGGTCAGGGCGTTGGCAAACGACTGTCCAAAATAGTCCTGGGCTTGCAGCACCCCGTTCGTCGTCTCAGCCGCTGCGGCGGTTTCCCGTGACAGTTGCTGAGTGAGCGTGAGCTTTTCGCGCATCTGGTTAAGCTCGGCATCGGTGAGAGTGAGGCCGTTGCGCTGGGCGTCCTGCTGATATTGGAAAAGCTGCAATTCGACCTGTTGCCGCTGGGCGCTCAGGCCGGAAATGGACTGTTCGAATTGAGCGAGTTCGAGATTTTGCTGGATAGTCTGATTGAGGCTTTTGCGCGCCTCATCCTGCTGCTTTATCAGGTCTATCTGTTGCTGCTGACCTTCGGTCGGGGCGAGCTTCTGGGCTGCGACAGGTGTGCCGCCATATGCGGCGCTGATCGTGCCGTCATCGACACGGCGAAGTCCTTCCCATTCGTTGCGGAGGCCAGCCGGATCGTTGCCGCGACGACGAAGCAGCGCACGGGCAAGTTCGTCCTGCGTTGTCTCATCAAAAAGCCTGTCGCCAGAAAGATTGAGTTCCTGCATGAGACCTTTGAGGGTCTTGCTGACGATCTGGTATCTGCCTGCTGCCGATGAATTGAAGCTGTTGTCGGGGTGCGCCAGCATCTGCTTTTGCATTGCCAGCACTTCATTCAAGGTCATGCCGGTGAGGTTCACCGCGCCGCCCGTATACGCCCCATATCCCAGCGTTTCGTTGTACCCCCGGCCTTTATCGGTGCCCTCGGCGGCTCCGATCAGGTCCAGCATGTTGCTGTGCTTGCCGAATTGGGCGATGGACTTGGCTCGGTTCGCGATGTCCACCGCGCCCATGAGTTCCGACATCGTGCTTGCGTTGCCCGCGACCTTACGGAACGCGGCGTCGATGGCGTCGAGTTTGCCAAGCTCATCAAGTTCGGCCTTCAACTCCGGCACGAGGCTTTTCAGTTCGGCCAGCGATGTCTTGAAGTTCAGGGCAGCGGTTGCCGTATTGTTGAACGCCGAACCGGCTTCCTGCGTGGTTGCGGGGAGTTCCGAGATAGCATCTTCAAGCGCCTTGACCTGTTCCTCTGCGGCCTGAAGGTGTCCCTGCAATATGCGCAGTTCCAAGTTCTTCGTGGCAAAGTCCGGGCCGTCTGCAAGGCTCTTTATCTGGGCCTGTATGGCGTCCCTGTTTTTGCGGGCTGCGGCGAGCTGGGCCGCATCGGATTTGAGATAGGCAAGCGCATCTTCCTGCGACTGGTATCCGGGAAGCCATTCTCCACGTAGCGCGCCGATGATCTTGCTGGCGTAACCTACGCCCTCGATAGCGGCTTTCTTGCTGTAGACCTGCACGTTGCGCCAAAGGGTCTCGAACTCGGCATCAATCTTCTTAGCCGCCGCGATCTGCTCATCGGTGAAGGTCGCTGCCTCTCCGCGAAGCTTCTGAATTTCCGAGACGGACAAGCCCAGCACCTTCGCCAACTGTTCGGCCCCGGTGCCGCCGAATATCTCATCGAGCGCGCGCGTCTGGCTGGCGCGGTCAAGCCTCTGTAGCTTGCCAATAATCTCGTCCAGAAACCGGCTGGGGTCTTGGAGCTTCTTTCCGACTTCCTCTGCCGTGTAGCCCAGCCGCTCAAACCATTCAGCGCCGCCACCCTTGCCGGTCTGAGCGAACTCGTTTCCTCGGATATTCAGTTCTTTCAAGGCATCGGTCACGCCGTCGATGGTCGCCCCGGTTGCCGCTGCGACGTACGTCCAACGCTGCCACACCTGTGCGGAGACGCCAGCTTTTCGGGCTTCGCGGTCCACCTCGGCTATGCTTTTGGAAATCTCCTTCACCGCCATGGTCGCGCCAACCACGCCAGCGAACACGACGCCACCGCGCATGAACGGCGCAAACATGCTGTTCATGTTGCCTGCCAGCTTTGAGGCTGAACCGCCAAGAGCGCTTTCCATGCGGTCGCCTGACTGCTTGGCACGTCTCTCTATATTGCCGAAATTGTCGTTGGCGGTTTTGTTCGCCTTCTGGAAATTGCGCTCGAAATCCCGAATGCGGGCTTCGAGTGCGATGACGAGACGTTCTTGATCGGTTGCCATGGTCGGGCTTCTTTCTACCAAACGAGGTCTTGGGCGGTGACGGTAGGATCATCGAAGATGGATTTGCTGCTTCCTTCTCCGGTCGCTGCCCGCCCCACGGCCATTGCAGCGGCAACAGCGCCGTCGATCCGGTCGCGGGATTTGCCTTTGTGGAATGCCTTGTTCCCGGCTTTATCGATTTCGACGGCGATGTTATCGACATTCCAGCGCAGGACCGGATGCCCGCCGTGCCGGAACTTCCCAGCGATAATTGCCCGCTCCATCTCTTTTACCGGCGCGGACATCGAAACCCAGCCTTGGCGGTGCTCAATCGCGGGATAGCCGTCTTCAGCAAGTGTGCTCATCATGACGCGCGCCATATGCGGATCAAAGGCGATTTCCCGCACTTCGAACCGCTCGCAGAGGTCGCGGATCGTATCTTCAACGGTGCGAAAATCGACCACGTTGCCGGGGGTCGGTTCGATGAAGCCTTGTTCTGCCCAAAGCGGATAAGGCACGCCATCACGTTCCGCCTTCCGCGTCAGGTTGTCGGCAGGACAGAAAAACCACGGATGCACGATGTAGCCGCCTTCGCCGTCACGCCATGCCGCCACGATGACGGTCAGGTCAGAGTTGGAAGATAGATCGACCGCCAGCCAGCAAGGTTCATGCTCAAGGTCCGACAGGTCGAAAGTTTCGGCTCCTTTGTCATAGTCCGACATATCGACAAACGGGTCCGACGAATGGTCGAGCCATATATTGAGGTGCAGTTGCCGGAATGCTTCCCGGTCGGCAGGCCGTTGCGCTGCCTCACGGGCAAGCTGGCGAAGTCCTTGAAGATCAGGATAGCCGTAAGCGAGGCCGGGGTTCGCCGCATGCCAGACAGTTTCATCTTGCCAGTCGGCGTCCCGGTCTGTTTCGAACAGGATTGGCAGCGTAGCCGGATCGTCAATCTCGCCGCGCGCCACCTTCCGGGCATAGTCGATCACGTCGAAAGCGATGTTTTCCTGCCCGCGTCCCGCTGTCGTGATGACGACAGACAGGGAGTTTGGAACCTTCACAAGGCCGGTGCGGATCACGTCCCAAAGATCGCGCTTCTTCCAAGCGTGGAGTTCATCGATCAGAGCGAAGACAGGCGTGCGCCCGTGCTGTGTCCCGGCGTCATTCGACAGGGCTTCGAGGAATGAACCGTTCGGGAAGCTGATCCGGTTCTTGTATTCCTGAAGTTTGATGTGGCCGGTTGCGTCGAAGCGGCGGGACGCCTGACCTTTACGCCACATATGGCCACCGGCCCCGATGATGCTTTCGGTCTCGCGAAATCCGATCTTGGCTTGTTTCTGATCCGATGCCGCGAACAATGCTTCGCCACCGGGAACGGCTTCCGGTCCCATCGTGTGCAGAAGCGACAGGGCAGCGCCAAGCGAGGTCTTCCGGTTGCCGCGCGGGAGCAACATCACCACGTTGCGGACGATCCGATTGCCGAACTCGTCGCACGGTCCATAGATCAGACGAACGACGCGTTCCTGCCAAGGATCAAGCTGGAAACGCCGGTCGGGCTGGCGGGACTTCGGGTGCTTGAGGCCGCGCAGAAAATCGACCGCTCGCTGACCGTGGCCAAGCGGATCGGGAATTTCCGGGAAGGGATTGGCGACCTTCTTGGGCTTGAACTTCAGCTTGATTGGCATGGCTCAGGCTCCTTGCGCCACGCATCGAAGGTCCAGCCCCTCGCGCCGTCCAAGCTCCTTCACTTCCTTAATGTCGTGCTGTCGTCCGCCATACGTCACACGATCAGCGGTGGTCAGGCCGTCTATATTGCGGATGCGGAAGACAACGGCTGTCTCCGACGACACGCCAAACGACCGCATAAACTCCTCGGTGCTGGCCTGTATGATCTGGGCGCGGACGGTGGCGACCGTGGTCCAGTCCTCAATTACCGTGCCGTATTCATCCACGGTCGAGGTGAAGCGATCAATGGTGATTGTCTTGTCGAGCTTTCCAGCGCGCATCATGCCACCTCAATCAATCGGCATTCGAGGGACAGGATTGCATGAGAGTGCAGCCCACCCGGATCACGGATGAAGCGGGTCGAGGCGATGCGCAAATCCGCGACATGGTATCCTGCCACGGTCAGAGGGCCATCATTCAGGGCATTGCGGATTGCACCGACGACCTGTTTCGCCCCGACCGTGCCGGGTTCTCTGCGCCATATATGGAGGTCGGCCAATACCTCATGACGGTTGCGGGCAACACCATCGTCGGGGATCGTCTGTCCTTCACCTATGACGATGGAATGATCCAGCGCGGGCGTGGCATTCCGATCCACGATAGCGGTTGCGGGAATGATGGCTGTCACCGCCGACGATGCGACGAGACGCGCGCGAAGTGCGGCTTGGACTGCCAGCGACGGTTCCATGTCACGCCCTCCATGTCTCTTTGACGGCCTTGGAGATGGCGCGTTTTGTGCGGTTGCTGGTACGCTTCTTCAGTAGCCGATAGGACGGCAGGAAGAACGGTTGCGGCAAGGCGGTGGTCGTGCCGAACTCCACCCAACGGGCGTAGAATGCTGCGTCGGAACCGGCATAGATCGTGATGCGCAGCACCGCACCCTTGGTCGCTGCAAGGACTATCGTGCCTTCGGGTGCATCGCCCCACGTCCAGCCGATGCTGTCCCGCAACTCTCCCTGATCGACAGGGCATAGCCGCTTGGCGAGGGCCACGATCTCTTGCGCCGATTTCTCCATCGACAGTTCGACGGCTCGTTTCGCCGCGATGGGGATCGCGTTGAGACGTTTCTGCAACCGTGCAAGCTGGGGGGATTGAGCCATGTCAGAAGCTCCATGCCCGGTGCTGATCGATGATCTCCCGGAAGCCTAGCGGCAATTCGTCGGCGGAAATCCCGACTAGGGACGCTTCCCGGTTCTCATAGAAGTGTCCGACAAGCTGGCGGATGGCTTCTTTCAGGTCGGCAGGGACCGGCGTCATATCTGCCAGTTTCGTTTCCAGCCACCTATCGACATAGGCTTCCGCCGCTTCGATCTTGGCTATGATCAGGGCATCGTCGGCGTCGGTGATGATATTCAGATGCGCTTTTGCATCGTCCAGAGTGATGACGCTCATGCCGGTGTCCCTTCGGATTGCAAATCACGCGCGATGCACCCCGCGCCGGTCCCTACGGTGCGGTCGGAAATTGGAGACCGCCCCCCGGTTAGTATGACGAATGCGATACGGCGGATGGTGCGATGGTTCTTCTGATAGATGATGCGCTGTCCGGCCTGCATGACGGGCTCAGTCAGGGCGCGTTTCAGTGACCATCCATGTCGGAGGCGCTGATAGAGGCTGTCCTTTGGGATGCCTATCAACTTCGCCCAATCCACGATTGAATGTGTTTGGCCTCGGAAAGCGAGCAGCTTTGCATGCGCTGGCACCTCTTTGACCGGATCGATCAGTTCGTCACTATCAAGCACACGGTTGCCGCAACGGCGGTTGTAAGCTGTTCCCTCGGATACGCCAGCGAGCTTAGCGATGTCCTTGATTGAAAGGCATTGCCCCCTGAAATCGTAGAGCACTGGTCGACGGTAGAAGCGCGGCCCGCCATTGTGTGCGACGGCTTCCTCTAGTGTGAAGCCATACTTCAGAACTCGGCTCCGCAACGTGAAGAAGTTGACGCCTGTCACTTCTGC
This sequence comes from Foliimonas ilicis, assembly GCF_039939195.1. Lineage (NCBI taxonomy): Bacteria > Pseudomonadati > Pseudomonadota > Alphaproteobacteria > Hyphomicrobiales > Phyllobacteriaceae > Foliimonas > Foliimonas ilicis. The sequence goes on along the minus strand of NZ_JBDUUH010000002.1, from coordinate 338,160 downwards.
GATCTCGCGCAACGTCCGAGCTTGGTCCCTGAACGGATAGGCTTTCGGCTCCATGGTCACGCCTCCACGCTTTGCCGGAAGGCGGTGGACATGCGTCGGATCAGGCGCTGATTACGCCTACGATCCGCGCGCTGTATTGCGTTCATCACGGGTTCGGTCAGGGCACGCTCTAGCGGCCATCCATTTTGTGTAATCCTCTCCCACAAGGTCGGGGCGTTGATCCCCGTTTCCTTCGCCCATTGAGTGAGGCTCATGGTTTTCCCCGCGAAGGTGTATAGCTTCTTTCGCGGCGAACGCTGGGGTGACACGCTGGACAACATCTCTGGGGAAGGACGCTTAAAGTTGAGCTTAATGACCCTCATCGCCGCTTCTCCTGCGATTGCAGCGGTCCATCGTGGCAAGGCTGGCAGGCGGGAACCCACTTGCTGCGGTCCCAGAAGATGGCCTTGTTGCCTCGGTGCGGGGTGGAGTGATGGACCACGATCGCGCGCGCTCCGCACCGAGAGCAATCAGGGTGCTTGGCGAGGAAGGCTTTGCGGGCCTGATCCCACTTGCTGTCATATCCACGCTGGCGGGCTGTTGGCCGCGTCTGATCAAACGCAGCCTTGCGCTCTTTGTCCCGCGCAACAGCATGAGAACATTTCTGGCCCGGTGCGACGACGCATCCGCATGCCCTGATTGACGGTGCTGCGAAGGGCATTATGCGGCCTCGCTATCGGGTCGCCTGATCGCGTCGAGGTCATAACCGAATACCGCAAGGATGCTTTCGAGCTGGCTGATCTTGAGGCTGGCGATACCTTTCAGGAACCTGTTCACTGTTGCCCTGTTTAAGCCCGCGCGCATGGACAAGCTGCGCACGGAAACCGACTGTTCGCGGCGTAGATCGTTGATGATGCAACGCCATTGGCTGGACGGGCGCATGTTAAGCTGCCTCCGCTGCTTTAGTTCTGGCTCTGGCCGTGAAGGCGAAACGTGATCCCCAATCTCCCTTGGGCTGGCTGTCTTTTTCAGCCCCGCCGAATATCGAGCGTAGGAGTTCCACACGTCCTTTCGCGGCTTGCATGATTTCGGCAGGCGTGGCGTCTAGGGTCTGAGTTGGCGTCCATCCAATATGGCCCGAACCGATGCGGAATAGCTGGGTCAGGTGATCCGCGAAGGGGACCGAGTTGCCCTTGCGTTCGGATGGCGACTGGTCTGGATCGACGCCCGTGCATGCGAGAACGTAAGTCAGTAGCGGCCCGCGAAGATCAGGGAGCGCGGCAAGGATTGCCTTCTGCATGACCGGCGTAATAGTGGTGTGATCGCTGATCAGGTCACATGCAGCGGTAAAGCTATCTTCCTGCACCTGTTGAATAAGCGCGGCGAATGATCCGCGACGTTCGAGGCGGATGGCAAAGCGAAGGCGGGGAATGAGACGGATATTCTCACTCCCGATCATCACCACTATGTCATCCGCCAGCCGCATTCTTCATGCTCCGATCAGGCGGTCGCTGCCGGGATTTCGAGGATCGCTCCATCGATTGCCAGCGCAAAGTTGATCTTTGTGATGTCGTCGGAGCCGCCGCCTTGGACCTTGGCACTGGCGACGAATGCCTTGAAATAGAAGATGCTGTTCGTGCCACCGGGTGCGGGCTTATCGTCAAGCTCGACCTTAATGTTGTAGGTGAAATCTGTCTCGGAAGCTGCTTTCGCTGCGATCTGTCCGGCATCGCTGGCGTCGAATGCCGCGACGACATTCATGGTCCCGGAATTTCTCGATCCGGGAAGCTTCCTCACAAATTGCTGATCCACGAAGTTGCCTTCAACTACGTTCGTTTCAGTGCCGAATTCTCCCACGTCTTCAACGTGAGAAATCACCGTGTATGTGTCAGCCGCGAAGGTGGCGGCATCGGTGGCGACGGCGGTCGTGCCAATGGAGATTTTCGATCTGGCAGTAGTGGTAATTCCCATGATGAAAGTCCTTTGCTGAATTGGGGAATGACGGCGGAGACTGGCCCCGCCGTATGATTGTCAGGATCAGGAAGCGGCGATCTTCAGCTTCACGAACTTGTCTGCATGGGTGACATCGCCACCGACACGCTTGCGGGCATGGAAGACGGTGATGCCGTTTTTCGCACGGGTGAACGGGTCGGTGAGAATGGACAGGCCGACACGATCCACGATGCGATAACCAGACCAGTCACCGAACACGATTGGGAACTTGCCAGCCGCAACGCTGTCCATATCCACGGCTTCGATGACCGGACGGCCAAGCAGGGTCGAAGGCTGGCCCGCCTGAATGCCCGGTTGCCAGAGATACGCGCCCTGCGCATCCTTCAGCTTCCGCACAGATGCCAGCGTCAGGCGGTTCATGAGCCATGCGCCGTTATTCGCATAGGCGGTTGGCAGCTTGGCCATGAGGTCAATCAGAAGATCGCCGGGTGCTGAGCCAAGCGTGGAAGCGTGGCCCGACACGACTTCAGCGATGCCGGTTGCGTTGAGGATGCCGTTCGGCTTGCCGACGCCGTCGCCGGAAACGAATGCGGCACCTTCCTTCGCACCGAAATCCTCTGCGACAGCGTCACGGATTTCGCCTTCCACGTCATAGGCCGAATCTTCGAGAAGCTGCTTCGAGACTTCCACGAACGTCGCTAGTTCGTACGGGGTGAGCGTCACCTGACCATAAGTCGGCGCGCTTTCCGGGCGGTTCGCGATCTCGGCCACCCAATCGGCATTCGTTCCGGTCAGTCGCTTCGGATATTTGATCTCCGGTCCTGCGATCTGGACGACCTTCGCGTAATTGCGGATAGGGCTGTATTCGGCAAGGGTTTTCAGGATTTCGTTGCCGAACGTCTCCGGTGCAAGGAAGCCCGCGCTGGTATCGTTGCCGACAGTCAGCGCACGGCGTTCGACTTCCGACAGGCCAGCATCGCCACGACGCAGATAGATGCCGAAAGAGCGCTGTTCATCCGAAGGCTCGTTTCGGTCTTCCTGCTGGGTGCCTGGACGATTGAGCCGTGTTTCAAGCTGGGCGATCCGGTCAGTCAGGCCGCGCACTTCGGTCTGGTGTGCCGTATGGCGCTGTTCGGCTGCGGAGCGAATTTCTTCCACCGCTGCCGTGGCGGCGACAAGCGGGTCATTCTCGTCACTGCGGATTTCCAGCGGCTGGGCCGAACGTGTTTCGATTTTCTGGTGCTTGGTCATGATTTCAGTTTCCTTTGAGTGCGAGCGCGGCCCTGCGGCAGGATGCAACAAAGGCCGCTGCGCTCTTGTCGCGGCCTGTTTCGGTGAAGGTTCGAATTGATGTGACCTGCGATCCCGGTACGCTTGGCATGGCGACGAATGAGACTTCGCGCAGTTCTGCCTTGGTGATGTGGCGAACCCCGCCTGAGCGGGCTTCATCCTTCAGGCGCTGGAAACCGATGCTGAGACCAGCAATGTCACCGGCCTGAAGCATCGAGCGCACTTCGCGGGCGCGCTGTACATCGAGATTGAGACGACCCCGAATTTTCAGGCCAGCGTCTTCCACGACGATAGAGCGCACGGAACCGACGACATCACCGGGATTGTGCGACCATAAAAGCGGAAGGCTGCGTCCTTCCCATGCAAAGGCGTTTCGGTCGAAGCTCGTCTTGTAGCTGTCTACAGTATTGAACCGGACAGCGTATCCTTCGATGGTGCCGTCATCGTCGGTAGCTGCGAACCGCACCTCCGTCATGTCGAGCTTGTCGTTGTGAGCCGCTTCACGGACTTCGTGTGCAAGCAAAGTCATTGCATGAGGCTCCATTCATAGACGTAGCCGGTGGCGTTGACGCGACCCTTGCGGGTCTTCGTGAAAGCGAAACCACGTTCGGTAAGCTGTCGGATTGCGCGGAGGATGCTGTTGAGTTCGAAGACATCGACGCGACCATAAATCGCTTGTGCAAGCTGGGGCGTGGTCCTCTTGCTATGTGTCTGCAATGCAGAGATGACGCCCCGCTGGATGCGCCCTAGCTGTTCAGCATTTGCATTGACTTCGATTGCGTGAGGCTCGCTGGTCATTTGCGGCCTGCCTTCTTGGCGGCTTTGCCAAACATGAGGGTTTCCATGACTGGCAAGGCGAGCGCGTAAAGCTCCATGACGGGGAGCGGTGCTGCATAAGCGGCGGTCAGACTGGCAGCTTCTTCCGGTTCGGTGCCGCCGCCGATCAGGCCAAGGCGGATCGTTTCCAGAAGCTCCTGATGGCGGAAATCACCGCTGAAGAACCGGCGCGAAAGTCCGCCGATGCCAGTCCCGGCCTTGCGTTCAAGCTCAACGATCAGTGCAGGCGGAAGGGCGAAACGGCGCTCGCTGTCACCGAAGAACGCGACGTGCGCGGGAGCTTCATTCTGCATTGTTGCCTCCCGTAGTGTACGGATTTTGCAGCACGTTGCCGCCATCCATCGGAGGGAGATTTTCGAGGGCGCGAAGCTCGTTTGCGGTGTAGACGCCAGCGGCGCGGAACTGACTGTAGGCGGTCGCCCGCGCTGCCGTATCGGCGGCGACGATGTCGTCGGTGTCAAATTCGAGGAAGCATTCGGCCCGATCTGCTTCCGGCAGAAGCTTCAAGGCGAACTCGCCTTCGATCCGGGTCAGCCATGGGTCGAGGCTGTACGACAGGAACATGCGCCCCATCTCGGCGCTGTTCGACCACGTTGCACGTCCGAAATCCTGCAAGAATATCGGCGGGACACGGAAAGCTCGCGCGATCTCACTAACCGCAAATTGTCGGAGTTCGAGAAACTGCGCGTCGGTCGAGGTCAATGTGAGTTGCTGGTAACGGGCGTCAGCGTCAAGGACTGCCGTGCCGCCTGAGCGGGTCATTCCCTGCCATGCGGCCTTAGCCTTCGCGTTGGCTTCGGCGGTCAACGCACGGGCGAAGGACAGGATGCCGGAAGGGCGTCCACCGTTGGCGAACAACCGGGCTGCGTGAGCTTCAAGGGTAATCGCGAGACCGATTGCCTCGCGGGCTTCGTATACGGGGGAGATGCCCGTTACCCCGTCAAGCGACAGAGCGCCCCGAATGTGGATGATGTCGGTGAGAGGAAGGACGCGGCTCCCGTTGCTGACCGTTGCACGGTATCGGGGTTCGCCGGTCAGCGCGTCTATCTCGACGGCCACGGCCTGAGGGTGGAGGCGGTGCAGTTCGCGGGGCTGGCCCTGTCCGTCGCGCACGATCTGAGCAAGGCCGTTTCCCGACAACAGACAATCTCGGACTAGCTGTTCCCGGAATTGTGCGGCGGTGGTCCATGGATTGACGATGCCAGAAAGCAGGGACGCTATCGGGTGATCGACGGCAGGCTCGTGAGCGCCGTTCTGGCCTCGACGGAATACACCTAGCGGAAGATGCCCGCACGGCTCAGACAAAGCTGCGACGGCTGCTCGTACCGGGGTGCAGCGGGTGGCGTTCTGGGCTGACACGGTGACGCCCGACTGAGCCGGGATCGCGCCGAACAAATCCAAGAGCCATCCAGACGGATCAGCAAGCGAACGCTGTTCCTCAGCGGGCGCGACGGTCGTCTCGGTCTTGGATCGAAAGATTGAAAACATCGAACGCAGCATCTCGTCATGAAAACGGGGTGCTGCGGATGACTACCGCTCCGATGCCGTAAGGCGATCAAGCAAGATGATGATTACTGTGTCGGGGGGATTTCGTCAACGGAATGGTGCTGGGCCGGTTGCAGTTTGGTCCGGGCCGGAAGGGGGCTATGGGGGATGGTTCTTTCTTCCCGAAAACCTTCTCCTAAATCCGGCGATAGCCTGTTCGTGCGAGTGAGGCGTTAGCCGCACGGAGCACCCTACCATTATGAACGTAGTGAATATGGTAGGAGGTCTCTCCGCTTAGTTCGTCTCCGCTTATCTTTAAACTGGCCGAAAACGGCCACTTTAATAAACCGGCAAATCGGTGATTTTCACGAATAGAGCGAGACGCCATTTTGGGCCGCGATTTTAAGCTCATATCCAGCTTCATTGAGCGCCGCCAAATACGCTGCCTTGTCGAAATGCACCCACGTTTTTTTGCCTTTGCCTCGTCCATGAATTTCGAACCGGACGATCTCATAGGCATGGCTTTGCAGACGTTTTATTGCATACTTCCGGCACTCGCTTTCACTCAGCCCTGCGACGATCGCCCAATCTGCCTGTGTCATTGCGAGGTATTCCCGACTGCCACCCGGCAATCGCATCTTCGTCTCAAACGCGTCCCACATTCCCGCGATCCTGTAGAGCAGAGCGGCGGCACGTAGATCACCTCCGGCAATCTGACGGCAGCGAGCTAAAGCACCCGGCGCGGTGAGCTTCGACTGGGTTTTCTTCGCCGCTTTGATTTTCTCGGCAATCTTCTGCTTGCCCGCTGGCGTGGTGGCCGTCTTCGCCTTCGTGGTGCCTTTGGTTAGGTCTTTTTTAGTCTGTGCCGTCGCCTTCGGCTTGGTATTCGCGAACACCTCTTTCAGGTTGATGACGTTGCTTTTCGGCGCAATTTCGCTAATCTGTTTCATGACTTCGGGGCCTCCAATCTTGCCCGTTGTTCTTTGACCGGGCCTCCTACGCCCGTTTTGTTTCAAAGCCCTCGGTTCCAGCCGGGGGCTTTTCTCATTCTGTCATTGAGGGGATCGTGTCGGAAAGAGGTCTGGCATACAGAATGATCCAGACCAAATTTCTTCGATTGCGCTGCCTGAGAACTCGACTAGGCTTCGAATTGCTCGATATCTCCTGACGATGACAGATGCCCCTCGGTCCTTTCGATATGGCCGGGGGCATTGTTTTTCGGGGCTATGGTGGAACAGGCCGCGAACACCACAAGAAAATCGTGGGGATTTTCGTGGGGCTTAGATGCTCATTGTGGGATTTTGTGGCCTTTTTGTTCCCTTGCAGGCCGTTAAGCCTGCCGGGGGAGGGAACAAAAAACCCTTGTTTTCCAAGGGCTTCGATGGTCGGAGTGGCCGGATTCGAACCGACGACCCCTTGACCCCCAGTCAAGTGCGCTACCGGGCTGCGCTACACTCCGGACCGGTCGGGGGTGTATCGTGCGGGTCGATTTCGGTCAACTGAAATCGCAGGCAGCAGCGGCTTAAATGCGCCGATCTGCAATCAACCCATGCTGGTAGCGATATTCGAGCCCGATGGCGCCCCAGATCAAACCGAGCAGCAGGTAGAAATGGCGCCAATGGTCCGTGTCGATAACCGTGCCGAGCGCGATATGGCCGATGAATACGACATAGGCGCAAAGCAGATAGGGTTGCCACGGCCTGTTGCGAAACAGGATGCGAAACCCTGCCGCAAGCGTCCAGACGATCAGCAGAAGATAGGAGCAGAAGCCGATCCAGCCATAATCCATAAGGGCTTTCAGCCAGATATTGTGTGTGTCTTCGCCGTAGATCTGGCCGAAGACGAGCGGGCCGATGCCCCAGGGATTTTCGGTCGCGAGAAGGAAGCCTATGCCGTAGCGTGCAAAGCGGCCGAGCCGCGCGCCGTCATAATCCTGGACGAGCTGCGCGCGCGTCGTGAACAGTTCGGCGACGCCCGGAATTTGCAGCGCAATGAGCAGCGCGAAGACGAGCAGTGCGACGGCGGCGATGCTCATGGCGACGATGCGCAGGCGGAACAACCCGCTGGGGTTCTGGATGAAAACCGTCAGCATGAGCAGGATGGAGGCTGCGGCAAACAGGCCCCATGCGCCGCGCGAGAATGAAAAGAAAATGCCGCCGGTGATGATAAGCAATGGCACTGCGTAAAGCAGCATGCGCGCCGGACGGCCAGTCAGGATCTGGTGAAGCAGATAGATGCCGGGCAGCGTCAGGAACGGTCCGAAAACGTTCGGATCCTGAAACGCACCCGCCGCGCGGTTGAATTTGGTGAATATCTCGGTGCCGGGCACCAACCCGAAATAGCCAATGATGCCGAGTGTGGACGTTACGACCGCGGCAATGATCCACGAGATGAAGATCACCCTGTAGAGGGATGGTTGCTGCTCGATGACGGCGGCGAAGAAGACGGAGGTGAAGGCAAGGAATAGCGACACTGCCAGATAGAGCGGCGTGCTCATGAGGTCCGCCATCTGCGACATGGAAATCATGCCGCCGATGTTGAACGTCACCAGAAGTATCAAAAGCGGCGTGACGGAGCGCGAAAGGCGCAGACCGAACAAGGCCCAGATCGGAATGAGGCCCGCCATATAGAGTTCATAAGGTGCGGGTTCGCGCACGACGAAGCCGGATAGCAGCACACCAAGCGCGATTGCCGACGCTGAGATCAGCGACAGAAGCCGCGCATTGACCGCCTCGCGCGGCAAATCATGCGGTATCGCGCTCAATAGGCGTTTTCCGTGTTGAGAAGGCGGACAGGCGTCAGGAACAGGATTTTGAGATCGAAAAGAAGCGACCAGTTTTCGATGTAGTGAAGGTCGTATTCGGTGCGCATGCGGATCTTTTCATCCGTATCCATCTCGCCACGCCAGCCATTGATCTGCGCCCAGCCAGTCACGCCGGGCTTGACCCGGTGGCGCGCGAAATAACCATCGACCACTTCATTGTAGAGAAGGTTGTGCGACTGCGCGGCGATGGCGTGCGGCCGCGGTCCGACCAGCGAAAGACTGCCGAGCAGCGCGTTGAAGAATTGCGGTAGCTCGTCGATGGAGGTCTTGCGGATGATGCGCCCGACGCGCGTCACGCGCGGATCGTTTTTCGTCACCGTTCTCTTGGCGGTCGGGTCGGATTGCTCGACATACATGGAGCGGAATTTATAGACCTCGATTATCTCATTATTGAAGCCGTGACGCTTCTGCTTGAAGAAAACCGGCCCCTTGCTGTCGAGCTTGATGGCGATGGCCGTCACGAGCATTACCGGCGAAAAGACGATGATGCCGAACAGGCTGAAGACGATGTCGAAAGCGCGCTTGGCGACCGAATCCCAATCGTTGATCGGCTTGTCGAAAATATCGAGCATCGGCACATTGCCGATGTAGGAATAAGAGCGCGGGCGGAACTGCAGATGGTTCGAATGCGCCGAAAGGCGAATGTCCACCGGCAGCACCCAGAGCTTCTTCAAAAGCGACAGAACGCGCGCTTCGGCGGTGATCGGCAGTGAGACGATGAGCATGTCGATGCGCGCGATGCGGGCGAATTCGATCAGTTCGGAGACGGTTCCAAGCTTGGGATAGCCCGCAACGATGGGCGGCGATCGCTTGTCGTCGCGATCGTCGAAGATGCCGCATATGCGAATGTCGTTATAAGGCTGCTTTTCGACGGAGCGGATGAGCGTTTCGGCAGCGTTGCCGCCGCCGACGATCACCGCGCGGCGCTCCATGCGCCCGTTGCGCGCCCAGCGGCGAATCATCGTCGCGATGACGATGCGCATGACAATGCATAGAAACAAGCCAACCACGAACCAGCCGCCGAACCACAGACGCGAGAAATCTTCCGACATTTTGAGCAGGAAGCCGGTCAGCGCAAGCAGGCCGAATGTGCCCGACCATGCAAGCAGAATGCGGCCGATAACGCTGAACGGGCGCATAAGCGCTGAAATAAGATAGCAATCGGCAATATCCAGCAGAATGACCGCGAGCAGCGAAGCGCCGAATATGATGAATGGGTAGTGCAGCGACAGATGTGTCGTCAGACCGACATAGAAGGCGTAGAGCGCAAGGCCGGAACCGAGGAACAGGAAGAACTCGACGAAACGCATGACCCCGCTGACCATGACCGGAGACATGGTATCGCGACGGTATTGTGAGGCGACCTGCATGGCCACCTTGTTCAAAACCGCTTTCTGCTTGCCGCTTTCAGCCGGGCTTTCCGACTTTCGGACCGCATCGGGCGAAAAGCGGCGGGGGTCCATATTTGCCATCATCTTGATCCGTAGAACTACGCGTAAATACACGCAAGGCGCTAAGAAACAATTGATCGCGGATATACTCTCTTACGAAGAAAGTGCGGCGAAATAGGCAGATTCGATATTTGAAGCCATGACATCCGCACCGAAGCGGGCGCGCAGATCGTCTTCGCTCGGCATCAGCGCGGCATAATCCTGCGGAGAAGCGAGTGCCTTTGTCATCCTCGCAGCGAGTTCACCGGCATCGGGATTGACGAGCGCTGGCGCGCCTTCGCCGAAAACTTCGGGAATGCCGCCGACGGAAGTTGCGATCATCGGTTTTCCGGCGGCCAGTGCTTCGAGCACGATGTAGGGCATGGCTTCGGCGCGCGAAGGGACGACGATAGCCCAGGCCAGCGCGAATGCCTCGCGGGCAGGCATCGGCGGCAGGAAGCGTACGCGATCTGCCAGCCCCAGCGCGTCGACCTGTGCGCGATAGCGCGGGAGATCGTCACCGTCGCCAACCATTACAGCAGTCGAGCGGCGTTCATCCTGTATCTGTGAGAGGGCGTCGATGAAGAGGTCCGGGCCTTTCAGGTCGCGCATCATGCCGATGTAGAGGAAATCGGCGGCGTCTTCGTCAGGCGGCACGGCGATGAATTCTTCCGCACGCACACCATTATAAACGAGGCTGCTTGGCCCGCTTGGGTTCCCGATCTTATGGCGAAAGGTGCGGCGTTCATATTCCGAAACGAAAAGCAGATGGTCGGTAAAGCGCGCCATAAGGCGTTCCAGCCCGAAGAAGAATTTCCCCGTCAGTGTCGTTTCGTCATAATGCAGGCTTCCGCCATGCGGTGAATAGAGGCGGGCTACGCGAGACCTTGATACCCGCAACAGTGAGCCGAACACACGCGCATAGACGCCGCCTTTGGCGCCATGGCCGTGCAACACGTCCGGCTTCAATTCCTTGATGATCTTGTAGGTGCGCCACGCTGCCTTTGCATCGCCGATGCCGATGTGACGCTGCATGGGCGTGCGCCAGATGCCGAGTGGCAGGAAAGGGCGCAACTCCTCGAAAAGCTTTTCTTCGTAGGCGCCGCCCGTGCTGGAATCGCAGACGATGCCGACCAGATGCCCGGCTGCGACCTGCGCTTCTGTCAGATCGCGCACATGCCGGAAGATGCCGCCAACCGGTGAGCGGAAACAGTGAACGATACGCAGTTTCTGGGGCACGATTTCGCACCGGCTCACATTCAGAACAGGCGTTCGCGGACGTAGACTGTATCCCCGGGCAGAAGGGGATCCGATGTCAACACGCGGCCCGTCATGACTTTTCCATTGATGTCGCGGGTAACGTCCACATCGGCCTGATTGGCGCGGGCGCTGAAGCCGCCTGCGATGGCGATGGCTTTTTGCACGGTCAGGCCCGGAACGTAGGAATATTGCCCGGCAGAACCTACTTCGCCCATGACGAAGATCGGGCGGTAGCGGTCGACCTCGACGGAAACGTCCGGGTCGCGCACGAAACCTTGCTTCAGCTTGGTCGCAATGGTTGCTTCCATCTGCTGGACGGTGTGTCCGCGCGCCGGAACCGCGCCGACAAGCGGGAAGGCGATATAGCCGGACTGGTCCACGCTATAGGTGTTTGTCAGGCTTTCCTGCTCGAAAACGGTCACGCGTACGCTGTCGCCAGCGCCGAGGCGGTATGGCTGGTCGATTGCCTCATGAAAGGCGGCAGGCGCGGGGCGATAGCTGGAACAGCCCGCAACGACTGCTGCCGCGAGAAGTGCATGAAGGACGGGAAGGGTGCGCTTCATAGTCGAGCATGAACCTTTGATGTCGACGGCCGATAAAGCCGACTCTAACTGCCTGCTATTATCGTCTCATTAGGGTTAATGGCCGGTAAAGGCGGTCTGTCTTCTCGCAAACGCATGCCTTCATCTTTCGCGCATAAGAAGAAAGCAGGAATGCTGCGTCCTTAACCGCATGGTTACCATACCTGTTTACCATGATGGGCAATCTGTATCGGAGCGCTATTGCATGTCGGGAGTTCAGCCAACGGCCAGTGACGTGGATGTCGATCTCGGAAGGCTCTTTTCCAGCCTTTTGCGGAACTGGCTGCGCGTTGTCATTGTGGCGCTCATTGTTACCGGTCTTGCCTTCGTGCTCGCCTGGCTGGCCACTCCCTTATACAAGGCCGAAACACGGCTTCTGATCGAGACGCGGGAGTCGGTATTCACGCGTCCGAATATTGGCACGCCGGGAGACCAGCCGCTTCTCGATGAGCAGGGCATAACCAGCCAGGTGCAGCTCATCACCTCGAGCGACGTACTGCTGGAAGTTGCGCGCAAGCTTGAGCTTTCGAAACGCCCCGAGTTCGACGAAGCCTCCAACATGTCCATCGTTTCACGCGCGCTGATTGTCGCCGGCCTGAAATCGGACCCGATGGAAATCCCCTCAGAAGAGCGCGTGCTGCGGAAATTTCGCGAAAAGCTGAGCGTCTATAATGTGGAGCGCTCGCGCGTCATCGTCATCGAGTTCTCGTCTGCCGATCCGAAGCTTGCGGCCGATGTTCCCAACGCGATTGCCGATGCCTTCCTTGCTGTGAGCGGCGAGGCCAAGCAGCAGGCGAATTCGGCGGCGACGGATTGGCTTGAGCCGGAAATCGCCGACCTCACCAAGCGCGTCAAAGATGCCGAGGCGAAGGTCGCGGCGTATCGTTCGCAGTCCGATCTCTTGATCGGGCAGAACAATTCGGTTCTTGCAACGCAGCAGCTTTCAGAAATGTCGAGCGAGCTTTCGCGGGTGCGTGCGGCACGCGCCTCGACCGAGGCGACCGCCCAGAGCGTTCGCGAAGCGTTGCAGGCTGGCGGTTCTCTGGATTCGGTACCGGAGGTACTTGCCTCCGGCCTGATCCAGCGCCTGCGCGAGCGTCAGGTTCAGTTGCGCGCCGAGATCGCCGACCTTTCGACGACGCTGCTTGGCAACCATCCGCGTGTTCGCTCGCTGAACTCGCAGCTCTCCGATCTGAACCAGCAGATTCGCCAGGAAGGCGAAAAGGTTCTGCGCGGTCTGGCGACCGAAGCGCAGACGGCGCAATTGCGCGAAGGTCAGCTCGTTGCCGATCTGAACAGGCTGAAAACAGAATCCGGCCGCGCTGGTGAAGAGGAAGTCGAGCTTCGCGCGCTGGAGCGGGAAGCGACCGCGCAGCGTGAATTGCTGGAATCCTATCTGGCGCGCTACCGCGAGGCGTCGTCGCGCAACGACCGCGCCTATCTGCCTGCCGATGCGCGCATATTCTCGCGCGCCGTCGTGCCCGATCAGCCGTTCTTCCCTAAAATCGTGCCGATCGTCGGTGCGGCATTCGTCGCATCGCTGCTGATCATGGCAATCGTGACGCTGCTCCAGGAGTTGTTTTCAGGCCGCGCCATGCGCCCGGCTGGCACAGCTTCCTTCGAGCCTGTGGAAGATGTTCAGATGCCTGAGAGGCGCGTCGAAGAGGAAAGGCCGGTCGAGCCTGCATTCGTGGCGCGTGAACCCTTGCCGGAAGCGCCAATCGCGTTGACCGAAACTGCGCCGGGGCTTGGCGAAATTAATATTGCGCGGGCGGCTGAAGGCATTATCGCAAGCGGCGCGACACGCGCTCTGTTCATTTCGCCCGGTGGCGACGAGGCTGCAGCAACTGCCGTTCTCGTGGCGCGTGAAATTGCCGATACTGGCTTGCGCGTGTTGTTGCTCGATCTAACCAGTTCAGGCGCTGCATCGCGGCCGATGCTTGAAAGCACAGTCTATCCAGGCATCACCAATCTGCTTGCCTCGGAAGCGCAATTTTCCGACGTCATCTATTCCGACCACTATTCGGATTGCCACATCATCCCGGTGGGCACAGCCGATGCCGAGCAGGCAATGCGCGCGGCGGACCGCCTGCCGATCATCATCGCATCGTTGATCACCGCCTATGATGTCGTTGTGATAGAATGCGGCCCGGCAGATGCGACGTCGATCAAGCGCCTTGTCGGCGACGACACTGCAATCCTCGTCAGCGTTATCGAGCCGCATAGCGAGGTAATCGCGGCAGCAAACGATCTGCGCAAGAACGGATACGAGGAAATCACGCTGGTAACGCCGATCGGCCACGAAGCGCCGGAACCCCAGCCCGGCAGAAATGTCGCCTAATCGTCGGAAGGGCGTGCAGCTTTTCTGCGCAGCCTTTTGACCACGTTCCAGATTGCCGGATTGTTCTTGATCGTCGATTTAAGCTGCGTTGTCAGCTTCATCTTCCATGCGAGCAGCCGCCCCTTGAGGGTAAGCGGGGCGATCACATCGAGATGCCATGTCTCGACATCGCACCAGAGCCGTTTGTATGGCTCGTCACCGACGCTGAGATCATAGACCGAAAGACCGTTCTTGCAGGCTTCGCGAATGTTTTCGAAGAACAGGAATTCGCCGGGGCTGCTGCTGACAAGCTCATCATTGCTCATGCCTGCGAATTCGCAGACCAGCCGGTCGCCGCTCAGGCTGGAACCGGTAATCGCGCGAAATTTGCCGCCGACTTCCAGTCCATTGACGACGAAAGGCGGCGGGGTCTGCGCCTGTGCGCTCAGGAAAAGCTGGGTGAAAAAGGCCCGGACTTCCGTTGGCGCAAAAACATCCGTCACGCCCATTTCGCGAAAACGGTTTGCTTTCATGGCAAAATACGCATCGAGCGCGTTGCGAATGTCCTCATCGCTCTTGGCGGCGATGCATCGATAACCGCCCGCCGCCTCGAATTTGCGTGTCTGTGCGCGATGCTTCTTGCGCTTCCGCTTGGCGTTGAGGTGTTCCAGTAGCTGGTCGAAGCTGCTTTCCAGCTCCACGCTGAGCGCGACATTCGCACCGCGTATATGCGGCAGGGCCAGTAAGGGATTGCGCATGCCGAACAGCGTTTCGGATGAACGCTCTAGGATCAGCGCATCGATGTCCGGTCGCGCAGTCCTGATTGCATCACAAATTTCCGCAACATCCGGCGTGTTATGCGAGGCGAGCCATGCTTTTTTAGCCAGAGGAAAATTGCCGTTAGCATGGGTTCCGCCCATATAGCGCGCGACGCGAAACGGACCGTGGCGAACGACTTCCAGTGCCAGAGCGAGGACCGGGATTTCATGCGTTTTCAAGGTTACGATCAGACCATCGGGTTTCACATTCGAAACCCAGCTCCTGATCCACAGCGGATTTTGCGCAGGCGCAAAGGCGCTGCCTTCAGCCAAACCTTCGTAAATGCGAAGCGCGGCCTCGTCGGCGGCCATTACTTCTACAGTGGCCGCCGCATCAACCATAATTCAATCCTTCGGAACTAATCATGCTGGGGCTGAACCGGTTTCGCTTGGGCGGTTTTTGCGCAAGCTAGACGCAAAAGGTGAATCAATGATCGACAGGCGTGCGAAATGAGCGATGCGGCGCGCAAGCTGATCCTCGACCTTGCCCGGTACAGCGGCGCTGCCTCTGTCGCGCGATCGCTGATCGGCGGGACAGGCGCGATCCTGATGCTGCATCGCGTGACGGCGTTTCCCGAAAAGCCCGACAGCGCGAACAGCCATCTGAACATCGCACCTGCATTCCTCGATGTGTTGATCGACGCGATCAAGCAGGACGGCTATGCGTTCGTTTCGATGGACGAGGCGGTGGAGCGCGTAAAGCTTGGCGGCAAGGGCGGACGCTTCGTCGCTATTACGGCGGACGACGCCTATCGGGACAATCTGACTGAGGCTTTGCCGATCTTCGAAAAGCACGGCACGCCGTTCACCGTCTATGTCGCGCCGGGCCTTACCGATGGTGCGGTCTATCTCTGGTGGGAAGCGATCGAGGACATTATCAATGCGGTCGATACGCTTGATCTGCCGGGCAGGGTGGCAATCGACTGTTCATCGCCCGATCTGAAGCGCAAGGCGTTCGCAGCCTTCCTCGATTTCATGACGAATGATGTCGCCGAGCAGGATCAGGTCGCGTTCCTTCGTGAATACGCGGCAAAGACCAGTGTCGATCCAGCTACCGCCAATGCAAGCCTGATGAACTGGGATGAAATCGCGACGCTTGCCGCGCATCCGCTGGCGACGATCGGCGCCCATACAATCCATCACTATGCGTTGAAGCGCTTGTCTCGTGAGGATGCGCTTGGCGAAATGGTGCGGTCAGCCGATATTCTGGAAGCGCGCCTTGGCGAGCGGCCCCGGCATTTCGCCTATCCGTATGGTTATGCCGGTGCTGTCGGCACGCGCGAAGTCGAGCTTGCGGCGCAGGCCGGATTTCTCTCGGCAGTCACGACACGCCATGGCGTGCTGCGCGCCGAACATGCGGCGCATCTCACCGCACTGCCGCGCATTTCGGTCAATGGCCGGTTTCAGAAAGTGGACTATGTGCGCACGATGCTGTCGGGCGTGACCACGCTGCTCAATTCGCGGCGGCTGGTCGTGACGGTCTGATTATTTGGGCCTCGGCTCGAGGATCAGCCATTTGATGATGCCCATGGCAGGCACGATCCACAAAACGCCGGTGAACAGGAAGAAGGCCAGATGCACCAGCGGGCCGGACTCAGCCAATTGCGCCATGGCTACAATCGTCGCCACCATCGCATAGACGATGACGAGGATGATGAGCAGTATTGTTCCAATGAGCTTTTTGAGGCGAATGGGCATGATCTGTCCTTATCAGCGCTTCGAATAAGCCTTGCCGCGCCTGTGCGCAACCCGGCAGTTGGGCAGACGGCGCGACGGCGTGTCGCGTGGGCGCGAGGCTTGCCTTGCCAAGGGCTTTGGTCCACCTATCCGCAAATCTGGAACCGGAAAGACGTCCATGACGGCGATCACCAGCCTCGATACTTCCTCTGACGGGCGAGAGCGCCTGTTGCGCAATCGGGCACTCATCCGAAACTGGCTCTATGTCGTGATGCTGGTGCTGATCGCCATCGTGATTGTGGGCGGCGCGACGCGCCTGACCGATTCCGGCCTGTCGATCACCGAATGGAAGCCGATCCATGGCGTGATTCCACCGCTTTCCGAATCCGATTGGCAGGAAGAACTCGAAAAATACCGCCAGATTCCGCAATATCAGCAGATAAACAAGGGCATGAGCCTGAGTGAATTCAAGCAGATATTCTGGTGGGAATGGGCGCATCGCATTCTGGCGCGCGGCGTCGGCGTGGTCTTCGCGCTGCCTTTGCTGTTCTTCTGGGTGACGCGCCGCGTCGAGCCGGGATTGAGCCCGAAGCTGATCGGCATTCTGGCGCTTGGCGGACTTCAAGGCGCGATCGGCTGGTGGATGGTTGCTTCCGGTCTGGTAGAGCGAACCGATGTCAGCCAGTACCGGCTGGCCACGCATTTGACGGTCGCGGCATTCATTTTCACGGCAACGATGGTCGTCGCGAGAGGGCTGTCGCCGCATTCCGAGCATGAGGCCGATGAAAGAACGCAGAAATTTGCTGGCATTCTGGTCGCTCTGGCGCTGTTCCAAATATTTCTGGGCGGGCTTGTCGCAGGCCTGAATGCGGGCCTGAGCTACAACACCTGGCCGCTTATGGACGGCCGAATCGTGCCGGGCGACATGTTGATCCTCAAGCCGATCTGGCACAATTTCTTCGAAAACCCGAAGACGGTTCAATTTGTCCACCGCATCGGCGCCTATGCGGTTTTCTTCGCAGCACTCTGGCACATGATTGCCGTGCGCCGCGCCTTGCCGAAAACCACCCATGCCCGCCGTGCGCTTGTGCTGTTCCACCTGATTCTGGTTCAGGCGCTGATCGGCATTGCGACGCTTGTCATGCATGTGCCGATGCATTGGGCACTACTGCATCAGGGCTTTGCATTCGTGGTGTTAGGCTTTGCCGCCGCACATTGGCGTGGCACGAAAGGCGCTTATCCGCTGCCGGACACAGATCCGTCAGAAGCTGAGGTCGCGTAGCTCGCGGATCGCTGCGGCTATTCCGAGTTCGCGGCCTTCATCATGACCGTTGGCGTCCTCGCGATGCCATGCCGCCGAAAGGCATCCATAGGCTATCGCAAAGTCGAGCAACCGGCGCGGATGCTGGCCAAGCGTCTTGGAAAATACCTCCGCCATATGGGCGATGCGGTCAGGCTTGAGGCAGAGATCGTCGCGTTCCAACGGATTGTAGAACATATTTGCCGCGTCGAATGCCGGATCGCCGAACACACCTTTCGGATCGATCGCCAGCCAGCCGCGTGCTCCAAGCATGATGTTTTCATGATGCAGGTCGCCATGCAGCGGGCAAAGCGCGTGCGGATCGTCGAGAAGGCGCTCGGCAATCTCAGCCGCTTCGACATAGATGGTACGGTTTCCCAAATCCCGGTCGGTGGCGGCCGCTTTGAAAAGGCTCGAAAAGCGCTCGCGCAAGGGCTGAAGATCGGGCGGCACGGCATGGTCGGATGGCGAATGTAGTCTCGCCATCACGTCTGCCGCTATTTCGGTGGCTTGCCCGTCACCATGCTGATCGAGCACATGCGAAAGCATGGTTTCGCCTGCATACTCCAGAAGCATGCGGTTCCCGTCCATATCGAGAAGCCGGACCAGACCTTCGCCGCGGCGCCATGAAAGCAGATGCGCACCGCGCAACTCGTCCTCGACATCGTCGAACGGCTTGAGGTCTTTCACCGCCGCCAGTTCACCGCTTGGCAGCCGTACCTTCCAGATTTTGCTGCTGAAGGTCTCGGCAATCAGTTCCGGGTCGCTGGTGTTCCAGCGTTCGGGGAAGGCGGGCCGATCCATTCAGTGCTTGAGTCCGAGCATCAGATCCATGTTCTGAACCGCAGCACCCGATGCACCCTTGCCGAGATTGTCGAGCGAGGCGACCAGATTGACCACGCCCTTGCCCTCGGTTCCGAACACGTAAAGCTTCATATTGTCCGTGTCGGCAAGCTCGGTTGGATCGACGCGCGAGAGCTTTGCGCTTTCGGCAAGCGGCACGACCTCGACGATGTTTTGACCTTCATAATGCGCGGCCAGTGCCTCATGAACGCGGCTGAGCGAGGGCGAGTCATTGAGATCGGACAGATACAGCGGCACCTGAACCAGCATTCCTTGTGCGAAGCGGCCGACAGAAGGCGCGAAGATCGGATCGCATCCGAGCAGGCCGTGGAGCTTCATTTCGGGAACGTGCTTGTGCGCGAGCGTCAGCCCATAGAGGAAATGCGGGGAGGCGATGTGATCCGGGTTCGACGGGTCTTCCATCTGCGCAATCATCTGCTTGCCGCCGCCCGTATAGCCGGAAACCGCGTTCACGCTGATCGGATAGTCGCTCGGCAGGATACCGGCGGCAACCAGCGGGCGGATCAGCGAGATCGCACCGGTCGGGTAGCAGCCCGGATTGGCGACGAGACGCGCATCGGCAATCTTCTTGCGCTGCGCCGGTTCGAGCTCGGCAAAGCCGTAGGCCCAATCGGGATGCACGCGGTGCGCCGTCGATGTGTCGATGATCCGTGTCGAATTCCAGCCCTCGAGAATGCCGACCGCTTCGCGCGACGCGTCATCCGGCAGGCACAGAATCGCAACGTCCGCCTCTTTCAGAAGATCGGAGCGAATGTCCTTGTTACGGCGTTCGGCTTCGGGAATCGACAGAACTTCGAGATCGGCGCGATCGGCCAGACGCGTGCGGATTTGCAGGCCGGTGGTTCCGTGTTCGCCGTCGATGAAGATTTTCGGTTTCATGCTCTGTCTCTTCCAAAAACGTATAAAAATCAGTGGCCTGTCGGCTGTATCGGATTCAGTTTCTCAAATAGTTCAACCACGCGCCTTGCGCTCGGCAAGCAGGCCCAGATACTGCATGGCAATCGTCGAGGCCGCGATGGCCGTTATATCGGCATGATCATAGGCTGGCGCAACCTCCACGACATCCGCGCCTGCAATATCGATCTGATTGAGCTGACGCAACACCGACAGCATCTTGGCAGACGAAGGCCCGCCCGAAACCGGAGTTCCGGTGCCGGGCGCAAAGGCCGGATCGAGGCAGTCGATATCGAATGTCACATAGCTTTTCTTGCCGCCGGTGCGTTCGACAATTGCATAGGCGATGTCGGACGCGCGCATTTCCTCGACCTCATGGCCGTAGATGATCTTGATGCCGAAATCGTCCGGTGCATGTGTGCGGATACCGATCTGGATCGAGCGTTCGGCGTCGATTACGCCTTCCTTGACGGCGCGGCCGACGAAAGAGCCATGGTCGATGCGCTTGCCGTCATCGGGCCATGTGTCCTGATGCGCGTCGAACTGCACCAGCGCCAGCGGACCATGGATCGCGGCATGCGCCTTCAAAAGCGGCCAGGTGATGAAATGATCGCCGCCGAGCGTTAGCAGGAAGGCACCGGATTTCAGCAGTTTGGCCGCTTCGCGCTCGATCGTTCCCGGCGTCTTCTGGTGATTGCCCGAATCCAGCAGACAATCGCCGTAATCGACCACGGCAAGCTGCTCGAACAGATCGCGATGAAACGGATATTGCGGGTCATTGTCGAGAATGCTCGATGCACGGCGTATCGCTTGCGGACCAAACCGGGCGCCCGGTCTGTTGGTGACGGCGGCATCGAACGGAACGCCCCAGACGATGGCATCCGCGCCTTTGACATCCTTGGTGTATTTGCGGCGCATGAAGGAAAGCGCACCCGCATAGGTCGGCTCGAAGGACGCGCCGGTTTTGCTCTTGGCGGTAAAGGCATTGTCGATAGTGCTGTTCGCCATCTCGAATTCCCAGGGTTTTGAGGTTAGCAAGAACTACAGAAGCAGCGCCAAACTTGCCAGTCCCGTTGCTCAGGCAAATGACAATCTGGGGCTGGCTGTCGGTTTCGATAGCCGGCGGCATTCACCGCGCTGTCATGAGCATTCTCTATTTCCTCGCCGCAACGGGCCGTCGAGGGAGCGATTCTCATGCGGATGATAATTTGGGGCGCTGCCCTTCTCGGTTTGCTCGCGTCAGGGCAAGCGAATGCGCAAAGCGCCAATGTCGATCAGATCATCGAGCGCTTCGAAAACGCCAATCAGTGGCGTGACCATGTGATGGTCGTGGCGCATCGCGCCGGCTGGAAACAGAACGGCCAGATACGCCGCGCCGAAAATTCCATTGCCGCACTCAACCATTCCATCGCGTCCGGCATCGAAATGGTCGAGGTCGATGTCCAGAAGACAAAAGACGGCGAACTTGTCGTCCTGCATGATAGCTGGCTGGACCGCACGACGAGTTGCAAGGGCAGGCTGGTTGAGCGCGACCTGGCAGGCCTCGCTTCCTGCCGTCTGGTCATCGAAGGCACGGGCAAAACCACTGCCGAAAGCGTGCCGACGCTGCGCATGATGCTGCAAGCGGCGAAGGGCAGGATCATGGTAAACATCGACAACAAGCTCGGTATCGACGCATTGCCGGAAATCGCCGCTCTGGCACGTGAGCTCGGCGTCGAACGGCAGATCGTCCTGAAGCAGAATCTCTGGAGCGCCGAAAAAGCCTCCGAGATGAGCGATGTGATGGTAGAAATCGGCGAGGGCATTCACTTCATGCCGATCATTGCCGACGATGCCGTGACCGACATCGGATTTCTCGAAAATGTGGGCAAGAGTTTTTCGGCCAATGCCGTCGAGCTGATCAACTGGCGCAAGGACGGCGAGGGCATGACTGCTCCCGGCGGCCAGTTCTTCAACGCGCGCGCCCGCGCCATTGCTGCGCGTGGCGAGTGGCACCTTTGGGTGAACACGTTTTCCATCGTGAATATGCGCGGCGGCATGCTGTCGGGCGGTCGTGGCGACGAGCTTGCCGTGCTGGCAAGCGTGCCTGAAGAAAGCTGGGGTTTTTGGGCCGAGCAGGGCGTGACGATGATCCAGACCGACGAGCCGGAAGCGGCTATCAACTGGCTTTCCGCAAATGGCTACCGCGTGCCTTATGAGGTCGCGCCGATGGATACTGCGAATATCAATTGATTTTAAGCGGTCGTGCGTCCTTCGAGGCTCGCCCCAAAGCTCCGGCATTTCCAGTAAAACCAAATCCCCAAAACAAAAAAGGCCGCCCAAAGGCGGCCTTCCCGTATCGGATAAACCCGAAAATATTAGCGCTTCGAGAACTGGAAGCTGCGGCGGGCCTTGGCCTTGCCGTACTTCTTACGCTCGACGGTACGGCTGTCGCGCGTCAGGAAGCCGCCCTTCTTGAGCACGCCACGAAGGCCTGGCTCGTAATAGGTCAGCGCCTTCGAAATGCCGTGACGCACAGCGCCTGCCTGGCCCGAAAGACCGCCGCCGACGACGGTCGCGATGACGTCGAACTGGCCGACGCGGGCAGCCGCGACGATTGGCTGGTTCAGGATCATCTGCAGCACCGGACGGGCGAAGTAAGCCGCGAATTCCTTGCCGTTGACGACGATCTTGCCGGAACCCGGCTTGACCCAGACGCGAGCGATCGCATCCTTGCGCTTGCCGGTGGCATAGGCGCGGCCCTGCTTGTCGAGCTTCTGGACATGAACGGGAGCGGCAGGCTGTGCGGTTACGGCCGCCGTGCCGAGTTCTGCGAGCGAGTTGAGCTGCTCAGCCATATTACGAAGCCTTCTTGTTCTTGGCGTTCAGCGCGCCGACGTCGAGCGTCACAGGCTGCTGAGCGGTGTGAGGATGATCCGTGCCGGCATAGACGCGGAGGTTCTTCATCTGGCGACGGCCAAGCGGTCCGCGCGGGACCATGCGCTCTACTGCCTTTTCAAGTACGCGCTCTGGGAAACGGCCTTCGAGAAGCTGGCGCGCGGTGCGCTGCTTGATGCCGCCCGGATGGCCGGTGTGCCAGTAGTAAACCTTGTCGGTGAACTTCTTGCCGGTGAATGCGACCTTGTCGGCATTGATAATGATGACATTGTCACCGTCGTCGACGTGTGGCGTGAAGGTCGGCTTGTTCTTGCCGCGGAGGATGTTGGCGACGATGGAGGCGAGACGACCGACGACGAGACCTTCTGCGTCGATCAAAACCCACTTCTTCACCACGTCCGCAGGCTTCTGCGAAAAGGTTGTCATGGTATCTGCTTTCGTTAGAACCTTCCGGGGAAGGCGTTTCTTGTTGCTTGTGTTGAGCCAAGGCCCAACGGATGTGCGGAATCCTGTGATTCAGCACTGAGCGGGCTTATAAGTGAGCCAGGTTTCAGCGTCAAGCGCGCCGATCTGGGCAATATCTGGAAATATCAATAAAAATCAAATGGTTATGAGTGTGGTATTATTTTACCGCATTAATTTCAGTGTTTGGCCTCGATCTCATGCCGCGCAGCGTTCGCTAGAAACGCGGAACGTGTCACGCCGCGCTGTTTTGCGGCTTCATCGATCGCGCGAAGCATACCACGCTCGAACGTGACATTTGCACGGACAACCGCCGTATCGTTTTCGATGAGCGGAACGCTGATCAGATAGGCGCCGTTGCTGAGCGCTTCTTTGATTTCTGGGCGAGAGATGATTGTTTCATGTCGCGATGCGGTCGGTAGAGGCATGTCTTCGGCCCATAACCGCAAGGCGATTGTCGCATTCGAAAGAATTTCATCTGCCTGATCAGCAGCAGAGAAACAACCCGGAACATCTGGAAAGATTACACCGAAAGCGCTGTCCGCTTCTTTTTCTACGAGAGCCAGATATGTCTTCATTGCTTGGTTCAATCCCTTATCCAGCCGGCCTGTTTCGCGATAGCTCGCGCTGTGCCGGTCGGCAAATCCTTCTTTGGATGCGGTACGATGATCGTTATCGAGCCTTTGCGGAATTTATGATGTGAGCCGCTGATGGAAATAAGCTCGAAACCCTCGGCCTGCAGTCGTTTTACGATCTTCCGGCTATCTCGTTCCATGATTTACTCAATACGCATAAATATACACATTCGATATAAAAATCCAGATAGCGTCACCGCTTCGGCGGGATCGAATAGGTGCCGGTCGCGTGCGCCACGGTGTGACCATCCGGCCCTGCTGTGATGTCGATGTCGAAAACCATCAGACTTCTTCCAAGCTTCAATATGCGGCAATAGCCGTCGATCGGGCCGGCTTCTGCCTTACGCATGAAGTTGATGTCGAGATTGGTTGTGACGGACAGCGCATCTGGCCCGGCATGGGAAAGTACGCAGACATAGCCGCCTATGTCTGCCAGCGTGAAAAGCGATGGACCCGACACCGTACCGCCCGGCCGCAAATGCCGCTCGTTGGCGTTGAGCCGCACCGTGCAGCCGCCGGGAAAAACGTCTACCGCCTCATAATGTGCGTATCCGTCGTTAAGCTGCGGATATGCGGATTTCATCAAATCGTTGACTTCGGCGGCTGTCATCACCGGCGTCAGCCCGGTCTGTGCTGGCATATGGTCTTTCTCCCGCTATATTCCGGTGTCAGAAAACACGTTTGGCTGCTGATCTTCAAGACGAGGCATGTTAGTCATTCGTCGGATCGAATAAGGGCAGAAAAAATGGCTGAAATACTCGCAATCAAGCCGATAGAACCGGCTGGACCGATCGTTTCCACGCTGGAAAACGGCATTCTGCGCCTGACGCTTGCCAATCCGCCTGCAAATGCTCTTTCGCTTGCCACCATGGCCGCCTTGCAGGGCGAGTTCGACCGCACGCGCGACGACAAGGCTGTCCGTGTTGTGATCCTCGCCGGGTCCGGCAAGGTCTTTTGTGCAGGCCATGATCTAAAGGAGATGACGGCACATCGCTCGGACGCGGATCGGGGCAGAGCCTTCTTCGAAAAAACCATGAATGCCTGCGCGACGCTGATGCAGACCATCGTGCGCTACCCGAAGCCGGTCATTGCCGAGGTTGATGGTCTGGCGACCGCCGCCGGATTGCAACTCGTCGCAAGCTGCGATCTCGCGATCTCATCCGACCATGCTTCATTTTGCACGCCGGGCGTCAATATCGGTCTGTTCTGCTCGACGCCCATGGTTGCCCTGTCGCGCAATGTACCGCGCAAGCAGGCAATGGAAATGCTGCTTACCGGCGAGACGATCGATGCCTCGACAGCGCGCGAATTCGGCCTGATCAACCGCGTCGTGCCGCGCGAATATCTGAATCAGATTGTCACGAAATACGCGCAAACCATTGCTTCCAAATCACCTTTGACGTTGAAGACCGGCAAGGAAGCTTTTTATGCGCAGGCCGAGATGGGCCTCACCGAAGCCTATGAATACACTGCGCGCGTGATGGTCGAGAACATGCTGGCGCGTGATGCCGAAGAAGGCATCGGCGCCTTCATCGAAAAGCGTCACCCGGAATGGACGGGAGAGTAAAATGGCGAGAATTGCGAATTTTCTCCCTGGAAAATTAAATCGCGTCCAGCTTCATGATGAAATTGACGCGACATTTTACGCTCACGAATATGACGGTCGTCGGATTTTACAAATCAATACCGCTGGCCGGCCAGACCGAGAAGTTCCTGGCAAAGTAAGCCAGTCAATTCAGCTAGACGAAAAGTCAGGAAGACAGCTTTTCGAGATTTTGCAGACTCATTTTGCGTTTAAATGAGATAGAAGCCCATGCAATTAGATGCTTGAAAAACTAGCATGGCCTACCGCAAACAACTGACGCGGCTGAAGGCGCCGTATCTGCGACGGCTGATTCTTGAGCCGGAACGCGCCGCCAACCGCGACATGAAAACCTATCCGTTCAATCTCCCGCTTTTTCAGAACGGGGATTTCGAACTCGAATTCACCACGCCGATCACGATCATCGTCGGCGAGAACGGCACGGGCAAATCCACGCTGCTTGAAGCGATCGGCGCTCTGGCCGGTTATGATGAGGCAGGCGGCGGCAAGGGCTATATGCCGGTCGATCATTCCGCGGCTCTGGATAGCAGCGGTGCTGCATTGGCCGAGGCATTGCGTGCGCACTGGCTGCCAAAGGTGACGGCGGGCTGGTTTTTCCGCGCGGAGTCCTTTTATTCCGTCGCGCGTTATCTCGATCAGTCTGCCGTAGATGCAGGGGAAGCGCCGCCGGATTTTTTGTCATGGTCACATGGTGAGGGTTTCATCCGCTTCTTCGAAGAGCGCTGCCGTCGACAAGGCATCTATATTCTGGACGAACCGGAAAGCGCTTTATCTCCTGCACGGCAGATTGCATTACTGGGCCTGCTCAAGCAGATGGAAATATCGGGAGTAGCGCAGGTGATCATGGCGACGCATGCGCCGCTGCTTATGGCCTTTCCAGGCGCGCGTCTTTTGCGTATCGACCGTGGTGAACTGGTCGAAACGGATTTTCGCGACACGGATCATTTTAGAATGATGCATGATTTTTGCAGCGACCCGGATAATTTCATCGCTGAAGCGCTGGATGAGAGTACGAAATGAACCACGATTCCTACGACAATTCCTACATTTCCGGCATTTTGAATTCCGTGAAGACGATCGCCATCGTCGGTGCTTCTGCAAATGACGTTCGCCCGAGTTTCTTCGTGATGAAATATCTGATCGCCAAGGGCTACACGGTCATCCCGGTTAACCCGGGACATGCCGGAAAGGAAATTCTCGGCCAAAAGACCTATGCCAGATTGTCGGAAATCGAGACGCCCATCGACATGGTCGACATTTTTCGCGCATCCGCAGCAGTTCCGGCCGTAGCCGACGAGGTTCTGGCGATGAACCAATTGCCGAAAGTCGTCTGGATGCAGCTCACGGTTCGTCATGACGAAGCCGCCGCAAAACTGGAAACGGCGGGCATAAAAGTGGTAATGAACCGCTGCCCAAAGATCGAATATGCGCGCATTTCCGGTGAGATCGGCTGGAACGGCATCAATTCCAAAGTGATTTCTTCGAAAAAACCACTGATGCGCGGCGGTTTTCAGAGCTTCGGCGTCCGCATGGACAAGATCGGAAAATAATTCTCCCAACCGCCGATTATTTGATATTCGGTTCTGCGCTTTGAAAGCAGCAGGTATTCCCTTGGTTGCTTCTCCGGTTCAAAAACCGAAGAATGCAGCCAGAGCAATTCCAGGAAAAGTGTGTAGCGGTTTTCCGTCCGGAATTGCGTAAAAATAAACACTTAGAACAGTTCGGAGAGTCTGAACTGTTCTAATATTTTCTGGAGGAAAGATGTCCCACGACGCACCCGGTTTCAACACGCTCGCCGTCCATGCAGGCGCTAAACCCGATCCCGCGACCGGCGCGCGCGCGACGCCGATCTACCAGACGACGTCCTATGTGTTCGAAGACGCGGATCACGCCGCCTCGCTGTTTGGCCTGAAGGCGTTCGGCAACATCTATACGCGCATCATGAACCCGACACAGGCCGTGCTCGAAGAGCGCGTGGCAGCGTTGGAGGGCGGCACGGCAGCGCTGGCGACGGCATCCGGCCACGCAGCCCAGCTTCTCGTTTTCCATAATCTTCTGCGTTCGGGCGAGAATTTCATTGCCGCCAGGCGGCTTTACGGCGGGTCGATCAATCAGTTTGGCCATGCCTTCAAGAATTTCGATTGGCAGGTGCGCTGGGCCGATACGAACGACATTTCCTCGTTCGAAAAGCAGATCGACGACAAGACCAAGGCGATCTTCATCGAAAGCCTTGCAAATCCGGGCGGCGAGTTCGTCGATATCGAAGCGATTGCCGAAATCGCGCACAAGCATGGGCTTCCGCTCATTGTCGATAACACGCTGGCCAGCCCCTATCTCGTGCGCCCGTTCGAGCATGGCGCGGATATCGTCGTTCACTCGCTGACCAAATTCATCGGCGGCCACGGCAATTCCATCGGCGGCATCATTGTCGATGGCGGCACGTTCGACTGGTCGAAATCCGGCAAATATCCGATGCTTTCGGAACCGCGTCCTGAATATGGCGGCATCGTCCTGCACGAAACCTTCGGCAATTTCGCATTCGCTATCGCGGCGCGCGTGCTTGGCCTTCGCGATTTCGGCCCGGCGATCTCGCCGTTCAACGCGTTCCTAATCCTGACCGGTCTGGAAACCCTGCCGCTGCGCATGCAGCGCCATTCGGACAATGCGCTGAAAGTCGCGGAATACCTCTCCAAGCATGACAAGGTTTCGTGGGTGTTCTATCCGGGCCTGCCGTCGAGCGAGAACAATGCGCTGCAGAAGAAGTATTCACCGCAGGGCGCTGGTGCAGTGTTCACCTTCGGCCTGAAGGGCGGCTACGAGGCAGGCATCACCTTCGTTGAAGGACTGGAGCTCTTCTCGCATCTGGCCAATGTCGGCGACACCAAATCGCTGGTCATTCACCCGGCCTCGACCACGCATCGCCAGCTTTCGGAAGAACAGCAGAAGGCGGCGGGTGCTGGCCCTGACGTGATCCGGCTTTCGGTCGGCATCGAGGATTTCGCCGACATCATCGCCGATCTCGAACAGGCGTTTGCGAAGATCTGATGAAAATGGCATGGAAGGCTTCGAAAAGGAGCCTTCCATGACCGCATCGAAATTCCTGTCGCTCGATATTTCCGCCATCGAACCGGAAACCGGCGAGCCTGCCGCAGACCGCGTTATTGCGGGCGCGCCGACGTTCCGCACATGGAATGTCGAGGAAGCCGATGGCGGCGTCTATGCCGGTATCTGGGAGGCAACGCCCGGCGAATGGCGCATTCAGTACGATGAATGGGAATTCTGCCACATCCTCTCCGGCGTTTCGATCATCAAGGAAGATGGCGGCGAGGCGCGCACTGTGAGGGCTGGCGACTCGTTTGTCGTGCGTCCGGGCTTCGAGGGTAGCTGGGAAGTGATCGAGACGACCCGCAAGGAATACGTCATCCGTCTTTAAACTTCTGGTGAAGACGGCCTGCAAATGGCGGCTGACCGCCTTGCCAAGTACGCGCGTGACCCTATCCTGTATGCTTCGATGCCGGTGCTGGCCGGTGCTCGCCGGAATGCGCAGGGACTGAATTTTCATGAACATAATCGTCGTCGGGGCAGGCATTGCCGGGTTGTCGAGCGCGTGGGCGCTGACCAAGGCTGGCCATCAGGTCACAATTCTCGAACAGGGGCCGATACCGAACCCGCTCGCGGCGTCCGGCGATCATCACCGCATCATCCGCCGCGCCTACGGTTCTGCCGCAGGCTATGGCAAGCTGATTACCGAAGCCTATGAAGCCTGGGACGAGCTTTGGGCAGACCTCGGCGAAACGCATCTCGATGCGCGAGGCTTCATCTGTGTTTCGCGCGAAGAGGGCGACGAGGCCGAGCAATATCGCGATGGCCTTGCTGCCGGAAATTATCCGTTCGAGACATTTGAGTCTGATGCCGCGGTCGCGCGCTGGCCGTTTCTGGAAGCCGGAACGTTCCGCTATGCGATCTTTTCGCCGGAAGGCGGCGCGCTTCACTGCCGCAAGATCGCGCAGGGCCTGGCCGATTGGCTGCGCGGGCATGGCGCGAATGTCTATGAGAACAGCAAGGTGGTTTCCATCGACACGGCAGGCGCGCGCGTCGAACTGGAATCCGGCGAAACGCTGCAGGCCGATCAGATTATCGTCGCGGCAGGCGCCTGGGTGCTTAACCTGTTCCCGGAATTGTCATCGGATGTGAAGACCTACCGCACGGCGCTTGCCTATGTGAGCCCGCCAGCCGACCTGAAAACGGTATGGGAAACGGCACCGGTCGTTCTTGATGTCGGTGGTAAAACGGATGGCTATATCGTGCCGCCGACAGGCGGGGCGGGCATGAAGTTCGGCTCCGGCCTGCATAAGGTGCGTACCAGCGATGCGGACTGGAACCGCTTTCCGGTGGAAGGCGAGGGCGAGGCGATCCGCAATCTGTTTCAGCCGCCGATCGCGCGGATTGCCGAATATGAAGTCACGGAAGTCGTGACCTGCGCCTACACATTCACCGATGACGAGCGTTTTCTGGCTGTCGAGAAGGACAAATGCCTCGTCATCTCCGCCTGTTCGGGCCACGGTTATAAATTCGGCGCGAGTGTCGGGCGAAGGGTGGCCAAGGCGGTCGATGACGGCGATGTGAATGCGCTGAAATCCTGGCTCAGGGCCGAAAGCGTCTGACGCTTTGGCGGTAGGTGGCAAGGTTAACACGCGATGCCTGCCAACTGGCCTTGCGCAAGGTGGACCGAGCATCCTATTTAACGAGTAACGCCGTGGTCAGATTCTGATCCCCGGCTTTCGAAATTTATCCTCGCAAAGGACGTTTTATGAGAGATCCCGTCGAGACCGCAATGAACCTCGTACCGATGGTGGTCGAGCAGACGAATCGCGGCGAACGCGCTTACGACATTTTTTCGCGCCTGCTGAAAGAACGCATCATCTTCATCACCGGCCCGGTGGAAGACGGCATGGCGACGCTTGTCTGCGCGCAGCTTCTTTTCCTCGAAGCCGAGAATCCCAAGAAGGAGATCTCGCTCTACATCAATTCGCCAGGCGGCGTGGTGACGAGCGGCATGGCCATTTACGATACGATGCAGTTCATCCGTCCCGCTGTTTCGACGCTCTGCATCGGTCAGGCAGCCTCCATGGGCTCGCTGCTGCTTTGCGCCGGTCACAAGGACATGCGCTTCGCAACGCCGAATGCGCGAATCATGGTTCATCAGCCTTCGGGCGGTTTCTCCGGCCAGGCATCCGACATCGAACGCCATGCGCAGGACATCATCAAGCTCAAGCGCCGCTTGAACGAGGTGTATGTCAAGCACACCGGCAAGAGCTATGAAGAGATCGAGAAGACCCTCGACCGCGACCATTTCCTGACCGCCGACGAAGCCAAGGATTTTGGACTGATCGACAAGGTCTACTCGTCGCGTGAGGCGTTGGAAGCTGTTACTTCGTAACGTGTGCTCGCCCGCGTTGGGGATTTCGGCGCAATTTTGGCAGAGGCTGCGGCAATTCTGTCACAATTTGCTGTTCACTCGACGTAGGCGAGAACCTACGTTAAGTCTATGTTGAGTTCGACGGCTTAGCGTTTTGTCGGGGCGTTTGTTTTTCGTCGAGGCATATCGAACTACACGATTATGCCGGAACGAGCGGTTCAAGCTCCACGAAAATGACAGTCGATCCGGCTCTGGAAGGTGGCCGGACAGGCACTGAAAGGACTTGTACAAAATGAGCAAGGTCAGCAACGGCGATTCGAAGAACACGCTTTACTGCTCGTTCTGCGGAAAAAGCCAGCATGAAGTACGCAAGCTGATCGCAGGCCCAACGGTCTTCATTTGCGACGAATGCGTCGAACTCTGCATGGACATCATCCGCGAGGAAAACAAAACCTCGATGGTGAAGTCGCGGGAAGGCGTGCCTACCCCGCAGGAAATTATCAAGGTTCTGGACGACTACGTCATCGGTCAGCCGCATGCCAAGCGCGTGCTGTCGGTTGCCGTCCACAATCACTACAAGCGGCTGGCGCATGCCGGCAAGAACAACGACGTCGAACTGGCGAAGTCCAACATCCTGCTGATCGGCCCGACCGGTTGCGGCAAGACGCTGCTCGCGCAGACGCTTGCACGCATCATCGACGTGCCTTTCACAATGGCCGATGCGACGACGCTGACGGAAGCCGGTTATGTCGGTGAAGACGTTGAAAACATCATCCTGAAGCTGCTTCAGTCGGCCGATTACAATGTCGAACGCGCACAGCGCGGCATCGTCTATATCGACGAAATCGACAAGATCAGCCGCAAGTCGGACAATCCTTCGATCACCCGCGACGTTTCGGGCGAGGGCGTTCAGCAGGCACTGCTCAAGATCATGGAAGGCACGGTCGCTTCCGTTCCGCCGCAGGGCGGGCGCAAGCATCCCCAGCAGGAATTCCTGCAGGTCGACACGGCCAACATCCTGTTCATCTGCGGCGGCGCGTTTGCCGGTCTGGATCGCATCATCTCGGATCGCGGCCGCAAGACCTCGATCGGCTTTGCTGCCTCCGTTGCCTCGCCGGAAGAACGCCGCACGGGCGATCTGTTCCGTCAGGTCGAGCCGGAAGATCTGCTGAAATTCGGTCTTATCCCCGAATTCGTCGGTCGTCTGCCTGTTCTGGCAACGCTGGAAGATCTGGACGAGCCTGCTCTGATCCAGATTCTGACTGCACCGAAGAACGCGCTGGTGAAGCAGTATCAGCGCCTGTTCGACATGGAAAATGTCGAGCTGACCTTCCACGAGAACGCGCTTTCGGCAATCGCCAAGCGCGCCATCGAACGCAAGACCGGCGCACGCGGCCTTCGCTCGATCATGGAAGCGATTCTGCTCGACACGATGTTCGAACTGCCGGCACTCGAAGGCGTTCAGGAAGTCGTGATCTCGGAAGAGGTCGTGACGGGCAGCGCAAGGCCTCTCTACATCTATGTGGAGAAGGAAAAGGGCAGCGTCAGCGCCTGATTCGAGCCTGATATCGTAGAAAACAGCGCCGAAAGGCGCTGTTTTTGCGTAATGGGCTTGGATGCAACTGCGATTTGCGGCTGTCGCATCCTGCTTTCATCGGACAGGCCCATCCTCCGTAATGCGCATGCGGCTAAGCGGTTTGGCTCCAGCCCTTGATCTTTGTGCATTCAACATCCAACTAACGAATATCAGGTGTTGGGGCTCAATTCCGTGCTGAAGTAATACCGTCATAAACGGTGTAGGCGGAACGACCAACGACCGTTAATATGAGAGTCGCGGCTGGCCTATGTGTGGCCGCGAAATGAAAGGTTCGATTATGACCAAGATATCCAAAGCTTCCGGCGATGGGATTTTCGCAGTCCTCCCACTGCGTGACATAGTGGTCTTCCCACACATGATCGTGCCGCTCTTCGTAGGGCGCGAGAAATCGATCAAGGCTCTGGAAGAAGTCATGGGCGCGGAAAAGCAGATTCTGCTCGCGACCCAGATCAATGCAGCCGATGATGATCCGGCAGCAGACGCGATTTACGACATCGGCACGCTGGCCAATGTGCTTCAGCTTTTGAAACTGCCCGACGGCACCGTGAAGGTTCTCGTCGAAGGCACGTCGCGCGCCAAGATTTCCAGCTTCACCGACCGCACCGATTTCCATGAAGCCAGTGCCGATCTTCTGATCGAGCCGGAAGAAGAGGAAATCGAGATCGAGGCGTTGTCGCGCTCGGTGGTTTCCGATTTCGAAAACTACGTGAAGCTCAACAAGAAGATTTCGCCAGAAGTCGTCGGCGCTGCCGGCCAGATCGATGATTATTCGAAGCTGGCTGACACGGTCGCCTCGCATCTTGCGATCAAGATTCCCGAAAAGCAGGAAATGCTTGCGACCCTCTCCGTGAAGGAGCGGTTCGAAAAGGCCATGGGCTTCATGGAAGCCGAAATCTCGGTCCTGCAGGTCGAGAAGCGTATCCGCTCGCGCGTAAAGCGCCAGATGGAGAAGACGCAGCGCGAATATTACTTGAACGAGCAGATGAAGGCGATCCAGAAAGAACTCGGCGAAGGCGAAGACGGCCGCGACGAGGCAGCCGAACTGGAAGCGCGCATCAAGAAGACCAAGCTTTCCAAGGAAGCCCGCGAAAAGGCGGATGCGGAGCTCAAGAAGCTGCGCACCATGTCGCCAATGTCTGCGGAAGCGACCGTCGTGCGCAATTATCTCGACTGGCTGCTTTCCATTCCGTGGGGCCGCAATTCCAAGGTCAAGCAGGATCTGAACTTCTCGCAGGAAGTGCTCGATACCGATCACTTCGGCCTGGATAAGGTCAAGGAACGCATCGTCGAGTATCTCGCGGTTCAGAGCCGTCAGAAGAAGCTGAAAGGCCCGATCCTGTGCCTCGTCGGCCCTCCCGGCGTCGGCAAGACCTCGCTCGGCAAGTCGATCGCCAAGGCGACCGGACGCGAATTCATCCGCATGGCGCTTGGCGGCGTGCGTGACGAAGCCGAGATTCGTGGTCACCGCCGCACCTATATCGGCTCGATGCCCGGCAAGGTCATTCAGTCGATGAAGAAGGCAAAGAAATCCAACCCGCTCTTCCTGCTCGATGAAATCGACAAGATGGGCCAGGATTTCCGCGGCGATCCGTCTTCGGCTTTGCTGGAGGTGCTGGACCCTGAGCAGAACTCGTCCTTCATGGATCACTATCTCGAGGTCGAATACGATCTTTCGAGCGTGATGTTCGTGACGACGGCAAATACGCTGAACATCCCTGCGCCCTTGATGGACCGCATGGAGATCATCCGTATCGCCGGCTACACGGAAGACGAGAAGATCGAAATCGCCAAGCGCCATCTGCTTCCAAAGGCCATTCGCGACCATGCGTTGCAGCCCAAGGAATTCTCGGTGGCTGACGATGCGATCCGCGCGATCATCCAGACCTACACGCGGGAAGCCGGTGTGCGTAGCCTCGAACGCGAGCTGATGAAGCTTGCGCGCAAGGCGGTCACCGAAATCCTCAAGACCGGCAAGAAGTCGGTGAAGGTCACGGCGGAAAACCTGTCGGATTACCTCGGCGTTCTTCGCTACCGCTTCGGCCAGGCAGAAACGGACGATCAGGTCGGTGTGGTCACAGGCCTTGCCTGGACGGAAGTGGGCGGCGAATTGCTGACCATCGAAGGCGTCATGATGCCCGGCAAAGGCAAGATGACGGTGACGGGCAATCTGCGCGACGTGATGAAGGAATCGATTTCGGCCGCGGCGTCTTACGTCCGCAGCCGCGCCATCGATTTCGGGATCGAGCCGCCTCTGTTCGACAAGCGTGACATTCACGTTCACGTTCCGGAAGGTGCTACGCCCAAGGACGGTCCATCGGCTGGTGTCGGCATGGCGACTGCCATCGTCTCCGTGCTGACCGGTATTCCGGTTCGGGCCGATGTTGCGATGACTGGTGAAATCACGCTGCGGGGCAGGGTCCTGCCTATCGGCGGATTGAAGGAAAAGCTGCTCGCTGCTCTCCGCGGCGGTCTCAAGCGGGTGATTATACCCGAAGAGAACGTCAAGGATCTGGCCGAGATACCCGATAACGTGAAAAGCGGGATGGAGATCATTCCAGTCAGCTTCGTTGGCGAGGTTCTGAAGCACGCGCTGGTGCGCATGCCGGAGGCGATCGACTGGGTAGAACCGGTTGATGCAACGCCTGCAAAGGCTGACGCCAGCGACGATTCAGGCAAGTCGCTGGCCCATTAAAGGACGTGATTCGCGGCTGCAGCGCCCCCTTCTGGGGTGGCAGCCGGGGATTTATAGGGGCCTGCAAAGCAGGCTTTCCCGCCTCAATTCGCTTCAAAATCCAAAGCCGGGCTTCCAGCCCGGCTTTTTCATGTGAAAAAACCCGGATTTCCGCGGTTTTTCGGGCTTTTTGCGACTTTTGTGTCTTGGTTGCCGGAACACTTCTTTCTAAAGTCCGTTCTCTGCCGGTTGAGTCGTTATCCCGGTTCTCTGATGGAAGGAAATTTTATGAACAAGAACGAACTGATTTCTGCTGTTGCTGAATCTGCGAAACTTTCGAAGGCTGACGCGCAGTCCGCAGTCGACGCAGTTTTCTCGGTAATCACCGGTGAACTGAAGAGCGGCGGCGACGTTCGCCTCGTCGGTTTCGGCAACTTCTCCGTCTCGAAGCGCGCTGCTTCGACCGGCCGCAATCCTCAGACCGGTGCAGAGGTCCAGATTCCTGCCCGCACCGTTCCGAAGTTTTCGGCAGGCAAAGGCCTCAAGGACGCCGTCAACTGATCGGCAGACCTTACAAATTGAAAAAGCCGGGCATTGCCCGGCTTTTTTGTTTGTGCAGTTTTTAGAGCATCGGACCGAAAAGTGGTTACCGGTTTTCGGATTATTCCGATGCTCACTCAAAGTGTTAGATCGTCCTTTGTGCGTCCAATAGGACGCACGGCGATCTAGTCAGTAGAGAACCGGGCAATTGGGTGCCCGGCCGATCGAGACGATCACACGTTCACCATTGCGCGCGCGCCCACGCACTTCGATGCTGCGGCGGCCTGCGGATTCGATGCGCGCACGGCGCAGCCCCATCCGTTCTGCCTTCTCCAAAGCGCGACCTTCGCTGCACACGCGCGCTTCACGCCTGTCTCGGCGATCTTCACGTCTGTCGCGTCTGTCCTCGCGGCGATCATAACCGTCACGGCGATCACCGCAGCGTTCGTATCTCGGATCGCAGCGATCCCGCAGACGAATTGTCGGTCCATCGCGACCGCTAAGGTCCAGCCTCAACTCCTGAGCTGAAACCGGTGCAGTGCCTGCAGCGAACATTCCGCCTGCACCCATTAAGATAGATAGAGCACTGCTTATGATGAGCTTTCGCATCTGGAACTCCCTTGTTTCCACAATCTTAAACGCGGTTCGATGAAAGAAGTTCAAAGGCCGGCATTCAACGTGTGTTGCAAAGCATACAATCAGGTTGAAGACCTTTTCGTACGCTTCGCAAAATACTGAAATGCGGGGGGATACATGGTGGGCGATGACGGGCTCGAACCGCCGACATCTTCGGTGTAAACGAAGCGCTCTACCAACTGAGCTAATCGCCCGAACCGGCTGGACCTTTAAGGGGTTCGGCAGAAAGGCGCAAGGACAAAACGCCCATTTTCACACTGAAAGATACATATTGAATGCCGCATGTGAAAAAGGTTCGGCTAATCACAATATGGCGCTAAACCCCGCTTGACACTACCCGTCGAACCGCTTAATTCCACGCCAACAACGCAGACGGCATCGCCCAAGCGTTGGGTGCGCGGGTGTAGCTCAGTCGGTTAGAGTGCCGGCCTGTCACGCCGGAGGTCGCGGGTTCGAGCCCCGTCACTCGCGCCATTTCTTTTTCAAGGCCTTGTGCCTTATCTCCGAGAAATTGGATCACCATCGTTCTGCATTACCGTTGCAGAACGCCTCGTGGATTTGAAATTCACGAATTGTGCATTGCGGAAATCTCAATGCTGCAATGCAATATAATTCATTTTCAAAATGCAGGCTTGGGATATTCTTGTGTCAGGGAGGTATGGCACAAAGGGTAGTCTCATGGCCTTCGCAGTCGCTTTCCGCAAATTCCGCACTTACATGAACACCGTCGGCGCGCTTCGTAACTGCACCGACAAGCAGCTCGACGACATCGGCATCAGGCGCGAAGATATTCGCAAGGCTGCTCGCCGTTCTGTCGCAAACAGCTTTGGCTGATCGAAAAGACTGAAATTCGGGAATTCTCCCGAAAAGTAGTTCAACAATTAAACTTCCATTTAACGGCTTATTTCCCGTCGGACCCCTACGATACAATTTCTGGGCGAGGCGGGATTGCACGTTGGACGGCCATTTTTTCTTCTATCTTTTGAATCCCGCGGTGGGCTTGCTGTTGATGACGGCATTCCTGACCCTTTGGCATTTCCAAAGAGAACGGCGCTACATCGCCATCGCGGCTCTGGGTTATGGGTTTTCGGCTGCCGGTTTCCTGATTCAGGACGTTCTGCCCAATATAGAGGCGAGCCCGAACCGGACGATTTCGAATCTCTGCTTCCTGTTGGCCGCAAGCAGCCTGGCCGTCGCAATTCTGAGCAGATACGACCTTCCCACACCATTCAGATGGCTGGCGGGCATTCTGGCCGTCGGAATGGGGGTATTCTGCTGGTTTCTCTATGTGGATCCCGATCTGACCGTCAGGATCTATGCAATCAGCTTCACGCTCGGCACCGTGGCTTTGTTCGTGGCTGTGCGGCTCAAGACAGTCCAGAAGCCGCGCTTCATCGACAAGATCCTGTTTGCCGTCTGCATACTTTCAGCAGCCAATTTCATCCTGCGCCCGATAATCATTTTCTCCTATGTCGGCCATTTCGAGACATATGACGATTTCCAGCACTCGATTTACTGGACAACCGTCCAGGTCACGCAGACGCTGATTTCCGTCATGATCGCGTTCAATCTGATGGTGGCGGTGGCTCTCGACCACATGAGCGATCTTAAACAGGAATCGCAGATCGATCGGCTTTCGGGCCTTTTCAACAGGCGGGGTTTCGAAGAGCGGGCCGCAGAGGTGCTGGATGGCAGCGCGCGACATGTAAGACCGGTCGCAATGCTTCTGGCCGACCTCGACCGTTTCAAGCTCGTCAATGACACCTACGGCCATGCCGCCGGCGATCAGGTGATCGCTTCCTTCGGGAAGTTGCTGCGCGAATCGGCGTCCGGCGAAATGATTGCAGGACGCATCGGCGGCGAGGAGTTTGCAGTGCTGATGCCCGGTTCGAACACCGCATCTGCAAGACTGTTCGCAGAGGCGCTGCGCGTGTCGCTGAATGCCGCCGCGATTCCCGGATTGCCGGAAGACGTTCGCATCACCGCCAGCTTCGGCGTTTGCGCCTCCACATTCGGTGAGGATCTGTCTGTGCTTCTGCGTCAGGCTGACGCGGCAATGTATGGTGCGAAGCGAAAGGGCAGGGATCGGGTCAATGTTTCGGCGGGCAAACCCGTAGAAATCATATCGAACGCAATACGGCCCGTGTGAGATAAGCGGGCGCAGAACCGCACTTATGAAAGTCTGCAGGCTATAAATTTTCTTTTGAGATGAAAGTGGCTCGCCGGGGTCGACGAACCCACGAATTACGAATTCGCCATAGCACTACGACTGGCCACGCCACAACGGCAGCAAATGCGAAAACGTGACCGGGACCGCGAGGAAGCACTACGCCTTGCCGGCGGGCCGCCACCATCCCTTCGGGATCGCGCTGTGGCCCTGGCGCGAGAGCGGGGCGAGGTAAGGACCCGCGATCTCACGGACATTGGCATTCCGCGATGCTATCTCTCGAAGATGTGTGAGGAAGGCCTGCTCGCGAAAGTCGGTTACGGACGGTATCGCGCCGCTGTGTTGAAGGCGGCCTGAACTTCAGGCCGCGCCATGCTCGCCATAGGCTTGGGCCGCGTCGATGACCTCGCCGATCTGTCCATCGCGCAGGGCGTCGATCGGACGTCGGCCGCCGAGGCGGGCATCGCCCGTCAGCATGAAGTTGAGCCGCATCCAGGGCTCGTCGATCGCGAACGCCTGGACCACGGCGCTCATGCCGGGAAGCAATCCATCATTGGCGATTTGGAAGGCCGGATAGCCGCGCTCGCCATCGATATCGAGCCACAACAGCGACAGCGCTTTGAGGTCCTAGGTCGGGATGCCGACGCGCCTTGCGAATTCGTCCGGCGACAGGACGCCGCCTTGCATACGAAGCATGCTACGCTTCATGGCAGAGCCTCGCGTGAAAGACTCGGCGAGGATGGCCGTGGCGGCGATCGCTACTGCTTCCATGCCGGATCCTCCAGATATTGGCACCTGCCCATGGCCCGAACAGCAGCCTACAAAGGAAGGGGCGTTGGGGCCAGAGGTCGTTCGTGGGCACGCCGGTTCAGATGGCGTGCCCACGAACCTATCGCGCTGTTTCGTCAGCTGTCGCGCCGGTTCTCCGGGCTCGGCGTTGGGACGGCTCCATCATTCGGATCGAACGTCGAGCTCATGATCCCGCCGTCCGCCCATCGCTGGAGATCGGGGAGCATAGACGATCACACCGCCAGCTTTCGGTAGAGCGGTCCGGTGCCATAGGTACGGTGCTTTTCCAGCGTGCGCGGCGAAAGACCGAGAAAGCGCGCCGCTTCGGCTGTTCGCAGAAGGCGTGGCGGCAAGTTGATCGGTGATCGTGACATGATGGTCTCCTCTTGATCGCACGCAGAATGGCGTACGGAGGAGTGGTTGGCCCCGACTTGCCGACCGCCAAAGCGTCGCCTTGGGAGGATGTGCATTCCCCAAGCAAGAAAAGGCGAAGTATTCGGTGGATTTGCGCGCTCGACTCGCTCTGGCGCGGCGGGGGCATCTATGCGTCGGGCGTCAATTTCGATAGAACGGAATAACAACCTAAGAACATTTACGCCGTTGGTTGAAGTAAGGCGGCCCAGGGAGAGTTTATGGCGGC
Source organism: Foliimonas ilicis (assembly GCF_039939195.1). Taxonomy (NCBI): domain Bacteria; kingdom Pseudomonadati; phylum Pseudomonadota; class Alphaproteobacteria; order Hyphomicrobiales; family Phyllobacteriaceae; genus Foliimonas; species Foliimonas ilicis. Next base: position 298,612 of record NZ_JBDUUH010000002.1, on the reverse strand, counting down.
GAGCGTGTTCTTTTCTTACTCCCATGTGGATGAGGCGCTGCGGGATCAGGTCGAGACTCAGCTCGCCCTCCTGAAGCGTCAGGGAGTGATCGAGACCTGGCACGACAGGCGGATCGGCGCGGGTGAGGAGTTTGCCGGCGCCATCGAGCAGCATGTCGAAACCGACGACATCATTCTGCTTCTGGTCAGCGCCGACTTCATCGCCTCCGACTATTGCTATGACATCGAGATGAAGCGCGCGATGGAGCGGCACACGGCCGGAGAAGCGATCGTCATTCCGGTGATCCTGCGCGCATGCGACTGGCACGGGGCTCCGTTCGGAAAGCTCAATGCAACGCCGCCCAACGGCACGCCCATCACCCAGTATCCCGATCGCGATCAGGCGCTGCTCGAAGTCGCCAAGGCGGTTCGGGCAGCGGTGGCCCGGCTGACACCCAAGGCCTCTCCGTCGGTAGCAGCCAGATCCGTCGTCGCAGACCCTGATGAGCCACGCTCCTCTCTCCCGGCCGGCCCACGGTCCAGCAATCTCGCGCTCGCCAAGGCCTTCACCGAGCGGGACAAAGACCGCTTCAAGCGCGACAGCTTCGAATACATGGCGCGGTTCTTCGAGAATTCGCTCGGCGAGTTGGCCGCGAGAAACGACGGCATCGAGGGCGACTTTCGCCGCATCGACGCCGATCGCTTCGCGGCGGTCGTCTATAAGCAAGGGCAGGCGATATCCCGCTGCACCGTATTTCTAGGTGATCGCACCTTTGCCGGAGGCATCGCCTATTCAGCGTCAGAGACGTCCGCCAGCAACGGCTACAATGAGCTTCTGTCCGTTGAGGCGGACGACCAATCCATGTTTCTGCGCAGCATGGGCATGGCGGCGATGGGCGGAGGTCGAGACACTGCCAAGCTGACGCAAGAAGGCGCCGCCGAACTCTACTGGGGCATGCTCATCGATCGCCTTCAGCCGAGCCGGCGGTGAGAAGCTCCTCGTCACGGAAATGGGTCAAGTGGCGCGCAGTCGCGAAGGGTAGGGCGCCCGTAGAGGCGATAGGAGATTGATATGGCTATTGCCTGCCTTGGGTGGGGGTCGCTGATCTGGAAGCGCGGTAATTTGCCTGTTGGGGATTGGTACGGCGATGGGCCGTCACTGCCATTGGAGTTTGCTCGGCTGTCGCGCGACGGACGCGTCACTCTGGTGATCACGGACGCTGCTCCGAGCATTGAAGTGCTTTGGGCCGAGATATCTGCGCCAACTTTGGAGGATGGAATTGCGCTTCTGGCGGAGCGGGAAGGCTGTCCCGCTCACCGGATCGGTCACTGGCCGCGCAAAGAGGGCCGGTTGTCTAGCCACGAGAATGCGGTCGCTAGCTGGGCTCAGGCGAAAGGGTTAGCGGGAGTTGTTTGGACAGCCCTGCCTCCGAACTGGAGTAAAGTTGAAGGCTTGGTGCCTACCGTTGATCAAATATTGGCACATCTCGAAACGTTGGATGAAGCTGCTCACGGGGAGGCGCTCAGCTACATCTTCCAAGCACCATCGCAAATCCAGACACCCTTCCGACCGCACTTAGAACGTGTGCTCCGGCCTAGGAGCGGCTCTACGAATGAAGCACCTGACATATAGTCGGCCCACAGACTACGAGACGGCGCTACTCGTCCGGTGTTCTGTGGAAGCCGAAGTCAGACATTATTGTGGACCGTCGCGAAAGCCGTTGAAAAATCACTGTCGCGGAAACGATTCGCCTGCTATGTTTTTCAACATGCTGCTGGGTTATGCGAGAACATTGACCGATGAACAGGCCATGCGCCTGCAACTTGACGCTTTGGACGCGTCGGGTTGCGATCGCACGTTCTTAGAGCCGGTTTCGGGAGCGACGGCCGACCGCCCGGTGTTGGCGGAGTTGTTGAGCCAGGCGCGAGTGGGTGACACGCTGATTGTATGGCGGTTTGATCGACTTGCTCGATCGTTGCCGCATTTGATCGAGATCGTTGAGAGGTTGAAGGCCGAAGGGGTTGGGCTGAAAAGCTTGACCGAGGAGGTCGACACCACGACGTCCGATGGACGCATGATTTTCCATCTCTTCGCAGCTCTTGCGCAGTTCGAGCGCGACCTCGTTCGCGAGCGTACCCTCGCAGGACTTGCCGTGGCGAGGGCGCGGGGGCGAAAGGGCGGGCGGCCTCCAAAACTCAGCGCGGAAAAGCTGCAGGTCGCTCGGCGATTGCTAAAAGATCCGGAATCGACAGTGTCTGAGGTGGCCAGATCTCTCGGGGTGCACCGATCGACACTGCACAAAGCCTTGCAAGGAGCGGCGGCAAGCCAGGTAAACGGAGCGGGAAATGGACATGTTCGGGCAGGATAAAGCGCCCGGGTCGCAGAGTCCAAAAGTGGAACCAATGCCGGCAAGGCCGGTGAAGAAGAAGAAGCGGATGGCACGTAGTGATCTCCTAGTGGCATTAGTGAAGGCTGGCGCGACCGGCGATCGTCATCTAGCGCGTACGTCTGCTGAGGCTCTGATCGCTGACGAGAAGGCTAAGCAGCATAATGTACTTGCCGATCGTCTATCTGCTGCTCTCCGCACCAATTTGAATGGCAGCCACTCAACGCCGCATGCGTCGCCGGAGCCGGTTTCGCGTGGACCTTCCACCCGTGATCTCTTTGTCGACCGCGTTCCACAGCGTCGTCTCGCCGACTTGCTACTTCCCGCTGTGACTCGCGAGGCTTGCGAGGAACTCATTGAGGAGCAGCGTCGCGCTGACGTCCTTCGTTCGCACGGGCTCGAACCTCGACACCGTATTCTGCTCGCTGGTCCGCCGGGGAATGGAAAGACTTCGCTGGCCGAGGCAATTGCAGAGGCGTTGAGCGTGCCCCTCCTAACCGTGCGCTATGAGGCGGTGATCGGAAGCTTCCTCGGCGAGACCGCGGGTCGGTTGAGGCGTGTCTTTGATTTTGCAAGAACGACGCCTAGCGTGCTGTTCTTCGACGAGTTCGATGTTGTCGGTAAGGAGCGTGGCGACATCCACGAGACGGGCGAGATTAAGCGCGTTGTGAGTTCGCTGCTTCTCCAAATGGATGATTTGCCCAGTTGGACAATCATCGCCGCGGCGACGAACCATGCAGAGCTTTTGGATCGAGCCGCGTGGCGAAGGTTCCAGTTGCGGCTCGACCTGCCAGCCCCAGGTGAGCGACAGATCGCCAATTTCATCTCGGGCTATTTCCATACTCGGCCGCTCCCCGGCGACCTCGGGAGGTCGCCCGATCAGCTCGCCCGAGCACTCCGCGGGTCGAGCCTCGCCGAGGTGGAAGATTTCTGCACCAACATTCTCCGTCGATTCGTGTTGTCACTCGGCGAGGGCCGCCCAAGCGAAATCGTGGAGCGGGAGTTGAGAGTTTGGCGGTCCCGAGTGAGCGCCCCAGACAAGAAGAAGAGCGAGAAACGTGGCGGAGAGACCCCTTCTACAGATCCCGACACCCAGTCGTAACGAGCGCGAGAAAAAAGCGCCGGTACCCGTCGATCCCAACGCCAAGATTGTCAAGCCGGGGTTCGGGAGGCAGTCGGAGCGACTGGGACCGAAGTTCGATCGGCTGAGAAATGTCGCGGCACAGCCTGCTGCGCAGGCCTCCATGGCTTTGCGCGCCGATCCTGACGGAATCGCGCCGGAGCGCGCCCTTGTGTTCGAGGTCGCGGGGTCGCTGGGCGACTTCTACAGCCAGGTCGGCCGCATTCCGGGGCTAGAGTTTTTGCTGGAGGACGAAGCTGAAATCGAGCCAAGCGAAGACTTCTACGGTCTGCAGACAAAGAAGGGCGAGCAGGTCCGTAGCGGAAAGCCGATGGGTGGGCGGCTTTACATGGCGATGCCGGATGTTCGCGCTCTGAAGGAAATCCTCAGGCTATGGGATCTTTTCCGGCAGGGCCAAGCTATGCCTTGGGGATTCGCTCCTTGGGGCACGCTGTTCGATATGTTGAGCGATCTGCGGGCGTGGGGGCCGCAAGATCGGGTTCTGCCGGAGACGCTTGAATATTGGCGTGAGCGCATAGCTAAACGACCGGATGAGCCTGTCCGGTTTGAGGTCGAGATGTGGTTTCACGAGCGGCCCGAGCGGCGCGCGCGGGCTATTGGCGATGTTGAAGGACAGCTCGCTGCACTTGGCGGGCAGGTTGTCTCCTCAGCTTTAATCGAGCCGATTCGCTATCACGGCGTTCTCATCGACCTTCCACCGGATCGGGTGCGGGAGCTCATCGAGCACCCCGATGTGGCTCTCGCCCGACTGGATGACATTATGTATCTCCGGCCGCAATCGGTCGCCTCAATCGCTGAGCCTGAGGAGGCCGGCGAGGTGGGAGCGGCCACTGCGGCTGCCGCGCCGGCAGGTGATGCAATCGCCGCGCTGTTAGATGGGGTTCCGGTCGCTAACCACCAGCGGCTGGTTGGGCGACTGATCTTGGATGATCCGGACGACTTCGCTGCGCGGACGCCCACCGCCAAGCGCTCGCATGGTACGAGCATGGCCTCGCTGATTGTGCACGGCGACTTGCAAGCTGGAGACGAGCCACTGGCTCGGCCACTCTACGTCCGGCCGGTTATGATTTACGACGCCGCAAGCGACGCGGAATCAACACCGCCAGACCGGCTTCCGCTCGACGTTGTATACTTGTCAGTTCGACGTCTGTTGGAGGACGACGGCAGCGAGCCAGCATCCGCGCCCACGGTCGTGGTCATCAACCTTTCGCTCGGCGATCTTAACCGACCGTATGCCGGCCGGATAAGCCCTTGGGCCCGGCTCATGGATTGGTTGTCCTTCCGATATCGAGTCCTCTTTCTGATCAGCGCTGGCAACGTCCGGCGCTGGCTGCCAGTTCGTAATTTCGCTACAACCGCCGCGTGGGCAGCGGCAACTCCGGAACAGCGCGAGGCTGCTGTAATCACGGCGCTCAACTCCGAGAAGGCGACGAGGTCACTTCTGTCGCCTGCCGAAGGACTTAATGCGATCGCCGTCGGTGCCTGGCATGCTGACGAATTCGCCGCTGCTCCCGAACCCTTTCACTTAAAAGATCCGTTCCCTGATGGAGGTATGCCCAACGTCAGCTCAGGGGTCGGGCTGGGTTTTCGGCAGACCGTCAAGCCTGACCTTTTGTTCGATGGTGGACGCGAACTGGTGCGGGCCTCAGAGGATGAGGGCCATGTATGGCTAGCGGTTGATGCAGGCGGTAGTTATGCTGGACAAATGTCGGCGGCACCCGATGCCGGCGCTACGGGCAGGCTAGATTTCCAGCGCAGAACGGTCGGCTCAAGCAACGCGACAGCTCTCATGACTAGGTCGGCTGTGCGCATCTACGATTCGCTCATCGAGGCTGGCTACGACATTCCACGCACGCATGCGGCAGTGTTGTTGAAAGCATTGCTGGTACATGGAGCGAGCTGGGGTGAGGCGGGAAGCAAGTTGGAGGAGGCATTTGGTCCCGCTGGTAAGGACTGGCAGCGCCATCGGGACAACATATCTCGGTTCCTTGGTTACGGCCGTCCTCAGATCGACCGCGTGCTCGACTGCGCGGCGGAGCGAGCCACGCTCTTCGCGTATGGTGACATCGAGCAAGACACTCAGGATGAGTTCGATATCCCATTGCCACCTTCGATCGAGGGCTCGACCCAGTTGCGGCGGCTGACCATGACGACGGCTTGGCTAACACCTGTAAATGCACGGCATCAGCAGTACCGCTCCGCTACACTCGAACTTCTGCCCGCAGGCGACAAGAGCTTTTCCCTGGCGGTCCAGCGCATGTCCGGACAGCCGACCCACGTTGCGATCAATCGAGGGACGCTCTCCCACTGCGTTTTCGAAGGGGAGAGCGCTGTCGCATTCTTGGACGGCGGCTTTTTGAAACTCCGTGTCGCTTGCCGGGCTCAGGCCGGAGCACTAGACGAGCGTGTTCCGTATGCTGTGGCGATCAGCATCGAGACGGGCATCGGCTCGGGCATAGCTGTCTATGAAGAGGTGCGTGCGGCGGTTCAGCCGGGGGTGCGTGCTACTGCTGGCCCCAGTCGGGTCTGATCCCTCAAGGTAATATAATTTATGTCTTCAAAGGGAGCTGTGTTCGACGCGGGGAGCTAAGGTCGGTCTATGGAAAGCCATAACTTTGAGCGCCTCAAGGCGCACATTCTTCCGCTTTCGGTCTCGCGGGTGTTTGACGTCGCCAGGTCGGAATGGTTCCTCGAAGCGATCGAAATCAGTGATGAATTCGATAACTGTCCGTGCGGACAAGAGATCAAGGAGCACTGCTACATCCGCAACCGGCTGAACGGGAATGCAACGTACGTCGGCAACGTATGCATCAACCGTTTCATCCAGATCGATACCGGCAACCTCTTCGACGGCCTAAAGCGCATCGCTGCCGACATCAGCGCTAACGCCAACCACGATCTAATCGAACACGCGTGGCGCAGCGGCTACTTGTTCGGCGAAAAGGAATATACCTTCCTCAAGCAGACGGTGCTGAAGCGCAAGCTCTCCCAGGCTCAGACGGCGTGGAAAGAGAAGATCAATCGACGGATTTTGGCCAAGACTAAAGTTCGGCACAGAACGCAACGTTGAGCTAGAGGCGATTTATGGTGCCCGTGCCCGATCATTGCTGAACTTGCACGACGACCTCAATCGCCAACAGGTCGCTCTTCGTCTTTTCCAGTATCTCTTTCGTGCAGGCGATGCAGAAGATTGGGTAGGCAGTGAAGCCGCTCTTCTGCTTCGGGATTTGGAAACAAACCGCCGCTGTCGGAATTCGCACTTTGCAGCGGTCGCAGTTCGTAGCCTTGCCACAGGTGTGCAAGACTGGCGATCCTGTTGACATCGAAAGGAGCGAAGGTGTTTTACCCTTTGGCTTTGGCACCCAGAATCCCCTTATACCTCTTCGTCAGCAGGTTGAGAATCTCTTCAAGGCTTTTTATCGCCCCTTCGAACTCCTCAGTTGACCAGTCCTTACGCTGCTTTTGATTATTCTTTTTCAACTCTTTGTTGATGAGCGTGACAGCCGCGACGAAATTGTTTGTAGCTGGAATCCCGCTATTTATGATTTCCCGACCAGCGCGGTTAATGCCCAGTCTGTTTACGAGCAGGTTCGCAGCGCGGTTGACCTCTTCATTGAGGCCCTTCCTGCGCATCTCCCATTCGCGGATTGGTAGCTTCTGATACGGCTGCGCAGCCCTCGATGTCGTCTGGGCGGTGGAACGCGCAAGCACGATGGCCTCGGCCTGATCGGGGTCCAGCCCCAATCGCTCGAGGTTTTCACGCAATTCTCTGATGATGTCTTCCTGTTCGGCGGAGGTGAATTGCTCTTCGATTAATGAGTCGACGATCTCGTAGTTGACCACGACCTGTTCGGACAGTTTCATTCGAGCCTCGCCGGACTTAACTTCTGCTGCCGGTTCAGGCTCCTTGCCTCCGATGACATCTTCCCAGAATTTCTGGTCATCGCTTTCAAACAGCTTGAATTCACGCAGTCGTTCATCGAGGTTCATGCCGGCGTGGGTGACGACGTGGCCGTAGTTGTCCGGGTGCCCGGGGCTGTTCTGCACGATCACACGCAGGATTCGCCCGACAAACTGGATGTATGGCGCCAAAGTCCGGAAAGGGCGGAAGATCGCTGCGACGCTCAGTTTGGGATGGTCAAAACCTTCACCAAGCATCTGCACCTGGACGATGCAGTCAAGTTCGCCGCTTGTCAGCCGGCGTTTGACGTCGACCTTCTTATCCTCGTCCATCTCACTGTAAATGAGGTCTGCCTTGAATCCCCGCGCCTCGTACATTGCGGTGATTCTACGGGCGTGGTTGACGCTGCAGGCGACGGCGATCAGTTGGTGCGCCGTGCCGGTCTCTCTCAGCAATTCCAGCTTTTCAAGACTGTTATCGACGATGGTCTGGTTGCAAGGATCGGAAAGCGCAATCCCTCGGCTGAACCAGTCCTTATCTTTCATCGCGAGCACATCGTCCAACGTGTAGACTTTGGTCTCACCCTTTGCAGTGAACTCCAGTTCCGTCGGTGCAGCATAACTTGCGGTAATGCGCTTAATATAGCCCTTGAACGTGGCCTTCTTGAATGGGTATCGGTAGACGAGGTCCCCGTCGATTTCCTGACCGTCGCCACGGAAAGGCGTTGCGGTCATGTTTATCACGCGCGCCTGATCGAAGTGCTCAAGGACCTTCTTCCAGCTTTCGGCGGGCGAATGGTGAGCCTCATCCACGATGATGAGGTCAATAAAGTCCTTGGGGAACTTGTGGAGCCATTTTTCAGTGTTGGTGGCGAGCTGCTGGACGTTCGATACGATGAAGTGGGATTTCTCGCAAACCGACAGGTTTCCAGTGTCCAGCGTTGTCGCGAATGGGCCGCCGATCATGGCTTCATCGGTAAGGATGTTCCGTTTCCGCCAGAAGCACTTTTGCCGGTTGGTGACGTCCAAAGCCTCGAAGAGGCCTTCCTTGATGGTGAGGTTCGGCGCGACGACCAGCACGCGTCCTTTTGCGATTCCGAACGGCGCGATCGCCGCAATGCCTGATTTCCCGCAGCCTACGGGAATCTGAATTATCGCCGTTTTACCGCCCGCTTTGAAGTATTCGTACAGAATCTGGTAAGCTTCGACCTGAGGCTCCCGCAGCTGAAGGTTTTCCTCGATATGAGCCGGCGTCTTTAGGAAGTACTGCTCAAGCGGGATATTGGATCGGACCCAAGCATCCAGATCGGTTTTGCTGAACAGCCATTTACTGCCGACCTTGTTTGACGGGAGGGTTCCCTCTCGTGCCAGGTCGTATAGGGCGGTCTTACCAAGCTGCAGGTAACGCGACGCGTCCTCTATCGTCATCCATTCGTCGGCCATGATGGAACTCCTATTTATCGAAACGTATCATACGATGCCATATGATACAAGAGAGGCTGGTTTCTGCAGAGTGGTGGACGTGTGCCGCAAGCGGCCTCGGGACGGCAGGTTTAAGGAGAGTGACCGGTGAGGGCAGGGGCGGGGCGGTCGACTCACTGACGGTCATTCGCCAAGCCGAAACTCGCCGCCGATTGCCTGTCTTTCTTCGCTAGAAGCGCCAATTCCGCGACTGACGGTCTGCAGGGATTGGCGGTGGGCGTCCCGACGCATATTCTACGTCTGTTTCGAGCTCGGCTCAAAATGCACGCTGGCTAAACCAGTGGCATTTTCGTCGAACGTGAGTAGCGAAAAATCGCACGTTGGCGCGCAATATCGCGCCATGGCGTAGGAAAAGCGTGGCTCGCCCGGGTCGACGAACCTACGAATTACGAATTCGCCATAGCACTACGACTGGTCACGCCACAACGGCCGCAAATGCGAAAACGTGACCGGGACCGCGCAGAAGCGCTACGCCTTGCCGGCGGACCGCCACCATCCCTTCGGGATCGCGCCGTTGCTTTGGCGCGCGAGCGAGGCGAGGTAAGGACCGGTGATCTCACGGACATCGGCATTCCGCGATGCTATCTCTCGAAGATGTGTGAGGAAGGACTGCTCGTAAAAGTTGGTTACGGACGGTACCGCGCCGCGCTGCCGAAGGCAGCTTGATTCTCAGCTCAGGCTTCTTTTTGTTGATGCGGACTGAGTTCGACGAGAGCTTCAGAGTCCGACCAGAGCTTCCGTGCGCGTCTTATATCGTGGGACATGGCCGACGAGCGGGCTTCAATCAACCGGCCGTTCCTCGACTGAACGTATTTACCGGAGGCACTTGAGAAAGAGGGATCAATGGCGACCCGGGCTAGCGCGTCACCCGAAAACGCGATGCTTCCCATCGTGACGCCTAAGGCTCTCAACGCCGCCTTTACCGGGGCGGTTCGCATTAACCACTGGGCAGCTGCCGGTGCCGATCTTATGAGCGACGTCTCCACAATCAGGCCTGGATCGAAGGCAATGGACTGGAGCGACGAGCCGCTCGCCCGCAGCCGACGGTCCAGTTCATAAGCGTAGAGCATGGTGCAGAGCTTGGAGGTGGCATAGCGCTTGCCGCCCGAGATAGGCTTCCCTCCCTTTCCTTGATGGGCCAGGCTGAAGGCATCCGGCTCCACGGCAGCACCGACCATTTTGCCGTCCATCGTGTCGGGATCGTGTGTCCCACTTGCGGTGAAAACGATGCGCCCGCCATCCTGCATGTTGGCGAGCAACAGATTCAGCAGGAGGAAATGCCCGAGGCAATTGGTCGCGAACGTGTTTTCATAGCCGTCCACGCTGAACTCGATCTGTCCCATGAACTGTGCGCCGGCGTTGAGCATAAGCACCTGCAGGGGCGAAACGTCGTCATTGCGGACCAGAGTCTGGATTGCTGCAGCAGCCTCTCGGACGGATACTAGCGAGGACACGTCGAGAATTACCGTTTTGAGCGTGGTGCGGTATCGCGCCCGCAGATCGCTAGCGGCGGACTCGACTTCCTCCCGGTTTCGGCCCGCAATGATGATGTCGAAGTCGCCCTGTTCGGCGATTTTACGGGTGGCTTCCAAGCCAAGCCCCTTATGGCCGCCGGTGATCAGTACAGTCGGCATTTTCGGTTCCTTTGTGGGCGGTATCGACAATGCGGTTTGGTTCAACAGGCATTGCTTTGCGATGCCGAGCGACCAAGACGGGAAGGTGAGCGACGATCGAACCTCGCTTGCGTTGGGCTATAACTCCGCAGGGTCATTGCCCTGCGCTCGCGATAACACTGTCGTCGGAACGGGAGCTGGCGCCCTCCGCATGCGTCGACTGAGATCGATAAGGCGGGTCAGCGCCGGATTTCGATTGTGAGCGGCCCAGAGGGCGCTCATCGGGATATGGTCGTCAGGACCCTCGACCGGCCGGAAAACTACGCCAGGAAACACGGTGCTGATTGTCGGACTGCTCGTTAGCGTGAGGCCGAAACCCTTCGCGACGAGGTTTATGAGGTTTTCGCGACCGACATGATGAACCTGGATATACGGACGAAAGCCGACGTCTGCGAGTTGCTTTACCAGATAGTCTTCGACCGTCGGTCCGGAACCGCTCGCGCTGACAATGAAACGCTCCCGCTTGATGTCATCCCACGGAATGACATCGATTCCCGCCAAGGGATGGTCAGCGGGTAGTACGAGAAAGATCCTCTCCATGCACAGTAAGAGAGTAATGCACCCGTTTGCCTCCGGGTTGCCCGGGATAAACGCGGCATCCAGATGCCCTTTCAGCACGGCGGCGATGTGGGCGCGTGGTGTGTCTTCCACAAATCGCAGTTCGATATTTGGATAATGGGCGCGGAAGGCTGTGACGAGTTCACTAAGGAAACCACCTGATATTGATGAGAGGAAGCCGACGCGAATTGCGCCGCGATCGCCTTGTGGCCCGCGCGAAAGCTCTTGGACTGCTCGTTCTACTATCTCGGCGCCGGCTGCGGCATCCCGAAGAAAATGCTGACCGGCCTCCGTGGGTCTCACTCCAGTCGGATGCCTTTCAAAGATCGGTGTGCCCAACCGGCTTTCCAGAAGCTGAACCCGGCGACTGATCGTGGACTGTGATATGTCCAGTGCCGCAGCAGCGCGACGGAAGCTGCCTTGTTCCGCGGCGATGATTGCGTATCGCAAGAAGCGGAGATCGAGGGAGAGGTCAGGCATACGCCGCCCTCCGTTCAGACCTCATCGCCCGAAGAGGATCGCGGCGATAAGAAGAGCCGCGAAAAGTCCGGCGTTCAGTTTCGGTTCCCAGTATCCCATGAAGGCGAAGGTGATAGCGAGCCAGCCCGCTGCTGCTGCCAAGCATAGCGCGACCACGGGGGGCTCTCCGAGAAAACGGGGCTGCCGCCAGGCAATCCAGAGGCATATCAGTCCGAACAGCACCTGCCCGAGGGCAAACGCCGAGTTCAAGCCGTAATACAGCGTGGTTTCGACATTGGGTGGGCGCTTGCCCCGCAGATACTGCGATACGACGTCGACCAGAAAATGGGCGACGCCAGTGAAAGTCAGCCAGCCGAACGCACCGTAGGCTAGATAGGTATGCATATGAGCTCCTCAAATAAGCGGCTCTGGGCCAAGCGACCCCTTTTTGCTTCAGCGGATGATCACAGATGGTCCGGTTGCGCCTATTGATCATTGGACGGCCGCCCGGGGGCCGATGGCCATTCGTCGGCGGGCGACATTTGTAAACGAAGCATTTGGGCTGACGCGCGTCGCGGCGTGCGGCGGCGAATTCGATAGACGGCAGCGGGGGGGATGTTTGCGAAGGTATGTCCGACGTGGGTAGCCTTCAGGCCCATCCGGTCGAGCAAGGACCGTGGTATCGGGCATCGTGGACCATAGGTGAACTGGTAGAATGCTCCCTCGGGGTGCAGATGCCCGAACGCGCCGTCGAGAATTGCGATGACTTTCCGCGCCGGCATCGAGAGAACCGGAAGGCCGCTGAGCACCGCGCCCGCCAGGGTGCGATCGAAGAGTTTGATGTGCCGCAGCTTGGCGGCGTCCATCTGCATCGTTCTCGCACTGGGAAAGCGAACTCTAAGCTTGGCAGCGAAGTCCGAGCCGCATTCGATGAGGACGAGGTTCGGTTCCGCCACGCCTCGCTGGATGAGGGCGTGCGTGAATACGCCCGTTCCGGGACCAAGCTCGATGACTGGCCCCGTGTCAGCCGAGATCTCGGCGGTCATTAATGCGGACAGCGCGCGTCCGGACGGCGTTACGGCCGCGACGCGCAGCGGCTCCGCCAGCCACGCGCGAAAGAAGTGGAAGGCTTCAGCGGTCTTGTTAGTCATGACCGGTTCTCCCGCACGACTTCGCGCGCCGGGCAACGAGCTGCCCATCGCCAGGCCAGCGCCAGCAGCACCTCGGTTGCGATGAGGAGGACCAACACCTTGATCGCCAAAGTTGATGCGTTCAGCCCCGGAGCTGCCAGCACGGCATAGTGCCCGACGGCGATGAACAGCCCATTCCAGAGGGCGATGCCCAGCACGGTTCCACTGGCAAATCGTCGGAAATCCGCGTGAACGAGCCCAGCGACCAATGGCGCTATCAGGCGCACTGTCGGGATAAGTTGTGAGATGAAGATTAGGGTTCGCTCGCGCGACCGGAACGATGCCAGCGTTCTGTCGATCCGCGCCGGCGATAGCCCCAGCAACCGACCAAGCCGGTACAAGAGCCGGACGGATTTATCCTGCCCCATGGCCCGAACGAGCAGGTAGAAGGCGAGGCCTCCGCAAAAGCTGCCGGCTGTCGTTACGGCGATCGCAACAGGAACGGACCAGGCGTTGTCGACAGCAGCAATGCCGATGGCGACCAGGACGCCGTAGGATGGTAGAGCAGGAACGAAGCGCTCCGCCAGTCCTATGGCGAACAGGCCGAGCACGCCGTATGCCGCGATCCAGTCGATGAGGCTTCCGAGCGGGTCCACGGATTAAACCTCGCGATTGGCGGCGGGCGCATCCGGAGTGATGGTGGTTGGCAGAGGCTTGTCGGCGAATTTGACGCCTGCCAGTTCCTCGGACACGTCCCAAAGCCGACTGGCGACATGGTCCTCCAAGGCTTGCTGAGGAATTTTCGCTTCAGATGGGTATCCGCGCGTTTCGCCGAGTTTGTTAGGGCCGTAGTACCCGCCTTTACGGGCATCAGGAGATGTTGCCGCGAACAAGGTCGGGAGGGCGCCTTGCGCCGCAGGTTGAAACAAGAACCAAAGCATCGAGCGAAGGAGACCCTGGGCACTGCGGCGACCCGGCGCATTGTGCAGAAGTTCCGTCCGCGAGACACCGGGATGGGCAGCAATACTCGCGATGCCCCAGCCGGCGGCGTCGCTCCGGCGCTGCAGCTCGAGTGCGAACATCAGGCAGGCCAGCTTGGACTGGCCGTAAACCGGCATCGGCTTGTATTCTCGCTCGGCCTGCAGGTCATTGAAGTTTATCGCGACGCCGTTGCCGCGAACGGCGATGCTCGAAAGGGTGACGACGCGAGGCATTGTTCCGCGCATGAGGAGCGGCAGAAGATGTGCTGTCAGGGCAAAGTGGCCCAGATAGTTGGTTCCGAACTGCAGTTCGAACCCGTCAGCAGTAGTCTTCCGTGTTGGTGGCGTCATTACGCCCGCATTGTTGATCAGGACGTCGACCTTCTCACGGATAGCGGCAACGCGTGTGCCGAATGCCGCGATTGAGCTCAGGTCTCCCAGATCTACCGGCTCAAAGGACACGGTGGCGGCTGGCACATCCTGTTTGATCCGCCTGATTGCCTCGGCCCCCTTCACGGGGTTTCTACCGGCGATGATCACATCGCCACCGGCCCTGGCAAGCGCGAGTGCGTCTTCGAAGCCGAGACCGCCAGTGCCGGTGACGACGATCGTACGACCCCGCTGGGACGGAATGTTCTGTGTGTTCCAATTTTTAGGCATCGAAGGTCCTTTCGTTTGGTTGGGCCGCGAGCCCAGGTGAGGCCACCGAGGACGCTCCTCGGTCGAGGGTCGCCTTCGGTGGCCTTGGAGGCCGCCGCTTCATTGGGGGCGTGCGGCGTCCTCCATCGGATCTGAGGGAATGGGGGAGTACCCAGATCCGATCTCAGTCGGTGGTGACCGGAGCTGCGACCAGCGGCGGCCTCGGTGGTACCTCGCGCACGCGCTGCATCCAGGCCGGATATTCCGGCGCAATCCCGCTGACGGCGTTGAGCGCGGCGAGGTCGTCCGCAGTAAGCATCACCTCGGTCGCACCGACGTTGTCGTCGAGCTGATCGATACGTTTGGCGCCGATGATCACGCTCGTGACGTGCGGCTGGTGAAGCAGCCAGGCGAGTGCGATCTGCGCGACACTGACGCTCCTGTCGGCTGCGATCCTTTCCATGACATCGATCACGTCGTAGGCGCGATCCATCGCGACGGGCGGGAAGTCGAAGGTCGTGCGTCGGCTGCCGTCTTGGGCTTGCTTGTCGCGCCCGAACTTGCCGCTGAGCAAGCCGCCGGCCAGCGGGCTCCATACCAAGAGACCAAGCTTCTCGGCCTTGATGAGCGGAACAATCTCGCGTTCGAGATCACGGCCCACGAGCGTGTAGTAATTCTGCGTCGTCGCGATCTTCGCCAGGTTCAGGCGTTCGCTGTGCCCGATCGCGCGGGCCATCTGCCAGGCCGACCAGTTGGACACGCCGACATAGCGGACCAGACCCTGGCTCACGAGCGTGTCGAGCGCGGCAAGGCTCTCCTCGATCGGCGTCACGGTGTCGATGTTGTGGAGCTGATAGAGATCGATGTGGTCGACCTGGAGGCGCTTCAGGCTCGCCTTCACGCTGTCGAGGATATGCCCGCGCGAATTGCCCGCGTCGTTTGGGCTCGCCCCGACCGGACCGTTCACCTTCGTGGCGATCACAACGTCTTCGCGGCGAACGCCTAGATTCTTCAGTGACTGGCCAACGATTTCCTCCGACGCGCCGTTGGAATAGATGTCGGCGGTATCGATGAAGTTGACGCCGTGTTCGAATGCGCGCGCAATAAGAGCTTGCGCGTCCTCCTGCTGAACATTGCCCATGTTCGCCCAGACACCTTTGCCCCCGAACGTCATCGAACCGAGGCAGAGTTCCGATACGAACAGGCCGGTGTTGCCGAGTGTCTTGTATTTCATGATGCAGTCCTTTCTAAAGATGACGCAAAGCTTGGGGTCACTCGTTTGCCTTGACGGCCAATCCTTGGTCCAGCCACCTGTGATCTCGATGCTTCCAAGAGCAGCGGCTGAGGCCCACACCCCGTTCGCGCGGAATTTAACCGAGGCCGCCATTCGCAAAGACGTTTTGGCCGTCGATCCAGGCGCCGTTCTGAGAGCACAGAAGGGCAATGACGTTAGCGATATCGTCTGGCAGTCCCAGGCGACCGAGCGGCGTCTGCTCAGGAATGCCTCGGAGCGCCTCTTCGCCGTGCTGGCGGAGAAGCTGCGTATCAACTGCTCCGGGTGCTACGGAGTTGACCGAGATGTTGCGGCCGGCAAGTTCCTTCGCGAGCACACCGGAATAAAGTACCTGCGTAGCCTTTGTGGCAGCATAGGCGGCCGTTCCGGGCGGAGGTGTCTTGATGATGCTCGAGCTCAGGCTGATGATCCGGCCGCCATCCCGAGTACGCCGAGCCGCTTCGCGCAGTACGTTGAAGCTGCCTTTCACATTGGTGGCGATCATCCGGTCGAACGCCGCGTCGGTCATCTGAGCGAACGGCCCGACGTTCATGATTCCGGCGTTGTTGACGACGACATCCACCCCGCCGAAGGCCTCGTCGTTGGCGTCGAAGAGAGCCTTGACGGCAGCGGGATCCGCGACGTCGGCTTCGCGGACGATGGCGCGGCCGCCAGCCGCTTCGATGTCGCGGACGACCTGGGCCGCCAGATCGCGGTTGGTGAGGTAGTTCACGGTAACGGCATAGCCGTCGCGCGCCAGGCGGCGGGCGGTTGCGGCGCCAATGCCGCGCGAAGAGCCCGTGACGACAGCGGCGCGGCCAGCGCCAGGCAGGGTGCTTGTTCCGCCCGCGGATGTCTGGGCCGAAGCCGCGCTTCCCATGGCAAGGGCTGCGGGCGCGGCGGCAGCTAGGGCCATGAACGTGCGACGGGAGTTATCAGTATCGGTCATTCAGGGGGTCTCCTTGAGTCTGCTGCAGTGGCTGCTTGGATTAGATGCGGCGGCGTTCAGCGTGTCGCAGGACACTGGCCAACTGGCCTCCGCGACGAGCCCTACGATCGGGCGGCGGCTACTAAGCTGACCGCACCATGCGCGCTGATGTCGAAAGGGTCGTTCCGATAGTGTCCGTGTTCAGCCCAATCCGCCGTTGGCGTGAATCGGCTGGCCGCTGTTGATCCAATGCAGATCGCTCGTGCAGAGGGCGGCAATGGCGTTGGCGATATCCTCGGGCTCGGCCAAGCGCTGAAAGGGCGTCTGGCTGATGATGCCTTGCACGAACTCCTGCGATCTGCCGCCGGTGAACAGTGTGGTGTTGACTGCACCCGGAGCGATAGGAACGACCGCGATACGGCGCTGACCCAGTTCTTTGGCAAGTGAGCCGGAGTAAGCCTCCTGGGTCGCCTTTGTCGCCGCATAGGGACCGTAGGCGGGCGGTCTCTGGGCGGCGGCGCCGGAGCTCAAACTTATGATCCGGCCGCCATCACGTGTTCGTCTGGCGGCTTCGCGAAGAACATTGAAGCTGCCCTTCACATTGGTCGCCATCATCCGGTCGAAAGCTCCATCGGTCATTTCGGCGAAGGGTGCGAGGTTCATGATGCCGGCGTTGTTGACCACGACGTCCAAGCCGCCGAACGCTTCGTCGTTTGCGTCGAACAAGGCTCGAACGGCGGCGGGATCAGCGACATCGGCCTGGCGGGAAATGGCGCGGCCACCGGCTGCCTCAATGTCTCGAACGACCTGCGCCGCCAGTTCGGCATTCGTCAGATAGTTTACGGTGACGGCGTACCCGTCACGCGCCAGGCGGCGGGCGGTGGCGGCGCCGATGCCGCGCGACGAGCCGGTCACGACTGCCGCTCGACCCGAGCCCGGCAAAGCTCCGGGGCCCGCTTCGGAAGTTTGGGCCGAAGCCGAACCCCCGAGGGCGAGGGCCGCCGGAGCGGCTGCGCTAAGGGCCAGGAACGTACGGCGAGAGTTATCGGGGTCAGACATTGGACAGGTCTCCATGTTTGGGCGAAGTCTGCGGGGTGCGGCGGCGGCGGCGTTCAACCGTCACTGCCTCCGAAGAGAGACAGCGATGCGCTGGTTCGCGATGAGCAGGGCAATCCCGGTCAGGATGGTTGCAATCGGGACGATCAGCAGTCCGAGGCCGAGGCCGTTGGGGATTTGCGCCGTCGTCGCCGCGTCACTGACCATGCCGACGATGAGAGGCCCGAGCGCTGGCCCGAGAAGGCCGGAGCCGATCATCACGAGGCTGGACGCCTGCGCCTGTTTTCCCGGACCGGCCACCAGATGCGCAGCCCCAAAGGCCCAAGGCATCAGGAATGAGAAGGAAAGCATACCCGGCACCAGCAACAGGATGGCCATCCATCCGACGGGGACGAACAAGGCCGCGGTTGTCGTCATACTGGCGATCAGGAAGAGGACAGCGGGCGGGCCGAGCACCTTGCCGGTTCCGGAACTCACCGCGCGGTCGAACCAGCGTCCGCCCAGGAGCGCTCCGATGATGCCCATCAGGCCCTGCGGAAGACCGAACGCCAGTCCAACCTCGCTGGCGCTGAAACCATGCGTGCGAATGAGGAACGGGGCTGAGAAGACGTAAAACGGGGCTGCGGCAAAGCCGACGAAGATCCCACCGATGAACAGCCAGCGGAATGCTGGCGACGCAAGCAGCCGTCGGCTGGATTCCAGGAAGGGTTCACTGTTGGCTACGGTGCGCTTGAGCGTCGGTGTTGAACCCGCGACAACGAAGGTCAACAGGGCGATCAGTATCCCGATACATCCGGCACCGATCATCGCAGTGCGCCAGCCGAGCGTGTCTCCGATCGCCCCTCCAGCGGCGAATCCGACCATTGTGCCGAGCGGGACGCCCATGGCGAAAAGGCCGATTGCCAAGCCGCGGCGTTCGGGCCTGATCTTTCGGGCGATCAGCGCGTGGCCGGAAGGGATGGCGCCGGCTTCGCCGAAAGCGACGCCGAACCTTGTCAATGCCAGGAGCATGAAACTCGCGGCGATCCCACCGAGCGCAGTCATGGTGCTCCAGATCAGGATGCACGAAACTAGGACGAAGCGGGGCGATCCGCGATCTGACGCACGAGCCAGCGGCAACGAGAGAAGCGCGTAGCAGACCGCAAAGGCGAGCCCGGTAAGCAGGCCCATCTGGGTATCGCTCAGGCCAAGGTCCGCTTTTATCGATTCTGCAAGAATGAATGGAAGTATTCGATCAATCTGCGAGAAGGCGTTTATGAGGAGAAGGGTAATAAGTATCGCGGGAACACGCCATCCATGAGCGTACTCGTTACTTGAAACCTCAAATCCCGGCGTCTCTGCCCCAGCAAAATCTATTGACCGCGTCGAAGTTTCTGTCATGTATTTCGAACTCCCGCTTGACTGGCATATTCAAGCTAGATGGAGTTTCCAATGATCAGAATGCCCGAACTCTCAAGAAACTTGCCTATTCCTACGGAAAGCAATACGGTGTCGGCCGAGGGCCGTCTGCTGCGCTGGCCTGGCACCAGACAGGAGGTTCGCATGTCGTCATCGCTGCTCGCTGCGGTTAGCGCCTACATCGAGGAACAAGGTGGTGGTCAGGGACTTTTTCCGACGCCTATCGATAGCTTCAACATCGTTCGTTCCTGCCAGGCAATGATGCCAATGCGGGCACTATATCGCCCGTCGCTCTGCGTGGTCATTCAGGGCGCGAAGGAGATACATTTCGGCGAGGACCGGCTCGAATATGGCGTAATGGAGTGTCTGGTTGTCAGCGTCGAACTTCCGGCCAGTGGGCGGATTATCGAGGCGAGTCCGACCACACCCTATATTGGTGTCACCTTGGACTTCGACGTGGCGACCATGCGCGAGGTGCTGGAACAGTTGGACGAGGCGCCGACCCCAGCCGCTAATTCTGGTCCATGTGTGTTCGTGGGTAAAGTCGATGAAGCTCTTGCCGACTGCATTCTACGCCTGATGCGGATGTTGTCAGCGCCGAAGTCAATTCCTATCCTTTATCCTTCCGTGATGCGTGAGGTCTGTTATTGGTTGCTGAGCGGGCCTCATGGCGCAGAAATCTGCAAGCTGGCGCTGCCGGAATCAAACATTGAGCGTGTCGTGAAGGCCGTCTCCATGCTGCACGTGAACTTCGCTCAGACTCTGCGTATCGAACAACTGGCCGACGTGGCGCGAATGAGCCCGTCGTCGTTCCATCAACACTTCAAGGCGCTGACTTCCATGACTCCGCTTCAGTTTCAGAAGCAATTGCGCCTACTGGAGGCGCGGCGTTTGATGGTGTCAGAGGCGGCTAACGTGGCGGACGCGGCCTTTAAAGTCGGCTACGAAAGCGCATCGCAGTTTAGCCGAGAATATTCGCGAACGTTCGGCGTCGCTCCGAAGCAGGACGTCATGAACCAGCAGAAATTATACAGCGAGTATGCCAGTCGCACTGTGCAAAGTGCGTAATGTGGCCTGAATGATTCGGGCGGCGCCTCGCGCATCAATGCGTAGCGCCGCTCCGGGCCACTATAACAACAGCCACAATTACCTCGATGTGGGGCGAGCATTGCCGCGACAAGCGCTCGAACGCAGGAGGTGCTTGCATCTGCAGATGCCCGAACTAGCGCGCCCCTTGTCTACGCAACGCCTGATCACTCCTTGTTCGGCGAGTCCCTGGATTTCTCGCAATGCACGTCGGGCGATATAACTCTTGGTGTGTCAGCTAGATCGATAATATCGCTGGCTAACACTCGTCCCGGTTATCTTTCTCCGTGCAGATGGAGGAATGTGCAAGTTTTTTGCGCGTTTGGGCATGGCGTTTTGTTGCCCGTCGGCGTTTTACTGGCTAGCGACCCGTGAGGAATGGCGTCGGGACTAAAACGGCTCGACGCCTTGCTTGCACGGCGGCCCTAACCGGCCCCGGCGGCCTATCTTATGAGGTCGGTTTGCCGTACCCCGCGCTGGCGCTCAGTGATCATCCTTTTTCTGGTTCGCCGTCAGCCTGGGACGCTGAGGTCGGTGACGAGGCAAACTTACGACAAGGAGAGTGTCGCATGAGCGAACGACTGGCATCGAGATTCAGCAGGCGCGGCTTCATCGGTGCTCTAGGCACGGGAGCCACGATACTGGCAACAACACCTCTCATTTCCGGTGGGACGCCTGCACAAGCTCAATCGGGGGTGGGCGCTGCGACCTCGACTGCATCTGCTCGGACGCGCGTAATTCCGAGAACGGAACAGACCCTGACAACACTCGGTCTCGGCACTTTCTTGACTTTTGACGCCCTCCCAGGCGCCGATCGTAGTAACCTTGGCGAGGTCGTTCGACGCTATGTGGCGGGCGGCGGAAGGGTCATTGATACGTCGCCCCTTTACGGATCGGCGGAAGTGTCTGTTGGCGCTTTCCTGGCGGGCACGCCGGAGGCATCGGAAATCTTTGTCGCCAATAAGATTTGGTCGACGGGCGATTATGCTGGCGACGAAAGCCATGCGGTGGCGAGCTTCGAGCAGTCGAGGCTGCGCATTTGGCGTGACACCATCGACCTCATGCAGTGCCACACCCTCGTCAATGCAGCAGTGGTTCTCCCCCTCATGCAGGCCTGGAAGAGAGAAGGCCGCATTCGGTACGTCGGCGCGACCCACAATGAAAACGTCGCGCATGACCAACTCACCGCGCTAGTCGAGACTGATGCTGTCGATTTCATCCAAACGAATTACTCGATTTTCAACCGAAGCGCCGAGGATCGTCTGCTGCCGGCCGCTGCCTCGCGTGGCGTCGGCGTCCTCATTAACCTGCCGCTCGAAAAGGCTCGCTTGATGAGGGTGGTGGAAGGCCGCCCCCTGCCGGACTTTGCTAGCGAATTCCAGGCGGCGACCTGGGCACAATTCTTCCTCAAATGGGTCATGGCACATCCGGCGGTCACGACGGTGCTTTGTGGCACCTCGAACCCAGAGCATGCCGAGGACAACGCCCAAGCTATGTATGGGCCTTTGCCAAACGAGGCGATGCGCCGTCGCATGGTGCAGCACATGGAAACGATCCCTGGCTTCGCGGATATAGGACGGATGCCTTGGTATCCCGGCAAGGATGGCCAGTATCAAGGACTCATTCAAGCGGCACAAGCAAGAGCTCGGGCTCGTGCGGCTCAGTGAGTTTCGCAGGCTGACGAACTCAGGCTTTCGCGAACCTTCGTCACAAGATCGCCAAACGGCCCGAACGAGACACATGTCTAGTAACGGTCGCACTCGATCAGTTTAGATTCGCTATTCAGATGGTGCCACGAACATCTCGAACGCGCTCATTAACGCGTTCAACTTACGCAATTATGGTCTTGTAGTTGCCGGCTGAGTGCGCTGGCCGCCGCCTATGGTTTGCTTGTCGCCTCCGGCCTTGCGCTGCGCAAGCCGCCGGACCGACGTGTTTTTTTAACAGGAGTTTACTGTGCAGATGAACGAACTTTCGCCCGCCGCCATTGACGAAGCAGAGCAAACGCTCGGCGACGGCCCGGTGGTTATGGTCAACCTCCTGTGGTTCCGCGAGACGCCGGACTATCCTGCCGATTTCGTAGACGCTAAGCTGAGCGCCCGCACCGGTTATTACGAAGGATATGTCGGCGGTTTTCGCGCGGCCGCGGAGCAAGTCGGTGTTGTCCCCGAACTTCTCTATGCCGGAACACAACTACACGGATTGTTGGCTGGCCCAGAAGACGATTGGGACGAGATCGCCATCGTTCGCTATGACAGTTTCGCCGACCTCCGGAAGATACTGAACTCCGAGATCTACGCCCAGGCGGCCAAACCGCATCGGTTGGCGGTGGTCGCGAACTGGCGCTTCTTCGCCACCCGCAGCCAGTCATGACAAACACCCGCTGGCTCCGTCCGGGCCATTGCCAACTGGCTGGGCGCAAAAGCCCGGCCAACCTGTGAACGGTGCGTAATAACCGAGGAAACCGGAGCTGCGTGGTGGCCGGCCTTTCCGGTGCGAATCTGGCGGGCGACGGCGTAGGCGCGAGCCGGATGGTCCAGGCGCGATGCTGCTCGAACCGCGACGCGCCGGGACGCAAGCAATCCATCCGCGCTGATTTGGAAGAATAGGCACGCAATCGCTAGGTTTGGGCATTCTCGGAACGACCCGGATGAGTAGCATCGGCGGCAATGTCTCAAGCGGCCGCCGATCGAATTACACCAGAAGTCGCGTTCATCGGCGCACAGATGCGGGTGCTGGCGGAGCGATATGAAGGGGTCTTCGTCACCCTGCATCACACGCTGAAGGACGAGCTCTCGCGATCCGCAAGCCTCTCCGAAGGCGCCTTGATCGCTATGACGATCGCGGACGCGGCGGCCTCCGCCTTGGTGACGCATCTTCCAAACCAGCCGACGCGCGATTGCCGGGCAGGCTGCGCCGCCTGCTGCCACCTGTACGTCATGGTTCCGCCGGGGGTCGTGGAGGTGATCGGGGACTATCTGACCGATCGCCTGGATTCGGAGGCTCTGGCCACATTGCAGGACAGCCTTGAGCGAGCGGCGGCCGCGGCGCAGGCGGCGCCGGATCCGTCGCAGCTGCGCCATCGGTGCCCGTTCCTTGGAACGGACGGGCTCTGCACCATCTATGAGGTGCGTCCGCCGACGTGCCGCGCCTTCACATCCACCTCCGCCGTCGCATGCCATTCGATGGCCTTCGATCCGGAAGGCGGGGTGTCCGCCATCCCACAGAATCCCTCGCAGTTCCGCGTCTATGTCGAGGCGACGACCGCACTGGAGCACTCGGCGCTAGCCCGGGGCCTTCCGTCGCGCCAGACGGGTCTCGCGGCGGCCGTGCTCGCCGCCTTGCCCTCGTCCTCGCGCACGCACTCGCCGAACACTGGAGCCTAGGAAATGGCTGCCGCGCAACGCCCTCTAGAACACCATGTCGCCCTCGTCACAGGTGCCAGTTCAGGCATTGGACAAGCGATCGCGGCGGCCATGGCCGAGGCAGGGGCCGCGGTGGTCGTCAATTATCACGCCCATCCGGAGCCAGCGAACGACCTTGTCGCCCGGCTAAAAACGGCTGGCGGCCGTGCGCTCGCCGTTGAGGCGGACGTGGCCCGCGAAGACGACGTCATTCGTCTGTTCGATGAGACCGTCGCCGCCTTTGGCCGCATCGATGTCGTGGTCTCCAACTCCGGCATTCAGGCGGACGCCCCGATCGCCGACATGTCCCTGGAAGCCTGGACCCGCGTCATCGACGTCGATCTCACCGGCCAGTTCCTTTGCGCTCGTGAAGCGATGCGGCGGTTTCGCCTTCAGCCGGGAGCGGCCAGGCCGTCGCGCAGCGCCGGCGTGATCGTCGCGGTGAGTTCCGTGCACGAGGTTATTCCCTGGGCGGGCCACGCCAACTACGCCGCCGCCAACGGCGGCGTCCGCATGTTGGTTCGGACGCTCGCTCAGGAGGTGGCCGCCGAGGGGGTCCGGGTCAACGCCGTGGCCCCCGGGGCCATCCGCACGCCGATCAATCAGGACGCGTGGGACGACCCGGACGGGCTCGCCAAACTGCTGCGCCTGATTCCTTACGGCCGCATTGGGGAACCCGAGGATGTCGCGCGTGCGGTCGTCTGGCTGTCGTCGGACGAGGCGGACTACGTGACCGGAACGACGCTGTTCGTGGACGGCGGAATGAGCCTCTATCCGGAGTTCCGCGACAATGGCTGACCCTGCGCGCAAGATCGCCGATCACGGCATCATCGGCGACCTGGAGACCGCCGCCCTTGTCGCGCGGGACGGCACGATCGACTATCTCTGCTGGCCGTCGCTCGACAGCCCCACGATCTTCGCTGACCTGCTCGACCCGGATACAGGGGGCGCGTTCTCGATCGCGCCGGTGTTTGAAGAGTTTCGATGCTCTCAACTCTACATTCCAGACACCAATGTCCTTGTGACCCGATGGACGGCGGCGGGCGGCTCGGCGGAGGTGACGGACCTCATGCCGTATCCGGTTCCAGGCGGCCCGAGCCAGATGGGCGCCCAACGCCTCTTGCGTCGCATCAGCGTGACGCGCGGCGTCGTCACCTTCGACGTCCGGTGCGCGCCACGGTTCGACTACGCCCGAGAGGTTCCAAACGTGGCCCATGCGGATGAGGGTGTGACCTTCTCCGGGCGAGCGCTGACCCTTCGCCTGCATGCCTCGACGCCGCTGGAGAGAAATGACGGCGCCGCGGAGGCGCGGGTCACGCTCAAGGCCGGCGAGTCGGCCTGGTTCGTCCTGGGCGAGGCCGATCTCGCGATGCCTTCGAACGAGGCGGTCGAGACGACGGTCGAGAGCACGATCCAGGCCTGGCGCGGCTGGGTCGCGCACTCGACCTATAAGGGGCGCTGGCGCGAGGCGATGATGCGCTCGGCCCTGGCGCTCAAGCTTCTGACCTCGGCGCGACACGGTTCGATCGCGGCCGCCGCGACCTTCGCCCTCCCTGAGGTGGTGGGCGGAGGCCGGAACTGGGATTATCGGGCGACCTGGATCCGAGACGCCTCCTTCACGGTCTACGCCTTCATGCGGCTGGGCTTCGTCGAGGAGGCCGAGCAGTTCGGCCGATGGATGACCGAACGCCTGAGGGCGGCGGGCGGCGAGCGCGCGCTCGGGGTCCTCTACGCCCTCGATGGTTCGGAGATGGCCGCCGAAGTGGAACTGGATCACCTCGCCGGCTACGGGGCCAGTCGGCCGGTCCGGATCGGGAACGGTGCCCGGGACCAGCACCAGCTGGACATCTTCGGCGAGCTGATCGACAGCGTCTATCTGTCCAACAAGTACGGCGCCGCGATCAGCCGGGAGGGCTGGGCGGGCGTGCAGGACGTGGTCGGCCATGTGATGGGCCACTGGCAGGAGCCGGACGCTGGAATATGGGAGATGCGCGCCGAGCCGCGCCACTATCTGCACTCGCGGATCATGTGTTGGGTCGCCCTGGATCGCGCGATCCGCTTGGCCCAGAAGCGGTCCCTCCCGGGCCCGGTTGCGGCCTGGGCGGAGTGTCGGGACCGGATCGCCGAGGATGTTTGGGCCAACTTTCGGCATCCGGAGCATGGCTATTTCGTACAGGAGCGCGACGGCGTGGACCTCGACGCTTCGCTGCTGATGATGCCTCTGGTTCGGTTCGTGTCGGCGACCGATCCGGTCTGGTTGCAGACCCTTGACGCGATAGAGGCGCAGCTTTGCGACGACAGCCTCGTCTATCGATACCGGGTCGCCGACGGTCTCGAAGGACGCGAGGGCGCGTTCACGACATGCACCTTCTGGTACGCCGAATGCCTGGCGCGGGCCGGGCGGCTGGATGAGGCGCGGATAGTCCTGGCTAAAGGGCTCGGCTACGCAACGCCGCTCGGTCTCTTCTCCGAGGAGGTCGACGTCCTTGGCGAACCGATCGGCAACTTCCCCCAAGCCCTGACGCACCTCGCCTTCATCAGCGCGGCCTTTTTCCTGGATCGGCAGCTTGATCCGCGGAACGGCGCGACTTGGCAGCCTTGACTTCGCCAACCCATGGAACTTCAGGCAAAAAGCCGGGGTATCCGCAGTGGACACAAGCATGACCCACGTCGAAATGCCTCGGGCGCGGGCATGACGGCGCGGTCGACATCTTCCGCTTGCGCTTCCGCGACACTGCCGAAGACTTCCTCTGTTCAGGAGTTGATCACGTCAATAAGCGAGCACTGGAGGGAGCTGTCCACTGGCCCCCAGTGAACGGGGCAGCCGGATGCTGGAGCGGTGCCGTTATCTTTCCGGACATCTCTAGCTTCTCTCCTCAGGCACCAAGGTGTCTTGAGTAGAACGGCACGAGTCGGTCGATAGCCTGATCCACGAATTCGGGTATGTAATACATGTCGTAGTGACCGGCCCCCTCGATGACGAAGAAGTCTTTCTCCGTGGTCGGTGAACGATCGAACAAGGCTTGCCCGGCTTCATACTGACCGGTGTTGCCGCGGCGACCGCCAACGATGACCTGAAGGGGCTGCGTCAGCAACTCGGGCACGAGACCGAAGGCATCGAAGCTCAGGAGATGGCTGTAACTTTTGAAGAGCAAACGGTTGGTGGAGTTCGGGTGGCGATTGCGCGACTCCCGATAGAAGGTGACGGCTTCGAACACTTCCGGATCCGTTATACCGGCCGCTTCCGCTTCTCTCAGACTGTCCGGAATCCAGGGATCCCGCCGCAGTTCGCCGCCACGAGCTTCGGCAGTGCGTTGCTTGCCGACGGCCTCCAGCGTCTTGAGGAGGTCATCCTTGGGCTGCATCTGGCGGAACGCTAGGCCGATGTCGTTGGCGACGACCGTTCCGATCGCCTTGAAGCGGTGTTCGGTCAACGCCGCGTTGATGGCATATCCGCCGCCGGCGCAGATGCCGAGCAGCCCGACGCGCTCCTCTCCAACGAAGGGCAGCGTCATCAGATAGTCGACGGCGCAGCGGATGTCCTCAACACGGGCTGCCGGGTCTTCCAAATCGCGGGGCTCACCGCTGCTTTCACCCTGATATGACGGGTCGAAGGTCAGGGCCACGAAGCCGCGTTGCGCCAGCCTCTTCGCGTAGATCGCGCCGATTTGCTCTTTCACACTGCTGCCGGGCGTCGCAAGGACGAGTGCCGTATAGGACTTCGTCTCATCGAATCCGTTCGGGAAATGGATATGACCGGCAACGTCAATATTTCTGTTCTTGAACGAAATTCGTTCCATATCGCCTGTCCTTCTATTATCTTCGGATGGATGCGCGGCATGGGTTGGGAAGGCGGCAGTGGCAGCGGTGGCGCTCGCTGCGATCAGGATGTCTCGTCTGGAAATTGTCAGATTGGGGCCTGCCATGTCGCTCGAACCTCAGGAGTTGCTGCTGGCATATTGTTCAGAAAATAGATAGTTCAGAGAATGAACATGTGCAAGGTTGGAAAGTGAATGACTGAGGCGGACGCCGCACGAATCTTCAGGCTGAACCTCCAGCTTTCGACGGAGACGCTTACCGCGGCGGTCCCCGAGATCGAGGCGCTGGGTCTTGAGGCCAAGGAGTTCTTTGTTTTGGATGGGCTGGAGGAACGGCCCTATCCAGCGGAGCTGGCCCGCCACCTGTCGATACCCAAGCCGACGGTCACGCTTTACCTGAAGACTCTTCAGGGAAAGGGTCTGATGGCCCGCGCGATCGATTCCAATGATTTGCGTCGGCATCGTCTTGAACTGACTGAAGCCGGGCGTGAAACACTCACGCAAGCGCGCGCGATTCTCGCCGATCGGTACGGTGAGAGGCTCGCTAGACTGAGCCGTCGTGAGCAGGACGAATTTGCGAAGCTGCTGGAGAAGCTCTCCAGCTAGGCGTCCATCAGGCGGCCGGCGCCATGCGCGTCTTCGCGGCCTTGATGTCTCGCGCGGGTGGCAGACCGAACATCCGACCATATTCCCGGGTGAATTGTGGAATGCTTTCGTAGCCCACGGCATAGGCGGCGTTGCTGATCATCGCGCCTTCGGCCAGCATAAGGCGACGCGCCTCGATGAGCCTGAGCTGCTTTTGAAACTGCAGCGGCGACAGCGAGGTGATCGCCCGGAAATGTTCGTGGAAGGATGACACGCTCATCCTCGCGGCCTCCGCCAGAGTCTCGATCCTTAGCGGTTCCACGAAGCGCTCGCGGATTATCGCGACGGCCCGGGTGATGCGCTGCGCGTGGCTATCGAGAACTCCGAGCGCGCGGATGGCGCCCCCATGTCGACCCGAAAGCAGCCAGAAATGCAATTCGCGGGTCAGCTGCGACTGGAGTATGGGCAGCGATGCGGGCCGGTCGAGAAGCCGCAGAAGGCGCAAGGCCGCGTCGGTGACCTCCGCCTCCGTTGGATCCACACGGACGGGCGTGTCGACGGCGAACGGCGTGAAACCCATCTCGACGACCAAGCGCTCGATCAAGGCGTAGTCGAGGTCGACGACGAGCGCCAGATAGGGAGCGTTGAGGCTGGCCTGCGTGATCTGGCTGGCAGTCGGTACGTCAGCCGTTATCAGGAGCGATTCTCCGGCGCTGAAGCTGAACGTCCTGCTTCCCGTCATGACCCGCTTGCTGCCTTGGAGCACCAGCGCGACGAGCGGCCGGGTGATCGCGTACTGCAGCGTGGTCGGTGCGGTTTCCCGGATGATCGTCAGGCACGGGATAGGCGTTTGGGCGACGCCCATCTCGTCGGCGTGCGCCTCGGCATAGCGGCGTACAGTGTTGAGCAGATCCTGGGTCATGCATGTCGTTGTAGATCACGCCGCTCGTCCCTTCAACGACAACTGGATAATCAGGCAAGAACGACCGACGATCCGGCAACAAAAGCGGCTGCCGTTCGGCGATGGTGGCGTCAGCACGACCGCTCACCTTTGAAGGACTTGCAGATGACCACGATCTCGATTGTCACGGGCGGCAGCCGCGGCCTGGGCCGCAACACCGCCATCAGCATCGCCCAGCGCGGCGGCGATGTCATCCTCACCTATCTCAGCGGCGCCGATGCCGCCCGGGCCGTCGTTGCCGAGATCGAGGGCCTCGGCCGCAAGGCGATCGCGCTGCCGCTCGACGTCAGCGACATCTCGACCTTCCCCGGCTTCGTCCAGAGCGTCCAATCAGCGCTGCAATCGTCCTGGGGCCGTGACAGCTTCGATCATCTCGTCAACAATGCCGGCCACGGCGAGATGGCCGGTATCGCCGAAACTACCGAGGCGCAGTTCGACAGCCTGTTCGGCGTGCACGTCAAGGGCGTGTTCTTCCTAACCCAGGCTCTGCTGCCACTTCTGGCCGACGGCGGTCGTATCGTGAACTTTTCGTCGGGGCTGACTCGCGTCTCCAATCCCGGCTTTTCGGCCTACTCGGCCGCCAAGGGCGCGGTCGAAATCCTGACCCTCTACATGGCCAAGGAGTTCGCCGCCCGCGGCATCACCGCGAACACGGTGGCGCCCGGCGCCATCGAAACCGACTTCCTGGGCGGCGCGGTGCGCGATACGCCAGCCTATAACGAGGCCTTCGCCGGCATGACGGCCCTCGGCCGTGTGGGTCTGCCCGACGATGTCGGTCCGGCGGTCGCCAGCCTTCTCGGCCCTGACAATCGCTGGATCACGGCGCAGCGCATCGAAGTGTCGGGCGGCCAGAACATCTGATCGCGACCAGCCCCGACCCAGCCTCGACGCTCACGGGTTCAGGAAGGTCGCCGCGTCACGACGCGGCGGCCTTCGTTCGCAATGCGACCAAGATCTTCGTCCAGACGAATAGGCAACGAAGCGCGCTCACTTTCGAGACGTCGCTTTGAGCGTATCGATGAACGCTCGCAGCGTCGAAGGAACATGTCGATTTCGCGGATAGTAGAGTGCGAGGCCCGGGCTCGGAGGGCACCAATCCTCCAGGACGGTGACGAGGCGCCCTGAATCCAGAAGCGTTCGGGCGAAACTCTCCGGCAAATAGGCTATGCCGAGCCCGCGCGCAGCGGCGGCGACCAAAAGGTCATTGTCGTCCAGAGTCAGGGTGCCGGGAACGTCCACAATCACTTCCGCGCCGTGTTTTGAGAACTCCCAGCGATAGCGCTTTCCGCTCGGCAGGCGCTGGCGGATGCAGCGGTGGGCGTGCAGATCGTCGGGCGCGGTTGGTGGATCGCGTCTCTCCAAGTAATCTGGCGATGCGACCGCGATGAAACGGACGTCGCCGCCGAACTTGACCGCGACCATGTCCCGCGGAACTGCTTCGGTAAGCCTGACGCCCGCATCGAAACCTTGCTCGACGATGTCGACAAGCCTTCCCTCGGAAACGAGGTCAATCTCGACTTCGGGATGATGAGCCAGGAACGGCGGTACGACCTCGCGGAGCAGGATCGCAGCTCCGCTCTTGTTGGCATTGATCCGCAGCGTTCCGCTCGGCGTGCCGCGCACGTCGGCGAGAGAGTCGAGCGCCGTATCGAGGTCCTGTAGGACCGGCCCCAGGTGCGCGAGCAGCCGGGCACCCGCCTCGGTGAGCGAAACACTACGGGTGGTCCGGTTCAGCAGCCGTATGCCCAGATTCTTCTCCAGGCCGATCATGGCATGGCTAAGCGCAGAACGTGAAACCCCCATGATCTCGGCGGCTTTGCGGAAGCTGCGATGATTGGCGATGGCCGCGAAGGACGCGAGATCGTTGAGGCTGGGGCGGGTCACTGGTGAAATTTTCTCACGTACCTATAAAACGATGGGCTTCTTATATCACCAATTGATCATCGCTACATCAAGGGAGCAACTTTCGAAGGAATTATTCGTGGCAAAAACTTGGTTCATTACTGGCGTGTCATCGGGCCTGGGCCGTGAACTGGCCGAGCAGCTTCTTGCCCGAGGCGATCGCGTCGTCGGCACAGTCCGTCAAGAAGCGGCCGTTGCCGATCTTCAGGACAGGCATGGCGACAATCTCCTCGTGAACAAGCTCGACTTGACGGACACCAACGGCCTGCGTGCCATCATCGATAGCGTGTTCGAGCGCATGGGACGGGTTGACGTGGTCGTCAGCAATGCCGGGTACGGGCTGTTCGGCGCGGCCGAGGAAGTCAGCGACGCCCAGATCGACCATCAGATTGCTACCAATCTGACTGGCTCGATCCAGCTCATCCGCGCAACATTGCCGCATCTGCGACGTCAGGGTGGTGGGCGCATCGTTCAAGTGTCGTCGGAAGGCGGGCAGATCGCGTATCCGAACTTCAGCCTCTATCACGCGACGAAGTGGGGCATCGAGGGCTTCGTCGAAGCCGTCGCGCAGGAAGTCGCGCCCTTCGGGATCGATTTCATCATCGCTGAGCCCGGTCCCACGGCCACGAACTTCGGAGCGGGCCTTGTGCGTCCCGCGCCGATGGAGGTCTACGACAATACGCCCGCCGGCGAGATACGCCGCGCGATCGACGGCGGCGGCTTCGTACTGAAGGGCGACGCGACCCGCACCGCAACTGCGATGATTGCCGCTGCTGACAGCGCCAGTCCGCCCCTTCGTCTGGCGTTGGGTAGCACCGCTTACGGTTCGATTTCCCAAGGTTTGGCGCAGCGCCTTGCCGCAATCGAAGCGCAGCGCGATGTCGCGTTTTCGGCCGATCGCCCGGACGCCTGACACTTGGTCCGAGCGTGTCTCGAACAACTGCGACGTGACCGGAAGGCCATCACGCCTGGTCGAGGCTCATTCAGACACTGCGATAGGAAGGAAGAAAAATGATCGTGCGTCCGATGCTTCTAGCGATCCTGATGGGGGTCACCGCGGTCAGCGCTCATGCGCAAACGGTTCCGTCGAACCAAGTGGTCGGCACTTGGCGTATGGTGTCAGCGCAGATCGATCCGGAAGGCAGAAATGTTCCTGCTTACGGCGAGCGGCCGAGCGGTATGCTTGTCTTCACACCGGATATGCATTTCGTCGAAGTTCTTACGGACGCCGATACGCCTCGCTTTGCGTCCAATGTGCGTGGTGAGGGTACCGATGTTGAGAATCGGGCTGCCATGTCCCGAAGCATCGGCATGTTTGGGACATACAGTGTGGATGAGGACGGAGTGTTTAGTGGCAACATAGTCGAAGGCGCCACCTTCCCGAACTGGGTTGGAGATACGCGGACGCGACGTGAGCTGACCCTTGTAGTCTCTGGCGACCGGATGACTGAGAATTTCCAGCGCCCGGACGGAACGAGGATTGCCATCGAATTTGAGCGCGTGAGGTAGCGGACTTCCGATGAGCGGAACCGCTCAACCCTATTCTCAAAGGAGACTTTGCATGCCTTTCAATCGCCGTTCACTGTTCAAGATGGGAGCGTTGGCCAGCGCGGCAGCGCTAGCCGCCCCACAAATCATGACGCGCGCCGCCTTCGCCGCCGTGCCTCAAAGGCCGGATGTCGCTAACGCCGGATTTCATCGCTTCACCATGGGCAATTTCGAGATCACCACCATCCTCGATGGAGGGGGCCTGGTCGACGGGCCGCATCCAATCTTCGGCGCCGACCAGCAGGCAGCTGATGTTGAGGCGCTCATGGAGGCGAACTTCCTGCCGGCCAATCGGATGATGGGCCAGTTTAACCCAGTGCTGGTGAATACTGGCACCGAACTCGTCCTTTTTGATACCGGCATGGGGCCGGAAGGGCGCGGGGCGGGCTCGGGCCACCTCATGAGGCGCATTTCTGAGTCTGGGTATTCGCCGTCTGACGTCACCATCGTTGTTATCACGCACCTGCATGCTGATCATATCAATGGCTTGATGGAAGGTGATCAGCCTGCATTCGCCAATGCCCGATATGTCACCGGGCAACGCGAGTGGGACTTCTGGACGTCCGCAGATGGTGCCGACACACCAGTTCATCATGTGGCAGCGGTAAATGCCAAGGTTCTGCCGTTTGCGGAAAAGATGGCTTTTATTGACGACAATGAGACCGTGACGGGTGGAGTTACTGGCATGGCCGCTGCCGGCCACACGCCGGGCCATATGGTTTTCATGGTTGAGTCGGAAGGCCGCAATCTGCTCCTGACTGGAGATACTGCGAACCATTTTGTAGCCTCACTGCAGAAGCCGGATTGGGAAGTCGCATTCGATATGGATAAAACAGCCGCAGCCGAGACCCGCAGGAAAATCTTCGGCATGCTGGCGGCGGACAGGGTGCCCTTTATCGGTTATCATATGCCGCACCCATCGGTCGGTTTTGTCGAGCCGCTGGACTCTGGCTTCCGCTTCGTTCCGGTAAGCTACCAATTTGCGATCTGACCGGAACATCGCCGTAGGCTTGCTGCATCTGGCTGCGGCTTTAGAGCTGTTTCCGATCAAGTTGGGTCATAGGCGTCGTAGCCTGCGGCGGCGGGATAGTTGCGGCACTCGTCAGAGGTGAAGCGGGTAAAGGCTTGCCGGATGGCGGCGTGCAGATCTGGGTCGGTGCGGGCTTCCGCGATCCGAGGCAGCGTTTTCAACAGCCGCCTTTTCATTGTAATAAGACGAGTTAATTTTGTGTCACGCGAGACGATGCAGCCGCAAGCATTCGGATGCCGCGGCGGCGGCGGCCTTTCGAGCGGCCAACGGGCGTCACGCGGCGAGCGGCGGCGGAGCGAGGAGACGGCGATGGCGACGCCCTACAAGATCGAGATTTCCGACGACCGGCTCGCGACCATCGCGCGCAAGGTCGCCGCCTACGACTGGAGCGAGCTTCCCGACGCGGGAGGTTGGCGATCGGGCGTCGGGGTCGCCGACCTCCAGCGGCTCGTCACCTATTGGCGGGATGTCTACGACTGGCGTGCCGTCGAGCGGCGCCTCAATCGGCTTCCGAATTTCATGACGGATATCGACGGCGAGCACCTACATTTCGTGCATTTGAAGGGCGACGGCTCGAAGCCGCCGCTTCTACTCCTGCACGGCTGGCCAGGCTCGTATCTCGAGTTCGAGCCGCTGCTGGAGCCGCTGGTGGCGGACGGTCACGACGTCGTCGTCCCGTCGCTGCCCGGCTTCGCTTTCTCGAAGCCGATCACCGGCCTCGTCGGGCCGCGGCGGGCCGCGGCGCTGATGAACGGGCTGATGGGCGAGCTTTACGGTGCCGAGCGCTTCATCGTCCAGGGCGGGGATTGGGGTAACGCCATCGCCGCGTGGATGGCGCACGACCGGCCCGACGCGCTGCTCGGCATCCACCTCAACATGGTCAACCTACACGCGGAGGATGCCGCACCGACGAGCGACGCGGAAAAGGCATTCGTCGCCAAACGGGACGAACTCTTGGAGCTGGAGAGCGGCTACAGTCACCAGCAGGGGACGCGCCCGCAAACGCTCGGCGCGGCGATGGCCGACAGCCCCGTCGGCGCGGCCGGCTGGATGCTCGAGAAGATCGGCAAGTGGGCCGATCTCCCGGTGGCGCCCGATGGCCGCCCGGACATCTGGAGCAAGTTCTGCGAAGAAGAGCTGCTCACCAACATCATGCTCTACGTCGCGCCGTCCTCGGTCGTCACCGCGACCTGGATCTATCAGGGCCGGCGCCTCGAAAAGTCGAACAAGTTTCCCGCTGGAACGCGCATCAAGGTGCCGACCGGCGTCGCCGCCTTCCCCGACCCCGTATTCATCCCGCCGCCACGCTCCTTTGCACAGAAGACCTACGACATCGTGCACTGGAGCGACATGCCGTCGGGCGGCCACTTCGCCGCTTGGGAGGAGCCGGACCTGATGCTGAGCGACCTGCGGGCGTTCGTCGCCCTGGTCCTCGGCGAAAGCTCGTGACGTCGGCAATCTTGGCGACCGCGGAATTGGCAGCTATACCCGCGGCCCTGCCGCGGGCGTGGCGGAACTAGCTAGCTTCGCCGAGCCTTGGCAAAGCCGCGATCCGTCGCAATGAATCTCTCCAGCATTGGGACAACCAGACGTATGGGATCCGCGACTGGTTGGCCATTTTCGTTTGCCAGGGCCTCGGCATAAGCGACGAGATCGCGATGAAGCGGCGCAGGCAGATCGAGAGTGATTTTCACTGGCTTATCGTCGGGCAGCGGCCCCAGCTTCAGCTTAGCCATTATTGTCCTCCGTAAGGCTCGAGCACCAGATCCCGTGTGACGATGACCCTGACCGGGAAGCCCGGCCGGATCGTCAGAGTCGGGGCGATGTTGAGCTGGCGCCGCACAATCTGCTGTCCGGCGTCGTTGATGGTATCCTGCCCGCCATTGCGGATCGCCTGGATAAGGCGATCGTCATTGTCGACGGCGAGTTCGGCGCCGACGCTGAGCAGCGTCGAAAGGCCTGCCGCCTTGGCGAGATCCCACCAATGATAGTCGACGCCGTCCTGTAGTCCGGCGAACCCCTCGGCGTCAGCGCCAGGCTGGCGCTCAAGGACGATCGAGCGTCCGTTCGGGAGAATCAGCCGGTTCCAGACGAGCAGCACGCGGCTTTGCCCGAACTGCACATTGTTGTCGTACTGCCCGATCACACGCGTGCCCTGGGGCACCAGAAGGATGCGGCCTGTCGGACTGTCGTAGATATTCTCGGTCACCTGCGCGGTGATCTGGCCCGGAAGGTCGGAACGGATTCCGGTGATCAGCGCCGCCGAGATCACGGCGCCGGCCTGAAGGATGTTTGGTGACGCTGGCGCAGTTACGCGATCGGGCGCGACCGTCCTGCGATCGGCCGCCGCGTTCAGGAAGGCGTTCTGGCGATCCTGCGCTGAGGGCGTGGCCGGCGACGGAGCAAGGCCAAGGCTCGCCAGATCCGGCGCTGGCGGGAGTGCTGGGATAGCCCCAGTCGCAGCGGGTGCGCCCCGGCTTTCCGATCCGGAGAAGAGGCGGCTGGTGCGCGCGGTCTCGATCTCCTGAAGGCGGCGCTGCTCTTCTGGACTGATGCCCGGATTGGGCGTGGCAATGCCAGGTGTCGGTACGGGTTGTCCCCGGTCTTGCGAACCGAGGATTGGCCGGCCGAGATCTCCGGGAAGCGGCGGACCGAGTTGTGGCACTCCGCTATAGTCGCGCGGCAGGCCGGCGAGCCCGTCAGCGGTGGAGCGGTTTTCGGTCGAATAGAGTTCGTCGTTCGGCCGGCCGCCATCACGGGTCTGAAGCGCATAAACGAGAGCACCGCCGAGTCCGACGCTGGCGACGAGGCCGATTCCCGCGAGGACCTTGCGCGATAGCCGGGTGACGCGCGGTGGCTCCGCGCGCAGACGCATTGGCACGGGTCCGACGGGCTCGCCGGTCAAGGGCTGTGCATCCTCGTCCGGCACTTCCTCATTCCGGGGCGGGGTCTCACTCACGATGCGGGCCTCCCGTCGGTGCGGGTGATGCGGACTCGCCGCTGCCGATCGCCGGAGCCGAAGCGCAGCTCGGCCGCCGCGAACAGGCGGTCGACGATCATGTGGTGGCCGCGGACGCGGTAGTTCACCAGTTCGGAGGTGTTGCCTTCGGCACCGACGACAAAGAGCGGCGGCATCTCGCCCTGACCGATGCCGCGCGGAAACTCGATGAAGACCTGGCGGCCGTCGTCGAAGGCGCGGAGCGGCCGCCACGGCGCACGGTCGCCCTCGATCGCATAGCGGAAATTGACGTTGGCGAGATCGACGCCGCTTGCCACCGGCTGAGCGGCCTGCGCCTCTGCGTTCTGCCGGCGCAGCGCGATGAGCTGGTCCTGCGGGTACTGCCAGGAGACCGACGCCATGTAGGTGCGCTCGGTCGAGCGCAATTCCATGTGATAGGTTCGCATATTGGTGTTGATGACGAGGTTCGTCATCAGGTCGGCCCGGGTGGGTTTCACCAGGATGTGAATCTGGCGCGTGGCGCCCGAGCCACTCTCGGTATCGCCGATGATCCACCGCACGGTGTCGCCGGCCGCAACAGGCCCTGCGCCGACGAGCTGTTCGCCGGGTTGCAGCGCGATGTCGGTGATCTGCCCGACGGCGGTATAGACCTGATAGAGCGCCCCTTGGGTCCAGGGGTAGACCTGCATGGAGTTGATGAAGCCGTCGCGCACCGGCTGGATACGCGCAGCGGCATTGGCCTGGTTGACCCGCGCCGTTGGGTCGGTCGGCTCTGGCGCGCGGCGCGTCTCCGGCACGCGCTGCAACTGGCCGGGAAGCGGCAGCGGCCGGGGCAGTTCGACCACCGTGACCGGCGCAGGCGGGTCGACCGTCTGCACGGCGGGAGCCGCATTGTCGTAGAATATCTCGGGCGGCGGATTGGTGGTCGCGCAGCCCGCGAGCGCCGACGTTGCCAGCAGGACCATGGGGAATGCGGCTTTACGAAGAGCCGGGAATACGAATGTGTGTGAAGCCGGGTTTCCGGCTTTACGGAAAGACGGCTTCATTGACCAAGCTCCCGTGACCAGTTGATGGCGTTGACGTAGATGCCGAGCGGGTTCGCCCTGAGCCGGTCGGCATTGCGCGGGATCTGCACGACGATCGTCAGGATCGCAGTCCAGCGTGTGGTCTCGGCGAGCTGGCCATTTTCGTATCGGCGCTCGACCCAGGCGACGCGGAAGCTGTCGGGCGACGCGCGGATGACGCTGGAGACGTCGACGGCGACCTGCTGGCGGCCGACGCGTGTGAAAGGATCGTTGGACCGGGCATAGTCATTGAGCGCCATGGCGCCGCGATCGGTCGTGAAGTCATAGGCGCGCAGCCAATTCTGTCGGACGATGATCGCGTCGGCCGGGATCGAGCGGACCTGCTCGATGAAACGCGCGAGGTGGAAGGCGATTTGCGGATCGGTTGGCCGGTAGTCGGCCTCTGCGGGCGCAACGGCCTGAGCCTGACCGAGGCGATCGACCTGCACGACCCAGGGCACGATTGTTCCGCGCGCGGATTGTACGACGAGCGCGGTGGCGAATCCGGCCGACAGGATCAGCGAGCCGAAGGCCATCAGCCGCCAGTTCTTGGCCTGCACGCGCGAGGCGCCGATGCGTTCATCCCAGACCTGGGCGGCGCGCTGATAGGGCGTCTCCGGCTCGGAGGCTTTGCCGTAGTGGGTGGAGGGTCGTTTGAACATCAGCGATCGCCTTCGGAAAGATTGACGGAGGAGCCGCCGCCGTGGGCGTCGCCGGAGCGGACGGCGTGGGCTGTGGCCTGAACGGCATGGGTCATGCGCTGGGAGCGGCGCATCCGCTGCGCCCATGCCGGCGGACCGCCGGCATTCGCGGAACCGGCGGCAGCGGCGCCGTCACCGGCCGCGTCACCGCCGATCGAGCCCGCGGTGGAGGTGCCGCCCGTCGCCTCGAAGGCGGCCTTGCCGCCGGCGTTGAAGCTGGAGCGCATGCTCTCGGCAGCGCGCGAGGCCGCGCGACGCAGTGGAGAGGCGGCGGCGCTGCCGCCGGCACGGGCGATGCCGCTGAGTCCGGAAGCGACGCCGGCCGCACCGGACTGACCGGCCGCGCCGAGGCTGTAGGCGGTGGATGCTCCGCCGGCGACCGCCGCGCCACCACGGGCGGCAGCGGCCGCACCGCCAGCAAGGGCTCCGACGCCTCCGGCTGCGGCGCCGACCGCAGCGCCTCCGGCGGCGATCATGCCGCCTGCGGCGAGGCCAGTTCCGACCGCGGCGCCGGCGCTGAGCTGCGGGCCGCCGGAGACGAGACCACTGGCGATGCCGGGACCGAAGATGCCGAGACCCAGAAGAGACAGCGCGGCAAGCACGATAGCCATGGCTTCGTCGATCGACGGGTTCTGGCCACCGAAGCCGGAGGTGAATTCGGAGAACAATGTCGAGCCGATGCCGATGATGACGGCGAGAACCAGCACCTTGATGCCGGAGGAAATGACGTTGCCGAGCACACGCTCAGCCATGAAGGCGGATCTACCGAACAGGCCGAACGGGATCAGCACGAAGCCGGCGAGCGTCGTCAGCTTAAATTCGATCAGCGTGACGAAGAGCTGGATGGCGAGGATGAAAAAGGCGAGCAGCACCAACGCCCAAGCGAGGAACATGCAGGCGATCTGGATGAAGTTCTCGAAGAACGACCAGTAGCCCATGAGGCTGGAGATCGAGTCGAGCAGCGGCCGTCCGGCATCGAGCCCGGTTTGGGCGACCCTGCCGGGCCGCATCAGATCGGCCGTCGTGAACCCGGTGCCGCTGGCTCTCAAGCCAAGGCCGGCGAAGCTCTCGAAAATGATCCGGGCGAGGTTGTTCCAGTTGCCGATGATGTAGGCGAAGACGCCAACGAACAGCGTCTTCTTCACCAGCCGCGCCAGGATGTCATCGTCGGCGCCCCATGACCAGAACAAGGCCGCCAGGGTCACGTCGATGACGATAAGTGTGGTGGCGATGAAGGCGACTTCGCCGCTGAGGAGACCGAAGCCGCTGTCGATGTAGCGGGTGAAGACTTCGAGAAAGTGGTCGATGACGCCGGTGCTGCCCATAATGCTACCGAACCTCGTCAAGCTGGGGCGCGCTCTCGCGGCGGATCGGATTTTCAGGGATTTCGCGCGGAATCGCATTCGGCGGAGGCGGTTCGGGAAGGCGCTCCATCGGACGGGCGCCAGGCGCGAGAAAGCGATGACGGTTCTCTGCCCAGGCTCGGAGGCATCCCGGATCGCGTGGTCCGGCTTCGCCAAGCAACTGGCAGCGGATCAGTTCATCGCGAAGCGGGTCCATTTGTGCCTGAGTGGCGCGACCGGACGGCCACTCGGCCGGGGCTTCCTCCTTCCGGTTCATCTCGATCGCGGTCGCGGTGATCGCAACTGCGATGAAGACGACGGCGCCGAGCCGGGCGAGCATCTTGCCGTCCATGGCCAGCACCCTCAGTTGCCGTTCGGGAACATGCGGGCGTTGCCGGGCTGGTAGCCGGTGCCCGGCGTCAGAAACCGGCGGCGCTGTTCGCGGCCCTGTTCGGCCGCGGCCGCACGTTCCGCCTCGGACAGGCTCTGTGCCCGGCCGTTGGCGGCAACGACGGCGGTCAGATCCGCGAGCTGCTGAGCCTGAAGCGCCAGGAGCTGGTTGCCGGCCTGCGTTGCCTGCAAAGCGCCGGTCGCGCCCTGACTTTGCCCGACCAGAGACGACATTTCGGTCCGGTTGGTGTCGATGTTGCCGACCACACCGGCCTGAACGCGCATGGCGTCCTGCAGCCCGCCGACAGTGTTCTGCCAGCGCTCACGCGCACCGGCGACGAGCTGCTGATCCGAGGCCGACATCGATGCGTTGCCATAGGTGGTCTGGAACGCCCGGTCGATTTGCTGGACGTTGAGGGCGATGCCCTGCGCCTCTTGCAGGAGCTGCTGCGTGCGCTGCACCGACTGCTGAAGCTGCTGGAGCGAGGAATATGGCAGGCTCGCCAGATTGCGCGCCTGGTTGATCAGCATGGTGGCTTCGTTCTGGAGCTGAGTGATCTGCTGATTGACCTGCTGGAGCGTGCGCGCGGCTGTCAGCACGTTCTGCGCATAGTTGGTCGGATCGTAGACGATCCACTGCGCGGCCGCGGGCGGCGCGAAGATCGGCGACAGCGCGAGCGGCGCGGCGAGGAGCGCGGCGGACATGCGCAGCGCGCGTGAGCGGGAATGAATCGGACGGGTCATGGGCGTGCCTCCGGATCGGTTTGGGGGGTGACGTTGGTGAGGTCGGCGATGAGGTCTGCGGCCCAGCCGAGCCGGTTTTCGCCAAGCCACTCGGCGAGGAAGCCATCGGTGCCGCTGCGGGCATGGACTTCGGCGATCAGCGCCTGGTGCTGTTTCGATGAGGCGGCGCAAAGCGCCAGCGCCACATCCGACAGGCCCAGCTCGAACAGCCGGTTGCCGCGCCGGGACTGGCAGTAATAGTCGCGCTTGGGCATCGCCCGCGCGAGGATCTCGATCTGGCGATCGTTGAGGCCGAAGCGGCGGTAGATGGCGGTGATCTGCGGCTCGATCGCGCGTTCGTTCGGCAGCAGGATGCGGGTCTGGCAGCTCTCGATGATGGCCGGCGCGATCGCCGAGCCGTCGATGTCGGAGAGAGACTGCGTGGCGAAGATGACGCTGGCGTTCTTCTTGCGCAGCGTCTTCAGCCACTCGCGCAGCTGACCGGCGAAGCCCTCGTCATCCAGCGCCAGCCAGCCTTCATCGACGATCAGCAGCGTCGGGCGACCGTCCAGGCGGTCTTCGATGCGGTGGAAAAGATAGGCGAGCACGGCGGCGGCGGCGGCGGTGCCTATCAATCCTTCGGTCTCGAAGACCTGGACGTTGGCTTCGCCCAGATGCTCGGCCTCGGCGTCGAGCAGGCGTCCGTAGGGTCCGCCGACGCAATAGGGTCGCAGCGCCTGCTTCAGGTCGTTGGATTGAAGGAGGACCGACAGGCCGGTCAGCGTGCGCTCAGTGACCGGCGCCGAGGCCAGCGATGTCAGCGACGACCAGAGATGCTCCTTCACCTCGGGCGTGACCGGCACGCTCTCGCGCCCGAGTATCGCGATCAGCCAGTCGGAGGCCCAGGCCCGCTCGGCGACGTCGTCGATGCGGGCCAGCGGTTGGAGCGACACGCTGTCGTCCGATCCTTCGGTCAGGCCGCCGCCGAGATCATGCCAGTCGCCGCGCATGGCGAGGGCGGCCGCCCGGATCGATCCGCCGAAGTCGAAGGCAAAGACCTGGGATTGCGCATAGCGACGGAATTGCAGCGCCATCAGCGCGAGCAAAACGGATTTCCCGGCGCCCGTGGGGCCGACGATCAGCGTGTGGCCGACGTCGCCGACATGGATGGAAAGCCGGAACGGGGTCGAGCCCTCGGTTCTGCCGTAAAGCAGTGGGGGTGCATCGAAATGCTCGTCCCGTTCCGGTCCCGCCCACACCGCCGAGAGCGGGATCATGTGGGCGAGATTCAATGTGTTGATCGGCGGCTGCCGGACATTGGCGTAGACATGGCCGGGCAGCGAGCCGAGCCAGGCATCCACGGCGTTGATGGTCTCCGGCATCGCGGTGAAGTCGCGGCCCTGGATGACCTTCTCGACCATCCGCAGCTTCTCGGCGGCGATCCGCGGATCATCGTCCCAGACGGTGATTGTCGCGGTCACATAGGCCTGGCCGGCATAGTCGGCGCCCAGTTCCTGAAGCGCCATGTCGGCATCGGCCGCCTTGTTGGACGCATCCGTGTCGACCAGCGCCGACGCCTCGTTCGTCATCACCTCCTTGAGGATGGCGGCGATTGACTTGCGCTTTGCGAACCATTGCCGCCGGATCTTGGTCAGCAGCTTCGTCGCGTCGGTCTTGTCGAGGAGGACGGCGCGGGTCGACCAGCGATAGGGAAAGGCCAGGCGGTTCAGCTCGTCGAGGATGCCGGGCGTGGTCGCGGTCGGAAAGCCGACGATGGTGAGGATGCGCAGATGCGCATCGCCCAGGCGGGGCTCCAGCCCGCCGGTCAGCGGCTGGTCGGCGAGCAGCGCGTCAAGGTACATTGGTGTCTCGGGGACGCGGACGCGGTGCCGCTTCGTCGAGACGGTTGAGTGCAGATAAGTCAGCGTCTCACCGTCATCGAGCCAGGCGCATTCCGGCATGAAGGCGTCGATGAGCTGGAGGATGCGATCGGTGCGGTCGGCGAAGCCGCGCAGGACCTCGTGCGCATCGACGCCGGCATGATCGCGGCCCTCGTAGAGCCAGGTCTCGGCGCGGGCGGCGTCCTCGGCCGGCGGCAGATAGAGGAAGGTCAGGAAATAGCTGGACTCGAAGTGCGCCCCGGCTTCCTCGAAATCGGCCTTGCGCTCGGCATCGACCAGGCCGGAAGCGCTGTCGGCGAACATGCTGGCCGGATAGGTGGCGGCGCCATGGCGCTGCGCCTCGACGAAGATCGCCCAACCGGAGCCGAGGCGACGGAAGGCATTGTTGAGACGGCCTGC
This sequence comes from Foliimonas ilicis, assembly GCF_039939195.1. NCBI lineage: Bacteria > Pseudomonadati > Pseudomonadota > Alphaproteobacteria > Hyphomicrobiales > Phyllobacteriaceae > Foliimonas > Foliimonas ilicis. The sequence goes on along the minus strand of NZ_JBDUUH010000002.1, from coordinate 255,815 downwards.
GACTGCGACCAGCTCGGCCGGTACGGCGCTGTCGAGATCGGGGCCGCGGAAGCGCGCCGTGCGCTGCAAACTCCCATCCTTGTTCAGCACGATGCCTTCGCCGACCAGAGCGACCCAAGGGAGGTAGTCGGCGAGCCGGGTGTTGCGGTTGCGATATTCGGCAAGGTTCATCATCGGCGTTCCTCCTCAGACCGACAGGTGGCCGGGAATGCGCAGATGCTTGCGCACGACATCGACGAACTGCGGATCGCGCTTGGCTGCCCATACGGCCGCGAAATGCCCGACGGCCCAGAGGCCGAGACCGACCAGCCAGAGGCGCAGGCCGAGGCCGAGGGCTGCCGCCAGCGTGCCGTTCAGGATGGCGAGCGAGCGCGGCGCGCCGCCGAGCAGGATGTGCTCGGTCAGCGCCCGGTGAACTGGAACCGAGAAACCAGGCAGCTCGCCGCCATGGTCCGCGCCCTCGGCCATCAGACGAGCGCCCCGCCGCCGAACGAGAAGAACGACAGGAAGAAGCTGGATGCGGCGAAGGCGATGGACAGGCCGAACACGATCTGAATCAGGCGGCGCGCGCCGCCCGACGTATCGCCGAAGGCCAGCGTCAGGCCGGTAATGATGATGATCATCACCGCGATGATCTTGGCCACTGGCCCCTCGATCGATTCGAGGATGGATTGCAGCGGCGCTTCCCACGGCATCGAGGAACCGGAGGCGTGGGCTGCCGGAGCCAATGCCAGCGAGACGAAGGTGACGGATACCGCCGTGGCGACGTGGCGGCGGATGCGCAGGGCATGCTTGATCATGACGGGTCTCCGGTGAGGGGTTGGCTTGCGGGGGTGACGTGGTAGTCGCCGTCGGGGCCGAGTCCCTCGATGCGGGCGAGTTCGGCGAGCCGGCGCGACGCGCCGCGACCGGACAGCACGGCTACCAGATCGATCGTCTCGGCGATCAGCGCGCGCGGGACGGTGACGACGGCTTCCTGGATGAGTTGCTCCATGCGGCGCAGCGCGCCGATGGCGGTGCCGGCGTGGATGGTGCCAACGCCACCGGGATGGCCGGTGCCCCAGGCCTTCAGCAGATCGAGCGCCTCGGCCCCGCGCACCTCACCGATCGGGATGCGGTCGGGGCGGAGGCGCAGGGATGAGCGGACGAGGTCGGAAAGCGAAGCCACGCCGTCTTTCGTGCGCATCGCCACCAGATTGGGGGCGGCGCATTGCAGCTCGCGGGTGTCTTCGATCAGCACGACGCGGTCGGAGGTCTTGGCGACCTCCGCGAGCAGTGCGTTGGTGAGGGTCGTCTTGCCGGTGGATGTGCCGCCGGCGACGAGGATGTTGCGGCGGTCGGCGATGGCCTGGCTCAGGGTCGCGGCCTGATCTGCGGCCATGATGCCGGCGGCGACATAGTCGTCGAGGGTGAAAACCGCGACGGCGGGCTTGCGGATCGCGAAGGCCGGCGCGGAAACGACAGGGGGCAGAAGCCCCTCGAATCTTTCCCCCGTTTCGGGAAGCTCAGCCGACACACGCGGGGCGCCGGGATGAACCTCCGCGCCGACATGATGGGCGACGAGACGGATGATCCGCTCGCCGTCCGAAGGCGACAGCACTTCACCCGTATCTGAAAGTCCTTCGGAAAGCCGGTCGATCCAGAGCCGCCCATCGGGGTTGAGCATCACCTCGACGATCGCGGGATCTTCCAGAAACCGGGCGATCGCCGGCCCCAGGGCCGTGCGCAGCATGCGGGCACCGCGAAGGATCGCCTCCGATTTCTGGTGAGTGGTCGCCACGTCGTCCCCGTTCTCTTGCGGGTCCGCGAAGTGCGGCCCTGGATCGGGGATGAGTAGAAGAGGCAGAAATTATGGTCTGACAACAACCAACATGTGGTCGTCGTACTGTGGCGTGCAAATACGTGGAAACGGCGGAGCTTCTATTGATGCTGTCGTTTCACGCAGAACTTTCGGTATCAGCCGTCCCCCCATCACGGAGCTAGCGGCTTGCGGCTAGATCATGGAAACCGTCCTAGCTTCGCCGCAATGACAAATGACATAATCGCGATATTGTCATTTGTCACGGTTTGGACTATACGGAATGGGTTCAAACAACCTGGAGGTCACAATGGCCACTGAGATACGCTCGCTCGGAACGAAAGGCCCGATCGTTTCGGCTTTGGGGCTGGGCTGCATGGGAATGTCCGAGTTCTACGGGCGTAGCGATCGCAAGGCATCGCTTGCCACGATCGCCGCAGCGCTCGAAGCCGGCGTCACTCTGTTCGACACAGGTGACTTCTATGGAATGGGCCATAACGAGATGTTGCTCGCCGAGGGGCTTCGCGGGCAACGTGACAAGGCGTTCCTTCAGGTGAAATTCGGCGCGCAGCGCGGTCCGGATGGCGCGTTCATGGGTATCGATGCTCGGCCAGCCGCGGTCAAAACCGCGCTGGCGTATACCCTCAAACGGCTGGAAACGGATTATGTCGATCTCTATCAGACTGGACTGGACCCTGCTGTGCCGGTCGAAGAGACGATTGGCGCCATCGCCGAGCTGGTCCAGCAAGGCTATGTCCGTCACGTCGGCATTACCAATGTCGATGCTGAGACCATCCGCCGCGCGTACAGCACGCATCCGATAACGGCGCTGCAATTCGAGTACAGCATCATGTCCCGCGACATGGAGCAGGACGTCTTGCCGGTTTGCCGCGAGTTGGGAATTGGCATCACCGCTTATGGCGTGCTGAGCCGAGGCCTGCTTACCGGCAGCAAGGGAAGCGGCGACGGGGATGTTCGCAGTACCTACTATCCGCGCTTTCAGGGTGAGAATCTCACCAGAAATGAGCTGCTTGCGGCAGCGCTCGCCGCAGTGGCGCAGAGCGAGGGCATCAGTGCAGCACAGGCGGCAATAGGTTGGGTCGCGAGCCAAGGGGACGATATCATTCCCTTGATCGGCGCCCGCACCCCCGAGCGACTCGCGGAAGCGCTCGCGGCACCACTCCGGCTGTCGTCGACTGCATTGGCTGCAATTGAGGCAGCGGTTCCGACCGACGAGGTTCAAGGAACCCGTCATATGGCGCACTGACCTCGTAGCCATTATGCGGGGTAGAAGTTTTCCCGAACTTTCGAACGTCAATCCGGAGCCGCCGTTCGGCGCTCCGCAAACATAGGCCTCGACGTCATGCGCAAGTTTGCGCCATCAAGGGACATGGAGCAGAGCGACAAGGATGCGGGCGCCATGCGTACTCGCATCCTCGACACTGCCGAAACCCTTTTGCGTCGCCACGGCCTTGAAAAGCTGACCGTCGTCGATGTTGCTCGGGTACTGAAGATGAGCCACGGGAACGTGTATAGGCATGTCCCTAGCAAGTCAGCGCTGCGGGCGGAGGTGATCGAACGCTGGCTTGACCGCGTCTCCGATCAGACGAACGCTATTGCTACACAGGAGGGTCCGGCGGACGCTCGCTTCAGGGAATGGCTAACGGTGCTTGCCGTTATCAAACAACGGAAAATTACTGATGACGCTGAGATGTTGGCCGCTGCGATACATGTCGTAGAGGAATCGCCTGCTGTCCTGAAAGACCATTCAGAGAGGCTAACGTCGCAACTGGCGAAGATTCTTAACGATGGACTGGTCGACGATACGTTACCCGGTGTTGGAGACGCATTTTCGACAGCCACGATTGTCCTCGATGCAACCTTCCGCTTTCACCATCCGAATTTGGTCGCGTCTGGCGGGCCCGCTGGCGAACAACTGGTTGCGCTGAACGGAGTTATCGATCTTATCCTTCCAACGCTCAAGGCACCAGCGAGAGCTTAGAGACCAGAAACCGGGCGATCGTCGCCCAAAGGGGCGCCCACAGCATGCGGATTCCATGAGGATCGCTTCCGGTTTCTCGTCAGTTGCCGCCAAGTCGTCCCCGTGGTCTTGCAGGACCACAATCCGCGACCTTGGATCGGGGATGAGCAGAAGAATCAGAAATATTGGGATCGTTAGGCCTTAGAGATCGTGAGCGCCCATGGACGAAGAGCTTGGCAAGATCTGTGTAGTCGCGCTGATCCAACAGTTTGATGAAGCGATGGTTCAAATTATTGATCGCGGCATAATCATCGGTCACGCAAAATTCTTTTTCAAGCAGTCGGGATTAACTGTGATTGCGTCCGATCATCCCGGTCATCTCGAAAGCTGGAGTTGATCGCGATCGGCGCTCTTGCCGGCTACACAACGCCGAGTGCCAAAGCGCTCTGCGCAGCGTCAATGATTGTGGTCGCGGCGGGGCGTGGCTGCCAGGCGAGCCTTGCTCCGGCTTTGGCAGATGTGAAAATGTGTTGTCGATCGAGCAGAGGCACGACAAATCTCACGGGCCGGTCGAACAGCGCAGCGATCCTTAGAACGAAGTTTGGCAGCGTGCGGGTCGGCACGCGGTTCGCGGCGTCGCCCAGGTTATTGCGAAGTGTCGCGGCGATGTCCGCCATCCACATCCAGTTACCAGCGGCGATAAACCTCTGTCCGGCAGCATCGGCGTCCTCCATGGCACGAATGTGCAGGTCGACGACGTCTCGAACGTCCACCACGCAGAACCCGATCCGCGGTACTGCCGGCGGCTTGCCGCTCAACAACCGCTTCATCAGCACCAGGGAGTGTTCGTACTCGGCGCTGAAGACCGGTCCGAGAATGGCCGAGGGCAAGATCGTGGTCAGCCTCGTCGCGCCGGATTGACTTGCGATGAAATCCCATGCCGCTTTCTCGGCAAGCGTCTTGGCGAGACGGTAGGGGCCAATGAGGGGGTCATTGGTGTCGGTCCAGCGGCTTTCATCGTAGAGCCCGTCCGGCGCGGTCATGAGCGGCCGACAAGCTTCGATCGCCGAGGTCATGACGACACGGCTGACGCCTGCGCGGCAGGCAGCGCGCAACACGCGCAACGCCCCATCCCTGGTAGGGACAATGAGTGCCGCCGGATCCCGAGGCGCGTCGACCCCCACGGGAGCGGCGATGTGCAACACGTGTTCACACCCTTGGGCTGCCGCGTCCCAACCCTCATCCTTCGTGAGATTCGCAACCGCAAATGACAGCCGGTTCCCGGCGTCAATCTGCGATGCGATCTGCGTTCGCAGCCAGCCTTCCTTATCCGGGCTGCGGATCGTGGCGCGCACCTCGTAGCCGCGCCTGAGCAATTCGACGATTGTCCAACCGCCGATGAAGCCAGTTCCGCCGGTAACGAGGATGGTACTCATGCAATGCTCCTAAAACGTGTCATTCGTTGTCAGATTGAGAAGGCTCCTGCGGCACGGGATCTGGTGCTATCGCTCGGTGCTACCGCCCGATTCGTAAGTGACGCCGGGTACAAGGTTTCCGCGTTGTCGGATTAGCTCCGGGACGGTGACGAACTCAAAACCCCTGGCGGAAAGATCTTTCACGATCGCCTCTGTGGCGTCGATGGTTTGCGCGGAGGTGTCGTGCAGAAAGACGATGTCGCCATCGCGCGCGTGATCGACAACGCGGCTTCGAACCGTCGCCGCACTGAATGCCAGCCTTTCGGGGTAGATGCTCCACAAAATCACGGACAGGCCGTTCTCGCGGACGATGCTGGTCACGGCGTCGTTCATCGCGGCATAGGGCGGTCGGAAAACGATGGGTCGCTGCCCGGTCAACCTCGTCAGAACTGCGTTTGCCTCTTCGATTTCAGCGCGGGCCGCTTCGACAGAGAGCGACGTCAGGCGCGAATGGCTGATGGCGTGATTGCCGACGGCGTGACCTTCGAGCGCGATCCTGCGCATGATGGCGGGCGCGGACTGGACGCTTGAACCGGTCGGAAAAAACGTCGCCCGAGCTTTATGCGCTTTGAGGATATCGAGGAGCTGCGGCGTAAACTCGGTCGGCCCGTCGTCGTACGTAAGGGCGATCAGCTTCGTCGCGCTACGCTCAGTGGCGTTGGACGTCTGCTGCTCGGCCGAACATGCGGTCGCGGCCAGCGACAAGACGACGCCAAGTGTAAAGGTTCGGACTGCCTCAAACATTCATCACCCACGGTCTCCAGCAAGGTTGGTGACACGAGCCGGGATCGGCCCGCGCCGAGCGGGCATCGCAGATGGTCCGGTGGCGTCGTGATGGTGCATGACAACCAATGTAACGTGCCGGATCGGCGGGAATAAGCGGCCGCGGGGGGACGACCCTGTTCGAAAAATCGCACAGTCAAATGCTAGGCATCGTCACCATATAGTTTTGCGCGCATAGTCTGGCGCTGACCAATGGAGTGCAGATTATCAGAAGGATTGGCTGTGAGCGATGAACTGGGAGAACTGAAAGCGTTTGCGGCTGTGGCGAGGGCGGGCGGGTTTCGCGAGGCGGCCAGGCTTTTGGAATCCAGCCCATCCGGGCTGAGTGAAGCGGTTCGACGCCTCGAAACCCGGCTCGGCGTTCGCCTCCTTCACCGCACTACGCGAAGCGTTCTTCCGACCGAACAAGGACAGCGGCTGCTCGAACGGGCTGCGCCCGCGTTCGAGGAGTTGGATCACGCCTTGAAGGACGTGGCCTCATCAAGGGATCAACCTGCCGGAATATTGCGGCTCAATGTTCCGGCGAATGCGGCACGCCTCTTCCTTCCGCACGTCCTTCCGCCCTTTCTCAAGAAATATCCCGATATCGTTGTCGAGGTCGTCGCGCAGACAGGGATTGTCGACGTCCTGACGGCCGGATGCGATGCTGGGATCCGTTACGACGACCGCCTTGAGCAGGATATGATCGCGATCCCAATAGGGCCGCGCGAGCAACGCTTCGCAACTGCTGCATCGCCGTCCTATCTCGAGCAGCATGGAAGACCGGAGCATCCCCGCGACCTGATGAACCATGAATGTCTAAGGGGAAGGTTCGGTAGCGGCAACCTGGAAATCTGGGAATATGAGCAGAACGACGAGGTTTGCCGGATCGAGCCTAAGGGTCAGCTGATTTACAGCGCCGGTACCGCCGTCGACCTTGGCGTCTCGGCGGCGGTTGCGGGACTGGGTGTTGTTTATCTCTTCGAGGACTGGTTGCGGCCACATCTCGACAGCGGCGACCTTCAGCCGGTGCTTGAGCCCTGGTGGCAGTGGTTCACTGGCCCGTATCTTTATTACCCAGGCCGCAAGCTTGTGCCATCGCCTCTACGGGCGTTCATCGATTTCCTCAAGGCCGGGGCCGGCAATTTTTCGTAGAGGGCGGCAGCGCTCATGGGGAGAAGACACCGCCAAACCGTCGCGTCCGAACTTACTTTGAGGCGCGGCGTGGCATCTTCCACATAATCAAGGCCGCGATAAGCGCGGCGGCCCCCATGATGCCGGTAACCCATGCGCGGTCGAACTGTTGGTCGAACAATATCGCTCCGAAAGCGGGAGCGACCGCGCTTCCGATCCGGCCGACGCCGATAACGAAGCCGGAACCCGTCGCAAGCATCCGGCTTTCGAACGCCGATGTCGTGACCACATAGAGCGCGACGGTCGCGCCCGTGATTGCCGCGCCGACCAGCGCAGCCGCCAGGGCCAGCCACCACAAGCTCGCGGGTACCAGACCGAACAATATCAGCGAAAGCCCGAGGCCGAGTACAGATATGACCGAAATCCGTCGCTCGTCGACACGACTTGCGATGAAGGCGAAGAAAAGTACGCCCACTGCTCCTGAAAAGCTGCTCGATCCGGAGATCGCTGCTGCCGTTGTGGGGTCTAAACCGGCGGCGACCAGCATTTGTGTTTGCCAGCTCAGGAAGAAGAAGATCGCGACCCAGGTCAGAAAGCTGAAGGCCGAGGCACAGAGCGTTCCAGCGATATGCTTCTTCTGAAAGATGGCAAGGTAAGGAGTGCGCGCGTTATCGGGCGGGGCCGGCAGGCGATCGATCGGTCGATGACCAAAGCGCGTAAGGATTGCGTTGATCCTTCCCACCGCGTTGCGAGGCTGTCTCTCCATTAGGTATTCAATGGACTCCGGAAGCAGCCAGATGACCACCGGCACCAACGCAAGGCCCGCCGCTGCGCCGACGATAAACACGATCTGCCATCCATACGTTGCGGTTAGCGCCGCCACGAGGCCTCCTAGTACGCCTCCGATCGGAAATCCGATCGACTTGATCGCGATCGCGAATGGCCGGCGCCGTTCATTGGCAAGTTCTGCGGCGATGGGGTTGACGATCACCATCATCGCTCCAATCCCGACGCCGGCGAACAGCCGTGTCGCCGCCAACTGGGTCAGGGAGGTGGTAACGGCGGAGGCGGCCATGCCGATAACCATGATCAATAGGCTGATCAGGACGATCGGTTTGCGCCCGATGGCGTCGGCGAACGGCGCGAGGAGGAAGGCTCCGAAGAGCGTGCCCGTTAGTCCAGACGAGAGAACGATGCCCAAGCCAGAAAGACCTACGCCGAATTCCGTTGCCAGTGCGGGCGCGACGAAAGCCGTTGCGAGAAGATCATAGCCGTCGACGACAGATAGCAGTCCAGTAATGATGATGCCGTTGATCTGGCTGGTCGACATCGGCTCATTGCGGATAATTTCTCGCGGATCCCTGATTGGGGCCTGCTCTGTACCCTGTGATGGCATTTTGTCGTCCACTTCAAATCTGGCAAACACTCCCCGGCACGACGGCGCGCGGCATCGAGCTTGGCGAACCGTTAAGGTTTAGATCATCGGGCCGGGCTGAATAACCGGCAGCCGCCCGCACATCCCCGTTCGCTCGGGCGAACAATCGGTCCGTTTTGCTGGGTGAGAACTCTGGCTTGCTACGGTACTGTTCGCTTAAATGAACGGCCCTGTCCTTGGCCACCCCTCTACTGGTGGGTGCCGGCGAGGCTTACCCTTAGTTCCAGACTTCGAAGCATCTCGCTCGAACCGGAGGATCTGATCGTCCGTGCCACGAGAGTCGGTGACCAAGGCTTCGACGATTCATGGACAAATCAATCAAACGAAAAGGTGGGTTTTAATGCCAAACGACAGCGAAATCAAAACAGCACTTGTCACTGGTGGTAATCGCGGGATCGGCAAGGAGATCGCGCTGGCGCTCGGACGGGCGGGTATCGATGTGGTGCTGACATATCGCTCGAATGACGACGAAGCGAACGCGGTTGTGGAGGATCTCCGGTCATTGGGGCGAACGGCGACCGCGCTGAGGCTAGATCTTGCCGAGCCAGCAGAATTGGACCGCTTCGTTGAGAACTGCCAAGCTATTCTCGAGCGTGGTTTTGCAAGCGCCAGATTGGATTATCTCGTCAACAATGCAGGTTTCGGCAAGAACCTTCCGATCGAAAGTCTGACTTTCGAGGATTTCGATGCTTTCAACAACGTTCATTTCAAGAGCGTGGTGTTCCTGACGCAGAAGATACTGGCCACGATGAATGATCAGGGAAGCGTCGTTTTCATAACCGCGGCTGGTGATCGGTACATCGTGCCTGGCTACGCCACCTATGGCGCGTGCAAGGGGGCCATCGAAGTGTTCTCGCGCTACGTGGCCAAGGAATATGGCCCGCGCGGCATCAGGTCGAACACCGTGGCTCCCGGCGGCATCGTGACCGACTTCAACAACGCCACAATCCGTAGCAATCCGCAGGCGCAATCCTTCATCATCGGTCAGACGGCCATGGGGCGCTTGGGTCAGGCTGACGATATCAGCGGCGTCGTCTCGTTCCTGTGCAGCGACGGTTCACGGTGGATGACCGGGCAGCGCCTGGAAGTCACTGGGGGATTCAACCTGTGAGCTCGTGCCGACCTGTCGAGATGAGCATCCGGGTTAGGGCTGCACCGGCGTTGCTTGGTTACTCGGCCGTAGTCAGATGGAGCCTGATGTGAGCAATGCCAAACTGCAGGTGGGGTTCGTTGGGCTCGGCGATCAGGGGTTGCCGATGGCGGTGGCCATAGCCGGGGCCGGCCACGATCTGCATGTATGGGCGCGCAACCCAGCGTCTTATGCTCAGTTAAGCAGCGTGCAGCACACCCAGCATAAGAACTTGGAACAATTTGCTCAACAATGTGAATTCGTGGCGCTTTGCGTTCGCAGCGATGAAGATGTGCTGGAGGTTCTGCAATCAGGGTTGATCGCGGGCCTTAGAGCTGATGCCGTCATCATCAATCACGGAACCGGACTGCCGCGACACGCTGCGCGTGTGGCCGAGCTTTGCAAGATGAAAGGAATAAACGCGTTGGACTCGCCGGTGAGCGGTGGTCGCTCCGGCGCGGAGGAACGTCGATTGACGACATTCGTCGGTGGCTCAGTGGACGTCGCCGAGCGAAGTAGCCCAGTGTTCTTGAGCTATTGCAAAAGCGTATTCTACATGGGCGATCACGGCAGTGGTCAGTATGCCAAGCTCTTCAACAACGCGCTCATGATCATGAATCAAGCCGCGATTGCAGACATAGTCGCACTGGCGGACGGGTGCGGCATGGACGTACCGGCGCTGAGCGAAGCTTTGAAGAACGCCAGTGGTGCGAGCCGATCACTCGGCTATTTCGGGACAATGATCACCGGCGAGACGGTCGATCACCTCTCGGCAGTCGAGCAGGAGGACATGGAGATGTTCGCAAGCGCGATGTCGAATGCCGGTCTGGACGGGTCTAACGTCACCAAGAGGGGGATGCAGGGTGCACGATCATTGCGACGTGTTCTTGAAAGCCTAATAGCGCGCGCTTGATCGATCAAAGGGCAGTTATCGGGCTGCGTAGCACCGAATAAAGATACGAGGATGTCGTCAGCTTATCCGGGCTGTCCTAATCGTACTTAGCACATTAGGCGATCCAGAGGACGCCCGGAGATCGACATGGGCCACCGCCGGCTATTTCTCTTCAGCCGCAAGGGGGATGTCTTCTGCAATCTCTTGTCGCAGCTTCGGTCCCTGCGCGAGTCGCCGACCGAGCGCGGTGACGAACGCCTCGTAGCGCTCACCGGCTTTGGCACGGGCCGCGACCTGCGCGGGCTCCGGTAGTGGCGGGTTTGTCGTCAGCCAGAAGCGGATGAACACGGCGAGGGTTTCGACGGCGATGCCAAGGTCGCGCTCCATCCGCGCCATTCGCCGGTCGAGCTGGTCGAGCCGCTTCGTTGTTGCGGCCTCCTGCCGTTCGGCAGCATCGGGCGACAGGAAGGAGGCGATGCCGGCTTCCGCGATCAGCGAAAGGGATTGATCACGCCGGGCGGCGTGCGCGGCGAGCGCCTTCATGACGTCTGGTTCGAGATACACCGACAGGCGCTGCTTTTTGGGAGGCTTTGCCATGGTGTCTCCTAAAGCTCGATGCCATCGCCAGGATCGAGCGACGCCTGGCGTGCGACCTGGCGCATGGTCTGATTCATGCGTGAGAGCCGTGCGGTGTCCTCATCGGCGTCGTCGCGGGGATCGATCTCGAACTCGTTTTCGATGGGTTGCTTAGGCTCGACGGGTTTCGAGCGGCTCAGCTCCGGCTGGTGCCGGCGCTCGGAGTCGGTCGTATCCTCATCCTCCGATCCGTCGCCGCTGGCGGCCATCGCGACCGCCGGCGCCGCCGGCAGGGCCAGCGTGCTCCAGTCGTCCGATTGGGCCTGTGCCGGTTTCAACAGGTTCGGCGGCGGCAGGATGCGCTCCTGAAACCGACGATCCTCGTAATATCGCGCCTTCTTGGCGCGGATCGGCGGGGTGCCGGCGACCATGACGATTTCGTCGGATGGCGGAAGCTGCATGATCTCGCCCGGCGTCATCAGTTGCCGGGCCGTTTCCGAGCGGGAGACCATCATGTGGCCCAGCCATGGCGAGAGGCGATGACCGGCATAGTTCTTCATAGCGCGCATCTCGGTCGCGGTGCCGAGCGCATCCGAGACACGCTTGGCGGTCCTTTCGTCATTGGTCGCGAAGCTGACGCGGACATGGCAGTTGTCGAGAATGGAGTTGTTGGGCCCGTAGGCCTTCTCGATCTGGTTCAGCGACTGGGCGATGAGAAAGGCTTTGAGGCCGTAGCCGGCCATGAAGGCGAGCGCGCTTTCGAAGAAGTCGAGGCGACCCAGCGCCGGGAATTCGTCGAGCATGAGCAGGAGCCGGTGGCGGTTGCCCTTCGCATTCAGATCCTCCGTGAGCCGTCGACCGATCTGATTGAGGATCAGACGGATCAGTGGCTTGGTGCGGTTGATGTCCGATGGCGGCACGACGAGATAGAGCGTCGTCGGATGCTTGCCGCCGACAATGTCGGTGATGCGCCAGTCGCAGCGGCGCGTGACCTCGGCGACGACGGGATCGCGATAGAGGCCGAGGAATGACATGGCGGTTGACAGCACGCCCGAGCGCTCGTTGTCGGATTTGTTCAGCAGCTCGCGGGCCGCACTAGCAATCACTGGATGCGGTCCGGCCTCGCCGAGATGCGCCGTCCTCATCATGGCGGCGAGCGTGGAATCAATCGGCCGCTTCGGATCGGAGAGGAAGGCGGCGACGCCCGCCAGGGTCTTGTCGGCCTCGGCGTAAAGGACGTGCAGGATGGCTCCGACCAGCAGCGCGTGGCTGGTTTTTTCCCAGTGGTTCCTTTTCTCGAGCGAGCCTTCCGGGTCGACCAAAATGTCGGCGATGTTCTGGACGTCGCGGACCTCCCACTCGCCGCGGCGGACCTCGAGCAGCGGATTGTAGGCGGCCGACTTCGCGTTGGTCGGATCGAACAGCAGCACGCGGCCATGCCGGGATCGAAAGCCCGCCGTCAGCGTCCAGTTCTCCCCCTTGATGTCGTGGACGATGGCCGAGCCCGGCCAGGTCAGCAGTGACGGCACGACCAGGCCGACACCCTTGCCGGACCGAGTTGGCGCAAAGCACAACACATGCTCGGGACCGTCATGGCGGAGATAGTCGCGCTCGAACTTGCCCAGGATGACGCCATCCGCGCCCAGCAGGCCCGCGGCACTCACTTCGCGAGCAGCGGCCCATCGGGCGGAGCCGAAGGTCTCGGCGTTCTTGGCTTCGCGCGCCCGCCAGACGGACATGCCGATCGCGACGGCAATGGAGATGAAGCCGCCGGACGCGGCGATATAGGCGCCCTCGACGAAGATCGGCGGAGCATAGGCATCGTAGAAGTACCACCACCAGAAGAAGGCGGGCGGATAGTAGATGGGCCAGCCGGCCAGCTCGAACCAAGGGAGGCCGAGCTGCGGCTGGAAGCCGAGCCGATAGGCTGTCCACTGCGTCGCCGCCCAGGTTGTCATGACGACGATCAGGAAGACGGTGAGAATCTGGCCCCAGAGGATTTTGGTCGCCGACATGGCGGGCACTCCTTTTTTCTTGATTGGGCTACATGCCGAGCCCGCGGTTGCGGCCGAAGCTCCAGTCGACGCCGCCCGCGCCGCGCGACACGCCGGAGACGTGCTGACCGAGCTGGCGTTCAAGGGATGGCGACCAGGGCACGAGCTGGAATCCGAGGCCGTCGTCGATCATGGCGAAGCGGCCGGACGCGAGCGCGAAGCGCTGCCGGTAGGTGCCCGCCACATACTCGCCCGTTGCGGCCTTCGAGAATTGTCGGCCGGTCTCGGCCGCGAGCTTCTCGCCAAGGGCGTCGACCTCGCGCTGCCGTAGCGTGTCGATCAGCCCCGGCGAGAAGCTGACGCCGCGGGTCTGCCGCTCGGCGAGCCCCTGAGTGATGAGGTGTTGGGCCCGCCGATCCATCGCCTGGCGAACCTCCGCGCCGAAGCCGCCACCGCCGAGTGCGACCGGATCGCGGGCGATTGCCTGCCGATCGAGCCAGGTTGCGCCGGTCGCGTTGACTTGGGCGGAGATGTCGAGATCGGAGCGGACGGCGAGCGCGACCCGTCTGCGTCCCTGCGCGTCGTCGAATTTGCGCAGCTCCACGATCGAGCCCGGCGCGCTGTCGCCGGCCGCGTCGAGGTCGGGCAGCTTGATGTGATGGGTTCGTCCGTCCGTGCCGTCGACCACGGCATACGCCGTGCCCTTCAGTTCATCGTCGAGACCACGATCGACCAGCCGGCCGACGACAGGATCGTTGAGGCTCTCGCCGGCGAGCACATAGCTGGCGGCGCCGCGCTCGATACCGCGTTCCGTCAGGCCGCGATGAATGCGTTTGATGATGTCGCCGCGCTCGCCCAGTTCGCGCAGCGTCGCTTCGGCATTCTCCGATACGACCCATTGGCCGGGGCCGATCTGATCCGCAAGTCCGAGCGTCTCCAGCTTGCGCAGGCGGCCGACCTTCATCGCGTGGAATTCGTCGGGCTGGCGGTCAGGGTGCGGCGCCAGATCGACGACACCGGTGCGGTAGCTGTCTCGGGCAAGCTGCCGGTCAAGGTTGGTCCAGCGCTCCGCGTCGATCTGCCGTTCGAGATTGCGGCGGATTTCGTGATCGGTGCGCGGTCCCAACTCCTGGGTAACAAGATCCTGCGCGCGGGCGCGCATGCCTTCCTTGATGTAGTCGCGCGAGATGACGAGGTCCTGGCCGTCATCGGTGCGACCGCGAAGGATGATATGGACGTGCGGATTATCCGTGTTCCAGTGATCGACCCCGACCCAGTCGAGCTTCGTGCCGAGGTCCCTTTCCATTTGCCCCATCAGGTCGCGGGCAAAGGTCTTGAGGTCGGACATCTCGGTCGCGTCCTCGGGCGAGACGATGAACCGAAAATGGTGGCGGTCGTCCTGGGTCCGCTCGGCGAAGGCTTTGGGGTCGGCGTCCTCGGTCTCAGGGCCGAACAGCTTTGCCTTCTCCCCATCCCGGGTGACACCCTCGCGCCGGAGATAGCTGAGGTGAGCGGACAGCGGCGCGGCGCGAGCGGTGTGCCGGACGACGCGCGTCTTGATGACCGTGTTGCGCGATCGGCTGGTGAGCAGCCGATTGGCCTGCACGGTCGCGCGCTGGCCGCGCCCGAACCGTGAGCGGTTGCCCGGGCTGATCTTGCCGGACCGCGAGACGCTGCCGCCGGCGCGCTGGGCGGCGGCCAGCGCTTGGGCGATGAAGGGCCGCGCCTGTTGTGCACGGGTCGAGCGGATGCGGCCTGGCCGGATGCGGAAATCGTCCTCGCCGCTCATGGCCGAGGTCCCGCACATCGCGCAATCGCGCGGTAATCCTTGGCGAAATGACGGTTGCGCAGGCTGCGCCGATCAGGCGCACCTCGCGCAGATGCGCCATAAGTCTCTGAAAACACACGACCGCACCAAGCCGCACCTCGCGCGCTTTTATCTCGCCATCGTGCGGTTGTGTTGCCTGCTCCTCCTCCTCGGACCGCCCATCTTCCGCCAAAGTACGCCATTCCACGAAATGCTGCGAACACCGTCATCGCGGCCCCCCATCGCTGTTTCGGGCGACAAACAGGCCTCCGGATTGCGGAGCGATGGCCGGAGCATCGCGCACCGAAGATGCAACCGAAGTCTCGTTCGAAGCGCGATTGCTGGCCGTAAAAACAGCGGTCGCGGCGCGCTCGGACTGCACGATGAAGAGGGGCGAGCGTGCCCAGGCGTTGGGATCGGCCGCCGCGACCGTGACGGGAGCGAGGGCATCTCCGCCGCCGATAACAGGCGCGAGCGCAGCGACATAGGCGCGCGTTTCGGCCGGTAAAGGTCGGCCAGCAAGATACTCTTCGTAGCGGCCGGGACCCGCATTATAGGCTGCGAGAAACCCCGGCGATCCGTAGCGGTCGTGCATCTCGCGGAGATAAGCCGCGCCCGCCAGAATGTTGTCGCGTGGATCGTAGGGATTCGCGCCGAGCCGGTGACGGGCGCGCAGATCGGTCCATGTGGCGGGCATGATCTGCATCAGTCCCATCGCGCCTGCTGACGAGATCGCTCGCACGTCGCCAGCGCTTTCGACGCGCATGACGGCGCGAATCCAGTGCTCGGGAACGCCGAACCGTTGTGCGGCCTCGGTGATGAACGCGGCGTAAGGATCGACGCGAGAGGGGCGCTCGGCCGACACCGTCTGCGCATTCGCGGTGACGGAAAGCGGCGCGGACAGCAGAAGGCCGGAAAGGAGAAGGGCGGCTGTGTGCCGGGCGGTTTTCGACCGCCGGGCACCAGCTTGATGGCGCGGGACCGACATCGTTCAGTCCCGCTCTGCGCGCTTGGGCGGGCGGTTCCAGTGCAAGCCCCAGGCGGCCTTGTCGTCGGCCGACTGAAAGAGGTTGGCGCGGATCGGATGACCGAAGGTCGGATCGTCGATCTGCAGCGAAACGTAGTCGCCGGCCTTCTCGCCGGTGCGCTTCCAGCCCGCACCGATCTCCGCGCCGGTTTCGTTGTTCATGCTGTCGAGAACATGGACACGGAAGTCCGGCGCGTTCTCGGCATCGGACGGTTCGGCCGGAACGATGACGATGTCCTGGTGCAATGACAGCGTCATCAGATGGCCGATGAAGCCGTCATTCTCGCGCGTGAATTGACCGATAACGGACATGGGTTTCTCCTTGGCTGTGCGGTGGAAGGGGTCATGGGCGTGACGTCACCGCGTCGGCGCGCGCCAGACGAAGCGGTCATCACCGTCCTCGTCGGTGTAGAGGGGGGTGGCCCGGCCGATGACCGAGGTGGCGGGGAGCGGGCCGAAGTAACGGCCGTCGAGGCTGTCGCGGACCTGCCAGTTCATAAGGAACAGCTCGTCGTCGGCGATGAGGCGGCATCCCCGCCAAATCGGCAGTTCGCGGCCCCGGCGATCACGGTCGAGCGCATCGCCGATGGCCTGGCCGTCGACGGTGATCGTGTGGCCCGAGCGGCAAACCCGTTGACCGGGCAGACCCGCGACCCGCTTCAGCAGCGGCACGCCACGTGGCAGATATCCGCCATCGGCAAGGAACGTGGCGATCGGCTCGGGCGCCGCTACGGCCACGAGGTCGGACGCTTCCAATCCGTCGCTGGCGCTGATCGCATAGAGGCCGATCGGCGTGCTCGCGGAGGCATTCCAGATCAGCTTCGGCGCGAAGGAAACGATCGAGAGGACGCCCATCAGCATCACCGCGAAGTACGTCGTCATGACGTATCCAAAGCGGCTCATGGCATGATCCTCCGGCGCAGGAGGAAGGCGCGATGCTGCTGCGCGTCGTAGGCGCGGGGTGCTTCACCGGCCGTCAGACGGTTGTGGACGTGGCGCCAGTGATCAGGCGAAACGTCGATCGCACCGATGCCCCGCGCCTCGATGGCATCGATGAGCTGGAGGACGCGCTCGACCTTCGGCCAGCCATCGGCGCGCAACAGGATGTCGCCGCCGGGGCGCACGAATGGCAGGGTCTGGAAGCACTCGCCCGCACTGACGGCGCGCACGATGTCGAGGCGCGAAAGTGCGGTGCCGTAGTCGTTGGAGGTCCAGCGAACGAAGGCGAAGACGCTGTCAGGCGCGAACGACACGACGCGCCGACGTCGGTCGAGGATCTGTTCGGCCGTCTCGCGACCGAACCTGATCCAGAATTCGATCTTCTTCTCGACCCACGTCAACTCGACATGGGTCAGTGCATCTGCCGCAGGCGCGTGCGGCAAGCCGCTGCGCAGCGACGTGTCGGCGACACCGATCATCGCGGCTCTCCTTCGCTGGTGGGGAACTCGCGCTCGAACAGGGCGCGCAGCATGTCGGCGACCGTCTGTCCGCGCTGGAAGGCGGCAATCTTGATCCGGCCTCGCATGTCGGCGGTGACGTCGATCGTCAGCCTGGCGGTGAATTCGGCGGCGGGGTCTGTGCGCGGCGATGGACGGTCCGGCGCCTTGATCCAGCTTTCCGGATCGGCCGGTCGGGACGCGAAGCTGCGCTTTGTCTCGCGCCCACTCATTGGGCCGCTCCGTCGATGAAGGGCAGCACGCCGCTGACGCGGACGCGGGCGCGCTCCGCCATGTCGGCGTCGATCTCGCAGCCGAGATAGCGCCGGCCGGAAAGCCGGCAGGCTTCGCCGGCCGCACCCGATCCGGCGAACCAATCGCCGACCAGGCCTCCCTTGGGGCAGCTCGTGCGGATCAGGATTTCAAGGAGGCCGCTGGGTTTCTCGGTCGGGTGGATGGCATGGCCGTGCGCGTTGCGGGCATAGATGACCGAGCGCATGAGGCGCGGTCCGCCGTCTTCGCTGACATAGGAGCCGGCGTCGATATGGCCGGTGTGGGGTGGACGCTGCTTGCGCCGCACGGTGCGTGTCGTGGCGTCAGGCGTCGTCTGGACGGCATTGTAGATGTCACGCCATGCGACTCCGGTCGGGTAGAACTGGCCAGCCAGCTCGTGAACTCGCTTGAAGCGGTCGGCGTGGAAGCTGCTACCGTTCTGCTTCTCCCAGATAACGTCCTGCGCGAGGCGAAGCCCTGCTTCGGCAAACTGATCGGCGGTGGCCATGAAGCAACGCAGCGAGCCAAAGACCCACAGCGATCCGCTCGGTGCGAGCGCAGCGCGCGCGAGCGGCAGCCAACCGTCGACACGGCGGTCCCAGGCAAGGGAGGTATCGCCATAGGGAGGATCGGCGAGAATCAGATCGAACGGCGCGTGCGCTGGCATGACGACGCGGCAGTCGCCGGTGAGGATTGTCATGGCGCGATCCTCCCGACGCGAAGCCGGTCGATCTCGGCGGCCAAGGCCGCGATCTCGCGTGCGGCGGGCGATGTCTCGTCTTGCTCGGCCGCGAGCCGTCCCGTCTGCACGACATCAGCAAAAGCGATGCGCTGGCCGATGGTGGTCAGGAGCGGCGGGGGATCATGCTCCGCGAGCGTCTCGGCGGTTTCTCGGGCGAGGATCGTGCGGGCGGCACAGCGGTTCAGTACGAACCGCGCCTTGAGGTCCGGTCGATAGATCCGCGCTTCGCTGAGCAGCGTCAGCATCTCGGCCGACGCCCAGCCGTCGAGCGGCGACGGCTGCACCGGGATCAGTACAAGATCGGCGGCGAGCAGCGCCGAACGCATCAGACCGGCGACACGCGGCGGTCCGTCGATGACGACATGATCGACGTCGCGCGCCAGCTCCGGCGCTTCGCGGTGGAGCGTGTCGCGCGCCAAGCCGACAACACCGAAGAGCCGCTCCAATCCCTCCCGGCTGCGCTGCTGTGACCAGTCCAGCGCCGAGCCTTGCGGATCGGCGTCGATCAGCGTGACGCGCTTGCCGTCCCGTGCCCATTCGCCGGCGAGGTGCAGCGCCAACGTCGTTTTGCCGACGCCACCCTTCTGGTTGAGGAACGCGACGATCATGACGGTCTCCCGGCGATCGGGGACTCGTCCACAGCGGTCGAAAAACGCGTTTGCGTTAGAAAGATTCCGTAGGAATCTAGGTTAGATAAGTTACGGGGCTCGCAAGCTGCTGATTCAGCGCGATGAATCGACGATTCCGGTCCCCGATAGCACGAGAGTCCGGTCCCCGATGGCACGATAGCGCCGGTCCCTGATAGCACGAGATGATTCACAGCTTATCCCCAGGTCGAGTTGTCGAGCGGCGACGGCGGCGCGGGATGCCGAGCGCGTCGGGATCGGTGGGTACGAAGGACAGAATTTCGGGGCCGCCGAAGCACTGCTCGATGGTCAGCCGATAGCCAGGCAGCGGCTGGCGGCGGACGATGTCGCGCAGGTCGTAGGCGAAATGCTTGAGCGGCGAGAGACTGCCGGACTTCGCGTGCAGATGCGGAAAGTCGAAGCTCCAGCCGTATTCCTGCTTGCCGCCATGCTTGCGCACGAGGCGGTAGAGCCAGCGCTCCAGACCGCCGGTCAGCCTGAAATAGTTGCGGTCGATCGTGAGGACGAGAGCATCATCGAGGACAGCCGCGTAGAACCAGTCGGGTACGATCAGTTCGAGCCCGAGCGGGCGGCCGCGGTGATCGGCGCGTTCCTTCCACTCGTTGATCCAGGAAAAGCGGTGCATCCGCCGCTCGGTCGGCTGGCGAATGGATGTCGCTATGGTGGTGGACTGGAGGCGGTCGAGCGCGGCCTTCAGTCGGTCGTAATCGCGCAGCGAGACACCGCGTCCAATGAAGTTCAGTATCTCGTAAGGCGTGGTCGCCATCAGGCGTGACGGGCGCAGGCCGACGTCACGGGCCTCGACGATTTGCGAGGCCGCCCAGATCAGAACATCGGCGTCCCAGATCGTTGCCATGCCGTGCTCGGGCACGGCTTCGACACGGATCTTCACCGAGCCTGCCTTGAAGTCGATCGGCGCCAGGCGCTTCGACTTGGCAAGCGAGAAGAATGGATAGGCCATGAGGTCCTGCGCGTCGCGCGGCGCGAGATCGCCGGGGAGTGCCCGGAACAGATCGAGCTGCGCTCGCTCATCGTGCGGATGGTGCCGGGACAACATGGCAAAGCGGCTCAGCGGGAGCCGGCCATGCCGCCTAGGCGGCCGGCCTGCGGCTTCGCGGCAGACAACCCGCCATGCCCGGGATCAGACGTCGACGTCTTTGCCCCGCGCTCCGCCCAGCGCTGTAATTCTTCCAAGGCGTACACGACTCGCCCGCCGAGCTTGAGGAAGGCCGGGCCGGTCCCATAGGTGCGGTGCTTTTCAAGGGTCCGACCGGAGAGCCCGAGAAAGCGGGCGGCTTCTGGTGTGCGAAGAAAGCGTGGCGGCAAGCCCGCCTGTTGTGCGGCCATGATCGAAACCTCCGTGCGGTGATCGGACGCCGCCGGTGGCAATCGGCGGTGTCAGAGCACGGTGGCTTCAGACAGCCCGTCTCTCCATGTCGAAGGTAGCCGCGTAAAATCGACACGCTGCGGTGGCGTGTAAGCGGCTAGGATCGGCGGGAGTAGCGAAGCAAATCGCGGTAACCCCCGCGGACCAGTTTGACGCCGTCACGAACGAGGCGGATCGTCGTTTCGCGAATGGAATTGACCGCCCATGATCCGGCATGAAGCGTATGGCGAGGGAAGAGCGCCTCTGCGATCGAGCGGTAGGTCGCGCCCTCGTCGCGGCCATCAAGCGCCTGCAACATCATGCGGAGCCGCAAACGTCGCTGGGGCGTGATGCGCCCGTCGGGCGGACCGCCGTTGCTGCTTACAGATCGCCAGAACCGGTCGAGGGCGTGGAGTCGATCGTGCGTATCTTCATTCAGCAGCACTACTGCGGCTAATGGCGAAGCTCGGCCGTCTCCGATGATCTGCACATCGAACGAGTGCTCACCAAATCGAAGGCGGAGAGTGCCATCCAATGCCGTGGAAATGGCAACCGCATGGACGGCGCTGCTAGAAAGTCCGTCTGCAGGCGCGGCCGGGAACTGGCTGAGAATAATTTTGGACGGGTCGGCGATTGGGGTCCAGGAGATCGGTGTCGCCAAGGCATTGAGTGCTGGGTCGATAGCGAAAAGACAACCCCCAGTGTTCCAGCAGAGCAAGGATTTTGTCGGCGTCAGCTTGCTCGCCATTTTGTAATTGGGTGAATTCCCGACGATAGTCGGGATTTCGCCGCAGAAATTCCCAAGCGAGATCAGACGTATTCAAGCTGTCAACATAATCGTAGGCGGAACTCGTCCGCCAACTACCTTCCTCTGGCATGACATCCTCCCGTTTGCTTGCGTTATGGCGAGCAATACGGCGCTCACGATTCCAAGTTGTGTGTACGTTGGGAAGTTCGAAGTTGGCGCCACGTGATGCGGCCCACGCATCACTCGTGTCCGTCAGTGGTAGCTTGACCGGATCAGGTGGCGCAGGCCGTTTTCGGTCATCCATTTGGCGCGGGCCAGATGCGTCGCGTATACACGCCCCGCGCGATCTGGCTCCTTCTCGGCATCCAGGCCGAAAACCACATGAACTATTTCTTCCCAAGGGCAGCCCTCTGCGTCGGCATCGAGCAGTCGCAGATAGGTCTTCAGATGCTCACGATCATAGGTCGTGAGCGCAGCACTCTGAGGTGGTTCGTCCTTAAACGTCACTTGTGTCACCGAGACCCCCAGCACCGATGATATCCATTTCGGAGGGATTTGTTAACCAATCCCGAAATGATCGCAATGTGAAGAGTGCCGGGCCGGAAGGCGGGCTGTCTGCTATGCTTTCGGTTGCTTTGCACGAACGATCATCACTCCTTCGCCCCGGTCGGAGTTCAGGAGAACGATGCCGCTTGCCTCAAATGCCCGTCGAACCTCATCGCGCGTCGCCTCGTATACCGCGAGCCCGTTTTCGGACTCGAGGCGCTTAAGCGCGGTCAATGATACTCGGGCCTTGTCAGCGAGCGTCTCCTGTGTCCAACCCAGCAACGCGCGTGCGGCCCGCGATTGTCGGGCGGTGATCATGCATGATCACCTCCCACTCAGACCTACGCACATGCTAGAACTACGACTATAATAGTCGCTCTTTGGCGAGGATGCTACCTCATACTGGCTTGGCGGGATGGCTGGGCACTCAGGGGGTGCCAACTGATTCGGTCGCTCTCAAAGCGATTGGCCCCGCCCGGATTGTCCGGACGGGGCGTCGCGCTGGCCTTAATCGCCGTTGCGGCGGTTGGGGCGGGACCAGATGAGGCTGTAGCCTTCGCCTTCCTCGTCGTCGAAGAGGTTGGCGTAGATCGGGGCGTTGAAGCTGGGATCGTCGAGCTTCAGGCCCAGGTAGGCGCGGCCCTCGTTGGAGGTCTTGGACCAGGCGGCGCCGATTTCGGCGCGGCCGACGAACAGGCGGTGGCTGGGGGCGTTCTCGCCGGTAGCGCGGGCCTCGGGGACGATGCGGACGTTCTTGGTCTGGACACTGAGGGTGACGATTTCGCCGGTGAACTCGTTGTTGCCGGTCTTCTTGAAGGTGCCGATGGTCGCCATGGTAGTTCTCCTTGAACTCTGTTCCGAGCCCGCACCATTGCGGCCTCGATGGCGATCGACAGGCCGGAGGCGATTGACGGCGCACCCCGCAGGGGCCTGACAGCAAAGGAGGGGCTTTCTTGGCGCGCGAGGAATGACGGCGTAGCCGGCAGGGGAAGAAAGTTCCGACGCCGCTGTTGCGGCATAGGCGATCGAGGCGCAGCCGACCTTCGGCCAGATCAGCCCATTGAAGAGGCCGTTTTGGAGCGGTCGACCTGACAGAGACGCATCACAGGAGAACGTGGCGGCCACCCAGGACCGATATGACCGTGACCACCCCGGACACCGCGGTTCGAACCCGCTCCGTCTGACGCTACGTACCGTCGCTTCCTGCCCGTCGCCCGCGAGATCGCCCCTCTCGACACTCGCACCGTCGGGCGCGTTGTCACGGCATTGACGCCAGCGCCGTCACCGAGGGAGTGACGCGTCGGCTGGGATTAGCCGTCGATCCGATCAACGCGATTGCAAGCCATCCTGACGACGAGGAGCGCGCTAGGTGACATCAAGCTCAAGCTACCGTACTGCCCGCCGCCGGCAACGATGTTAGGCGCGCGCGACGTTTTGCCCGGTCGGCCGGGGCGCGGCCATCGCCGTCACCCGGATCAGCGCCGTGATGCCAACGGCGATTGCGCCGATGACGGAAAAGATGATCTGCCAGGTGTCGGAGGGCATGGTGTGTTTCACGATGCCATGTGTCGCATGGTAGCCGGCGAGCGCCGCAGGCGCGACGAAGGCGAGTGCGATCGCGAGCCGTATCCAGAGCGGACGGATGAAGGCGAGTAGGAATTGCCCGAGGCCGAGCGTCAGTGCGGCGGTGACAAAGCCGATGAGGATCGCGCCGAGCCAGCCGGCGCCGGTCTGATAGGCCCACGTCGCGGCGCTGACGCCGGCGAAGAACGGGAGCGCGAAGACGGCCAATGTGAACAGCAGCCAGCACAAAACGCCGATTGCTGCGATGCTGGAGAGGATGCCGATGAAGATCATGGTGGTGTTCTCCGTGAGATAAAGGTCTGACGGTCGCGCCTCCACCACCACCACGGCGCGTTGCCAGTGTAGCCGAATAGAAGGCTGGACGGGCGCGGAAATCCCATGGGACTTCCGCTTACGGCCCTGTGAAATTGCCCGCGATCAGCGGGCGAAGGGATCGACCTCGTGAACGATGGCGGCGACCTCGCCGTCATATTCGCCGGCCGGCATGACGCCCATGGTGCCGTCGCCTGCCTGGAAGATGACGATCGAGACCATAAGGGTGGTGGCGAGGCTGAAGGCGAAGGCGTGAGCTTGATTGAGGGACATCTGACCGGCTCCTGTCTCGGAGGCGGGAGACCATCTCCCGCGCGACAGGCGCCCGATATGTCCGGCCGATGGCCGCAATCACCGCGCAGGCGAAGCTGGAGCGGCGGCATGCTCGCATAGCCGACCCTTTATGGGTTGATGGCGTCAGGCCAGCGGCTGGACCAAGGATCAGCGCAATGGAAGCGGGAGATGGTTTCCGCCATGAGCGGCGATGGCTCGATTGACAGTCCGATACATCAATTGCCGATAGGTAAAAGTCAGCGGTGTTTCAGGTCACCAAGGAAGGGCGCCCATCGTGGCATGGGTAAACGTCCCGGTCGGCGCCTCTGGACCAAGTAGCGCGACGCGCACGGCTTCGGCAGCGCCTTCTTCAACTGTCTCCGTGCCTGCAAATCCGGTGAGCCTGGTCTTGGTGTAGCCAGGGGAGACGGCATTTACCTTGATGCCCTCGGCATCTAATTCGATCGCCATCGCGAGCGTCAGGCCGTTAAGCGCGGCCTTCGAGGCCGCGTAGCCCGCGTCGAAGAGAGGTCTCAAGGGGAAGTCCGGATCGGAATTCAGCGTCAGCGACCCGGCGCCGCTAGAGATATTGATGATACGCGCGTTCGGCGTGTCGCGCAGGATCGGCAGCATGGCCTGATAGACGGCCAGCACGCCGAACACGTTGGTGTCCCAGATGGTGCGCATTTCATCGAGGGGGATGACGCTGGGGCGACCGGCATTGGCAAGCTCATCGGACGTTTGCGGGCCATCGCTCGCGGACGCGATGGCGGCATTGTTGATCAGCACGTCCAGGCGGCCGAACTCCTCCCTGACCCGCTCTGCGGCCGCCGTGATCGAGGCCTGGTCAGTGACATCCAGTTGGATCGCGACGGCGGTCGTTCCCACCTCCCGGGCAGCAGCTTCGCTGCGCTCAAGGTTGCGCGACCCCAATAGGACCGTGAGGCCATTGGCGGTCAGCTCTTTGGCGATCTGTAGACCGATGCCTTGGTTGGCGCCTGTGACCAGCGCGACGGGCGTGTCCTGCATAAGAATCTCCTGGTGGATTGTTGTAAGCGCTGCAGCATTCGGCTAAATCAAAAGGAGCAACGCTCCGTTTCTTAATACGGAGCAATGCTCCTTTTAGCAAGCGAGATTCGTGTTGAGCGCCCGATCAGATGACCAGCGTCCCTCTATGTCGGAGGAGGCATGCGGCGAGCGGCGCCTTCGTGCCGATGCGCAGCGGAGTGTTGATGCGCTAATCGCGGCGGCACGCGAACTGTTTGTCACGAAGGGTGTCGATGCCACGACCCGGGAGATCGCCGACCGGGCGGGCGTCGGCATGGGCACGCTCTATCGCCGTTTTCCCCGCCGGGCCGACCTCGTCGGCGCCGTCTTCCAGAGCGAGATGGACGCCTGCGCAGAGGCCGCGACAACGCTTGCCTGGGACAATCCGCCGTTCGAAGCGCTGGCGAAATGGATGCAGCTCTATGTCCAGCTTATCGCCACCAAGCGCGGTCTGGCCAAGGCGATGAGTTCGGACGATCCGGTCTATGTCGGCATGGCGGCGCGCTTCGATCAACGGCTGCGTCCCGCCGCTCGTACATTGTACGAGGCGGCGGTAGCGTCGGGAGAAGCGAGGCCCGATATGGATGCGGCGGAGATATTCTCCGCTGTATCGACATTGTGCATGTCAACCTACGATGGCCGGCCGGATCACGCCAGCCAGATGGTAGCTCTCCTTGTGTCGGGCCTTCGGCTCCCGCAATGACCCGCATCTTCTGGAGGGAAAGCCGCCGCCGAACCGGGGTTGGTCGGATCGGACGTGGTGCATGCGGTCACAATCGCGGTTCTTCGAACCGGAGATCTTGAGCATTCTCTGTGAGATCAGGTCCGACGGTTGCGCCTTTTGCTTCGAGCAATCACCGCTCGCTGCCGCGCTCACGTTTGGCTGTTCCTATCAACCCGAGATGACTGACGCCGAAGCCACTACTGTATTTCAGGCCGTACCCGAGGGCACGGTCAAATCCGATGTGCGCAGCCCAGATCAGACCCACTGCCAGCACCATCTGCCGTGGCTCGGACGCGCCCCATGCGATGCACGCGAGCGGCAAAGCATACGAATGGCCGGCGTTGTATACTGCCGCTCCCACCTTTCGGCCTGCTAGGTAGCCTGACATGGATAGGTCAGGTGCCAGGAAGAGGACAGCGAATACCCACCAGCTAAGGCTTTGCTGTTGATAGGCCGCCGTAGCAACGGCGAGCACGCATAGCCCCTCCAAGCGCAGGAGAAGCTTGGGCGTTCCAGTGACATATCCGGACATTTGACATCTCTTTCATCGATGTCCGAACCTTAACCGACGCATCTTTGCATAGATATATAGCAAAATCGGATGTATGACTTTCAAATATGAATAGTATCGATTGGACCTTACTCCGCTCCTTCCTCGCGGTGGTCGAGAATGGTTCGCTGTCGGGAGCCGCGACGCGCAGCGCAACGTCGCAGCCGACCCTAAGTCGCCACATTCGCGAACTGGAAGCAGCGCTTGGCGTCACGCTGTTTACCCGCTCGGTGCGTGGGCTCGATCCCACCGAAGCTGCACTGGGGTTGATAGACGACGCCCGCGCCATGGGCGCGGCGGCCCAAGCTCTCGCGCTCAAAGCAAGGGGGCGATCCCAGCAATTGACTGGCACCGTGCGAATAACGGCGTCTGTGATCGTAGCGAACCTGTTGTTGCCGTCGATCCTCGTAGCTTTTCGAGAAGCCGAGCCGAGCATCCAGATCGAGATCGTCGCCTCGGATCTCACGCAAAACCTGCTTCGCCGGGATGCCGATATTGCTATCCGTATGGTCGATCCCACACAGGGCGCCCTTGTGGCGCGCAAGTTGGGAAAGGCGCCGCTCGGCCTGTTCGGCTCCCGAGTTTATCTAGACCGTCGGGGTCGGCCCCGGACGATAGGCGACTTGTTGAAGCATGAGGTTCTCGGTTTCGACCGCAGCGAGGCGGTTATCAAAGCGTATGACGCCCACGGGCTCGAGCTGGATCGCGAGGCGTTCTCTATTCGTTGCGATGATCAGATGGTTTACTGGAACCTGCTGCTGGCCGGAAACGGCATCGGTTTCGCACAGTCACTACTTGCAGCCCGTCATCCGGAGCTTGAGCGAGTGGACATCGGCCTAAACCTGCCGCCTATGCCCGTGTGGCTGGTTATGCATGAGGAGGTCCGCAGCAATCCCCGCATTCGACGCGTCGCCGATTTTATGTCCGAGGCGTTAAGTGATTTGCTGCGCCAGGTTGCTGACGAAGAATAGAAATTCTAGGGCTCGCTTGGGAGCTTTGTCTGTGGAATTGCATCGAAGAAACATCGACAGTCGCTGCTCCCTATCTGCGGTCGGCGTTTCTAGCATCAGGGCCGTGTGATCGGTCGCAGTTCTTCTTTCGACCCGGATAGTGAGAGAGGGGCGCTCACGCGCCGCCCCCCTTCGGGCGGAAATCGAACAGCGGGATGCCGAGCTTCCTGGCCTTGTCGGCGAGGTTGTCCTGGATGCCGGTGCCGGGGAAGACGATGACCCCGATCGGCAGGACGTCGAGCATCTGATCGTTGCGCTTGAACGGTGCGGCCTTGGCGTGTTTCGTCCAGTCGGGGGCGAAGCCGACCTGCGGCACCTTGCGGGTGTCGGCCCATTTGGCCGCGATCTTCTCGGCGCCCTTCGGCGACTTGCCGTGCAGCAGCACCATGTCGGGGTGTTTGGCGTGGACCTGATCGAGCTTGGCCCAGATCAGGTGGTGATCGTTGAAGTCGAGCCCGCCAGTGAAGGCGATCTTTGGACCTGCGGGCAGCAGCACCTGATTGTCGGCGCGCTTCTTGGCGGCAAGGAAGTCCCGGCTATCGATCATCGCCGAGGTGAGGTTGCGATGGTTGACCATCGATCCGCTGCGCGGACGCCAGTTCGATCCGGTGTGGCGCTCATAGTGTTCGGCGGCCTGGTCGCGCATCAGCTCGAAGGCGTTGCGGCGCTCGATCATGGTCTGCCCTTCAGCCGTCAGGCGCTCCAGCTCGACAGCTTTCACTTCGCTGCCGTCCTGTTCGCGCTGGCCGCGACGCTGCGCCTGCTCATTGTCGTCCAGCTCGCGCTCGATCCGGTCGGTGGCTCGGTGGAAGACGTTGACCGTCGACCAGAGGAGATCGTCGAGGTCGGGCTCGAGGCGGGTGTCCTCCAGGGTGACGATCAGGGCGTCGAAGATGTCGGCGATGGCGCCGGCGACATGGTCGCCCTCCGGAAGCGGTCGTGGATCAGGTTCATCCGTGAAGGGACGGTACCCATAAAGCTGGAGTTCGCTCAGGACATGGTCGGTGGGTGAAGAGGCGTGGTGCGGTTCGTGGTCGTCGTGCTCGCTCATCGGGATGCTCCGTCGGTTCGACCGCGACCCTCGCGGCCTTCATGGCGACGAAAGCCGGCGGGCGGTTCGGACCTGCACCCGCAGCGAAGCGGAGGGCCGGAGCGCAGCGGAGGATGGCGAAGGCGGGCTATTTTGCCTCGCGATGGAAAGCGGCCCTCGGCCGCGCCGGAAAATAGTCCGCCGCAGACATTGCGGGTCCGGGCCGTTTGCTGGCCGATCGCCCTCTCGAAGGCCGGGTCGCGGTTCTCTCCGACATGGGAATCATCCGAGCGATGCCGACGACGGCGCTCCGCCGCCTGCATTCTCCTGTCGGCCTATGCCGCAAGCGCCATGAAGCGTGTGACGTCCTGTGGCGCGATCTGCACCCGTGCCGCTGCCCGGAGGCTCTCCAGACCTTCCAGGCGGAGATCTTCGTTGAAGTCGCCCAGGCTCGGAGACACCACGACCGCCTCGATCCCGGCCGCGTTCGCCCGTTCGATCAAGGTCGTCATCGCACCGTCGCCGGCCGGATCGTTGTCGCGGGCGATGTAGAGCCGGCGCAGCGTGTCGGGGAACAGGATGGCCGAGAGATGTGCTGCCGAGAGCGCCGCCGCCATCGGCATGGTGGGCAGCGCCATCCTGAGCGACAGCATCGTCTCGATACCTTCGCCCGCCGCCATCACTTCGCCCGCCACCCCGAAGCGAACGGCGTGCCCAAGGAGGTCGCCCATCGCCCGTCTCGGTGTGTCGATCGGAGCCTTGTCCGAGCCGTCCGGGGCGAGCCAAGTGCGATGCGCGCCGGTCTGACGCCCGCCGAGATCGGTGACCGATGCGATCATCGCCGGCCAGGTCTCGGTGGGGGAATATTCGTCAGGCCGGTAATAGCAGCGGGGATGAAAGCGAAGGCTTCCGGTTCCCTGCAAATCCGTAATGCCGCGTGTGCGGAGATACGTCTTTACGAGCGTGCCCGAAATTGGCTGCGCCATGGCAAAGAGCCGCCGTGCCGCTTCGGGTGGGCCGGTCGGCGCCGGTGACTGGCGCTCGCCACCATGCGGACGGTCCGGTTCGGGATGTGGCATCGACAAGAAGGTGCGTGCCTCATCGGCGACGTCCTTGAAGTCGACCAGGCCGCAGCTCTCGCGGATGACGTCGAGCAGGTCGCCATGCTCGCCGGTGGCGGCGTCGGTCCATTTTCCGGCCGCGCCCCTGCCGGTTTCGCCGCCCTTCAGCCGCACGAACATCGAGCGGCCCGGTGTGTTGCGCACATCGCCGACCAGCCAGTAACGACCTTCGCGATGGCCGGAGGTGAGATAGTGGCGGCACACCGCCTCGGCCTGTCGGCCGAGACGGATTGCCAGTTCGGAGGCGTCCTGCCGTGCCATCACGCCGCCTCCCGCTCGCCGATGCGCTCGACGGGATAGCGCTCCAAGACCTTGGCCAGGATCGCAGCGCCGGTCGTATCGGTCGGCACGAACATCCGCAGCTTCCACGAGATGATCTCGTGAAAGAGGCCGTAGGCGCGCAGACGGTCGCGCATGGCGTCGGTGAAACCGGACAGCTCGATGCGGTTGGCGCCCATGACCCGGATGCGGCGAAGCTGAAGACCCTCGGCCAAGTCGAGGATGGTCTTCCCGTCCATCAGCGCCATGAAGGCGTCGTCGGGCGTCAGGGTTGACGTGCCGGTCGCGAGCGCGCCGGCCACCCATGCGGGGGAGACGCGGCGGCCGACGATGCGCTCGCCGTCGTCTGTCTGGAGTCGATAGACCCGCGTCGACTCGTTCGGAAGCCGCTTCCAGATCGGCAGCAATAGCCCGCTGACGACATGGATGGTGCTATCGGCATACTCCGGCACCTCGGCGGCCTCGGCATCCCATGCCGCTGTGAAGGCGATCCGCTCCGCCTGCACCCAATGGGTCTCGTCCATCACCTTGATGGGAATGTTGTGCGCCTCCATCGGCCGGATCAGCCGTACGCGCCGTTCGATCTCGCCATCGTCCAGCATGATGCTGGTGGTTGGTATCTGCACGGCGGCGCGGCCCGAACGCTCGTTGACCAGCAGCTTCGCGCCCGGGTCATCGAGATGGTCGAGCGCCTCGGCCAGCGTCACGGGACGGTTTCGCTGGCGCTGGGTGATGGTCAGCAGCCGAGCCTCGGCCCCGGTGCCAGGATGAACGTGGATCGTTCGGCGGTCGGTGACGATGAAGCTCTCGGCCTGCAGCGTCTCCAGCCCGACGTCGTAGCTGCCCGAAGCGATTGCGCCTTCGATCTTGGCGTTCAGCAGCCGCTCGAACGCGGTGAACAGGACACCCTGAAGCTCGATGGTCAGCGCCAGCAACCGGTTCAGGAACGTCGTGATGGGCGGCAACTCATCCTTGATGCCGGTGGAATCCATCAGCGAGAGGCCCGTGGCATCCTCGAACATCTGGAGTGAGCACCCCTCGACCTTGCCGCGCACCAGCAGCAGGTAGAGCTGCCGCAGGGCGTCGCGGGCGTAGTGGCTCTCCAGATTGTCCTCGGGCCGGAACAGGCCTTGACCGCCCGTCTGGCGCTGGCCGCGCGTGATCGCGCCCAGCGTGTCGAGGCGGCGAGCGATGGTCGAGAGAAAGCGCTTTTCCGCCTTCACGTCCGTCGAGATCGGCCGGAACAGCGGTGGCTGCGCCTGGTTGGTCCGGTTGGTGCGGCCCAGGCCCTGAATGGCGGCGTCGGCCTTCCAGCCCGGCTCCAGCAGATAGTGGACGCGTAGGCGCTGGTTCCGCGCCGACAGATCGGCGTGGTAGCTGCGCCCGGTGCCGCCGGCGTCGGAGAAGATCAGAATGCGTTTCTGATCATCCATGAACGCCTGCGTCTCGGCCAGATTGGCCGAGGCGGCGCGGTTCTCCACGGCGAGGCGGTCGATGCCGCCGGTGCTGGTCATGGAGTCGGCACCCGACTTGCGGACGATGCGGCGCGAACGTCCCGTCACCTCTGCTACGACATCGGTGCCGAAGCGCTGGACGATCTGGTCGAGCGCGCCGGGGACGGGTGGCAGCGAAGCGAGCCTCTCGATCAGGCGGTCACGACGGGCAACGGCGTCGCGGCTTTCGACCGGCTGGCCGTCGCGAAACACCGGCCGCGACGACAGGTTGCCCTCGCTGTCGGTGAACGGCTCATAAAGCTGCACCGGGAAGGAATGGGCGAGGTAATCCAGGACATACTCGCGCGGGGTGATGTCGACCCGGACGTCATTCCATTCCTCGGTGGGGATCTCCGCGAGACGGCGCTCCATCAGGGCTTCGCCGGTCGACACGATCTGGATCACGGCGGCATGGCCGTCGACTAGGTCCTGCTCGATCGAGCGGATCAGGGTGGGCGTCTTCATCGAGGTCAGCAGATGGCCGAAGAAGCGCTGCTTGGCGGATTCGAAGGCCGAGCGGGCGGCGGATTTGGCCTGGCGGTTCAGCGTGCCGCCGTCGCCGGTGATATTGGCGGCCTGCATGGCGGCGTCGAGATTGTTATGAATGACGGCGAAGGCGCCGGCATAGGCGTCGTAGATGCCGGTCTGCTCGGGGGTGAGCTGGTGCTCGACCAGTTCGTATTCGACGCCGTCGTAGGAGAGTGAGCGGGCCGTGTAGAGGCCGAGCGAGCGCAGGTCGCGGGCCAGCACCTCCATCGCCGCGACGCCGCCATCCTCGATCGCCTCGACGAATTCGGCGCGGGTCGAAAACGGGAAGTCCTCGCCGCCCCAGAGGCCGAGGCGCTGGGCGTAGGCGAGATTGTGGACGGTGGTCGCGCCGGTCGCCGAGACATAGACGACGCGCGCATTCGGCAGGGCGTGCTGGAGCCGTAGGCCCGCGCGGCCCTGCTGCGAGGCGGCGACATCGCCGCGTTCGCCCTTGCCGCCAGCGGCGTTCTGCATGGCGTGGCTCTCGTCGAAGATGATCACTCCATCGAAATCGGAGCCCAACCATTCGACGATCTGCTTGACGCGGGAAAGCTTTTCGCCCCGGTCGTCGGACCGTAGCGTGGCATAGGTGGTGAATAGGACGGCTTCCGAGAGCGTGATGTCCTTGCCCTGCGAGAAGCGCGACAGCGGCGTGACCAGCAGCCGCTCCATGCCAAGCGCCGACCAGTCGCGCTGGGCGTCCTCCAGCAGCTTGTCGGATTTGGAGATCCACACCGCCTTGCGACGACCCTGCATCCAGTTGTCGAGGATGATGCCGGCCGACTGTCGGCCCTTACCGGCGCCGGTGCCGTCGCCAAGCATGAAGCCCCGGCGGAAGCGGATGGCGTTCGGCGCGTCGTCGGGCGCGGCCGAGACGACGTCGAAGGTCTCATCGAGCGTCCATGAACCGGCGAGGAAGTCAGAATGCGCCTCGCCGGCGTAGATGACGGTTTCAAGCTGGGCGTCCGAGAGAAGGCCATCGGTGACGATGTTCACGGGCAGCCGGGGCCGATAGCTCGGCTTGGGCGGCGCGACCGAGGCCATCGCCACAGATTGCACAAGTTTGGTGGGATGGGCCTGCGCACCGGGAATACGGATCGCCTGCAATCCGTATTCTTCATAGATCCCGTCGGTCATCCGGCCGACTTCGGCGGGCGTCCAATCCACGGTCTCGTAGACGAGTTCGACGCCCTCGGGCTCGGTAATCGCGCGTGCTGGGAAGGACGTGCCGGCGCGGGCGACGTAGCCGCGCACGGTTCGGGGCGTCGCCGAGATCGGCAGGGGGCGGACGGCGACAACCGGATCGATAGCCAGCCGCGCCGGGACGTGTTCGCTGATCCACGCGATAAGCGTCGCCGCATCGGGCGCCACGCCAGGCGAGACCGGAAATGCCGTCGGATCGTCGGCCGGCGCTTTGTCGATGACGGTCAGCCGCGTATCGATGGTCGTGCCGTGCTTGGCGTAGACCGCGCCGTCGATCGTCGCGGTGAAGACGACGCGGCCCTGTTCCTGCAGGCGAGCGAACGCGGTCCGCCATGCGGGCGCATCCGGCGCGAAGTTCGCGCCGGTGATTGTGACCAGCCGTCCGCCGTCCGCCAGTCGCGCCAGCGCCGAGACGACATGGCGATAGGCGGCGTCGGCGATCCGGCCAGTCACGTTCGCCATCACCGAGAACGGCGGATTCATCACGATGACGCTCGGCACAATGCCAGCATCGAGATGATCGTCGATCTGGGCCGCGTCGAAGCGCGTCACGGGAATGGTCGGAAAGAGGGATCCGAGAAGATCCGCGCGGGTGTCGGCCAGTTCGTTGAGAGCGAGACTGCCTCCGCTGATCTCCGCCAGGATCGCCAACAGGCCGGTGCCGGCCGAAGGTTCGAGCACATGGTCAGTCGGCGCGAGCGAAGCCGCCGTGATCGCGGCGAAGCCAAGCGGGACCGGCGTCGAGAATTGCTGGAGCGACTGGCTCTCTTCGGTGCGGCGCGTGTGGGTCGGAAGAAGGCTCGCGATCTTCTCGAGCGCGGAAAGCCGCGAAGTTGGAGATGCGGCTTTGCGGAAAAGCGCCTTTCCGTATTTGCGGAGAAAGAGGACGGTCGCGGCTTCGCCGGCCTCATAGGCCAGCTTCCAGTCCCATGCGCCGGTGGCGTCGGACGCGCCGAAGGCGTCCTCCATCGCAGCGCGCAGCGTTGCAGCGTCGATCGCACGGCCGCGTTCAAGGTGGGGAAGGATGTGCTCGGCCGCGGCGAGGATGGCAGGGGCGAGCGGAGACGTCGCGGCTGGCGCAGCCGCGCGTGGCGCAGAATGGATCATGGAGGAGACCTCGGAGAGCGGGAGACGGACGAGCCGGCCCGGCGCTCTCTCTCGACCGGACGGGCTCAAACCCGTCCCGGCCGCCCCCTCACTCTGGCGCAGGCGGCGCCCAGTTGATCGCTTCGACTTCCAGCGCCGACATCGCGGCGCTAAAGTTAGGTCCCAACAAGAACTGCGGCGCCTCGCATCCTCCCAGGCCGCCGTTGCGGGCAAGGAAGAGGCAGGCAGACATGAATGGAAGCGCAGTCGGCATCATCGCAGCGGGATGCCTGGTGGTCGGATTCGGATCGGGCTTCGTGCTTCGTCCTGTGATTTCGCCCGTCTCGGCGTCGGCGGCGGCCGTCGCGGGCGTGGCGCAGCCGACCGAGGCGGAGGCGACTGCGGCCGTGCGCCGGCATCGCCTGTTCACCGGCACGTCGCTTGCCAATGCGACGCTCAAGCTCGGCGATTGTTCGCCCGGCGGGGTTGGCCCCGGTGTCACCTGCATGACGCAGCTCGTGATGGATACGACCAAGCCGAACGCCACGCCGCAGAACCGGCCGATCGGCTTCGCGCGGGTCAACGACCAATGGGAGGTCGCGGTCTGGTAATTGCCGAGTCAGATGCCGCATCGCGAGAACTGGCCGAGGCATTCTATGCCAACGGCGAAGGGTTCCTGCGCGGCGCGATGACGGCGTTCGACCGCGACCCCGGGGCAATCTGCTATTCGCTGGCGATCGCCAGCGAGCTCGTACTCAAAGCCTTCCTGCTCGTGCAGGGTTGGACCGACGATCGTTGCCGGCGGGAGATTCGCCATGATCTGGAACGCGGCCTGGGCAGCGCCAAGGAAGCCGGGCTGAACGATGTGCCCGCCGGTTTCGGCGACGCGGTAAGGATCTTGAACGCCTACTATCCGAAGCACGCGTTCATGGACTTTGCCGTTCCCAAAGACGATCCGGAATTTGTCGCCAAGGCGCGATCCGCCGTCGCACAACTCTATGAGACTGTGGGCGGTCACGTCTGGCCGGCTGGCGGCAGATAGGCCTCGTAGGGATTATCGTCCGCCAGGTGGCCGAACGGCGTGAACACATAGTCGCCACCATCGCGCCCGACTGCGCAGATGACATAGCGCGGCTCGCCGGTCGCGGCATCGCTGCACTCCATCAGCGCCAGGTCGCCGCTTTCCGCCGCGCGAAGCATGGTCTGGAAATTGGTGCGTGCGTGATCGGGGATCATCGCACACCCCCTTCGGCAAGCCAGCGGCTGGTGCTCGCCCAGGCGAGGGTGCGGCCGGTGGCGAGATCGAGTAGATGGGCGCCGCCCGAAAACCCGTTCACGACAGGGTTCGAGGCGATGCCGGCCCATTGGAAACCCCAGGTGCCGGTGAGCGCGAAGGTCTCGGCGCAGCGCGTCACGAAGGTGATGAGCAACTGCGGATCGGCGCTGCCGCGGTCCCGCAGCCAGAGGCGTGTCGCGCCATGCTCGGGCGTAAGCGCCAGCAGAAATGGCTCGGCTGGCGGATCCTCCCGTCCGTTCTCGGCCATCAACGCCGTGTAGATGTCGAAGGCCCGCGCGACGTTGGCGGTCGAGCCCACGTCGAGCAAGCAGGAGAAGCGAGTGAGATAGTCGGTCATGTCGGGCTCCTGAAACGAAAAGAGCCCGGCGCGAGGCCGGGCTCGGGAAGGTGGAACAGTGGTTGGGGCTAGTAGCCGAACTGCCAGGACGGCCAGTCCTGGCCGTCGCCGGCGGCCGCGACGGCCGCGGCCAGATGGGCCGACTCGCCCTCGACCACGACGGGATCGCGTACCGGCGTCTCGTCGATGACGGTGACCCGGGCGACGAGGCCGTCCTCGACTTCGACATGGACGGGCACGAGGTACTGGAAGACGACGCGCCGCACGGCTGGGGGGGTGGATTGCACCATCGGAAAGCTCCTTCGATTGGAGGGAGGCGCGGAGCGGCCAAAGCCGCCCCGCGACCCGGTCACTCGGCGGCCACGAGGTGGCGTTCGTCGTCCTCGGCCTCAGCCGAAGCGGCTTCGTCATCGCCGCTCAGGAAGTCGGGCAGCTCGGCGCCGTCCTCTTCGCCCGTCTCGACGTCCGGCGCTGGAACGCCCGCGAGATCAGCAAGCCGCAGCGGCTCGGGCAGCCAGCCGGTGTCGGTCAGCAGCCGCTCGGCCTCCTTGGCCATGTCGCCCTTCTTGAGGTGATCGATGAGCTGCGCCGACGCCTCGCCCTTCGCCTCCCG
This sequence comes from Foliimonas ilicis, assembly GCF_039939195.1. Taxonomy (NCBI): domain Bacteria; kingdom Pseudomonadati; phylum Pseudomonadota; class Alphaproteobacteria; order Hyphomicrobiales; family Phyllobacteriaceae; genus Foliimonas; species Foliimonas ilicis. The sequence continues at coordinate 219,560 of NZ_JBDUUH010000002.1, read as the reverse complement.
CACCGCTTCGAGAATGCGGGGCTTCGTGACCCGGCCGAGATAGTTATCGACCGTCGGGCGCCAACCCGCGTCCGCCATGTCGAGACCGACGGCGCGGGCGATGCGATCGGCCTGCTTCAACCGGCGTTCGAGGCCGTGCTGCGAGATGCCGGAGCCGCCATAGCGGTCGACCTTCTCCGAGAGCGCGTTGACACCGTAGGAGACGCAATGCGCCAGCAGCGCCATGCGACTGGTCTCGTCGAGATCGACCAGCCAGTCCCACAGCGCGTCCTCGTCCTGCGGGATGTCGGCCTCCCAGCCTTCCTGCCGATCCGCCACCGACTTCGCGGACGTGCTGTCCTTCAGGTCGGCGGCCTGGACCGAGAAGAAGACGTGCCGGACGGACACCTCCATGCAACCGCCCGAGGACGAGGTGCGGTGGAAGGTGTCGAGGACCAGCTTGTGCAGCAGCGCGGTGATGGCGATGTGCGGATTGCCGGCGAGAGCGTCCCGCAGCGCGAGCGTGCGGTGTGCGGTCAGCTCGCTGACCAGCCGTTCGGGGAGCGGTTTGACCACGTCGTCCTCGTCGTCCTCCGGCTCGGGCTTGCCGCCGATGGTGATGACGGCCCGCATCGGCTGCGCGTTCGGCGCGTCCCCTTCGCGTTCGCCGTCGCCGTCGCCGCCGGTCTGAGGCTCGATCGGGGCCTCGTCCTCGGGACGGACATAACCGCGCTCGACCATCAGGCGGCCCGAACTGTCGATGCTGACGAAGGCGCCAGCCCGCGCGATCTCGGCGGGGTCGTACACGGTCGGGCGGTTTTGGAACGCGGCGATCGCGGTCTCGATCTCCTCGAGCCGCAGATCGACGGCCTCCGGCAGATCCTCCCCGTCGTCATGCTCCGCATAGAGCCGATCCAGCTCCTCGGTCAGGGCCTCGTAAGCGGCCTGCTCGTCGGCGGTGAGTTCGGGCCGTTCGCCCGCGATCCGGCGCAGGCCGGACGTGTGCCCGTAGGGGAAGTCGATGCCGGCGGCGATCCAGCGCCAGCCTTCGGCGGCGATCTCCTCGGCGGCCGCGCCGATCTTCGCGGTGGCCAGGCTGTCGAGCAGAGCCGGGTCCTGCAACCAGCCGCCGTCGTCGTCCTGGAACAGGTCGCGCAGGGTGGAGCCGCCGGCAGCCTCATAGGCGTCGATGCCGACGAACTGCGCGCGGCGATCGGAGGCGCGCACGGCGCCTTCGGTCAGCATGCGCCGGATCTCGTAGGGCTGGCGGCTGTAGGAGCGCTGGATGGTCTCCCAAACCGTCATCTGGCGTGCATGATCATGCGAGACCGTGAAGGCCATGAGCTGGTCCAGCGCGATGCCGTCCTCGGCATAGATGTCGAGCAGCGCAGGGGCGACGGCGGCCAGGCGCAGTCGCTGACGGACCACGGCCGGGGTGACGAAGAAGCGGGCGGCGATATCCTCCTCGCCCATGCCGCGTTCGATCAGAGCGTGGAACGCCTTGAACTGATCGAGCGGGTGCAGCGCCTCGCGGTGGACGTTCTCGGCGAGGCTGTCTTCCTCGGCCGGGATGGGGGAGGCCGCGTCGCGGACGTTGCACGGGATTGGCGCTGTCTTCGTCAGCCGCTTCCCCTTGACCAGCAATTCCAGCGCCCGGAACCGGCGGCCGCCGGCCGGGACCTCGAAGATGCCGGTTTCCGCGCCCTCGCCGTCGAGCACGGCGCGGACATTGAGGTTCTGGAGAAGGCCGCGCCGGCCGATGTCCTCGGCCAGCTCGGGGATCGAGACGCCGGCCTTGGTCTTGCGGACGTTGGCCTGGCTCAGGATGAGCTTGTTGAAGGGGATGTCGCGACGCTCGCCAAGGGACGCGATCTTCTGAACGGCGGTTGCCATGTCGGGATACTCCATGACGGGCGGCCGAGAGACTCTCTCTCAACCTCCAACCCGTCACGAAAACCCGACCCTCCTCTTCCTCTCTGCTTCCGGCGCCGCCACCAGAACGGACGCCGAGCGCACCGCAGGATGTCCAATCGCGAATTCCTGTGTCATAGGGATCGGACGGCTATAATAGTCGTCCTACACGGCAAGGCTGGGTCGGGTCTCAACGCCACGCTCGGCGCGCGATGTGTCGACGAACAACGCTTCGGGACGCGTTGCTCAACTGGATTCACGCAGGTTCACCGTCTCGGCTTGGCCAGCGGCGGTCGGGAACGATTGATGACGACAGCGAACGAAAATCTTTGGCCGCAGGGCGCTGGCTTGCTGGAACGGTTGGGCAAACGATGGGGCCTGTTCTCACGCCCCTATACTGCGCCAAGACCGATGGATCGCGCGTTGATCGCCGCCCACGGAAAGGCGCTGACACTTTTGGCGACGACGCTCCAGGCGCGCGGTGTGCTCGATGTCGAGGATTTTTCCGGCACGCTCGGCGTCTTCAGCGTGGTGGTGGCCGAAGACAACCCGCTCGAGGGCGATATTCTGGCGGTCTGGGCCGGGATCATGAAGGAAAGTCTTTAGCGCCAGGCGCGCTTGGATCGGACCATAAGATCGCAAAGCCGGAAATCCGGCTCTGCACGACCGTGCAAACCCGTAAAGCCGGCTACAGATCGAGATCCTCCTGCAGGAAGCGACCGGGGATGTTCTCTTCGTGACTTTGCCAGACGATCGGGTCGTTCTCCCAGATCGTGACAAAGCCGCCGCCCGGCGAACGTGGCTACGGCGGCGAGGGCGTGAAGTTACGGCAGGCAAACTCGGCGGTGGTCGCCGAGAAGGCCGGCCTATCGCTGTTGCCGAGCAGGACGCGGTCGCAACTCCCGCTCGGTCGCTTCACCCGTCGGCGCGACAGCCCAAGCCGGAAATATTCATAAGCCTGCTGTTCGCTATCCGCCGGGGCATGCCAGTGGACGCAGTGCTTGCATCGGCCGGTGCGGTGATCTGTCGGATCGTCGATCGGCGGCCCGCCATTGTGGCCGGCTGGAGGCGATCGGTCATGATCGACCTCCTGTCCTGGCCGTCCTGGCAAGGGGGACGATGCGGCGTACTACGACGGGACGGGTGTCGGCCGCCTGGGCGAGGCGTTCGATCAGCGCGAGATCCGCATCTGCGCAGTCGCCGCTCACTTCTATGTCGATCCACCGCCCGGCGCGGTCGGCATGAATGTCGCCCATGCGACGAGTCGGTGAGGCGTGGCCGCTCATGCCCGGATCGATCCGCACGACCCGCGAGGTGAGAAAGAGGATGCCGGAGCCGAGGTTGCCGCAGAACAGCAGTTCGTCGTCGGTCCCGGTCTTCGGTCCGCCGCCGACCGGCCTGCGTCCGATCTTGCGAAAGGCCTCGGCGAAGCTGGCGGGATTGGCGGTAATGCGGGCCGTGGTCTTCTGGTGAAAGATCCAGGGTGGGCGATGCGGATCGAGACGGCCGACGGCGATCTGGTGGAGCATGTCGGCGAAACTCGCCGGGTCGGCCGGATACGGGCAGGTTCGCCACAGCGCGCGCGCAGTGTGACGCAGCGCGTCGTCGAGCGCGAACAGGCGCGCCCGAGCCTCCCGCCAGCGGGCGGCGCGCTGATCGCGCCGGTCCCGCTCAAAGTCGTCCCACCACTCGGCGCGACGGGCCATTTCCTCATCGACGCCATGCTGGCGGGCGCCGATCTGGGCGGCGAAGAGCGGCAGAGCCTCACGGTCGAGGCGTTGCTTGCGGAGAAACGCCGCGCGTTTGCGCGACGTCTCCCGATAGGCGGTGGGTCTGGGCCAGCGGCGGAAGCGCATCATCCGTCCTCCCGGCGAGACCGGGCGGCTGCGTGCAGGACGCGTTCAGCGGTCGTGATGCTGCCGGTCTGACGTGCCGCCTCGGCATAGACGGAGATCGGGAACGCACCCTCGAACAGGATGTCGCGCTCGATGCCCATGCCGAACGGTAGGCGCAGGGCCGCCATTTCCGAGAGGCTGAACGATCCCAGCTCGGGCTCGCCGAGGTCGGCAAGGCCGAACAGGGTGTCGCCATCCTCGTCGAGTTCGGTCGCCAGCCAGGTGCCGATGCCGAGCGGGTTGAAAAAGCGGACGACAGGCACATGGTCGCCGTCGCGCACGCGGCCGTTGGCGAGCAGGCGCTCGCGCAGCTCTGGGGTCAGGAGGATCATGCCGCCCTCCGCTCGTCGGAGGTGTCGTCCTCGTCGGCCGCCGGCGCCGCGCCGGGCAGAAAGCCGAGGAGGAAATCAGCCGCCTTGCTGGCCTGGGATGCGGCACGGACGATCGCGCGGTTGTCCTCGCGCAGCACCTCGAGCCAGGATCCGATGTAGTCGGCGTGGCGGACCGTCGGGACGATGCCGAGCGAGGCGCAGCAAAACGCCGCGTTCATCTCGGCCACCAGTTCCTCGAAGGCGTACTTCTTGGTGCCGAAGGCGCCCGTGAGATCCCGGTTCAGCCGGCTGTGATGGCCGCTGGCGTGGCCGAGTTCGTGCAGCGCCGTCCGGTGCCAGTTGATCGGCTCGAAATAGGCCTGCGGTGGCGGGACCATCACATAGTCGAGGCCCGGCGCGTAGAAGGCGCTGCTGCCCCCGATGCGAAAGTCGATACCGGTCGCAGCAATCAGGGCCTCGACCTGCGGTTCGATCAGGCCGGGCAGCGGCGGTGGGGCGACGACGGCGATGCTTTCGGGCAGGTTCTCACACTGGGCCGCGTTGAAGACTGTGAACCGCTTCAGGAACGGGATCGCCTGGGCGTCCCCGCCGGTCTCGCGGGCGCGCTTCTTCTCATCGTCCGGCACGAAGCGGTCGGCGTAGACGACGGTCGTGCCGTGCTCGCCCTTGCGGACATTGCCGCCGAGCGCCAGCGCCTGGCGAAAGGTAAGCCAGCTCTGCCCGGCGAAGCCGTGCTGGATCACGCTCCCCCAGAGGATCAGCACATTGATCCCGGAATATTGCCGGCCCGTCGCGGCGTTTCTCGGCATGGCCAGCGGCGCCTTCGCCCCCGCCGTTCCCCAGGGCTGGACCCAGGGCACGCGGCCTGCCTCCAGCTCGGTGATGATCTTATTGGTGATGTCGTCATAGAGGCTCGTCCGGTCCGAGCCGGCACGAGCGCGAGCGGTAGTTCTGGACATCGCGGTTCTCCGCGACGGGCGCCGGAGGCCTCTCCTCCAACCCTCAACCCGTCACGGCAAAGCCGGTGCGCACTCTCACTCTAAAGGGGGCGTTGCGGGGTCTCCCCGCAGAAGGGGTCGCCTGAGACATCGGGCTCGGGCGCAGGGGAAGGCTTTCCCCCCAATAAGGACGGTTAATTCAAAGTTTATCATTTGCGCACACAGAGCTTTCACCTGCGGCGACTATTATAGTCGCTGAAGCTGACGTCCTCAGGTTGACGCGGTCAGGGATGGGGCGGCCCAGTTGTTTTGCTGCATGTCGAGAACAGAATACTTCGATTAGTCGCCAACGGCGCCTCGCTGGGTGAGGCCATGCGCGAGCTCTGTCTTGCTGTCGAAGAAGAGTTGCCGGGCGTTGTCTGCACCGTGATGAGTGTCGATCGCGCCGGCCTGCTTCACCCACTGGCAGTCGCGAGCCTTTCGCAGAAATACGCCTTAGCTCTCGACGGTGTCATGATCGGCCCCGAAGTCGGCTCATGCGGGACCGCCGGCTATATGCGCATGCCGGTTGGTGTCACCGACATCGCCGGCGACCCGAGATGGGCGAAGTACAAGCACCATCCGCTTTCGGTCGGCCTTAATGCATGCTGGTCCTATCCGATCACTGCGGGGTACGGCGATCCCATCGGCGTCCTGGCGCTCTATTTTCGGGAATGCCGCGCGCCCAATGAGAAAGAGAAGGCAGCTATCGCGATCTGCCTTGACCTGTGCGACGTGGCCTTGCGGCGCCATGAACGTGTGATCGACGAAGAGCGACGGGCGAATATCGACGCACTGACCGGCCTGCCGAACCGGGCCGCGTTCAATGCAGCGCTAGACCGTGTGCCCTGTGACAAACCGGGATCATGGGGGCTGTTCGTTCTCGACCTCGACAATCTGAAGATCGTCAACGACACCTTCGGCCACCTGGCCGGCGACGCCTTGATTCAGACCGCAGCGAGCCGGGTCGCGCGCGTCATGGCGCCCGATGTCACGTTCCGGCTTGGCGGCGATGAGTTCGGCGTGCTTATTCAGGCGCCAGCCGCTCTGTCCGATCTCGACGGGGCGGCGGAACGGATCTTCGGTGCGCTGGAGGTGGCGGCAACGTGCGAGGGACACATGGTGGTCCCGCGGGCGACAATTGGCGGAGCGGTGCTCTGTGAAACCGAGCCGACCGCAGTGGCGGTGAACGAGGCGGCCGATTTCGCGCTGTATCATGCCAAGGAGACCGGCCGCGGCGGCTTCGTGCGCTACTGGCCGGGGATAGGGACGCGGATCACGCGCCGCCGCGACGCCATTCGCGATGTCGCGTTGGCGCTTAAGGACGGCCGGATTGATGCGCATTACCAGCCGGTGGTCCGAGTCGACACCCGCGAGATCGTTGGGGTCGAAGCGCTGTGCCGAATGACGACGGTAACCGGCGAGATCATGCCGGCGGCGGCATTTGTAGAGGCGACGTCGGATGCGCATGTCGCGAGCGCCCTGACGCAGCGCATGTTTTCGATCGTCGCCGATGACGTGCGGCGATGGATCGATCTAGGCCTTCAAATGCCGTTTGTTGCCGTGAACATATCGACCGTGGATCTGCATAGCGGTAAGCTGCTGGCGCATCTGAAGCGAAGTTTCGTCGAGCGCAACGTGCCGCTCGATTGTGTCGTCCTCGAAGTGGACGAGAACGTTTATATGGGGCAGCGCGATCAGGTGGTCGCGCGCGAACTGAAGGCGTTGCGCGCACAGGGGCTGCGTGTAGCGCTCGACGATTTTGGTACGGGCTATGCTTCGCTGACCCACCTCATCACCGTGCCGGTTGACATGATCAAGATCGATCGATCTTTCATCGCGCGGCTGTGGCCGGACGATCCCAGTTTGGTGATCGTCGAGGGGATCATTGACATCGCTCGGAAGCTTGGCATCCGTGTCATAGCGGAAGGGATCGAGACCGATGTCCAAGCCAGCCAGCTCTGGGTGATGGGCTGCCAGTTTGGACAGGGCTATGGGTTTTCGCAGCCCGTCCCGAGAGACGAGATGACGCGCATGCTTCGCCGGCATGCCGAGGGCGACGGCGCTCTACCATTGCCCGAGAGTGGGGCGTTCTCGTCGCCGATCCGTGCTGGCGGCGATCGCGTCCGAGGCACTGGGACGTCGGCCCGGACGGCCTGACGAACGCGATGTCTACCCTGGTCCGATCAGATGACGCTGCCATTGGCGCGACGGACCGGTCCATTCACTCAAGGATTCATCGCCACGCCCGCGGAAGCGGGAAGGCGGCGTCCCGATTGCCGATGAGGCCTAACCGGCCAGTTGCCGCCTTGAAGTCATGCCATCCCATCCTGCCATGGCAAACTCAGCCACCGCCTCAATATCCGCGCGATCTGCTCCATCGCGCGCTCGGATTGCCATGCCGCTTTGCACTGTTTGGACAAACCGTGCGAGCTTAGAGACATCGATAGATGACGGCAGATCGCCTTCGACGACCGCTTTTTCGAAGCGAGCTTTGAGAATTTCGAAAGCTCCGGAGCGGGCCGCCTTCATGAGTTCGCTGAGTTCGACGTGGCCGTCGCTCCCTACAAACCCAAGATTCACCATGCAGCCATGCGGCAGATCGGAATCGGAACCCGTCATTGCACGCGCCGAGTCTTGAAGGAACGCCAGTACTGCCTCGCGCGCCGTCGTGCACTTGCGAAAGCGTCCGAGCACCAACTCTTCGTGGGTCGTCGAGTAAAGATGCAGCGCTTCGGAATACAGCGCGTCCTTCGAGCCGAAAGCGGCATAGAGACTCTTCGTTCCTATACCCATCGTCTCCGTCAGATCGGAGATGGACGTGGCTTCATACCCTCTGACCCAGAATAACCGCATGGCTTTGTGCAGCGCCACGTCGCGGTCGAATTCGCGCGGCCGGCCAAGAACACGTTGCCTCGAATCCGCGCCCTCGCGCACTGGGAAACTCTTTTTCTGCATCGACCGCTGTATAAAGTGGTTGACCGACCCCGGCAACCCAAATATGAGCCTTATGCAGCGATCGATGCATAAAGGAAGAACGATGACAGATTTGAGTGGGAAACGTGCGCTGGTGACTGGTGGATCACGCGGCATCGGCGCCGCCATCGCGCTGGTGCTGGCGGAGAGCGGCGCGGATGTGGCATTCACTTACCAGAACTCGGCCGAACGTGCCGAGGCAGTAGTGGCTTCGATCGAAGCAGTGGGCCGACGCGGGATTGCCATTCAGGCAGACAGCGCCGATCCAGAGGCGATCAAGCATGCGGTCAAAAACGCAGTCGATGCGCTCGGCGGTCTCGATATTCTGATCAACAGTGCAGCCCTCGGCATCGCTGGTCTGATCGCGGACATGGATCTTGCCGACTTTCAGAAGATACTGGACATAAACGTGCGCGGTCCGGTTCTGTTTACGCAAGCCGCAATCCCGCATCTTTCCACCGGTGGCCGCATCATCTCAATCGGCTCGAGTCTGGCGGAGCGCGTCCCGTTTCCCGGCAATACGGCTTACGCGATGTCCAAATCGGCGCTGGTGTCTTTCACGCGCGGTCTCTCCCGCGAACTCGGCCCGCAAGGCATCACCGTGAACTTGCTCTCGCCTGGATCGACTAACACTGAAATGAACCCGGCAGATGGACCCAGCGCAGATTACCAGCGCAGCCTCACGCCGATCGGGCGGTTCGGAGAACCACGTGAAGTCGCCGATGTCGTCGCGTTCCTCGCCAGCCCGGCAGCCGCGCTGATAACCGGCTCCGTCGTGACCGCCGATGGTGGCTTCAACGCCTGAACCGTCCCAACCGCAGGCGTTGCCGTTCGCTCACGCGAATGGCAGCGCATGCAGCAACGGCATATCAAACAAGCGGAAGAGTGTTCATGACCACAGGACAAAGCCCAGCCGGATAGATCCGGGAACGCATTCTTCCAGTCCGACAAAGTCTTCGAGACAAGTTTCGTTTTCATCACTCAGAAGAGTGAAGTCCGCATCAGCCAAGCCCAATTTTATAGCGTGCGAGCAGCGCAGCGAGACCGGCCCGATCAGTCATGATTGGCTCGGAAGCAGCCGCTCCCAACCGGGGACTCGCTCGTTCGAACAAGGCGACGCAAAGTTCGCCGTTGTCGTGATTTGAGCGATAGGCGATCCCGTCGGGCCGCGCGGGGTGGTCGTGAATAGCCTTCGACCATTGACGGGCGGGTGGATGCAGTCCGCTGCTGACCGCACCGGTGGCGCCCAGTTGCGCAAGGCCAGGCCCATGCAGACTCACGAGATGGATCGGCGTCTTGATCTCGATGTCGCAAAAGGAGCGAGCTTCCAGAAAGGACAATTGCACGAAGCGTGTCCCGACAGCGCGAAGGCAGGTCTCGGCGAAAGCTCCTTCCACGCTCGTCGAAAAATAGCAGACGCCGTAGGTCCTTGCTGGATCGTCGAAGCGGTTCCGGGCGCTCGCCCCAAAGAAGATGGGACCTAGGTCGCTCCGGTGGATCCGAACGAGCCGTGTATCGGACGCTATGGTCTCTAGGGGCAGATCGCGGCTGGCGAAGTCGGCGGGGGCAGCGGGACGGATTTAGGCCGCGCCATGTTCGCCGTAAGCCGTCGCAGCCTCGATTACCTCGTCGATCTTGCCCTCGCGGAGAAGGTCGATCGGTCGGCGCCCGCCCAGCCGGAGATCGCCTGTCAGCATGAAATTGACCCGCATCCACGGTTCATCGATCTGGAAGGCGTCCAGCACCTCACGGATGCCACGCAATAGGCCGTTCTTTCCGATCTGGAAGGCGGGATAGACATACCCGTCGCCGACATCGAGCCAGAAGACGTGGTTGCGCTCCCGCTTGCGGCCGAGGCCTTGAGGCGTGATGCCGAGGTGTTCGGCAAGTTGCTGTGCGGAAAGAGCGCCGCCTTCGGCCTTCAGCATGTCGCGCTTCATTTCCGCGCCACGCAGGAGGGCTTCGGTCAGGGGATCGGGCTGATCGGGCGTGATTTCCGCGCCAATGGCAACAGCGTCGCGCAGCGAACGGAAGAGCACATCCGTATCGGTGGAGGCCCCCACGGCTTCAAGAAGCCGTTCCCGCGGCATCCGCTCAGCTATGCGGGCGAGCGCGCGGCCGGTCCGAAGAACGAAAGCCTCGACGAGATCATCGCTCGGGCCTGGCTCACCGCGGCGGGAGCGCACTGGAACCGGTGCGGCAGGCGTCTCGGCAAAATGGCTCGCACGGCTGCGGCGGGGCTGGCTTCCAACAGGGATCGGGGCGGCCATGAGCAGGTTTTCCTTGGAAAGGTTCAGTTGTTCTGCTAAATATAGTCCATGAAAACGGAAAATTCAATTGCTGTTGTCGCGAGGAAAGGCGAACCCGCCGTTTGCGCGATTTTACGCTTCTCTACGATCCGCCACGACGCGCCGTTCCCGCCGATCGGCGCCGGACGCCGCCGATTTGGCGATCGAAGAGCGGCCAATAACTCACTGAAATCAGTGCGGTATAGCTTATTTCGTGCAATTCTTGGTGCATGTCTGTCAAGCCAAAGCCCTCTGCATCAGCAGACATCGTTGATTTCTTCGACTACGCACCGACGCTTGAGCCCCGGCGGCGCGCGAAGCGTCGTCCGGCCGACCCGTGGCAGCTCAAGATCACGGATGATTGGGCGGACCGCATTCCAGTCACCGAAGCCGAACTGGACGTGTTCGAGGTTCAATTCGGACCGCTCCTCGATGAGCTGCTCGGCTCGAAGACTTAACCGTTTGAACGGAGGTATCGCATGAACGCCAAAGCGACCCCCGCCTTGGCGTCGCCAAGGCGTGCCGCGCTCTATCTCAGGGTTTCCACAGGCCGGCAGGCCGAGAATGACCTGTCCATTCCCGACCAGCGCCGTCAGCTTCAGGCTTACTGCCAGGCGAAGGGGATCGCCATCGTTGCGGAGTTCGTCGAGCCGGGCGCATCGGCCACGGACGACCGCCGCCCCGAATTTCAGAAGATGATGGATGCCGGCGCGCAAAAGCCGACGCCGTTCGAGTTCATCATCGTCCATTCGTTCTCGCGATTCTTTCGAGATCAGTTTCAGCTCGAATTCTATGTGCGACGGCTGGCGAAGAACGGCATCCGCTTGACGTCCATCACGCAGGACCTCGGTGATGATCCGATGAGCGTGATGATGCGCCAGATCATGGCGCTATTCGATGAGTATCAGTCGAAGGAAAACGCCAAGCATACGCTTCGAGCCATGCGGGAGAACGCCCGGCAGGGGTATTGGAACGGCTCGCGACCTCCGTTCGGCTATCGGATCGTGGCGGCGGAACTGCGGGGGACCCGCACCAAGAAGAAAATCGAGCCCGACCCGGCTCAAGTCGACACCGTCCGGCTCATGTTCCGCCTCGCGCGGGTAGGAGCCGACGACGGTCCGATGGGGTCGCGCCAGATCGCCGATTACCTGAACATGCGGGGCATTCGAACCCAGACCGGCGGCCGGTGGGGCGTCGGAGCCGTCCATCAGATCCTGACACGGGAGACTTATATCGGCCGCCACCGCTTCAACGTGACGAGTTGGCGCAAAAAGGAACGGAAGCCCGAGGACGAGGTGGTTGAGGTCGAGGTCGAGCCGATCATCAGCGAGGCGGAGTTCGCCGAGGTCCAGGCGGTGATGCGTTCACGCAGTCCGCAATTAAGGGCGCCGCGATTTGTTTCTGCCGGAACGCTCCTAGGCGGTGTGTGCTTCTGCGCCGATTGCGGGGGAGCCATGACGCTCCGGACGTCCGGCAAGGGCAATCAGTACCGCTACTACACCTGCTGCACGACCGCTCGCCAAGGAAAGACCGGTTGCCGGGGGCGCACCATCCCGATGGAAGAGCTGGACACGATCATTGTGTCGCACCTTGAGGATCGGTTGCTGGCGCCCGAACGACTGGAGGAGCTGCTTGCCGGCCTGCTCAAGCGTCGTGAGGAGCATGGCGAGCGCCTCAAGGGTCGGTTGGCGGAGCTGCGAAAGCAGGCGGCGGACTCCGAGGCCAAACTGACCCGGCTCTATGAGGCGATTGAGAATGGTCTCGCCGAGATGGACGATTCCAACCTCAAGGGACGAATCGTCGAGCTGAAGAGAATTCGGGACGCCGCCCGGGCGGACGCCGACAGGGCGGAAAGCCGTAGCGAAGGGGAAGATAACCGCCTGACGCCTGAACTGCTACGCCGATTCGGAATTGAGGCCCGGAAGAAGATCAGGGCGAACGATGGCGGGTTCCGGAGGAATCACCTGCAGGCGCTTGTGCAGCGGGTAGAGGTCGGAGTCGACGAAATTCGGATTAAGGGGTCGAAACCAAGGCTCCTCCAGACGCTCGTGGCGTCTGGAGGAAACTATGGAGTGGAAACGGCGACGCACGGCGTTCGCAGTTTCAATCCGAATTGGCTCCCCGGGCCGGATTCGAACCAGCGACCAACCGGTTAACAGCCGGTTGCTCTACCACTGAGCTACCGGGGAACAGCCTGCTCGTGTGAACGTGGCTGCCTATAGCAAACCCTTTTCGGCTTTGCAAAGCTGCATTTCGCAATTTTTCCAAACTATTCGATATATCTTTTGGCTCGCAATTCGTGAGCGAAGCCATCATATCTCTGTTTCCCGGTCGGCAAAGGGCCGTACCGGGCCGTTTTTGCACTGAATCACGCCCGATATGAAGAATATGAACTTACCAGATCCGCCTGTGGATGAACCGGTTTTGCCCGCCAGAAAGATTTCGATTTTCGGACGCGAGTTCCGGATGCCGCAATCTCGCCGGCTCAGAATCACGCTTGGCGTGGCGTTGGCCTTCCTTGGGTGCCTGGGTTTTTTGCCGATACTCGGCTTCTGGATGATTCCGCTGGGCATCCTGATTCTGTCCTATGAGTTCGCAACAGTGCGGCGCTACAGACGGCGCTCGGTCGTCTGGTGGGAGCGCAGGCGGGCGCGGCGCAAAAAGAATTGAGCGGACGTATATGAAACGACCGTGCGAAAGTTTTTCAAATCCGGCTTCGCGGCTTGACGCAAAAATCCGGGCAACCTATGGAAGCCGTGTAGAACGCCTGAAGCGGCGAGGCCTCGTGGCGGAGTGGTTACGCAGAGGACTGCAAATCCTTGCACCCCGGTTCGATTCCGGGCGAGGCCTCCAAACTTCCATGGCGCGTTCTGCGCGAATGAAATGCGCGATAGTCGCGCCGAAACGGGTCGAATGGGCATGAGCGCTGATTTCGCCGAACGTCGCGTCAAAATGGTCGATGGCCAGGTTCGCACGACCGATGTCACAAATTCATCCTTGATCGCAGCGATGCTGTCGGTTCCGCGCGAGGAGTTCGTCGATACGCAGCGCGTGAGCCTTGCCTATATCGACGAAGACATCCAGATCGCGCCGGCAACAGGCGATTCCGGGCCGCGTTACCTGATGGAGCCATCGCCCTTTGCAAAGCTGGTTCAGCTTGCCGAGATCAAGGCCGACGATTTCGTTCTCGATGTCGGTTGCGGCACAGGATATTCGTCCGCCGTTCTCTCGCGTCTGGCGACCTCCGTCGTCGCGCTGGAAAGCAATCACGAACTCGCCGAGCGGGCCACCAGAACATTGTCCGAACTCGGCTTCGACAATGTCGCGGTGATCGAAGGCGCGCTTCCGCAGGGGCATGCTGCAGAGGCGCCTTATGACGTGATTTTGATCGGCGGCGCAGTGGGCGAAGTTCCTGAAAAACTGCTAGAGCAGCTCAAGGAAGGCGGTCGTCTCGTTGCGGTCGAAGGCTATGGGAATGCTGGCGTTGCGCGGGTTTATACCAAGGCGGACGGCGTCGTGACCGGTCGAAGGGCTTTCAATGCGGCAATAAAGCCACTACCTGGCTTTGAACGTGCGGCGGAGTTCCAATTTTAGTGTGTTCTCGCTTGCAGCGATTGCGCTGACATGATGCGTTAAGCTTTGGGTAATCGTCGCTGATTCCTGAGGCGCATCTTCTTGGGCGAGGCACGGCAATTAAGCTGATCGTGCATAAGCACAGCGGCGGCTTTGCCGAAACGAATGAGGGTTATGTCGTGTCGTTTTTACGCAAAGGTTTTTTTGCAACAATTTTGATTTCCGCAACCGCGCTTTCTCCAGCGACTGTTTCGGCTGAAACCATTCTTGGAGCGTTGGCCAAGGCCTATCAGAACCGCTCCACCATGAATTCGGCTCGTGCCGGTGTTCGTGTGACCGATGAGGGTGTGGCAATCGCCAAGTCCGGTTATCGTCCGAACATCACTGCCAGCGCCGACATCAATCAATCGCAGACGCGCACGAACAGCGATATTGGAAACCGTACGAGCAATCTGACCGCAGGTGGCTTTGGTATCCAGATCAACCAGATGCTATTCGATGGCTTCCAGACCAAGAACACTGTCGCGGCAGCCGAGTCCCGCGTGCTGGCTTCCAATGCAAGTTTGCAGAACCAGGAACAGAATACGCTTTTCGACGCGGCCAGCATCTACATGGACGTTATCCGTGATCGTCAGATCGCGGTTCTGCGTGAGCGGAACCTGCAGTTTTTGAGCGAACAGGTTCGCGCGGCGCGTTCGCGCTTCGAAGTGGGTGAGGGCACACGCACCGACGTTGCCCAGGCTGAAGCGACCCGCTCGCTGGCCGTTGCGCAGTTGAGTTCGGCTCGTGCGCAGGCAAAGTCGAGCGAGGCGATCTACCGCCAGTATATTGGCGATGCGCCGACGAATCTGAAGGCGGCTTCACCGATTTCGAAGCTTCTGCCACGCAGCCTCGAAGCTGCCACCGCGCAGGCTTCTCAGCAGCACCCGGCTATTATTTCGACCGAATATCTCGTCGATGTGGCGGGTTTCAATGTCAAATCCGCCGAAGGTGCTTTGCTGCCGCAGATTTCGGCGACCGCAGGCGTCAACCGCAGCTACCGTGAGGGCTCACCTGATCTGACAGGCCAGAACGGATATTCCGATACCGCAAGCATTGGCGCAACGCTGTCCGTGCCGATCTATCAGGGCGGTCGCGCTTCGGCGCAGGTTCGTCAGAACAAGGAATCGCTCGGTCAGGCACGCATCGAAGTCGATGTCATTCGCGATCAGGTGCTGGCTCAGGCAACGTCTGCCTGGTCGCTCTATGTCGCTGCGCGTGAAGGTGTGGCCGCAAACCGTGAGTCTGTCTCTGCGGCGCAGCTCGCGCTTAATGGTGTTATCGAAGAGCGTAATGTCGGACAGCGCACGACGCTGGACGTCTTGAACGCTCAGGCCGATGTCATCAACGCACAGATCAATCTGGCAAGTTCGGAGCGCGATGTCGTTGTCGCGAGCTATGCGATCCTGCAATCGACCGGCGAACTTTCGGTACGCCGTCTCGGCCTGCAGGTGACGGAATACAAGCCGGAAGAGCATTACAACGCCGTCAAGGACAAGTGGTTCGGTCTGCGTACGCCAGACGGCCGGTAAGCTTCGAGACAATTCGAATGAGCATGACGCCGCCTTCGGGCGGCGTTTTGCGTTTCAGGTGCCGGAATTTTCTATCTTGTTGAAAGGCCCCTGTTTTCAAGAATGGGGATTCTCGCAGCCGCCTATGTCGGATACGCTCTAGCGGATTGATTCGTTAAGACTTTTATCGAGCCTGTCGAATCAAACGCCGAGGCCGGTTTGGGGGACTTCCGGCGTTAAAACAGGGAAAGTGGCGTCAGCACTGGTTTCCAGCGTTGCCGCCTGTCACAAGGGCGGCAAGTGTGACGATGGCACAAGCAAACAGCATACAGCGCGAACCTTCGATGGAGGAGATTCTCGCTTCCATTCGCAGAATCATCGAAGACAGCGACACCGGGCGCAAGCCTGAGGATCTGGCAGAGATTGCGGCTGAAAAAATCGAAGGCTCGGTGATCGAGGTTGATGCTTTCCGTGCGGAATTGCGCGCCGAGCTCGACGATGTTTCCAAGCCGGAGCCTGCGGCAGTAAGCGCTTTCGATGCGCCGCTTCGCCCGGCTTTCGAACCCAGGCAGTCAAACCCGATCAGCGCTGCGGTCGAAGCGCTCCAGCAGCGCGCAGCTCCCGTAGAGCATTTCGAGGAAAAGCCGGAAGCCAATCCTGCACCTCAGGAAGAAGAGGCGCCCGTCGCTTACGAAGACAAAACCATCGAACCGGAGATGGAATTACAGAACAACGATTTTGAAGCCTCGCCGGAACAGACCGTCGAGCAGGAGCCTGCGGTTTCCGAGCCTGTTGCAGCCGAAAAGCCTGAAATTGCGACGCCGCAGCCAGTCGTGACGGAAGTAACCTCCAAGCCGTCGATCGTTTCGGAAACGACGAGCAAGCAGGTCGCGGCGGCTTTTGGCGAACTCTCGGAGGCATTTGCCGCCAGCCGCCGCAAGAGTTTTGATGAGATGGCCGAGGAAATGCTGCGCCCGATGCTGCAGGATTGGCTCGACAACAATCTGCCGACGCTTGTCGAGCGCCTGGTACGCGAAGAAATCGAACGGGTGGCTCGCGGCGCGCAGTAGAAATATCTACATTATGCCGGAACGCGCCGCCTTCGGGCGGCGTTTTCATTTGTACGGCAATTTCGCCGCTGTTGACTCCTTTTAGCCCTTCCGGTTTACAACCGGACACAAGAATTCCCCGAAAATGCGGACAAATCCCATGCTTGAGAAGACTTACGACGCGAAAGCGGTTGAACCGAAAATCGCCAAGTTGTGGGAAGAGGCCGACGCGTTCAAAGCTGGCGCGGGTGCGGCACCTGATGCAGACCCGTTCACGATCGTCATTCCGCCGCCCAATGTCACTGGTTCGCTGCATATGGGACATGCGCTGAACAACACTGTTCAGGACATTCTGGTGCGCTTCGAGCGCATGCGCGGAAAGAACGTGCTTTGGCAGCCGGGCATGGACCATGCCGGTATCGCCACGCAGATGGTTGTCGAACGCCAATTGGCCGAGCGCCAGATTCACCGCCGCGACATCGGGCGCGAGGCGTTCATCGACAAGATCTGGGAATGGAAAGACGAATCCGGCGGGATGATCTTCAACCAGCTCAAGCGGCTGGGCGCGTCCTGCGATTGGTCGCGTGAACGCTTCACCATGGATGAGGGGCTTTCGAAAGCCGTCATCGAGGTGTTCGTGACGCTTCACAAGCAGGGCCTGATCTATAAGGACAAGCGTCTGGTCAACTGGGATCCGAAATTGCTGACGGCGATTTCCGACCTCGAGGTCGAGCAGCATGAGGTGAACGGAAACCTCTGGTATTTCCGTTATCCCATCGAGGGCAAAACCTACGATCCGGAAAACCCAGAGACATTCGTTACAGTTGCAACGACCCGCCCTGAAACGATGCTTGGCGATACCGGCGTCGCGGTTCACCCGGAAGATGAGCGCTTTGCCAAGCTGGTCGGCAAGAATGTCGTGCTGCCCATCGTTGGCCGCAAGGTCCGCATTGTCGCCGATGAATATTCCGACCCGGAAAAGGGTACGGGCGCGGTGAAGATCACGCCTGCGCATGACTTCAATGATTTCGAGGTCGGGCGCCGTCACGATTTGCGCGCGATCAATATTCTCACGGCAGAAGCACACATAAACATCAATGAAAACGAGGACTTCCTCGAAGGACTTGATTCAACGCCGGAACAGCAGGCGCTTTGGAATCAGTTGCATGGCCTTGATCGGTTTGCGGCACGCAAGCTTATCGTCCAGATCATGGAAGAGGGCGGTTTCCTCGAAAAGATCGAACCGCACCGCCATACTGTCCCGCATGGCGATCGCGGCGGTGTGCCGATCGAACCGTTTCTGACCGACCAATGGTATGTGAATGCCGCCGAACTGGCGAAGCCTGCCATTGCCTCGGTCAAGGAAGGCCGCACGAATTTCGTGCCGAAGAATTGGGAAAAGACGTATTTCGACTGGATGGAAAACATCCAGCCCTGGTGCGTTTCGCGCCAGCTTTGGTGGGGCCACCAGATACCGGCATGGTACGGCCCGGATGGTTCGGTGTTCGTCGAGCGCACCGAGGAAGAGGCGCTTGGTGCCGCGATTCAGCATTACATCTCGCATGAAGGGCCGATGAAGGCCTATGTCGAAGACCTTCTGGAGAATTTCCGGCCCGGCGAAATCCTGACGCGCGACGAAGACGTGCTCGATACGTGGTTTTCGTCCGCACTCTGGCCGTTCTCGACGCTCGGCTGGCCGGATAAGACACCGGAACTGAAGACTTATTATCAGACCGACGTTTTGGTCACCGGCTTCGACATCATCTTCTTCTGGGTCGCCAGAATGATGATGATGGGCATGCATTTCATGGAAGAAGAACCCTTCCACACGGTCTACGTGCATGCGCTCGTTCGCGACAAGAACGGGCAGAAAATGTCCAAGTCCAAGGGCAATGTCATCGACCCGCTCGAACTCATCGACGAGTATGGTGCGGATGCGCTGCGCTTCACGCTGGCCAGCATGGCAGCGCAGGGCCGCGACGTTAAGCTCGATCCGGCTCGTATCGCGGGCTATCGCAACTTCGGCACCAAGCTGTGGAACGCCACGCGCTTTGCCGAAATGAACGGTGTCGCGCGCAATGACGAATTCTGGCTTCAGGATGCCAAGCTCACCGTCAACCGCTGGATTTTGACGGAACTGACGCGCGCCACGCGTGCGGTCACGGAAGGCATCACCAGCTATCGCTTCAATGAAGCGGCAGGTGCTGCCTATCGCTTTGTCTGGAATCTGTTCTGCGACTGGTATCTGGAACTGCTGAAGCCCGTCTTTGCCGGAAACGACGAAGCTGCCAAGGCCGAGAGCCAAGCCTGCGTCGCCTTCGTTCTGGACGAGATCTACAAGCTTCTGCATCCGATGATGCCGTTCATGACGGAAGAGCTCTGGGCGCATACGGCGGGCGAAGGCAAGGAGCGTTCGACTCTACTTTGCCACGCTGCATGGCCGAACCCGGAATTCGAAGACGATGATGCCGCTGCCGAAATCAACTGGCTGGTCGATCTGGTGTCCGGCATTCGCTCGGTGCGTTCGGAAATGAACATTCCGCCTGCAGCCATCGCGCCGCTCGTCGTTGTCGGTGCGAATGAAAAGACGCGCGAGCGCCTTCAGCGTCACGAAACGGCGATCAAGCGCCTGTCGCGTGTCAGCGACATATCCTCGGCTGACGCAACGCCGAAGGGCGCTGCCCAGATCGTTGTTGGTGAGGCGACCTTCGGGCTGCCGCTCGGCGGCCTGATCGATCTGGACGCGGAAGCCGCGCGTTTGCAGAAGGAACTTGCAAAGGTGACGGAGGAAGCCGCGCGCCTTCACAAGAAGCTGTCCAACGAGAAATTCATCGCCAATGCAGCGCCGGAAGTCGTTGCTGCAGACCGCGAGAGGCTGGTCGAGTTTCAGGAACAGCAGGAGAAGCTCAATTTTGCGCTTTCGCGGGTTCGCGACGCCGGTTAAGCCTCGCTGAAACAATGATTCTGAAACGTAAAGACCGGATGTTTCGGTCTTTACGTAACGTTCCGCTACGTAAGCTTTAAGGCGTAGCGGACGTTTTTGGCCGTATTGTTGCCGTAATGTTACAAACGGCCCTTTTTGGGCGATTTTAGCCCTATTTTCCATAAAATCACGCAGTTTTGCGCATGTTTTTCGCTTCGAACTCTCTCAAAGCAGGCAATTTCGTGATGAAAATCCGGCCGCGCAAGCAGCGGGCGCGGGCATAACAACAATTGCGAAAGCTTTGCTCGCATAATCCTTGTTGCAAGCGTTCGGCGAAGCAGTTCTAGCTGTCGTTGAGGATTTTTTGGGAGAGGGAACTAATGAAAAACACGATTGTAAAATCGGTTCTGGGGATCGGAGTTCTATCGCTGGCGCTCAGCGGTGCAGCCTATGCTGGCGGCTTAGAGCGCAGTTCGCAGGATTTCGACATTCTTTTTGAAGAAGGACATGCTTTCGAAGCTGGCGTTACCTTCGTCGCGCCGCAGCGCAAGTACAAAAATATCCGTGGTTCGTTTATCGGCGGTGCGACGGGTGGCATCAACCCGAACAATGGCCAGCCCTATTCGACGAGCGTCGAAGAGAGCAAGGACTACTTTGTCCCGAAAGTTTCGGCAAAATTCGCGTTCCATGAAGATGCCGCGTGCGCCGGTCAGTTCCGTACGCCTTTCGGTGCACACACGGATGTTGGCATGGACACGGTCGCCATGTACGGCAGCATCGAGCAGGAAATCAAATCCCGCGATTACGGCCTGAACTGCTCCTATCGTTTCAATATGGGCAAAGGTTACCTGCGTCTTCTTGGTGGCGTGAGCTATCAGGAAGTCGAAGGCCAGCAGACCAAGTTCCTGCTCGCAGGAACCCCAGGGTCGTTCCCGGTTCCGTTGAATCGCATTGGTAAGCTGGACGTTGACGACAGCGGCATCGGCTGGCGTGCGGGTGTCGCATATGAGATTCCCGAAATCGCACTGCGCACATCGCTGACCTACCAGTCGAAAATCGATTATCGCCTCGAAGGCACCATCGAAAATCTCGCGCCATTCACCATACCTGTTTATGGCGATGCGACTGTGCCTCAGTCGGTTGAATGGAAAGTTCAGTCCGGTATCGCGCCTGGCTGGCTCGCATTCGGTTCGATCAAATGGACTGATTGGTCGGTTATTCAGAGCATCGGCTTCCGCAACAAGGATCAACTCGGTCCGGTTACGCCGGGCGGCGTCGAGATCACCAGCCTCGATCTTTATTATCGTGACGGCTGGACGATTTCGGGCGGTGTCGGCCACAAGATCAACGATCAGTTCTCGGTTGCCGGTTCGGTGGCGTGGGATCGCGGTACGACAACCGGCCTGAACTCGCAGACGGATACGTGGACCTTCGGCCTTGGCGGTTCCTATACCCCGACCAAGAATTTCGAAATCCGTGCCGGTGGCGCACTCGGAATTCTGACATCCGGTACGAAGGACGATCGCGTCATTGATGGTGACCCGAACCTTACCGGCTTCGTTGCCGATTTCGGAAACGACCTTGTTTCGGCGTTGTCGATCTCGGCCAAGCTGAAGTTCTGATCTTCAACTCGACAAATCCAGAAAAGCCCGGCCTCAACGCCGGGCTTTTTTATTGCCGGCAAAGAGTTCGTCTTGAGAAATGGTTGAATTGTCCGCGCGTATTTGTGCTGAATCGGCAACACTATTTCAATAAGCCATAGGCTATAGATCGGGCGGGGTCCTTTTGCCTACTTCCCGCCATAAACCCAACGCACCCGTAGTCAGGTCAAGGGCGGGCAAGGCTTAATGACAAAGCCGCGATCAACGCGGCAGGGATAAGAATGGGCACGTATCTAGTATCCGAACTCGGATGTTCAAGGTCCGGGAAAACAAAGAAACCAGGCGGCATCGCTGCTTTGGCGTCTCATTTGAATCCACTCCGATTTTTACCGTCCGACAGGCGCTTTCCCGTCGCTGTGGCGCACCGCCCCACTTCGGTCGAAAACCCCTCGCATAATTCTCTTCATCAAGCCGGTGGCGATGCAATCGCTGCCGGTTTCAATGTCAGAGCGGCTGCCGCAACCGCGGTTAGCCCTTCAAGGGAAGCGTTCAGCGCACCGTTCACCATGGCCGGCATGATTGTGCAGAAAGAGACTGGAAAGCGCGGCGCGAAAGCGTTTCCGCGCCAGCTCAACTCTGCGAGAATCGCGCTGTTTTCCCTTGTCGCGGTGACCTGCGCCGCCGTCAGCAGCGCACATGCGTTCGACGACAAGATATTCGACGACAATACAGGCGGCGTTCGTGCCGAATCCAGCCCTTGGGCGGTCTTCCAGTTCGGCTTCTCGGCCTACAAGAGCGGCCACAAGGATCAGGCAGTCGAAGCCTATCGCTATGCTGCCGAAAACGGTCAGATCGGTGCTACGTGGAAGCTGGCGCGCATGTATGCCGAAGGCGACGGCGTGGATCGCAATGACTACGAAGCCTACAAGTTCTTCCGTGAGATAGCCGATCAGGATGTCGAGCCCGGCAGCCCCGAGGAAAGCTATGTGTCGGATGCGCTGGTCGCGCTCGGCGCATATTCCAAAAAAGGCATACCCGGTTCTCCGATTACTGCCGATCCGGCCGCCGCGCAGGAATATTATATGCGCGCCGCCGCAAACTATCGTAACCCGGCCGCCCAGTACGAAATGGGCAAGATGTTCCTGCGAGGCGATGGCGGCGTAAAGACCAGCGTTCGTCAGGCCGGACGCTGGCTGCAGCTCGCGGCGGAAAAAGGCCATACAGGCGCGCAGGCGACGCTCGGCAATCTGCTGTTCCAGAGCGGCAAGGTCGTTCGCGGACTGGCCATGATGACAGCAGCCCTCGAGCGCGCATCGCCCACCGACCGCGTCTGGATCCGCGGCATGCAGGAAGAGGCGTTTTCCTTGGCGGCAGAAGCCGACCGCCGCACGGCGATCTCGCTCGCCGAGGACATTCTTACCAAGGGTCAGTGATTGGTTGACGTTTATTCAAAACGTTAGATCGCCTTGTTTCAATATGACGGGGTGATCTAATGAGTTGTGGTAACGCTTTGTCGCGCCCCCCTCTGGCCTGCCGGCCATCTCCCCCACGGGTGGGGAGATTGGCAGTTTCGAGGCCCTGCCAAACGTTCACCGTTCAACATTAGCGAAATCATAAATGAAGGCCAATCTCCCCACTCGTGGGGGAGATGTCCGGCAGGACAGAGGGGGGCGCGGTCCCGCTAGCGTTTGAGACTAACCTCAATAACTCAGGCCGCTTCCAACTTCAGATCCACCGCCACCGGCACATGATCCGAAGGTTTTTCCCACGCTCTCACATGCTTCTCGATGCTCGCCGAGCCAAGACGATTGGCCGCTTCCGGCGACAGCATCAGATGGTCGATGCGGATGCCATTGTCCTTCTGCCACGCGCCCGCCTGATAATCCCAGAACGTGTAGACACCGGCGGCATCGGTCGTGGCACGCACGGCTTCGGTAAAGCCCAGATTTCCGAGCCGCCGGAACAACTGTCGTGTTTCCGGCTGGAAAAGCGCGTCGTTCACCCAAACTTCGGGGTGCTTTGCGTCTTTAGGTTCAGCAATCACATTGTAATCGCCAGCCAATACGAGCGGTTCTTCAAGTGAAAGCCGATCCTCCGCCCAGCGCTCAAGGCGCTCCATCCAGCCAAGCTTGTAGGGAAACTTGGGCGTATCGATCGGATTTCCGTTCGGCAGATAAAGCGAAACGACCCGCAAAACGCCGCTGGTGGTCGAAAATACGCCTTCGATGAAACGTGCCTGTTCATCCGTGTCGTCGCCGGGAAGACCGCGATTGACCTCATCGAATGGCAGCTTGGAAAGGATCGCGACGCCGTTGAAACCTTTCTGGCCATGCGTTTCGACATTGTAGCCAAGCGCCTCGATTTCGGCGCGCGGAAACTGCTCGTCTACGGATTTGATTTCCTGCAGGCAAACGATGTCGGGATTGCTCTCGCCCAGCCAGTGAAGGAGGTTTCCGATCCTGGCCTTGATGCCATTGACGTTCCAGGTAACAATTTTCATGAAATCACGCGACTGTTTCGGTGCTCACTTGATGGCAGAATTCCATCTGCAAGTCGACGTCGCATAAAAAAAGGCCGCTCGAAGCGGCCTTTTATTTTGAATTCGTGCCGTTCAGATCGAAAAACTTGTCCCGCAGCCGCAGGAAGCAACCGCGTTCGGATTTCTGATCTGGAAGGACTGGCCCATCAGATCGTCGACGAAGTCGATGACCGAACCGCCCATATAAATCAGCGACATTTCATCGATCAGAACGGTCGCGCCATCCTTTTCGATTGCGATGTCATCGTCGTTTTTCGAATCGACCAGATCGAATTTGTAGGAAAAACCGGAGCATCCGCCGCCTTCGACGGACACGCGCAAACCTATCTTGCCGGGTTCTCCGGCAACGATCTTTGCGACGCGCTTTGCGGCCGCATCGGAAACTTCTACATTTTTCATCGAAATCTTGGCGTCAGCGCCCATGGGCGTCACCTTGCAATTGCGTTCTTACCATAGGTATGAAGCGCGTGGGGGCAAGTCAACCGGCGGCGGTCAATGAAAGATTCAAGCAAGCTCGATGGTATCGGCTTCGGCTATCGTCCGAGGGCCGCCTATGCATGCGATCCGGCAACATCGCGGGGCAGGCTGTTCGATGAAGTCGAGAGCCCGACGCGAACGCCTTTCCAGCGCGACCGCGACCGCATCATCCATTCTACCGCCTTTCGCCGCCTGAAGCACAAGACTCAAGTGTTCATCGCTCATGAAGGCGACCATTACCGCACGCGGCTGACCCATACGATCGAGGTCGCGCAGATTGCGCGGGCGTTGGCGCGCGCTCTTCGTTGCGACGAGGATCTCGCCGAGGCCATCGCGCTCGTCCATGATTTCGGCCACACGCCGTTCGGCCATACTGGCGAAGAAGCGCTGGATGAGAAGATGAAGCGCTGGGGCGGCTTCGACCACAATGCGCAATCCTTGCGTATTGTGACGCGGCTGGAACGCCGCTACGCCGAGTTCGACGGCCTGAACCTGACTTGGGAAACGCTGGAAGGTCTGGTCAAGCACAATGGCCCGCTGACCGATGCGTCAGGGCAGGGCCTCAAAGGTCCGGTTCCGAAGACCATAGTGGACTACAATACGCTCCAGGATCTCGAACTGGACCGTTTCGCGGGGCTTGAGGCGCAATGCGCGGCCATTGCCGATGACATTGCCTACAACACGCACGACATCGACGATGGCTTGCGGGCAGGGCTGCTCGATCTGGAAATGCTGGATTCGGTGGCGCTTCCGGCTGGTATCCTGCGCAACGTGCGCGAAAAATACCCCGCGCTGGATGCGGTGCGCACCGGCCACGAACTCATGCGGCGCCAGATCACCATGATGGTCGAGGATGTGATCTCGACTGCGAGTGCTAATCTCGTGCGCTTGAAACCGCAAAGCGCCGAGGATGTACGCCTTGCCGGTGAAACGATCGTGAGTTTTTCGGCAGAAATGGCCGAGGACGAACGCACGCTGAAAGCGTTTCTCTACAAGAATCTCTACCGCCACCACGATGTCATGACGGTGAGGGCGGATGCCGAGCGCATGGTCCATCAATTGTTCGACGTCTATTTCGCCAATCCGCGGGAGATGCCGGAAGGCTGGCGCGAAGGACTGGACCGCGCGGAAGACCGCATAAAGGCGCGTGATGTGGCCGATTTTCTGGCGGGCATGACCGACACCTATGCGATCAAGGAACACAGGCGCTTGTTTGACCAAACGCCCGATTTAAGCTAGGCGAGAGCCAGTTTTCCGGTGTTTTCCGGTCAGAATTCTCGATTTCCCAGAGTTTGCACATGAATATCTTCGCCGATTTTAGCGAGCGGATCACAAAGATCGTTCAAGCCCTTGATTTGAAAGACAAGGATGGCGCTGCACTCGATCTGTCGCGCATCACTGTCGAGCCGCCGCGCGACGCGACCCATGGCGATCTGGCAACGAATGCCGCGATGGTGCTGGCAAAGCCGGTCGGGCAGAACCCGCGTGCGCTTGCCGAGCGCATCGTTGCAGCGCTTGGTGAAGATTCCGATGTTGCAAAGGCGGAAATCGCCGGGCCGGGCTTCGTCAATCTGAAGCTGCATGACAGCTACTGGCAGACACATCTCGCAACGATTCTGGACAAGGGCGCCGATTATGGCCGCTCAAAGGTCGGCAAAGGCCGCAAGGTCAATGTCGAATATGTTTCGGCAAACCCGACCGGTCCGATGCATGTCGGCCATTGCCGTGGCGCGGTCGTCGGCGACACGCTGGCAAACCTGCTGGGCTTTGCCGGATACGACGTCACCAAGGAATATTACATCAACGATGCCGGTGCGCAGATCGACGTTCTGGGGCGTTCGGCCTTTTTGCGCTACCGCGAGGCGCTGGGCGACGACATCGGCGAAATCCCGGCTGGCCTCTATCCGGGCGATTATCTCGTGCCGGTGGGTGAGGCGCTGGCGAAGGAATTCGGGCGCAATCTTCTGCAGATGCCGGAAGAGGAATCCCTGGCGCTGGTCAAGGATCGCACCATCGACGCCATGATGGATATGATCCGCGACGATCTCGCTCTCTTGAATGTGCGCCACGAATTGTTCTTCTCGGAGCGCAAGCTGCATGCAGATGGCGGCAGCGCCATTCGCTCGGCGATCACCGATCTGAAGCTCAAGGGCCATGTCTACAAGGGCACGCTTCCGCCGCCCAAGGGGCAACTGCCAGACGATTGGGAAGACCGCGAGCAGACGCTGTTTCGCTCGACCGAGATCGGCGACGACATGGATCGTCCGCTGGTGAAGTCCGACGGCGCCTATACCTATTTCGCTGCCGACGTTGCCTACATGAAGGACAAGATCGCGCGCGGATTCGAAGAGCTGATCTTCGTTCTGGGTGCCGACCATGGCGGTTACGTCAAGCGTATGCAGGCGCTGGCGAACGCGCTTTCGGACGGCAAGGTCAAGCTCGACATCCTGCTTTGCAACCTCGTAAAACTCTATCGCGATGGCGAACCGGTGCGCATGTCGAAGCGGTCGGGCGACTTCGTGACGCTGCGCGAAGCGGTCGAAGAAGTCGGTCGCGACCCGATTCGCTTCATGATGCTCTACAGAAAGAGCGATGCGCCGCTCGATTTCGACTTTGCGAAGGTGACGGAGCAGTCGAAGGACAATCCGGTCTTTTACGTGCAGTATGCGTCTGCCCGCAGTCACTCCGTTTTCCGGCAGGCTGCGGAGCAGTTGCAGGCTACCGATTTCAGCCGCGAAGGCTTGAAGAGCGGGGTTTCCAAGCTGTCCGACGAGGCTGAGCTGGGTATGATCCGCAAGCTTGCCGAGTATCCGCGACTGGTTGAATCGGCTGCCCAATCCATGGAGCCGCACAAGCTCGCATTCTACCTGTTTGATGTCGCCAGCAGCTTCCATGCTTTGTGGAATCGCGGCTCAGATAACCCGGACTTACGGTTTGTTAAGGTTAACGATCCAGTATTGACCCATGCCAGACTCGGGCTGGTGCAGGCTGTTTCGGACGTTTTGTCGTCAGGCCTGGCGCTTATTGGGGCGGAAGCACCCAAGGAAATGCGCTAGGTTACCGGAAGAACCTGTCACCTTTTGCCCACAATGCGCTGGTATGGCCCAACCCTGCGCGACGTCCGTGGCGTCCGATTGAGTGCGAGTTCGGAAAAAGAACATGGCAGAGAGAAACAATCTGAGGATTGCTGATCGCGGCGAGGTTTCCAACGAAGACCCGTTTGCAGAACTCACCAGAATAATGGGATTTGACCCGCGTCAGCCGGTCGGTTCTGAAAATGAGGTGGCCGCACAGTCGGCCTCCGCAGATCATCTGGGCGAGGACGATTTCAGCATCGATCTCGAAAAGGAGCTTCTCGGCGAGTTCTCCCTTGAGGATGATGCGAGCGAGCAGCCTTATGAGGCGGCGGCCTACGAGCCGGTCGCTCCTGAACCGGCCAGCACGGTGACGGACCAGCCTTTCGAGCAGGATTACGCGCCCGTCGCTCACGAATATTCCGAAGATGAGCTTGCCGCTTCCTTCGAGCAGGAATTCGCGGTCGATACGTCCTGGCAGCCGCAGCCTGCGGATGCGCAGCCTTACGCGGAAAGCGCTGAGGTCGAGGCCGTCTCCTACGGTCAGGAAGGCGAGGATTTCTCCTCCGATTTCGATTCTGCGCTCGCGGAAGTCGATATGGATTTCGGTTCGTCGCTGCCTCCGTTCGAGAGCAGTGCAGAGCTTGAGCCTGCAGAAATCGAAACTGAAGATCATTATCAGGTAGAGGCTCCAGCACCTGTCGCTGCCGCGCCTGCAGCCGAACTGAGCCTTGAAGACGAGCTGAATGCGCTTTTGGGCAATATGGACCCGGCCAGCAGCCCGCAGCCTGCGTCCGTTGAATATAACGCACCGGAAGCAGTCGCGCCGGAGCCAGTTCAGGCCTTCGATCCGGCAGAGATGAATTTCTCGGAAGACGATCTGGCCTTTGACGAGCCTTCGCTCGAGGTCAGCCATTTCGAGGCTCCGCAGGAACAGCCGGTTTACGCGTCATCGCATTATGAAGACGATGCTGTTGCCGAGCAGGAGCAGGATTTCGCATATGAAGCCGAAGACCAGCCGGTTGTAGAAGAAGCGGCGAATTTCGAGCATGCGAACTACGTGGATTATTCGGCTTCCACTCAGCCGGAGCCTGCCTTCGACGCTCAGGAGGCCGTAGAGGCTTCCGAGGTCGATCCGCTCGAAGAACTCGCGGCGCTGACCAATTACACGCCGCAGGACACGCATGTCTGGAGCAGGCAGACGCCGACCCAGTATTACAATGAGCCGCAGGCTGAAGAACCCGTTGCTGAAGCGGCTGTTGCGGAAACCGCGCACTATGTCGATGAGCAGGATGATGTTGCGCCGGTCGCAGCGACGTCCGACGCAGGCATTCCCGACATCGAAACCATCGATGTG
The DNA here is from genome assembly GCF_039939195.1 of Foliimonas ilicis. Classification (NCBI taxonomy): domain Bacteria; kingdom Pseudomonadati; phylum Pseudomonadota; class Alphaproteobacteria; order Hyphomicrobiales; family Phyllobacteriaceae; genus Foliimonas; species Foliimonas ilicis. The sequence continues at coordinate 191,059 of NZ_JBDUUH010000002.1, read as the reverse complement.
CCGGAACAGGCAATCGCGCTTGCGGACGATCTCGATCTTCCGGAATTGGCTCATGAGGAAGATGTTCCGTCTGCCGCAGCCTATGACGATCTCGACGCAGAGTTCGCCAATCTGCTGAACGACATGAATCCGAGCGAGCCGGAAGCACCGGCAGCGACTGCTGCTGCGGAAACCGATGCGCTGGACGATTTCGGGTCCGATTTCGATCTGACGCTGGATGACGATGCGCAGGCGGCCCCTGCTTCCCAATATGGTTACGCTGCAGCCGGTGTTGCCGCTGGCGTCGGAGCCTATGCTGCAGGCAATGCCTACGCCCGTGCCAATCAGACTGCACCGGCCGCCGGCACTCCTGCCGATCCTTATGCGAATTTCGCGACCGATGACTTTTTCGGTGGCAATTCGAGCAATGGCTACCAGCAGGGTGCAGCCGACGATCTCGGCTATGATCCGTCTCTCGACGAGGAAATGGCGCTTCCCGAATATCAGGAGGTCCGCCAGGAACCCAAGCGCCGTGGTCTGATGATCGCTGCCCTAGTTGGTGGTGTGGCCATTCTCGGTGGCGTCGGTGCGCTGGCATTCTCCTTCGGTGGCGGCAGCGGCTCCGATGCGCCTGCAATCGTCCGCGCGGACGATTCGCCAATCAAGGTCCGGCCGGAAAATCCGGGCGGAACGACGATCCCGAATCAGGACAGCAAGGTTTACGAAAGCGTGGCCCGTTCCGGCCCGCCGTCTGAAACGCCTGCAAACACCGGCCCTGCACAGGAACAGCTTGTCACAACGGCTGAAGAGCCTGTCGACATCACCGCCCGTGCAAACGAAGAAGCCAATGACGCTATGCCTCTTGGCGACGACGAAAATCTGCCGGGTGTCGCCATGAAGTCGGAAGATCGTCTGCAGCCTACGCAAGCGGGTGCCGACAATACGGCGGCAAATGAAGTCGCAGCCGTTGCACCGCGCAAGGTTCGTACCATGGTCGTGCGTCCGGACGGTTCGCTTGTTCCTCGTGAGGAACCGGCGGCAGCACCAGCACAGACCGCCGATACCGCTTCGGAAGGCGTTCTGGCACCTGTTGCCTCGACCGGTGAGACGACCGCATCGACTGGCCCGGCACTTGCGCCGCAGCCTTCCAACAATGCGCCATCCGCTATGCCATCGACCATGGAAGCCGCACCGTCGCGTCCGGCAAACCAGCCGGTCAATGTTGTCGGCGAAGTTCAGCCGCAGCAGGTTGCAGCAGCCGCACCTGCGGCAGGAGCAGCAGCAGGCGCCTGGGCAATGCAGATCGCATCGCAGCCAAGCGAAGCCGCCGCACAGTCGAGCTATCAGGATCTGTCGCGTCGCTACAGCAGCGTTCTCAACGGACGTCAGCCGAGCATCGTGAAGGCCGAGATCGCCGGCAAGGGAACATTCTGGCGGGTTCGCATCCCGGCCCAGACCCGCAATGAAGCGGTCACGCTTTGCGAAAGCTACAAGGCTGCTGGCGGAAACTGCTTCGTTTCCCGCTAAACGACACAGTCGCAATTCGAAAAGCCGGCGCGAAAATCTCGCGCCGGCTTTTTCCGTTCTGGATGGCCGGGCTTATTCCCGGTAGTTCCAAATGTTGCTGTCCGGTCCTAATATCGATCGCATGAGCGAATCAAAATCCATGATTCTCGGCTGTGCCGGGACCAGCCTCACCGAAGACGAAATCCGCTTTTACAGCGACGAGCGTCCGTGGGGCTTCATACTGTTTGCAAGAAACATTGTAGAGCCGGCGCAGGTACGTGATCTGGTTGCGAGCATGCGAGACAGTGTCGGCAGGCCTGAGGCTCCGGTATTCATCGATCAGGAAGGCGGACGCGTTCAGCGGCTTCGACCGCCGATTGCGCCGAACTATCCTGCCGCGGCAGCGCTTGGCGCGATCTACAAGCAGGATCGTGAAGCGGGCCTGCGTGCAACATGGCTGCTGTCTCGCCTTCACGCGCTCGATCTTTCGCGACTTGGTATTACGTCAGATTGCCTGCCGGTGCTCGATGTTCCGATTGAGGGCGCCAGCGATGTCATCGGCGCGCGTGCCTATGGCAAGGATCCGAAGATCGTCGCGGAACTGGGCAGGGCGGCATGCGACGGTTTGCTGGCAGGCGGCGTATTGCCCGTCATGAAGCATATTCCGGGGCATGGCCGCGCATTCGCGGATACGCATTTCGAACTGCCGACCGTAGATACGCCGCTCGATGAGCTGCGCCGCCATGATTTCGCGCCTTTCAAAGCGCTGAATAACATTCCGATGGCGATGACCGCACATGTCGTCTACTCGGCAATAGACCCTGAAAATCCGGCAACGACTTCGGCAAAGGTAATCCAGAGCATCATTCGCGAGGAAATCGGCTTTGACGGTCTTTTGATGAGCGACGATACCTCGATGAAGGCACTTTCTGGGGATTTCCCGTCAAAAGCGGCGGCAATCCTTGCGGCAGGTTGCGATCTGGTCCTTCACTGCAATGGAATTATGGAAGAAATGGCGGGCATCGCCTCGCGCACCGATGCGTTGACGGGTATGTCTTTGGAGCGTGCGCAGCGTGCACTTCAAATGCTGAACGAAGGCGACGGGCTCACCGAGACGGATTTGCGCGCAGAATTCGCATCCTATTTCGAGGCAGTCGCCTAGGGAGATCGAGAAAACCGTGGCCAATGCATTGGAAAGTAAGGTCGGCAAGGCCACTCCGATGGATCGGCTGTGGACGGACAATGACGAGAATCGCGGTGTCAGCGAACCCTCGCTCGTCGTTGATGTCGCTGGTTTCGAAGGCCCGCTCGACCTGCTCCTTCATCTGGCTCGCACGCAAAAGGTCGATCTGGCGCGTATCTCGATTGTGGCGCTCGTCGAGCAATATTTGAAGTTCATCGACGGCGCGCGCGCCATGCGGCTTGAACTGGCCGCAGATTATCTCGTCATGGCTGCATGGCTGGCCTATCTGAAATCCAAGCTGCTCATTCCCAAATTGCCTGGCGACGAGGGCGAAAGCGGCGAAGAACTGGCCGCAACGCTCCAGTTTCGCCTGAAGCGTCTCGAAGCGATGCGCGATGCGGCAGCCCGCCTCGTCAACCGCAACAGGCTCGGCCGCGATGTGTTCGCGCGTGGCATGCCTGAAATGGTGATCATCGAAAAGCGCAACGAATACTCGGCCACGCTCTACGATCTGCTCAAGGCCTACGCGATCCAGCGCCAGCGCCTCATCGTCAACAATGTGCATATCGCCAAGCGCGGTGTGTGGTCGCTCAAACAGGCAAGGGACATTCTCACCCGCCTCGTCGGCGGTCTGGACGATTGGACGGCGCTCGACCGGTTTCTTATCGAATACATGACCACGCCGCAGGAGCGTTCCACGGCAATTGCCAGTTCTTTCGCGGCCAGCCTCGAAATGGTGCGGGAGGGGCAAATCGAAATGCGCCAGCAGGAAGCCTTTGCACCGCTTTATCTGCGCAATCGCATCCGACCCTCCGAAACTCCGGACACGGCCTCATGAGCGGCTCGAACGTCATTCCGCTGCTTTCCGGCGAAGACGATGACGCGGTGGAACACGGCACGCGGCCGGAAATCTCCGAGATCATGCGCATGGCCGAAGCGATTGTCTTCGCAAGTGCTGAGCCGGTCAGTGAGCGCGCGCTTACTGAGCGCCTTCCCGAAGGTGCCGATATCGCGCTCGTCATGACGCAGCTTCAGCGGCTTTATGCGGGCAGGGGCGTCAATCTCGTTCGCGTCGCCAATTGCTGGGCCTTCAGGACCGCTGGCGATCTGGCTTTCCTTATGAGCCGCGATGCGGTTCAGCAGCGCAAGCTTTCGCGTGCCGCTTTGGAAGTTCTGGCGATCATCGCCTATCACCAGCCGGCTACGCGCGCCGAAATTGAGGATATTCGGGGCGTCGAAACATCCAAAGGCACACTCGACACGCTTCTGGAGACCGAATGGATGCGCATGCGCGGCAGGCGCAAGACGCCGGGCCGACCTGTGACCTATGGCACGACCGATTTGTTTCTCGATCATTTCTCGCTGGAAGAGCTTCGCGATCTGCCCGGTGTCGAGGAATTGAAGGGAGCGGGTCTGCTTTCGGCGCGCATGCCTTCGAATTTCAGCATGCCGCTGCCACCGAGCGAGCCGGACCTTTTGACCGAAGACGAAGACCCGCTTACAGACATAGACTTGGAAGAACTGGGGCTTTTGACGCCCCGGGTCACCGATGATTGAGCGCATCGGAACTATGTGTGGTGAGTAGGGTGGCATCAGGTAAAAAGGCGGAAGCTTCTTCCCGCGTCACGGCAGGCGTGACCTTTGCCGCGCGCCTTTCGTTCGAAAACATCACGCATTCCTTCGGCCCCGATGCGGAAACGCTGCGCGACGTATCGCTGGCCGCGGAACCGGGTGAGGTGCTTTGCCTTCTGGGGCCATCCGGTTCAGGCAAGACGACGCTGCTACGTATCGCCGCCGGTATCGAGAGCCAGAAAACCGGAAAAGTCATGCTCAATGAGCGTGAAATTGCCGGGCCATCGGTGTTTTTGCCGCCGGAAAAGCGCTCGATCGGGCTGGTTTTTCAGGATTTCGCGCTCTTTCCGCATATGACGATCCTGCAGAATGTCTCTTTCGGGCTGACCGCGCTCTCCAAGGAAGAGGCGCAGCGCGAGGCGCTTATCGCGCTTTCGCGGGTCGGGCTGGAACATTATGCGGGCTCTTATCCGCATGTTCTGTCAGGCGGCGAGCAGCAGCGCGTGGCATTGGCGCGGGCGCTGGCGCCGCGTCCTGCCGTGCTTTTGATGGACGAACCCTTTTCCGGTCTTGATTCGCGCCTGAAGGATTCGGTGCGGGCCGAAACGCTGGCGATTTTGCGCCAAAGCCGCGCGACCGCCATAGTCGTTACCCATGATGCCGAAGAGGCAATGAGGATGGGCGACCGGATCGCCCTTCTGAAAGACGGGAAGCTGATACAGGTCGGACGTGCGGAGGATCTTTATCTTCACCCGAAAAACCTGTTCGTCGCGGGCTTCTTTTCCGAGCTGAATGTATTCAACGGCTCGGTGAAGGGCGGTATGGCGCAAACGCCGCTTGGCCCTGTCGATGCACAAGGCGCGCGGGAAGGCTCGAATGTAAGCGTTGCGGTTCGCTTGACCGGGTTTGACGCGAGCGACATGCAAGGCGATATCGAAGCTCGAATCTTGTCGAGGCGATATCTGGGCGTCGTGGAACTGCTCGAATTTGCCATTCCCGGCACCGACGCTACCGTGCGTGCGCGCATACGCTGCGGCTCATTGTCCCCAGGCATACGCGATGTCTGGCTTTCATTGCGAAAGTCTGACGTACTTGTGTTTGAAACCGAACAAGAAAAAGAATAGATCAAATCTAGGAAACGGTTTGAAAGAGAGTTTGATATGGGTTCGTTCTCAATCTGGCATTGGCTCATCGTCTTGGTGGTCGTTCTGTTGCTCTTCGGGCGCGGCAAGATCCCGGAACTGATGGGCGACATGGCCAAGGGCATCAAGAGCTTCAAAAAAGGCATGTCTGACGAAGACGAGACGGCAGACAATGCAAAAACGGTCGAACATCGCTCGGACGAGACGGTGGACGCGGCTAAGGAAAAGGCCAGCAAGAGCTGATCTGATTCCACAAAGGGCCGGGTTGTAAAACATGTTCGAAATCGGATGGAGCGAGATGCTCGTGATCGCGATCGTAATGATCGTGGTCGTGGGGCCGAAGGACTTGCCGAAAATGCTTCGTACCATCGGCAAGATGACCACGAAGCTGCGCGGCATGGCCGGTGATTTCCAGAAGCAGTTCAACGACGCGCTCAAGGAAGCCGAACTCGACGATGTGAAGAAATCCATCGACGAGCTGCGCGGCCTTAATCCGGCGAACGAGATCAAGAAGCACATCAACCCGTTCGAAAAGGCGGCATCCGACGTGCGCTCCGGCCTCGACGCGGCGTTGAAGCCGAAGCCAGACACTGCAGCTCAGGCTGCCAACCCGGAAGTCCATGCCGCCGAACCGTTAAAGAACGGCAGCGCGGATCTGCCCGGCGCCACGGCTGCGCCGGTTATTGCAAGTGCTGCAAAGCCTAAGCCAAAGGCTGCTTCAGCCGCAAAGGCTTCGAGCGCAAAGCCGAAAGCTGCTGCCAAGCCGGCAGCCACGGCGAAAGCTCCCGCAGCCGCTAAACCTGCCAAAAAGACAGCAGCCAAGGCTCCGGCCAAGGCCAAAGAAAAGTCAGGGCCTGCGAAGTGAGTGCCGATCAGGACGAAATCGACAAGTCATCTGCTCCGCTTATGGAGCATCTTATCGAGCTTCGCAGACGCCTTATCTGGTCGATCGGCGGCTTCTTCATTGCGTTTCTGGTCTGCTTCTTCTTCGCAAAGCAGCTTTTCAACCTGCTGGTCATCCCTTTCAAATGGGCAACCGCATGGGCGGGATTGGCCAGCCACAAGGTTGAGTTGATCTACACGGCCCCGCAGGAATTCTTCTTCACGCAGATCAAGCTCGCAATGTTCGGTGGCATTGTCATCGCATTCCCGCTGATCGCCACGCAGATCTACAAATTCATCGCGCCGGGCCTCTACAAGAACGAGCGCGGAGCGTTTCTGCCGTTCCTGATTGCCTCGCCGCTGCTCTTCCTGCTCGGCGCTGCACTGGTCTATTTCTTCTTCACGCCGATGGTGATGTGGTTCTTCCTCGCCATGCAGCAATCGGGCGCGGATGGCGAAGTCCAGATTTCGCTGCTGCCGAAAGTTTCGGAATATCTCAGCCTCATCATGACGCTGATCTTCTCCTTCGGCCTGGTGTTCCAGCTTCCGGTGGTGACGACGCTGATGGCGCGTGTCGGTCTGGTGTCCGCGCAAGGTCTTGCCGACAAGCGCAAATGGGCGATCGTATCTGCCTTTGTGGTGGCTGCGGTTCTCACCCCGCCGGACCCGATCAGCCAGATCGGCCTTGCCCTTCCGACCATCCTTCTTTACGAGATTTCAATCTGGTCCGCCCGGATGATCGAACGGAAACGCGAACAGGAAAGAGTGGCGCGCGAAAAGGAAGAAGCCGAGGCAGAAAAAGCCGAAAAGACTTCCGAATCGTCTCCTCTCGAAAGCTGAGCTTTGCCTGACTGGCGCCGATAGCGTTTTGCATCCGTAGCGGACATTACGAAACAATGCCCGTCCGGATTTTTTGAAATGCTCGATATAAAATGGATTCGCGAGAACCCGAAAAACCTCGTTGATGCGCTGGTAAAGCGCGGCCAGCCGGAACATGCCGCGCAGGCTTCCGTCGATGATCTGCTGTTGAAGGACGAGGAGCGTCGCGCTCATCTGGGCGAACTCCAGATCAAGCAGGAGCGCCGCAACGCCGCGTCCAAGGAAATCGGAAACGCGATGCGTTCCGGGGATTCGGAACTAGCCAACCGGCTCAAGCTCGAAGTTGCCGACATCAAGAGCTTCATCCAGAATGGCGAGGCGCGCGAGCGTGAACTCGATGAGACGCTGGCGCTGGCGCTGGCAGTTCTTCCCAACATTCCGCTGGACGATGTTCCCGTTGGCGCCGACGAGAGCGACAATGTCGAAGTCCGCAAGGTCGGAAACGCTGCGACGCCGAATTGGGCCAAGGAGCATTTCGAGATCGGTGAAGCACTTGGCCTCATGGATTTCGAGCGTGCCGCAAAGCTTTCCGGCTCGCGCTTCACGATATTGAAAGGGCAACTCGCGCGTCTCGACCGTGCGCTCGGCCAGTTCATGCTCGATCTGCACGCGACAGAGCATGGCTATACCGAAGTTCAGCCGCCGCTGCTGGTTCGCGACGATGCATTGTTCGGCACCGGCCAGCTTCCGAAATTCGAGGAAGATCTGTTCTTCACGCCGCATTCAGGCGGACGGCTTGGCCTTATCCCGACAGCAGAAGTCCCGCTAACCAATCTTGTTCGCGAAGAAATTCTGGATCACGAAAAGCTGCCCCTGCGCTTTACCGCGCTGACGCCGTGCTTCCGCTCGGAGGCGGGGTCTGCCGGTCGCGACACGCGCGGCATGCTGCGCCAGCATCAGTTCTACAAGGTCGAACTCGTGTCGATCACCGATGCCGACTCCTCGATCGAGGAGCATGAGCGCATGACTGCATGCGCCGAAGCGGTGTTGAAGAAGCTCGAACTTCCCTTCCGCACGGTCGCCCTTTGCACGGGCGATATGGGTTTTGGCGCGCGCAAGACATATGACATCGAAGTCTGGCTGCCGGGGCAGAAGGCCTATCGCGAGATTTCGTCCTGCTCGACCTGCGGTGATTTTCAGGCGCGCCGCATGGATGCACGTTACCGCTCGAAGCTCGATCGCTCGACGCGCTTCGTACACACGCTCAACGGTTCGGGCACGGCAGTCGGCCGTGCACTGATCGCAGTTCTCGAAAATTATCAGAACGAGGACGGCAGCGTAACAATTCCTGAAGCCCTTCGCCCTTACATGGGTGGTCTGGAACGAATTGGACGTTGATGAATGCGAATTCTGCTTACCAATGATGACGGTATCCACGCTGAGGGCCTGGCCTCGCTGGAGCGTATCGCAAGAACGATTTCGGACGATGTCTGGGTCGTCGCGCCTGAAACGGATCAATCCGGCTTTGCGCATTCGCTGTCTCTTTCGGAGCCGCTGCGCCTGCGAAAGCTCGATGACCGTCACTTCGCGGTTCGCGGAACGCCCACCGATTGCGTCATCATGGGGGTTCGCAAAGTGCTGCCCGGACCGCCGGATCTCATTCTCTCCGGCGTGAATGCCGGTTCGAATGTCGCCGACGACGTGACCTATTCGGGAACCGTGGCCGGTGCGATGGAAGGCACGCTTCTCGGCATCCGCTCCATCGCGCTCAGCCAGGCTTACAATACAAGCCCGGACGGACGCCTCGTAAACTGGGGCACGGTCGAAGCGTTAGCGCCTGCGATTCTCGGCAGGCTCTTGAAGCTCGATCTGCCGGAAGGTGTTTTCCTGAACGTCAATTTCCCGAATTGCGAACCGCAGGAAGTCACCAAAACGGTCGTCACCAGCCAGGGCAAACTTGCGCATGGCCTGAACCTCGACGAGCGCGTCGATGGTCGCGGCTTTCCATATTTCTGGCTGCGCTTCACGCGCGAAAAGGCCGAATACCGTGAGGGGACCGATCTTTACGCGGTCCGCAACAATTGCGTTTCGGTGACGCCGCTCAAGCTCGATCTCACGGCGCATGAATTGCGCGATCAATTGACCAAGGCGCTTGCATGAATGGCAATGCGGAAGATCGTGAAGGCTTTGCCGCCTTCATGTTGCGGCTGCGCGGACGCGGCATCGTTCCCAAAGATCTGATCGAGGCTTTCGAGGCGACCCCGCGCCGTGCGTTCCTGCCAGCCCAATGGCAGTCGCTGGCGTGGTCGGATCGCATGCTGCCCATCGAATGCGGCGAGGCGATCGAAGGCACGGATTTGCAGGCAGCGATCATTGCAGCACTCGGCATCGAATCGGGCCACCGCGTTCTCGAAATAGGCACCGGCTCTGGCTACACTGCAGCCGTCATGGGGCGCCTCGCAGCCCGCGTTGTCACCATCGAGCGTTTCAAGACACTCACCGATCAGGCCAAACAGCGATTTGAAGCGCTCGGCATCACCAATGTTTTCGCCCGTCAGGCAGACGGTTCGAACGGACTGGCAAGCGAGGGGCCTTTCGACCGTATAGTTGTCTGGGCTTCGTTCGACAGCCTGCCGCGCGGTTTCGTCGATCAGTTATCGAGCGGCGGCGTCATGGTCGCGCCGATCGGCCCGGATGAGGGCGAGCAAGCCGTTGCAAAGCTTACGAAGACCGGCAGCCGATTCGAGCGCGAGGATATCGGCATCGTGCGTTTGCAGCCCATTGCCAAGAGCGTCGCTGCTGCAATTTAAGCGTCGGTTTTCGCGAATTTTAGGCAATTTCCTGCGAAAAGCGTCAGATCCGGCCCGTTCCTTAACCGTGCAGTAAGATTAACGCGATTTAATCATAACTAGTTTGTTATCGAGTACGCGGGTAGTTGCAATGCACTTAAATGATTTGAGGACAACAAAGCGGACTCTGGTGCGTGGTGCAGCAATTTTCCTGCTGGCCGGAACCGCAGCAGGTTGCAGCGGGCAGATGTCTCGCTTCAACAGCTCCGATGACCTTTTCACCGCTTCGACGTCGAGCCAGCCTCCCGCGTCGGTGCAGAGCCAGCCATTCCCCGGCGATGTTGCTGCCGCGCCCGCATCGGGTACGGTTTCTCGCGGAAGCCTTCCGCCGGTCGGCGGTGCGTCCCAGCAGGCGGCTCCATCTCTCGCGCCGCTTAGCAGCAGCCCGCGGTACAGCGCTCCCCAGGGCAATGAGACATTCGGCCAGCAGAACGTCGCTGCCGCACCTGTGCAGGCAGCGCCCGCTCTGGCGCCAGCCCAGAACAATTCGACCAATACCGCGCCGGGACGAGGTGCTCCTGCACAGAATCTCGGTGTGCTGCCAGCCGCGCCCAAGCCGACGGCTCCGAGCAGTCAGGCATCTGCCGGTACCGCAGGCGGTGGTTACAAGGTCCAGCCCGGCGATACGCTTTCGAAGATTTCCCGCAACACGGGTGTCAGCGTCGATACTTTGAAGTCCGCAAACAATATGCAGGACGGCAATATCCGCATCGGCCAGACGCTGGTCGTGCCGGGTGCCGGGTCGCAGGTCGTGGCAAGTGCTGCTCCGGCCGCACCAAAGCCTGCCGCTCAGCCGGTCGTCGCTGCCGCTCCGCAGCCCCAACAGCCGGCTGCACCGCAGCAGCCTGCTCAGGCAGCGCCGACGCAAGGTTACACGCCGCCGAAGCAGTCTGAAAAAGTCATCCAGCAGGCATCCCTGTCTCAGGAAGAAGCACCGGATGCCACCGGCATCGGCAAGATGCGCTGGCCAGTCCGCGGTCGTGTGATTTCGAAATTCGGCGCCGGTGGCGGAAAGACTAGCGATGGCATCGACATCGCCGTTCCTGAAGGCACCTCGGTCCGCTCGGCAGAAAACGGCGTCGTGATCTACGCTGGCGATGGCCTGAAAGAGTTCGGCAACACCGTTCTCGTGCGCCACGAAGATGGCCTCGTGACCGTCTACGGTCATGCAAGCTCGCTCAAGGTTTCGCGTGGCGATACGGTGAAGCGCGGACAGGAAATCGCACTTTCGGGCATGAGCGGTTCGACCGACTCGCCCAAGCTGCACTTCGAAGTCCGCAAGAATTCGTCCCCGGTCGATCCGACCGGTTACCTTCAGTAGTCTGCGCCTCGCCGCTCTCGCTTGGCCTGAAGGCCAACAAGGAACGATTGCGGGCCGCCTGACCTCCAGTCCTGCCCGTCTTCCGTGCCCGTCCCTGAAAAGGGGCGGGCTCTTCAACAAAAAGATCTAGTCCTTGAGCTTTTTGCCAAGGCTGCCTGCCAGTTCCTGAATGAACTGGAAGGCGACGCGGCCAGAGCGGCCGCCGCGCGTCGTTGACCATTCCAGCGCCTGCGCGCGCAGGCTTTCCGGGTCGATCTTCAGATCGTGGTAGCGCACATAACCTTCCACCATGTCGAGATATTCGTCCTGCGAGCATTTGTGGAAACCGAGCCACAGGCCGAAACGGTCGGACAGCGAAACCTTTTCTTCCACCGCTTCCGAAGGATTGATCGCGGTCGAGCGCTCATTGTCGATCATGTCGCGCGGCAGAAGATGCCTGCGGTTCGACGTTGCGTAGAAAATCACGTTGTCAGGGCGACCCTCGACGCCGCCTTCAAGTGCTGCCTTCAGCGATTTATAGGACGTGTCGTCGTGATCGAAGGAAAGATCGTCGCAGAAAAGGATGAAGCGGAATGGCGCTGCCTTCACCAATGACATGAGGCGCGGCAGCGTATCGATGTCCTCGCGGTGGATTTCTATGAGCTTGAGTTTGCTCTCGCGGTCCTTGTCGGCATTGATCGTCGCGTGAACGGCCTTCACCAGCGATGATTTCCCCATGCCGCGCGCGCCCCATAGAAGAACGTTGTTGGCTGGAAGGCCGGAAGCGAAGCGCTGTGTATTGTCCTGAAGAATATCGCGGACATGATCGACGCCGCGGATCAGGCCGATATCCACGCGGTTGACGCGAAGCACCGGATCGAGCGCGAAATTTTCAGCCGACCACACGAAGCAATCCGCCGCATTCAGATCCGTCGCGACCTTCGGTGCAGGTGCGATGCGCTCTATGGATTCGATAAGCCTGTCCAGCTTTTGAGCGAGTATTTCAATGGCGTTGTCGGTCATTCTATGAAGTTCTTTCGCATTAACTCGGCTCGTGGGGCATTAACACGCTCATTAAGGGCGGAAAAGGCGGCACAACAGGGAGAACTGTTGTTGCAATAGGCACTTTAGCGATTATATTCCGGCCAACTTTTACGGGGAGCGCGCTCCTCACGTTTTCAGGAGCTTTAAATGTCCGCAGGCGGCACCCCAGACATCTTCATCAGCATTCTGCCTTTCGTGCTGATTTTCGTCATCATGTACTTCCTCATCATCCGCCCGCAGCGCCAGCAGCTCAAGAAGCGCGGCGAAATGCTTGCTGCGGTTCGTCGCGGCGACACCGTCATCACCGGCGGCGGTTTTATCGGCAAGGTGACGAAGGTTGATGAAAACGAACTCGAAATCGATCTCGGCGGCGGCACCAAGGTTACGGCACTGCGTTCGACGATTTCGGATGTGCGCGTGAAGGGTGAACCGGTCGCGAACCAGAACGCCAAGAGCTAACGGTCTCTAAGACTTTTCCAAAGTCTGAATTTCTTTGATCCCGGAACGCCCTGCGTTTCGGGATCATTTGTTTTTACTGCCTTTTTTCGTCGTTACGCCGCCCATATCGAAGTGCAGGCGTTTCGATAGTAAGATTGCGCGTTGATTCGATGCTGAAGCGGCGCTGAAGGGCAGGGACGGCGGATTGTTCCGCGGTCGTTGATTGCCTTGCCGCTGACAGTGCGTGGAGCCTGAGGGGCACGATGCTTTATTTCTCGCGCTGGAAAACGATCCTGATCTGGCTCGTCGTTGTGGTGGGCGCACTGTTTGCCGCGCCGAACCTGCTTTCGCCATTGGCGCGCCAATCCTTGCCCGACTGGCTGCCGAAAAGCCCCATGGTGCTGGGCCTCGATCTGCTTGGCGGATCGCACATTCTGCTTTCGGTCGAACGCGAAGGCTTGATCGAGCAGCGGCTCGATGCCGAGCGCAATCAGATACGCACACTGCTGCGCGCCGCCAATATTGCCTATTCCGGTCTTTCGAATCAGGATCGAAGCGTTCAGCTCCGTATCAACGATCCGGGGCAGGTCGATGCCGCGAAGGCAGCATTGGCGCCGCTTTTGCAACCGATTGCGACGGGTTTCTTCGGCAACAGCACTGTCGAAGAGTTGCGTCTCGAAACGCCTGAACCGAACCTCTTTCGCTATACGCTGACCAATGACGGCATCGCCTATCGGCGTGAAATCGCCGTCCAGCAATCCGTCGACGTGCTTTCACGCCGTGTGCTGGAACTGGGCAGCGTCAACCCGATCATCGAGCAACGCGGCGATGGCCGGATTCTCGTGCAGGTTCCCGGTCTGCCGGATTCGCAGCGTCTCAAGGATATTCTCGGCCAGACCGGCAATCTGACCTTCCAGATGGTCGATGACAGCATGCCGGTGCAACAGGCGCTGGATACGGCACCGCCTGCCGGTTCGAGCATCGTTTCGACCGCCGACGATCCGCCCACGCTCTATCTGGTCAAGGACCGCGTCTGGGTGTCTGGTGCCAACCTTGTCGATGCACAGCCGACCTATAGCGGCCCATCGCCTGCAGTCGCCTTCCGCTTCGATGCAGAAGGAACGGCGGCATTCGGGCAGATGACGACGGAAAATGTCGGTCGCCAGTTCGTTATGATGCTGGATGGGGCGGTTATTTCCGCACCGAATATCCGCGAACCGATCGTCGCCGGAACCGGGCAGGTGGCTGGCGATCTCGACGCTGAAAGCGCCAACGATCTGGCCGTGCTGCTGCGTGCAGGCGCTTTGCCCGCCGACCTTACGATCGTCGAGGAACGTTCCGTCGCTCCAAGCCTCGGCTCCGCCGCAAAGGATTCCAGCTATCTCGCTGCCTTGATTGCCGGCGCTCTGGTCGTCGCGTTCATGATACTGAGCTACGGTTGGCTCGGCGTCATCGCCAATCTGGCGCTGGTCGCGAATGTCGTGCTTATCATCGCAGCACTTTCGTTCCTGGGCTCGCCGCTCACTCTGCCCGGCATTGCCGGCATCATCCTGACGATGGGCATGGCGGTCGATTCGAACGTCATCATCTATGAGCGTATCAAGGAGGAGCGACGGCTCGGAAAATCGCTCGTCCAATCCATCGATGCGGGCTTTTCGCGCGCTGTTTCGACGGTTTTCGACGCCAACATCACCACCTTCATTGCCGCCGCCATCCTTTTCTATCTCGGCTCAGGCGCAGTGCGCGGTTTTGCCGTCACGGTGGCGCTCGGTATCGTCACGACGCTGTTCACAGCCTTCACTCTGACGCGCTGGCTGGTTTCGGTCTGGTTGCGCAAAACGCGCCCGACGGAAATGCCGCATGGCATCATGAAGCTGGTGCCGGAAGACACCAGAATCCCATTCATGGGATTGCGCAAATATGCCTTCACACTGTCGGCCATTCTTTCCATCGGAACCGCGGTGCTATTCCTGACGAAGGATTTGAATTACGGCATCGATTTTAGCGGCGGCTCGATCATCGAAATGCAGGCCAATGCGGAAAATGCTGATGTGAACGACGTCAGCGAACGCGTGTCGGAGTTGAATCTCGGCGAGGTCGAGCTTCAACCGCTATCGCAGAAGGTTCTACAGGTTCGGATCGCCGCGCAGCAGGGCGGCGACAATGCGGAACAGTCGGCGGTCGACAAGCTGCGTCTGGAATTCGGCCAGGAATACGATTTCCAGCGTGTCGAGATCGTCGGCCCGACGGTTTCGAATGAACTGGCGCGTTCGGCCGCGAGCGGAATTCTGGCAGCACTTGCAGCCATGCTGCTTTATGTCTGGATGCGCTTCAAATGGCAGTTCGGTCTGGGCGCAGTCTTCACGACGCTGCATGACGTGATCGTCATGGTCGGTTTCTATGTGCTGACCGGGATCGAGTTCAATTTGACGAGCATAGCGGCGATCATGGTCATCGTCGGCTACTCCATCAACGATACGATTGTCGTTTATGACCGGGTGCGCGAGAATTTACGCTTGCATCCGCGTATGCCGATAAGGCAGTTGCTCAATATGTCCATGAACCAGACTCTCTCGCGAACGCTGCTTACCGGGATCACGACGCTGCTGGCGCTCGGCGCGCTTTACGTGTTCGGCGGAAGCCTGATCAGCCCGTTCGCCTTCGCCATGATCTTCGGCGTGCTGTTTGCCACCTATTCCTCGATCTTCGTCGCTGGCCCGCTCTTGATCCTGTTCAAGTTGCGGCCAGACGGGACCGATATTGGCAGGGCGGCGCCGAAATTTGCGCCCTCAGTGGGCAGTTAGTTCATGACGAAGGGAATTCTTGTTCGCGACGCCCATTTTCCGGGCCGCGCCCCCATTGAAGCCTATGGCAATGGCGGGTTCCGCTTTGCCGATATGTCGCATCGCGGCTCGATCCTTTGCCTGCCTTCGGGGATACATGGCTGGACGCCTGCCGATCCAGCGCGGCTGAGTGTCGAGGATTTCGCGCTGCTTCTGGCGGAAAGCGCATCCGTCGAGATTCTTCTGGTCGGAACCGGAAATGATCTGCGACCGCTTCCCGCAGCCCTTCGCGAAGCGTTCCGCAATGCGGGCATTTCCGCCGATCCGATGTCCACCGGAGCGGCTGTGCGCACTTACAATGTGCTGCTTGCCGAAGAGCGCGCCGCTGCCGCAGCACTAATCGTTGTGGACTGACGTGAAGAACAACGCCGACATCGTTCTGGAAAACGTACGTTCCACTGATCGCGACCGCTATCTGACGACGCTTTATGCGCCCGAAGGCAAGCGCGGCGCGCTTCTGGCGCTCTATGCCTTCAATGCGGAGATCGCCAGCGTGCGCGATCGCATCCGCGAGGCGCTGCCCGGCGAAGTACGCCTGCAATGGTGGCGCGATGTGATCGAGGCGGGCGCGGATGATGACGCTTCGGGGCATCCCGTTGCCGAGCAGCTTTTATCCGCTATTCGCGAATATGGCCTGCCGAAGCAGGCGTTTCTCGACTATCTCGAAGCGCGCATTTTCGATCTTTACGATGATCCGATGCCGTCTCGAACCGATCTCGAAGGTTATTGTGGCGAAACGGCAGGCGCGATCATCCAGCTAAGCGCGCTTGTGCTCGATCCTGCCGCTGCGGCCGGTTCCGCCGAGGCGGCAGGCCACGCCGGTTGCGCGCAGGCGATGACGGGAATCCTAACGCTTTTGCCAATCCATCGCGCACGCGGGCAATGTTTCATCCCACGCGATCTTCTGGCGGCCGCAGGCACGACGCCCGAGGAGTTTCTGGAGAGCAAGGATTCGCCGTCTGCCTTGGGTGCCGTGTCAGCGATGACGGCGCTTGCCCGCGAGCATCTCGTCGCCTTCGAAAGCCGCGCCAGCCAATTGCCGGAAAGTTTGCGCCCGGCATTTCTGCCGCTGGCGCTGACAAAATCTGTATTGGCAGAGGTGGAAAAACACCCGCGCGACCTGCTGCTAGGAAAGCTCGGGCAGGTTTCGCAATGGCGAAAACAATGGCTGCTTTTTCGCCGCGCAACGCGCGGCTGGGCCGCCTGATTATTCGGCGGCCTGTACTTCTTCAGCGGGAGCCAATCCCAGCCACTCGCGGCAATCTGCCAAGGCACGACCAGTGATAGCCTGGCGCTTTGCGATCGTTTTTTCCTTACCACGAAAGCGTTTGCCTTCGGGTTTTTGAATTTCCACAGGCGGAAACAGGCCGAAATTGACATTCATCGGCTGGAAAGAGCGTTTTCCGGGTTCATCATCCGAAACGATATGCCCGCCGGTGATGTGGTTCAGCAATGCGCCGAAGCCCGTCGTTACCGGCGGCAGTTCAAGCGCATGGCCCAACAGCTCCGCAGCGGCGAAGCGTCCGGCCAGAAGCCCGATTGCAGCGGATTCGACATAGCCTTCGCAGCCAGTGATCTGGCCCGCAAAGCGCAAGCCCGGACGGCTTTTCAGTTGCAGGGTTGGGTCAAGAAGTGTCGGTGAATTGATGTAGGTATTGCGGTGCAGACCGCCGAGACGTGCGAAATCCGCGTTTTCGAGGCCGGGAATCATGCGGAAAATGCGAACCTGCTCGCCATGTTTCAGCTTCGTCTGGAAGCCGACCATGTTGTAGAGCGTGCCGAGCGCATTGTCCTGACGTAGCTGGACGACCGCATAGGCCTTTTCATCGGGCTTGTGCGCGTTGGTCAGGCCCATCGGCTTCATCGGGCCGTGCCGCAGCGTCTCGACGCCGCGCTCGGCCATGATCTCGATCGGCAGGCAGCCATCGAAATAGGGCGTGCCTTCCCATTGCTTGAATTCGGTCTTGCCGCCGTCGATCAGCGCCTGGACGAATGCGAAATACTGCTCCTTGTCCATCGGGCAGTTGATGTAGTCCTTGCCCGTCCCGCCGGGACCGACCTTGTCGTAGCGCGACTGGAACCAGCAAGTGTCCATGTCGATCGTATCGAAATGGATGATCGGAGCAATCGCGTCGAAGAAAGCCAGTGCGTCGGCGCCGGTTTCGGCAGCGATTGCCTCTGCCAAAGCAGGTGCAGTCAAAGGGCCGGTGGCGATGATCGTCTGGTCCCAATCCTGCGGCGGCAGGCCTGCGACTTCCTCGCGGCTGATCTCGATCAACGGATGCGCTTCGATGCGGGCAGTCACGGCTTCTGCGAATCCATCGCGATCCACCGCCAGCGCACCGCCGGCAGGCACCTGATTGGCATCGCCTGCACTCATGATCAACGAGCCTGCAAGGCGCATTTCTGCATGAAGCAGGCCAACGGCGTTGTTTTGAGCATCGTCGGAGCGGAAGGAATTGGAGCAGACGAGCTCGGCAAGACTGTCGGTCTTGTGGGCATCGGTGCCGCGCACCGGGCGCATTTCATGAAGCACGACGGACACGCCTGCCTGCGCTGCCTGCCATGCGGCCTCGGACCCGGCCAAACCGCCGCCGATAATGTGCAAAGTTTTTGTCATGAGGGGGAAATAAGCCGATGTTCGGCACAATGCAATCGGGAGAAAGACGTCCGATTGGTCCTAGCTGGACCCCAGATACAACAACACCCGCCGAGGGAGGAGGTTCGGCGGGTGTCGTTTTGAGCGACCAGCAATCGGGAGGAGGTGAAAGCTGGTCGTATCCATCAAGGCCTGGGAGGAGGTAGGCCTCGACGAAATTCCTTTTTAGACCGACTTGCGAGCGACGAAAGGAATGTCGCTGCGGCTGATGCCGAGATCGGTGAGTTCGCGGTTCGAAAGGCGGCTCAGCTCCGAGACGGTTTCACGGTAGCGGCGCCAGTTGCGGTAGTTGCGGATCAGGTTCATGATTGTTCTCGTTTCTTCACTAGGATCATTTATTCTTGCTTACGAGGCGTAGATAGGCTTGTTCATTTCGCTTTTGAATAGCTATCGTTGCATGGCTGCAATGCAAATTGTGCAATGCAACATGAATGGCATTTCGGGACTCATTAGCCGGATCACCGAAACGAAAAAGCGCCGTAACCTCAGCGGCTTGAAAAACTTCGCTCTTATTTCTAGCGTTTTAGGGAAAATGCATGGCGGGCTACTCCACAAGGGTAAAGCGGGACATCGCGCGGTGGGTCGAAAACGGCTTTATCGACGCTTCGACCGGAACCATTCTGGCAACCGATGTCGAAGCAAACGAACGCCGTTTTTTGAGCTTCGGGAACATTCTGGCGATCATGGCCGCGTTGCTGTTTTCAGCAGCGATCCTGATTTTCGTCGCCGCCAACTGGGAAATGATCCCGCGCCTGGCACGCGTGCTTCTGCTGTTTGCCGTCATCGCCACCGGCTACATCGGCGGCGCGCTATTGAAACTGCGCGACCACGATGCGCTTGCTCAGGCGCTATGGCTCATAGCCGCCGCTGCGTTCGGCGGATCGATAGCGCTGATCGGCCAGATGTATCACCTGTCGGGAGACGAAGCCTCCGCGATCATCGTCTGGCTCTTAGGAACGGCGCTTGCCGCTATCCTGCTGCGCTCAGGCCCATTGACGGTCGCCAGCGCCGGTATAGCCATGGCCTGGCTGTTCGTAAGCGAAATCTCGATCTGGGACTATAACCCGCTCTCGCATCTGTATTTGCTGCTCGCCGCTGGCGTCTGGCTGATTTCCTATTGGACGCAAAGCCGTGCCGCGCGCCATGTCATCCTGCTTTCGCTCATTTTCTATATGGCGTTTCTCGCCGCCGCCCATGACCTGATCCCGATCGCGGCAGCGCTTTCGGTTATTTCGGTGCTGGTTTTCATCGCTTCCGTCTATCTGCCGGAGCAGGTTGAAAAGATCGTGCGCCTCGATGGCGGTTTGCCCATTCATGGGCTGCTCGGCTTTTTGACGGGTATGGCGATCATTCAAATCGATCAGGTGGATGAAACTGCGTCGCTTGTGGTGACGGCCTTGGTCGTCTTTGCCGGAACAGCCGCTGCGGTCGTGCTGGCAGGACGCGAAAGCCGCGCGCTGCGCTGGCTGGCATATCTCGGCTTCAGCCTGGAACTTTGCTTCGTCTATGGAGTGATGATGGGTACCATGCTTGGCACGGCAGGCCTGTTCCTCGCATCCGGGCTTGTGCTTGGACTTGCAGCTTACATCATCATCCGCATCGAAAAGCGCATGAAAACGCCTGCGGCAGCGGGGGGAGCAGCATGATGGCCCGCCACCGCCTTTTGATCTCGGCCATTGTCCTTGCCGCCCTGCAAATCGGTTTCCTGTCATGGATGATTGCCGGACGAGCAGCCATCATCCGCCAGGGGCAGGAGGTTCTGCTGAAAGTCGAGCCTGTCGATCCGCGCGATCTGCTGCGTGGAGATTATGTGCGGCTAGGTTACGATATTTCACGCGTCCCGCTTACGATCATCACGGACAAGCCTTCCGAGACGGAATTGCTCGAGGGCCGAACGATCCATGTTCGCCTCAAATCGGGTGAGGACAATTATTGGCACGCGATCTCAGCGTCGTTCGGCCCGCTGCCATCACCCGCCGAAGGCGAGGTCAACATCAAGGGCACCGTCTCCTCGCGCTGGTTTGCCGAACAGGACGCGACGCTTCTCGTCGATTACGGAATCGAACGCTTCTATCTGCCGGAAGGCGAGGGCAAGGACATCGAACGCGACATGCGCCTGCGCAGCTTCGCGATCCGGGCTGCAGTCTCAAGCGATGGCACCGCCCAGATAAAATCGCTGCTCGACGGCGATGTCGTTCTCTACGATGAGCCTCTTTATTGAGGTTCGTCGCTCAGGCAATGAAGTCTTTGAGATTGTGGTGCGGGTAGAGGGACTCGAACCCCCACGCTTTTGGCGCCAGAACCTAAATCTGGTGCGTCTACCAATTCCGCCATACCCGCGCGGAATGCCAAATCTCACGTGGCCATCATTCTGTCAATGTCCGGCGCGACATGATCTCTGCCGGATATGCGAAGATAGTTGAAAATTAAGCCCGCCTGTGACAAAAGGCGGGGCAAATGTGACGGGATATGACGATCCGCTTTTGACGGATGTAGTAAGAAGCAGGAAAAACAAACACTTACTTGCATTCTTGAAGCGTATCTCCAAGAACATTTGGTTCCACGCGGGTATCGGCCTGCCGTGGTTCCGGTTCTCTCCCTCACCGAAAGCCACCCCGGCAAGAAATTCCGGCAGGCTGAACGGTAGCGCCGTTTATGCAAACGGCATTCGTGAAAACAAAGGTTTGACAATGCAGGTAACCGAAACGCTTAACTCCGGCCTGAAACGCGAAATCAAGGTCACCGTACCCGCCGGAGATTTGGAAGCCAAACTCCTGGCGCGGCTCTCGGATGCCAAGGACAAGGTTCGCATCAACGGCTTCCGCCCCGGCAAGGTGCCGATGCAGCACCTGCGCAAGGTGTACGGCAAGTCCTTCATGGCCGAAGTGGTCAATGAAATTCTCAACAACTCCGCCCGCAACATTATCAGCGAGCGCGGCGAAAAGGCTGCAATGCAGCCTGAGGTCATCATGACCGAAGATGAGAAGGAAGCAGAAAAGATTCTGGCCGGTGGTTCGGATTTCGAATTCCAGCTCGCTTATGAAATTATCCCGGTCATCGAAATCCAGGATTTCTCCAAGATTGCCGTCACCCGTCAGGTTTATGACGTGGCTGAAGAGGAAATCGACGAGCAGGTCCGCCGCGTCGCAGAATCGTCGCGCACCTTCGAGACCAAAAAGGGCAAGGCCGAAGACGGCGACCGCGTGACGATCGACTATGTCGGCAAGATCGACGGCGTTGCATTCGACGGCGGCACCGGTGGCGATCAGCCGCTGGTTCTCGGCTCGAAAGAGTTCATCCCGGGCTTCGAAGAACAGCTCGTCGGCACCAAGGCTGACGACATAAAGCAGATTACCGTAACCTTCCCGGAAAACTACAACGCAGCCCATCTTGCAGGCAAGGAAGCGACCTTCGACGTCACCGTCAAGGAAGTCGCCAAGCCGGGCAAGCTCGAGCTCAACGACGAGACGGCCAAGAATCTCGGCCTCGAATCGCTCGACAAGCTGCGTGAAATCGTTCGCGGCCAGATCGAAAACCAGTTCGGTCAGGTCACGCGCCAGAAGATCAAGCGCCAGCTTCTCGACCAGCTCGACGAAGCCTACAAGTTCGAGGCGCCTTCGAACCTCATCGAAGCCGAGTTCAACAACATCTGGAATCAGGTGTCGCGCGATCTCGAGGCCGCCGGCCGTACCTTCGCTGACGAAGAGACGACAGAAGAAGAGGCACGCACTGAGTATCGCCGTCTGGCCGAGCGCCGCGTGC
Organism: Foliimonas ilicis; assembly: GCF_039939195.1. Lineage (NCBI taxonomy): Bacteria > Pseudomonadati > Pseudomonadota > Alphaproteobacteria > Hyphomicrobiales > Phyllobacteriaceae > Foliimonas > Foliimonas ilicis. The sequence continues at coordinate 169,081 of NZ_JBDUUH010000002.1, read as the reverse complement.
GCCTTGGCCTGGTTCTTGCCGAAATCGGCGAGAAGGCAGCGGTTCAGGTCACCGACGAAGAACTTCAGCGCGCCCTGTTCGAGACGATCCGCCGCTTCCCTGGCGATCAGCAGCAGGAAGCCTTCGAATTCTATCGCGGCAACCCCGACGCGCTGACCTCCATCCGCGCACCTCTCTTCGAGGAAAAGGTCATCGATCACCTGCTTTCGCAGATTTCCGTGACCGACCAGAAAGTCAGCAAGGACGAGTTGCTTGCTGACGACGAGGAAGGCGAGGAAAAGGCAAAGCCTGCCAAGAAGGCGTCGAAGAAGAAGACCGACGACGACAAGGCAGAAAAGAGCGAAGAGCCTAAGAAGAAGGCCGCTCCGAAGAAGAAAGCCGCCAAGGAAGGCGACGCCGAATAATCTTCGGGTTTTATGAAAAAGAAAAGCCGCCGGGTAAAACCGGCGGCTTTTTTGTTGGAGGAATGAGTTGCTAGAGCTTTTTGGTTTTCATGGAATCGCGAGGCACCCCCCTCTGTCCTGCCGGACATCTCCCCCTCAAGGGGCAGTGTTTACATTGGACTCGTAATGAGATGCCTGTTGAAGAACAGTGCGAGGGTTATGTCGAGCATTTGATGGGTTTTTGAAAAGCGCTTTGATCGCCGGTTGAAGCGGGCGAGGTTGTCGCGGATCGATGAGTTGGACGCCTCGATCAGATGTGTCTGCGCCTTGGTCTGGGTATGAGGCTCGCCGATCCCCATGCGCTCGAAGGCCAGATGATAGCAGGAGTTGGCATCGGTATAGATCGCCTCGATCGTGCCCACGGCCTGTTTGACGAGCCGGTAGATGGTCATGGCGCTCGTCACGCCTGATAGGCAACGACCCGGTTCTGACGGCGGCTGAAGGCGGTCCAGATCACCGCCCGCTGCTGTTTTTTTGAACGAAAGTATAGATCTCGTCCATCTCGATAATGTCGGCCTCAGCCACACAGGCTGGGCCAGACTTGGCCAGCCGCGCCTGAACGGCCTCATGCTCCTTGCGTATCCAGCGCAACACGCCGGCCGGCGAGGCGCCGACAAAGCGCGCGATTTTGCGGATGCCGACATTGTTGAGATACATGTCCACAGCCTGCGCTTTGGTTTGCGGGCTGAACCGGCGAGGCCTATCCGTACAGTAGCGTCCGCACGACCGGCAGCAATAGCGTTGCGCCCCGTCCTTGCGACCGGTCTTGCGCAAATCCTGGCTCTGGCAATTTGGACAGTCCATCCTTTTTCTCCCCACCAAATCACATGATAGGCAGCAGAAGAATCCAAAAACAGTCGGATGTAAACAATGCCCCCTCAAGGGGGGAGATTACTTCGTCATGAACGCGCGGTGCCAATTCGCTAAGGGGACAGAACGATGATGGAGGGTTGTGTCAGCCAATCTCCCCCCTTGAGGGGGAGATGCCCGGCAGGGCAGAGGGGGGTGATGTCCCGCCAGCGTTTCTATTTAAAAATGAAGGACTTCTAAATCAGTAGAAGACCCTTCATGCTGGCATGGCCCTTCTTTCCGATGATGATGTGGTCGTGCACGGAAATGCCGAGGGGCTTCGCGACATCGATGATGGTCTTGGTCATGTCGATATCGGCCTTGGATGGGGTCGGATCGCCAGAGGGGTGGTTGTGGACGAGAATGATGGCGCTGGCCGACAGTTCCAGCGCGCGCTTCACCACTTCGCGCGGATAGACCGGCGTGTGATCGACCGTTCCCGTCTGTTGCACCTCATCGGCGAGCAATGCGTTCTTCTTGTCGAGAAACAGGATGCGGAATTGTTCGCGCGCCTCGAAGGCCATCGCGGCGCGGCAATAATCGAGCACCTTGTCCCATGACGACAGGATCTCAGAGCCCTTGATTTCACCGCGCGCCATGCGCTTTGCCGAAGCCGCGATCACCTTCAGATCGAGCGCGACGGCAGGCCCGATGCCTTTGACTTCCTGAAGGAGATTGACCGGCGCGCCCAAAACCTCCGCGAATGTGCCAAAGCGGGTAAGCAGCGCTTTCGCGACCGGCTTGGTGTCGGAACGCGGGATGAGACGAAACAGGAGGAGTTCGAGAAGCTCATACTCGGCAAGCGCATCTGCGCCCGCAGTTGCGAAGCGCTCGCGCAGGCGGTCTCTGTGGCCAAGATAGTGAGGTTTTTGCTCTGCGGCCTGCACCGTCAAGCCGAGCAATGGCTGTTCGCCCAGAAAGCCGTGCTCGTCGGCGTCTTTTTTACGCATGATAGTTCCCCGAAAGCCCGGAGGAACTTTAGACCGGATTGAGTTGAAACCGGAACTGCTTTTGCAGCGAATTCTGTGGGATCAGGCAGGCAGGCCGGGACGATCAAGACCGCCGGGCGACAGCGTGAAGATTTCGCAGCCCGTTGCGGTCACGCCGACCGTATGCTCGTACTGTGCCGACAATGAACGATCGCGCGTTACGGCTGTCCAGCCGTCCGAGAGAACCTTCACATGCGGGCGGCCGAGATTGATCATCGGCTCGATGGTGAAGATCATGCCTTCGCGCATTTCGACGCCTTCGTTCGAATTGCCGTAATGAAGGATGTTCGGTGCATCGTGGAAAAGCTGGCCGACGCCGTGGCCGCAGAAGTCGCGAACGACCGAGCAGCGCTCAGCTTCGGCAAATGTCTGGATCGCTGCACCGATCGCGCCCGTGCGTATACCGGGTTTGACGGCGGCAATGCCGCGCATCAGGCATTCATGTGTCACTTCCAGCAGGCGTTCTGCCGCGCGCTTGATGGTGCCGACGGGGTACATGCGGCTGGAATCGCCGTGCCAGCCATCCAGAATATATGTCACGTCGATATTGACGATGTCGCCGTCGCGCAGCGGCTTGGCGTCCGGAATGCCGTGGCAGACGACGTGATTGATCGAGGTACAGGTCGATTTCGTATAACCGCGATAATTCAGCGTGGCGGGCAGGGCACCATGATCCATGCCGAAATCGAATACGAAACGGTCGATCCTGTCGGTTGGAATACCCGGCGCAACCATCGGCGCAAGCTCATCGAGGCAGCGCGCCGTCAGATTGCACGCCTTGCGCATGCCTTCGAACGCTTCCGCATCATAAAGACGGATTTGTCCCGTGTTGCGAAGCGGAGCAGTTGCAGCGTCTAGATAGGTGACCATCGGCGAGCCTGGAATTCTTCTATTTTTCGGACTTGTCCGTGATTTGGCATCTGAATGCCGCCTCTTCAAGTCAAAACGACGTCAGAGATAGCGCACGATCGATGCGATGACGAAAAGAACCGCGACGACGATCAATGCACGGTAGAGGCCGGGCTTGTAGAAAAGAACAGCCGGTGCGCAGAGCCATGCCGACACGGCGGCGAGCAGCGCGAAGATGAACCCCATCTTGTTGCCGACCGAAATATTGGCGGCCATAAGACCGCCGATGATAAGCGCACTGAATACAACCGTTATCGCGCCGGCGTATCTCTCATAGTTTTCCATTGGACAACCTCATTGGGCCGAGATTCCCGGCGGCTGGATCACACTCTGTTTTCAACCACATATCGCACGCCATAGGCAAGGACAGTCGTTCAAAAGACACGAAGGGTGATCGGGCTGTTCATTCTTTGACAGCAGGTCAGCGGTTGTTGCGCGGGGTGAACGTACCGATATCGACGGTGACACTGCCCGAGATACGCACCTGCGTATTGCCGATCATGAAATTTTTCGGATCGACTGGCGGTTCGTTCGGCTCAGGCTCTGGTGCGGATACGATCGGCGCGGGTTGCTCGACGCCGGGAAGGGCGGTGTCCTTGTCGTTAGCCATGGCGCTGGTCGCCAGGATCGCGATACATCCACCGATGAAAAGGCTTTGCGTGTTCATTTTCATAACCCGGAAATAGGCCAATTCGTCGTTTTTGACAAATCACGAAGCGTGTTAGATTTGCAGAATGCGCTTGCGGCTTGGCAGGCGTGACTAAGTGAAAAATTTTGCTTGGCGAAAATATTTATGTAAATAAGCTATTCAAGATATATTAGAGTGGGCGCAAGATAATCTGAATAGGTAAAGTAGATTGTCATATTTATTAGAAAGTTCAATGTAACGATAAATATTTAATAAAATACAAGTGTGGATATTTAGACTTGGGTAAGGGAATTGTAACACCAATACGCCATGGCTGAAGATGATCGCTACGATTGTGTCATGGACCCTATGGACACATGGACCGTATGGGACCTGATGAAGGATGAACCCGCCTTTTTTGGTGATCGGGTTCTTGCCGGCCTGTCCAAGCTGGAGGCCGAGGCCGCTTGCGAGGTCATGAACGACGCTTGGCGGAAACTCAAGAAAAAGTCCGATGTCGCATAAGGGCTCACGCCTCTTGCGAACCACTGACGAGCAACGCGACGAGTTGGTCCGTTCGATAGCGCGTATCATATGCGAGCGCGCCTTCGGCTACACCGAGCCGATGGAATCCGATCTGGCGCTGGCGGAAGACGCCGCTGCCAGGATTCTCGATCTGTTGAAGTCTCCGACGGAAGAGATGATGCAGGCCGGTCTTCAAAGCATTTTGGAAGATCACGGAAAGCCGAAACTCAACAATCTGTTTTCGGCCATGGTGTCAGCGAGCCCGCTCGCGCGATCCCGTCCTAGGCCGGAATAAAGCATGTCGCGCAAAACATGAAAAAAAGCTGATTACGATCGGAGCGCGCTGTTGAACTCGGAATCGAGCGTTTCGGGGCGCAGGATAACCGCAAATTCGATCGCAAGGCCATCTTCAAAGTGACGAACGACCTGTCCGCGCATCGTGCCCAGCGTCACCTGCACGCCGAGTGCGGGTTTGACATTGATCTCGATCGCGGCGCCGGACAGCGAAAGATCGATGATGCGGCAAGGATATTGCCGTCCATCCGTCAGATGCAGCACGCTTTTCGGATTGCGCGGCGCGACGCGCTCATGGCGGCGATCCTCCGGCAGGTCGAGCTCGTGCTTGTTCGCGAGCCAGGTGAGCTGGGCTGCCAGCTTGTCCTTCTTGCGGTCGGATGCAACGAGCGTGATGACGAAGCCGTCGTCGAGGATGCGGGTGATGACGCCTTCGACACGTCCGATGTGGTCGATATAGGCGATAACCTTTTCGCCCGGCTGGCCGGCGCGCGTGGCGCTGAGAGACATATCGCCGGGCGACATGTCGATGACCTGGCAGGGATGTTCCGAGCGATCTTCAAGCATGTAGCGGCCATAGATATTGACGCGGACGCGCTGGAAACCGCGCCTTTCGGCTGCGGCCGCCGCATTCTGGATCGCCGCTGCTCTCATCAATTCCAGGCCCCGTTTCATCCCGTCGCTATACGCGATAAATTCAGCCGTTAATCTAACGCCTAAAAGGTTAATAACGGGTGGAATTGGTCCTGGCATCGGCCCGAAAATCTTAACCGATTTTCGGAAAGCACGATGCGCAAAAAACAGAGCGTCCTTTGTGTGTCCGACAGGACGCACGGCGCTCTGGAAAGCCGTCTATTCGTTGCGTCCGCCATCAAGAACGAGCAAGTGCCGAACGCGGCGCGCAGACGGCTTCGATCGGGTCTCCTTGACGAATGCGTCTTCGCCGGGAACGAGGGGCGGAACGGTCACGGCAGGCCGGTTCGTCAACGGTTCGCGGTCCGGATCGATAACGCGCACGGATTCGACCATCGTCTCGATGATCGGGTCGGCTCCGAGCCAATAGGGCTTTTCGCAAGCCGACACGATGCCGAGCAGGCGAGGGCTCTCCAGGCCACCATCCAGAGGCAGGAGAACAAGCTCGAGCGGGACAGTGCGACCGGCCTGGCTGCGCGCATTATAGGCGATCACCACGACCGCTTTTTCCTCGAATACGGATTCGGTGAGCCGCGCGACGAGCTTGCGGTCTTTTTCGTGCCAAAGGGACGGGAAGACGAACCCTTTCAGCTCCCGGCCATAAGTTGCGCAGACACGCGTGCCTGCCAGGCGAAAAACGGCGTCGCCACGCAAATCCTTTTCGAGAATGAACGTGTCGGCGAGCAGCGTCTTGATGTCGATGGGCTCGATCTCCGTCCGGCCGGGCGCAGCGCGTCCTGCCCTCAGACGGTTCCAGTACTGGAACAGATCGATTGAACCTTGTTGTCTCATACTGCTCCGCTTTGCCCGATTTGAGAGCCCCCGATTGGGCACCAATGTCCCATCGATGGACAGAAAGGCAGTCAACGCTCACCTACATGCGGGGCGAAGCACGTTCTATGCCAGCAGCTTCATGCTTTGTTAACGGATCGGGGTCATTAAGGTTAATGAAGGGTTTACGTTGCGCCTGCGAATCACTTGTGCGAGAGTGGTGAAACTCCAAGTCGAGCGCTTTCTTGCGCTCAGGGCACACAGTCAAAAGCTTTTTAGGGCCGTTCAAGGGAAACCTGAGCGGCTTTTTTCTTTTGAATGATTCGTTTCGGCAACCGCGCGCAATGCAGTTCTATTCGCATGACGGATGGGTTAAGCCTTCGGCGACTTGTTAAGGAAAAGGCCCTCCGATGACCGTACCTGTGCGGGAAGACAGACCCGCTGATTTGCCGCCTGTTCGCCGCGAGCCGGTTTTCAATCTTCCGATGATCGTCATTGTGCTCATCGTAATCTGCGTCGGCGTGCACCTGGTGCGGACTTTTATCCTCACCGTGCCGCAGGATTTGATCGTGCTGGTGACAGGCGCGTTCATCCCGTTGCGCTATTCGGGCGCCTTCTCGCTGGACGTCTTCGCCTTTACCACCCCGTTCACCTACGCGTTCCTGCATGGAAGCTTTACGCATCTGGCGGTCAACATGGTCTGGCTGGCGGCATTCGGTTCGCCTCTGGCCAACCGTCTGGGCGTCGTGCGCTTCGCGTTGTTCTGGGCTGTAACTGGCGTGGCGGCTGCAGCGCTTCATTATGTGTTGCATCCGCTTGATCAATCGCCGCTGATTGGCGCTTCCGGCGCGATTTCGGGCATGATGGGTGCGGCAGCCCGTTTCGGCTTTCGCATAGACAGATCCACCGGCAAGGCTGGTTTTGCAGGCGATCCGTGGCCGATCTCGGCGGTTTTCCGCTCGCGCGGCGTCATGGTCTTTCTGGCCATCTGGATGATCGTCAATCTGCTGACTGGTCTTTTCGGGCTCGTGCCGGGCATGGAAGACCGCATTGCATGGGAAGCGCATATCGGCGGCTTCGTCATCGGTTTCCTTGGCGTTCACGCGTTTGACCGTCCACGCGCCAACCGCCGGGCCTGACCTGCCTTAATTGCCGCTTGAAATACGGTCTTTCCCAGCGCACCATGCTGTCGCGTGCGGGGACGTAGTATTTGCTTGAATATGCATGGAGGACGGCATGACGGTGAAGGCAATTCTCGAAAGCAAGGGACATGACGTAACCACGCTTGGTCCGAACGAGAAATTGGCGGAGGCGATCCGGCTTTTGGCGGAGCATCGCATCGGCGCGCTAGTCATCACCAATGGCGACAATAAAATCGTCGGCATCCTTTCCGAGCGCGACATTGTGCGCTGTCTGGCCAAAGAAGGGCCTGCCGCGCTGGACAACACGGTGCGGGCTGCGATGACGCCGAAAGTCAACATTTGCAATGAAAACCACACGGTCAACGAAGTCATGGAAATCATGACGCGTGGCCGCTTCAGGCATTTGCCGGTCGAAAAGAACGGATTGCTCGATGGCATCGTCTCGATCGGCGACGTGGTCAAGCGGCGCATCGAGGATGTCGAGCGCGAGGCCGAGGAAATTAAAGCCTATATCGCGACCGCCTGACGCGTTTGGGCCGTCTAAAACGGGTCTAAGCTTGCAACGCATCTGTGTTTGATCTAGCGAAACGGTTCATATCGTTACGCTGCAACCACATCTGTCCGGAATGCCATGACCCTTATCGATACGCGCACGCCAGATCCGAAACGCCTGATTTCCGGTGCGACCGGCGATTGGGAAATCGTCGTTGGCATTGAGGTTCACGCTCAGGTCACCTCCGAAGCGAAACTTTTCTCCGGTGCATCGACCACGTTTGGTGCTGCACCCAATGCGAATGTCAGTCTTGTCGATGCGGCGATGCCCGGCATGCTTCCCGTCATCAACGAGGAATGCGTCAAGCAGGCGATCCGCACCGGGCTTGGCCTCAAGGCGCAGATCAACAACAAATCGGTTTTCGACCGGAAGAACTATTTTTATCCCGATCTGCCGCAGGGCTACCAGATTTCGCAGTTCAAGCAGCCGATCGTCGGTGAAGGCCAGGTCACTGTCTCGGTCGGCCCGGACCGTCAGGGGAATTTCGAAGACATCGAAATCGGCATCGAGCGCCTGCATCTCGAGCAGGACGCCGGCAAGTCGATCCACGACCAGCATCCGACCCTGTCCTATGTCGATCTCAATCGTTCGGGCGTGGCGCTGATGGAGATCGTCTCCAAGCCGGACATTCGTTCGTCTGACGAGGCAAAGGCCTATCTGACGAAGCTGCGCACGATCCTGCGCTATCTTGGCACTTGCGATGGCAATATGGACGAAGGCTCGATGCGCGCCGACGTCAACGTGTCCGTGCGCCGTCCGGGCGACGAATTCGGCACGCGCTGCGAGATCAAGAACGTCAACTCGATCCGCTTCGTCGGCCAGTCCATCGAATATGAAGCGCGCCGCCAGATCGCCATTCTGGAGGATGGCGGCAAGATCGATCAGGAAACCCGCCTGTTCGACGCGGCCAAGGGTGAGACGCGCTCCATGCGCTCGAAGGAAGAGGCGCATGACTATCGCTACTTCCCCGATCCCGATCTTTTGCCGCTCGAATTCGATCAGGCCTATGTCGATGCACTGGCGAAGGATTTGCCGGAACTGCCGGACGACAAGAAGGCGCGTCTGGTCGATAGTCTCGGCCTGTCGGCTTATGACGCGTCCATTCTGGTCTCGGAAAAGGCGATTGCGGATTATTTCGAGAAGGTAGCTGCCGGTCGTGATGGCAAGGCAGCAGCCAACTGGGTCATCAACGATCTGCTCGGCGCGCTGAACAAAGCCGGAAAAGACATTGAAAACGCTCCGGTTTCACCCGATCAGCTCGGTTCGGTGATCGACCTTATCAAGGAAGGCACGATTTCCGGCAAGATCGCCAAGGATTTGTTCGAAATCGTCTGGAACGAGGGCGGTGACCCGCGCGAACTGGTCGAGACTCGCGGCCTCAAGCAGGTCACGGATACCGGCGCGATCGAAAAGGCAGTCGATGACGTGATTGCTGCGAACCCTGAGAAAGCCGAGCAGGCTCGTGAGAAGCCGAGCATGGCTGGCTGGTTCGTCGGACAGGTCATGAAGGCAACCGGCGGCAAGGCCAACCCGCAGGCGGTCAACGATCTGGTGAAGTCGAAACTCGGCATCGTCGAGTAAAGCGATGTTCATCCGCACCGCAAGCAGGCGGGATTTGCCGGCCATTCGCGACCTACTGGTCGAGACTTGGCATGCGACCTATGACGCGATCTATGGACCGGAGCGGGTGAGCGAAATCACCGATGAATGGCATTCGGTAAAAGCGCTTGGTGAGCGTCTTGAGCTTCCGAATGGCGAGTTTCTCGTCGCTGACGATGGCAAGGCCATTCACGGTGTTGCTTTTGCCGCTGCCGAGCGTGAGGGCAAAGTCGTTCTGCTCCGCCAGCTTTATGTGCGGCCGGCGTCGCAGGGCAAAGGCATCGGCGGAATGCTGCTGCAAGAGATCGAAGGCAGCTTTTTCGATGCCGATACGATTCGCGTCGAAGTCGCAGCGGCAAATGCGCAAGCCATCGGCTTCTACAGGGCAGAGGGCTTTGTCGAGGCAGGGCAGGCCAGCTCGCCCGATCCCCTGATTTCCATACTCTCGTTTGAGAAGCCGCTGCTTTGAAGATGGTTAGTTCGATTTGCCGCGCCCCTGAAACACTTGCCTTCGTGCCCATTGGGGGCCATAAGGCAAGCAATCCTGCAATTGTTTTTGCCGAAGGAAGTCGATGAAAACTTTCCTCACCCAGTTCTTCACATGGTGGAGCGGCCAGACCCTTGGCACGCGCTTTTTTACGTGGCGCAAGGGCACCGAAGTCGGCCGCGATGAGGTCGGAAACATCTATTACGAAGGCGGGATCAACTCGGATGGCCGCAAGCGCCGCTGGGTGATCTACAATGGTTATTCCGAAGCCTCGGCCATTCCGTCGGGCTGGCACGGCTGGATGCATTATCGCGTCGATACACCGCCCACCAAGGAAAGCTACAAGCCGCGCGATTGGCAGAAGCCGCATCAGGAAAACCTGACCGGAAGCGCTGCCGCATACCGCCCGAAGGGCTCGCTGCTCGGCACCACGCACAGGCCGCAGGTTACGGGCGATTACGACGCCTGGACGCCCGGCAACTGATCGAGCGCCTCTTGCTTTGCTTTCTCGCCACATTTTCAAGTTACCGCGGGAACATCGCAACAACGAGCCTCGGGCAGTCGGCAGACTTCTCTCATGGGCTGCAAGGACCGACGTATCGATGATTTATTCTTGGCGCGGCTTGGCAGGACAGATGGCGAAGAGCTCGATGGCAGCCGCACTTGCGGTCGTCGCTCTGGCAGTGCCGGCAAAGGCCGCGGAAGATCAGCGCGTGACCAATCCGATCGCCGAGTTCACCGGCGTCGACAAGATCACCGGACGAATCACATCCTTCGACGTCTATATCGATGAGACGGTGCAGTTCGGCGCATTGCAGGTCACGCCGCGCGTCTGCTATTCGCGCCCGGAAGCGGAAGCTCCGAAGACCGATTCCTTTGTCGAGGTCGATGAAATCACGCTCGACCGCAAAATTCGCCGCATCTTCACAGGTTGGATGTTTGCTGAAAGCCCCGGCCTGAATGCCGTCGAACACGCCGTCTATGACGTGTGGCTCAAGGCCTGCAAGCAGAAGTCGGACGTCCCGGCACCGGAAACCCCGAAAACCAACTGATTAGGTGAAACTGGCAGGCGTTCCGTTAAGCGCTTCTTCCAGCATGCGCTCGTAGCGCGCGCGGGGCACATCGACCGCGCCGAAGCGTTTCAGATGTTCCGTCGTGAATTGTGTGTCGAGCAGAGCGAAATCCCTACTGCGCAGGCGCTCCACCAGATGCACGAGGCACACTTTCGAGCTGTCGCGCTCGCGCGAGAACATGCTTTCCCCGAAAAAGACCCGTCCGAGCGTCACGCCGTAGAGGCCACCGACCAGTTTGTTGTCCTGCCACGCTTCGACGGAATGGCAGTGGTCCATCGTGTGAAGCTGGATATAGGCTTCTCGGATGGGGCCGTTTATCCATGTGGTCTCGCGCTCGTCGCGTTCTTCCGCGCAGGCGTCGATGACATCTTCGAAAGCGCTGTCATAGCGGATTTCGAACTTGCCCTGGCGAATCGTCTTCGCAAGGCTCTTGGGCAGGTGGAAGCCGTCGAGAGGGATGATGCCGCGCGTTTCGGGTCGAACCCAGAAAACCTCAGGGTCGTCGGCGCTTTCCGCCATGGGAAAGACGCCGGAGGCATACGCCTTGAGCAGAAGGTCTGCTGGAATTCGATAGCCGGGCGCGTAAGGACGTGTCATGCGCCCGGCTTATCAATCCGTCTTCTTGGCCAGATATTTTTCAAGCCAATGAATGTCATAGTCGCCATTGGCGATATCGGGGTTCGTCACGAGGTCGCGAAAAAGCGGAAGCGTGGTATTGACGCCATCGACCACGAATTCGTCCAGCGCACGCTTGAGACGCATCATGCATTCGACGCGGTTGCGGCCATGCACGATCAGCTTTCCGATCAGGCTGTCGTAATAGGGCGGGATGCGGTAGCCGGAATAGACACCGGAATCGACGCGAATGCCGAGACCGCCGGGCGTGTGGAAATGCGTGATCGTGCCGGGCGAAGGCACGAATGTCCGCGGGTGCTCGGCGTTGATACGGCATTCGATGGCATGGCCATGAAAGCGGATGTCTTCCTGGCGAACCGACAGCCCGCCGCCGGATGCGACGCGAATCTGCTCGTGAACGAGATCGATGCCGGTAATCGCTTCCGTCACGGGATGCTCGACCTGAAGACGCGTGTTCATTTCGATGAAATAGAACTCACCGTTTTCGTAGAGGAACTCGATCGTGCCTGCGCCCGAATAGCCCATATTCGCGATCGCGTTGGCGCAGATTTCGCCGATACGCGCGCGTTCCTTCTCGTTAAGAGCGGGCGAGAATGCTTCTTCCCAGACTTTCTGGTGACGGCGCTGCAACGAGCAATCGCGCTCGCCGAGGTGAACGCCGTTTCCGGCGCCATCGCCAAACACCTGCACTTCGATATGGCGGGGCTTTTCGAGATATTTTTCGATGTAGACGGCGTCATCGCCGAATGCGGCGCCGGCTTCGCTGCGTGCCGTGTTCAGCGCTTCAATCAGATCGCTTTCGGTGTGTGCGACCTTCATGCCGCGTCCGCCACCGCCTGCCGATGCCTTGATGATGACCGGATAGCCGATTTCAGCGGCAATGCGCTTTGCGTCGCCTTCTTCGGAAACCGCGCCGTCAGAACCCGGAACGACCGGAATGCCGAGACGCTTTGCGGTGCGCTTGGCCTCGATCTTGTCGCCCATCGTGCGGATATGGTCGCCCGAGGGGCCGATGAAGGTGATGTTGTGCGCTGCCAGAATGTCGGCGAACTTCGCGTTCTCCGACAGGAAGCCGTAACCCGGATGCACCGCATCCGCGCCGGTTATCTCGCAGGCAGCCACGATCTGGTGCACGTTGAGATAGCTGTCGCGCGATGGCGGCGGCCCGATGCACACACTTTCGTCGGCAAGGCGCACATGCATTGCGTCGGCATCCGCAGTCGAATGAACCACGACCGTCTGTATGCCGAGTTCCTTGGCCGCGCGAAGCACCCGCAATGCGATCTCGCCGCGATTGGCTATGAGTATTTTCTGGAACATCGGCTGCTGCTTTCCCAACTCTATTCGATCACGACCAGCGGCATGCCGTATTCGACAGGCTGCGCGTTTTCGAAAAGAATCGCCGTCACCGTGCCGGAGCGCGGTGCGGGAATGTTGTTCATCGTCTTCATCGCTTCGATGATGAGAAGGGTCTGGCCTTCCTTCACCGTCTGGCCGACCTCGACGAAAGGCTTGGCATCGGGCGAGGCCGCCGAATAGGCGGTGCCGACCATGGGCGAGGGCACGGCGTTCTTCGACACATCGGCAACTGCCGGTGCGGCGGCTGCAGCCTGTGCCGCGGGCGCTGCTGCAGCGACAGGCGCCGGTGCAACCGCATGAACGGTCTGGACGTGGCGCGATACACGAAGCTTCAGATCGCCAAGCTCAACTTCGATTTCGGTGAGGTTGGTATCGTTCAGAATACCCGCCAGATCGCGGATGAGTTGCTGATCGACGCCAGTCTTTTTTATCGACATGTTCGAACCTTTTTCCTTGTTCTTATCAGTCAGAGGCGCGCGGCGAGTGCCTGCAGCGCCAGGCTGTAACCTTGTCCGCCGAAACCGCAAATCATGCCTACCGTCGCCGGTGCTATCATCGATTTGTGGCGAAACGCTTCCCGCGCGTGAATGTTCGAAAGATGAACTTCCACGGCAGGCAATGGTGATACGGCGCGAAGTGCGTCGTGCAATGCAATTGAGGTGTGCGTGTAGGCTGCGGCGTTGATGACGATGCCGTGACCCTTTTCGCTCGCCTCGTGAATCCAGTCCACCAGCTCGCCCTCGCGGTTCGACTGGCGAAACTCTATTTTCAGTCCAAGCTTCGTTGCCGTCTCTCTACATGATGTTTCGACGGAAGCCAAAGTCTCCGAACCATAAATCCCCGGTTCACGCTTTCCGAGCGCGTTCAGGTTTGGTCCGTTCAATATGTAAATCGTCTTCACTATTATTACCTTTCAACGCACCAGAGCTTTTGGCGCGCCGCAATCTCTATAATGGGCTTAATCAGCCGCGAAAAGAGCGCAAGAGGCTTCTTGTTCTGTCCACAAGCACGGGCGTTGGTAAACCTGTATTGTTAACAGCCGGTATCGAGGCAGGCGCGCGCCGCTGCCACCTTCTCGCTCAGCACCTCCTGGCCAAGCGCACCGAACACCACTTCATTGCCCACGACATAGGACGGCGTGCCGGTGATCTGAAGCTGGTTGGCAAGCTCGTAGGTTTTCGCGAAGGTCTCCATGATCGATGGATCTTTCATCGCTTCGCGCATCGCGTTTTCATCCGCACCAAGCGAAACCGCAATCGCCATCGCGCTATCTTCGCCGGCGCGACCCTGGCCGCCCAGAAGCTGATCGTGGAATTCGGCGAATTTTTCGGGCATCAATTTGTGAAATGCCATCGATACGAGATGCGCCTTCTGTGAATCGGGGCCGAGAATCGGGAATTCCTTGAGCACGAAGCGTAGATTCGGATCGGCTGCCACCATGGCGCGCTTGTCTTCCAGCGCGCGCTTGCAGTAGCCGCAATTGTAATCGAAGAACTCGACGATGGTGACGTCGCCATCCGGATTGCCGACCACGCCATCGGTCGCAGCGTTGAAAATCGCGTCCTTGTTCTGCGTAATAGCCTCGAGGCCCGCAACCCGCTGTTCTTCCTTCTGGCGGGCTTCAAGCGCGCCCTGCATTTCGAGAAGCATTTCGGGATTGTCGAGCAGATATTCACGCACGATCGTCTCTACCTGCGCCCGGTCGAGCTTGGCATCGGAAGCTTGCGCAACGACAACGGGTGCATCGTTTGCCTGTGCGGTGCGCGTTTCGCCTGCCACATAGCCGAATGCGAGCATGCCGATCGCAACGATCAGGCCTGTGCCACCGAACAGAATTGTCTTTTTCATATGTCTTGTCCTGTCGCTCGAACCGATGAAAAATCTGGGCCTTGGCCTCAGATCATTTTCTCCGGCTGGGCTGCTTGAAGTTGATGATGTCCTGCGCGCGAACCCAGCCCGGCGCACCGGTCTTGAATTTCTGCTGCGCGCGTGCGGCGAAAATCTTCGCGTCCTGATAGGAGCCTGCGTGGAAATGGCCTTCCGCCGTTGCGAGTTCCGCTTCGGGAATGCGGCCCAATTGTCCGTAGGCTTGTGCAAGATAACGATAGCCGATGGAGTTTTCAGGGTCGCGATCGAGCCCCCCGCGAATTTCGGCCACAGCGCTGTTCAGCGCTTCCGGCGTTCCGACCGCCACCAGCGCCTGGCCGCGCCCGATCTTCAGAATGCCGGAGTCCGCCTTATCGAGGCGGATGGCGCGTGAATAGGCTTCGGCGGCTTCGGCAGGCCGGTTGGCCTTGATCAGAATTTCAGCGCGCAATTCCTGGAAATAAGGGTTTCTCGGATTGGCCTTGATCAGCGCATCCGCTTTCGTCAAAGCCGCGCGCGGATTGCCGTAGAGATAGGTGGACATCGCGTCGCCATACTGGACGGCCAGCGGGCTGGCGCCTTTGCGCAACAGGCGCGAGGCAGCAGCTTGGCCCTGCGTATAAACAGCGATCTTGACGCGCATCATGTCGTGACGCGTCTGAAGTTCTGCCGGATCGGTACGGTCGAAATAAGGGCTGGCGCGGGCCAGCGTCTCGAGATTGGCGATGCGTTCGCGCGGCATCGGGTGGCTGACCTGATAGGGATCGACACGAGCGCCCGACAGCGAAAGCGCGCTCTGGAAGCGCTTGAATGTCGTCAGCATGCCCTTGGCGGACTGGCCGGTCGCCTGAAGATAGGTGATCGCCGAGCGGTCGGCGGTTACTTCTTCCGTGCGCTGATAGCCGAGAAGGCCGCGCCTTGCCATTTCGCCACCGCCCATCGCAAGGCCGCTGCCGGCACCTGCAAGCTCTCCCGAGCCTGCCGCCGCACCCGCGACTGCCGCACCAATGCCAAGCAGGCCCGCAACGATTGCCATGGTCTGCGCACGCGCAAGCTGCTCGCGAAGCCGCTCCTGATGGCCGCCTGCGATATGGCCAGCTTCGTGCGCCAGAACGCCGATGATTTCATTCGGCGTCTCTGCCTGCAGCAATGCGCCGGTGTTGATGAACATGCGCCGCCCGGCGACGAATGCGTTGAAACTCGAATCATTGATCAGGATGATGTTGATGCCGGAGCGGGACAGCCCGGCAGCTTTCAGAATCGGTCGTGCATAATCGCGGACCAGCGCTTCGATCTCGGCATCGCGCACCACTGGAAGGCGCGATTGCGCATGGGAATTGATGGATGCTGAAAGCGAGACGACAAGCGCCAGAAACAGCGTCGCAAAGATACGTGCGCTCAATTTCAAATAACCGAATGTCTGTTGCGTTGGCTTCATCACGGAACCACTGGTAAACGAGCGCGACAGGTATGAAAAGCCGCTGATTGGAATCTCATAAGCTTGTGATCCCCATATCATTCGGGCAATTGTGCGGCGCGCAGCCTTATTCGGCTGTGGCGAATACAGGTAGGAATTTATGGTCGTATCGGTTTCGAACCGTGGAAATGTCGAACCCTTCCACGCAATGGATATTCTGGCAGAAGCCAACAGGCTGCGTACAACAGGCGCATCCGTCATTTCGATGGCAGTCGGGCAGCCTTCCGACCCCGCGCCGCAGGCTGTAAGGGATGCGGCGGCAGAGGCGCTACGCGCTGGACGCATCGGCTATACGGACGCGCTCGGAACCATGTCGCTGAGAATAGCCATAGCTGCGCATTATTCCGATCATTACGGCCTCGATGTTTCGCCGTCGCGCATCGTCGTCACGACAGGCTCGTCCGCAGGTTTCAATCTCGCCTTTCTGGCCATGTTCGATCCGGGCGACCGGGTGGCGATCGCCAGGCCCGGCTATCCCGCCTACCGCAACATCATGAAGGCGCTTGGGCTCGAAGTCGTCGAGATCGACCATCAGGGAAAACCCTATCTCGACGCCGCGCATTTGCGCGAAGCCCATGCAATTGCGCCATTGAAGGGCGTGCTGTTTGCCAGTCCTGCCAATCCGACCGGCGCCGTTATTCCCGCTGACGAGCTGAAAGCGCTGGTCGATGCCGCAAACGAGTTGGGTATAGCGGTCATTTCCGACGAGATTTACCACCGCCTTGCTTATGACGCGTCGGATGTCTCGGCTTTGGCCTATGGAGACGACGTCACCGTCATAAACTCGTTCTCCAAATATTATTGCATGACCGGTTGGCGCATCGGCTGGATGGTCGTGCCGGAGCGGCTTGTGCGACCGATCGAGCGGGTGCAGCAAAGCCTCTACATTTCCGCACCCGAACTTTCGCAGGTCGCGGCGGCAGCGGCCTTCGAGGCGACTGAAACGCTGGAGAAGACCAAGGCGCGCTACGCACATAACCGCGATCTTCTAGCCCAGCGCTTGCCCGAACTCGGCTTTCATCTCGCCGCACCTATGGACGGCGCGTTCTACGCATTCTGCGATGTGTCGAAACTGACCAATGACAGCATGGAATTCGCGCAGCGTATGCTTGCCGAAACCCATGTCGCGGCAACGCCCGGTCGCGATTTCGATCCGCAGGACGGCCATCACTTCCTTCGCTTTTCCTATGCAGGAAAGTACGAAGACATGGAAACCGCACTGGATCGCATCGAAAAATGGCTCGCGCGGTAACGCCTGAAAGACTTTTATTTCAAATACTTGCCTAGGACGTTTCCTATTTTGATGGAATCACGAGGCGCCCCCCTCTGTCCTGCCGGACATCTCCCCCACGGGTGGGGAGATTGGCTGACATAATTTTTGGCCTTCATTCTGTAAGGTCGGCGATTGGTGCCGCGCGCTGATGACGGGGTAATCTCCCCACCTGTGGGGGAGATGTCCGGCAGGACAGAGGGGGCGCTGTCCCGCAAGCGTTTCTATCTAAAAATGAAAAGGCTCAAGCTAACCTGACTTAGTTTGAGCTTTGAACTGAAACGAAAAAAGCGGCAGAGCTTTCGCACTGCCGCTTTTTGTTTGGATGTCAAAAGCTATCAGAAGAAGCTTTTGCGCTGCCACCAGCCGCCACGCTTGGGCTTGTCTTCCGCCGGCTCAGTCGCCGGAGCAGGCTCTGCCGGTTCTGCAGCGGGCTTGCTCTTGGCAGGAGCGGGTGTCTCTACAGCTTCCGGCGCTTTTGGTTCGGCTGCTGCTTCTGCAACCGTTTCCTCGGCATTGCCGGATGCCGCCGCCTTTTTGCGAGGCGCGCGTGGCTTGGCAGGCTTCTTCTCTTTCGGAGCCTTCGCAGGCTTTGCCTCGGCCTTTTCAACAGCAACGGTTTCATCCGTAACTGTTTCGTCTGCGACTTTCTTCGCTCGCGAACGGCGCGGTGCCTTTTTCGGCTTTTCTTCCGTTTCCGGCGCTTCCTCGATCACCGGCTCAGGCGCAACGACAGGCTCTTCGACCGCCGGTGCTTCTTCAGCCGGTGCATCGCCGCCATCCTGTTCAGAAGCCGAAGCCTCCGAACCTTCGTCGTCCTTGCGGCTGCGCTTTCCGCCGCGCTTGCCGCGACGGCGCTTCTTGCGCTCGCCGTCTTCGCCCGGAGCAGAGGCTTCGGTCGCGCTGACTGCCTCGTCGCCATTCTCGTCGTCGGCGCTGTCGTCGCCATTTTCAGAGTCGGCAGCAACGCTTTCGCCATTGGTCGTTTCGGAAGCGCCATCGCGGTCACGTCCACCGCGACGGCGACGACGCCTGCGGCGCTTGCGGTCACGCTGGTTGTCGCCATCTTCGGAGCGCTCCGTCGCTGGCTGCTGTTGCGGCTGGGCGGCAACGGTTTCTTCTTCCTCGTCTTCGATGATCTCGACGATGTCGTCTTCCGGCTCCTCAGGCTCGATGTAGAGCGGGACGGAGGTGATCTCGACGAAGCCTGCCGGCTTTTCAGCCACTGCGCCGCGCGTGATCGTATAATGCTGGGAGTCTACGGAATCGTCGGCTTCCAGCGTGATAGTCAGGCCGAAGCGGGTTTCCAGATCGACCAGCGTCGCGCGCTTGTGGTTGAGAATATAGAGCGCGTTGGCGACCGGCGTACGCACGGTGATGTGGTTGCGCGAATCCTTGAGCAGGAATTCCTCGATCGCGCGAACGACCATCAGGGCAACCGACGAATCCGAGCGGACGTGGCCGGTGCCGCCGCAATGCGGGCAGGGCTTCATCGTGCTTTCGAGAACGCTTGCGCGGATGCGCTGGCGCGACATTTCCATCAGGCCGAAATGCGAGATCCGGCCAAGCTGGATGCGCGCGCGGTCGTTCTTCAGATGGTCCTTGAGGCGCTTTTCCACCGCACGATTGTTGCGGTTCTCTTCCATATCGATGAAATCGATGACGATGAGACCGGCAAGATCGCGCAGGCGAAGCTGCCTGGCCACTTCCTCGGCTGCTTCCAGATTGGTGTGGAGCGCCGTTTCCTCGATCGAATGCTCCTTGGTGGAGCGCCCGGAGTTGACGTCGATGGCGACGAGCGCCTCGGTCTGGTTGATGATGATGTAGCCGCCGGACTTCAGTGTCACCTGCGGCTGCAGCATCTTGTCGAGCTGCGCCTCGATGCCGCTTCTGACGAATATCGGCGTCGTGTCGCGGTAAGGCTGAACGACCTTCGCATGGCTTGGCATCAGCATGCGCATGAAGTCTTTCGCCTCGCGATAGCCTTCCTCGCCGGAAACCAGAACCTCGTCGATGTCCTTATTGTAGAGATCGCGCACGGAACGCTTGATCAGGCTGCCTTCCTCATAGACGAGGGCAGGGGCAGTCGCCTGAAGCGTGGTGCTGCGCACGGTTTCCCACATGCGCATCAGATATTCGTAATCGCGCTTGATTTCCGCCTTGGTGCGGCTTTCGCCTGCGGTACGCAGAATAACGCCCATGCCCTGCGGCACGTCGAGATCCTGCACGACTTCCTTCAGGCGCTTGCGATCCTGCGCATTGGTGATCTTGCGCGAAATGCCGCCGCCACGCGCCGTGTTCGGCATAAGAACCGAATAGCGTCCGGCAAGCGACAGATAGGTAGTGAGAGCCGCGCCCTTGTTGCCGCGTTCTTCCTTGACGACCTGAACCAGAAGAATCTGGCGGCGCTTGATGACTTCCTGAATCTTGTACTGGCGGCGCGGCTGCTTGCGGCGGTCGCGCGCTTCCTCGATGGCGTCTTCGGCACCGACGGATTCGACTTCCGAATCCTCGTCGTGGCCGTCCTGCACATCTTCCACATTGTTGCGCGCGTTCTCGTCGGCAACAGGTTCGGAAACCACGTCCGATTCGATGGCCGCTGCGATGGATTTTGGAGCATCGTCGTCGGTGTCGGGCTGATCGTCCTCATCCGGGCTCGACGGCGATTCTTCCGTCTCACTCGTCTCGACCGATTCCTCGATGGTTTCGTCGAAGCTTACCAGCTCTTCGCCGGTCGCGGCTTCATCGTCGCTGCTTTCCGTTTCACCGGAAGCTTCTGCGGCAGAATCTTCGTTGCGATGCTGGCCCTTTTTTCCGGCGCGGCGGCGACGGTTGCGGCCACGGCGTTCTTCACCATCGCCGTCTTCATCGTCGTCATTGGCCGCGTCTTCGGCTTCTGCACGCAGAATGGCCTGACGGTCCGCAAGCGGGATCTGGTAGTAATCGGGATGGATTTCGCTGAAAGCGAGGAAGCCGTGGCGATTGCCGCCATATTCTACGAATGCTGCCTGAAGAGAAGGCTCAACGCGCGTTACGCGTGCAAGGTAGATATTTCCTTTGAGCTGCTTTTTGTCCTGTGACTCGAAATCGAATTCTTCAATGCGGTTACCGCGAACGACGACGACCCGCGTCTCCTCCTGGTGGGAGGCATCTATAAGCATTTTGTTGGGCATTATCTTGTTTCCTTCCGGCAGAAGGGGGCGGCAGAGCGCGGGATGAAATCCGCCTCCGCGAAGCCGCTGAAATTGTGCCGGATAATTTTGTAGCCGCCGACCGCTGGCGAAGCGCAATGGACCATCCGCCCGCTGCCAAGATGGCGCGGTATCCTGCGGAGCTGTCCCTTGAAGCGCTTGAAGCCAAAGCGTTACCTTGCGGACCTTATTTTGAACCAAAGCCCGGAAAAAACCGGACCAGCTGTTTTTTGCTCGTACTGAGCCGGCGCGGAGTTTTGCCCCGGCCGTTTTCCTCACGCTAAGGGCTCCGATTGTCGGAATCACCTTGAAGAAATTCGTTGAGACCAGCTTACGCCTTGCCAGTTTGTCCGGTAGGCCGCTCTTGCAATGTTCGTGAGAGCATCGTGAATGGCATTAGGGAGTCTGCTAGCATTGCAGTGATCCACTCTCGCTTTTATGATTTGCAGCGGTTCAAAGCAACCCCGATTTCAAATGCCGGCAAATTGAGACCCGCATGATGCGGTCTGATTGGCGAAAGGGTCCATTAACCTTGTTTGATTAGCAGTTGTTAACGCAAAGCCGGTCCTGAATGCGCCGGCCCGAATCTGAAAATCAGGTGGAATTGCACGATGTATGCCGCAGAAATGATGGGAAAGCGCGCTGTTCCGAAAGGGCTTCGAGGCATTCGCATTCTGTTTGCTGCGCTCTTTACCTGTTTCATATGTGCGTTGGGTGCACATGCTGCAACCATCGAGGCTGTCGATTACAAGATGGCAGGTGATGCAACGCGCATGCGCGTGGTCATCAATTTCGATCAGGAACCGGACGTGAAATGGTTCCTGCTGCGCGGTCCGCACCGTCTGGTCATCGACATGCCCGAAACCAGGGTGAAGTTCGATTCGAAGGATTTGAAAGCGCGGGGCCTCGTGAAGATGGTCCGCTACGGACGCCTTGAGGGGGCAAGCACACGCCTCATCCTGTCGACCAAGGGGCCGTTCAACGTCGAAAAACTGGACGTCATCCAAAACGAGAATTCGGAAGGCTACCGTTTGGTGGCCGACATTGCTGCCGCATCCGAACGCGAATTCGAGGAGGCGCTCGCTGTTCAGTCGCAAACGACCAGTTCGACCGTTTCGGCCGACAAGCACGACAGGGTCGGGCGTCCGGCAAGCGAAGCCGCGCGGCCATTCACCATCGTCATCGATCCCGGCCATGGCGGCATAGATGGCGGTGCGGAAGGACGGAACGGCACCGTTGAAAAGACGATTACGCTGGCCTTTGGCCTCGAACTTAGGAAAAAGCTGGAGTCGATCGGCAAATACAACGTCCAGATGACGCGCGATGGCGACCAGTTTTTGCGTCTTGACGATCGTGTCCGCATTGCCCGCCAGCACGATGCCGATCTCTTCATCTCCATTCATGCCGATACGATCAATGTGAAGGGCCTGCGGGGCGCAACCGTCTACACCGTGTCCGACAGGGCATCCGACGCAGAAGCTGCCGCAACCGCTATCCGCGAAAACCTGTCCGATCAGCTTGCCGGTATTCAGATCGAAGACGAGAACCACGAGGTCGCCGACATTCTGGTCGATCTCATCCGCCGCGAGACACATGGTTTTTCGATCAGGTTTGCGCGTTCGCTCGTCACGGAATTGGCCCAGTCCATCGGCGTCATCAACAATCCGCACCGTTTTGCCGGTTTCCGGGTGCTGAGGGCGCCGGATGTTCCCTCAGTTCTGGTCGAACTCGGCTATCTGTCGAACCCGGAAGATGAAGAGCTTTTACGCAGTTCCGACTGGCGCGAAAAGGCCGCCGACAGCATCGCCAAAGCCATCGGCTCGTTCGCCGCAGCAAAAAGAGGCACTTCTGGTTGAAATCATGGCGTGTTCAGGCAGCGTTGCGTTCGCACAACACCATGTTATAGAAATAGGAATATTCGGCTTGCATCGACTTTAATGCCGCATTTTGCCCACATCGGCGCTACATGGGTGGGCAATTAAGGTTCTGGAAATGACCAAACGGCTTGCGGTCGGCCCTGTTTTTGCAGAGGAATTCCCGAACCATGTACTGGAGCGGGCATGATTCGTCTTATTGGTTATTTTTTCGGGATCGGAACGGCACTGGCATTGCTGGTTGCTGGCGGCGTTGCGATCTATCTTGCGCAACTGTCGAAGGATTTGCCCGATTATGAGGTGCTCGCCAATTACGAGCCGCCGGTAACGACGCGCATCCACGCTTCGGATGGTGCTTTGATGGCCGAATTCGCGCGTGAAAGACGCCTTTATCTGCCCATTCAGGCCATTCCGGACCGTGTGAAAGCCGCGTTCCTTTCAGCCGAAGACAAGAATTTCTACAATCACCCAGGTATCGACATCACCGGTCTTGGCCGCGCGATCATCGTCAATGCGCGCAATATGGGGTCGGGCAGGCGGCCTGTCGGTGCGTCCACCATCACGCAGCAGGTTGCGAAGAACTTCCTTCTCTCATCCGACCAGACCATCGAGCGTAAGGTGCGCGAGATGGTTCTCGCGTTCCGCATCGAGCAGGCCTATTCCAAGGATCGCATTCTCGAACTCTATCTGAACGAGATTTTCTTCGGCCTCGGCTCATATGGTATCGCCGGTGCCGCGCTCACCTATTTCGACAAATCCGTAAACGAACTGACCGTATCCGAAGTGGCTTATCTCGCAGCCTTGCCGCGCGGTCCTTCCAACTACCATCCGTTCCGTCACACCGACCGCGCCATCGAACGCCGCAACTGGGTCGTCGATCAGATGGTCGAGAACGGCTACGTATCACGCGAAGAAGGCGACAAGGCCAAGGCCGAGCCTCTCGGCGTCACGCCGCGCCGTGGCGGCAGCTATCTGTTCGCCGGCGAGTACTTTACCGAAGAGGTCCGCCGCTCGATCATCTCGCGATATGGCGAGAACGCACTTTACGAGGGTGGCCTGTCCGTTCGCACGACCATCGACCCGAAGATGCAGCGCATCGCCCGCAAGGCCATGCAGAACGGTCTGATGAAATACGATACGCTGCGCGGTTATCGCGGGCCGAAGGAAAGCATCGACGCTTCGGGCGATTGGGGCGTTCCGCTCGGCGAGATCAAGGGTCTCGACGATGTGCCCGAATGGCGTCTCGCCGTCGTTCTCGAAAGCTCGGCGCAGGGCCTTTCCATCGGCTTGCAGCCGAAGCGTGAGGCGTCCGGCAGTCTGGTCGAGGAGCGTGAAAAGGGTTTCATCGCCACCGACGATATGAGCTGGGCCATGCGCCACATGGTCGATGGCAAGCGTGTGCGCGCAAATTCGCCGGGCGACGTCGTCAAGGCTGGCGACGTGATCTATGTCGAGAAAAAAGGCGGCTCGGAAACCGATTATCTGTTGCGTCAGCCACCGGAAGTATCCGGCGGCATGGTCGCTATGGATCCGCATACGGGCCGTGTTCTGGCCATGGTCGGCGGCTTCTCGTTCGCGCAGTCGGAGTTCAACCGCGCGACGCAGGCAATGCGTCAGCCGGGCTCGTCCTTCAAGCCGTTCGTCTACGCAGCAGCGCTCGACAATGGCTATACGCCTGCATCCGTCATTATGGACGGGCCGATCACCATCCATATCGGCACGACGAGCTGGTCGCCGAAGAACTATGACGGCAAGGCCGCAGGTCCATCGACCTTGCGCGCCGGTATCGAGCGCTCGCGTAACCTTATGACCGTTCGCCTTGCCAACGACATGGGAATGCCGCTGGTTGCCGAATATGCAGAGCGTTTCGGCGTCTACGACAAGATGCCGCCGCATATCGCAATGTCGCTCGGTTCCGGCGAAACGACCGTCATGCGCATGGTTTCGGCCTATTCGGTCATGGCCAATGGCGGACGTCAGATCAAGCCATCGCTTATCGACCGCATTCAGGACCGCTACGGCAAGACCGTGTTCAAGCATGATGAGCGCGGTTGCGAGGGCTGTGTCGCTACCGATTGGAGCAATCAGGCCGAACCTGAATTGATCGACAATGCCGAGCAGGTGCTCGATCCGATGACCGCCTACCAGATCACCTCGATGATGGAAGGCGTTGTCATTCGCGGAACGGCCACCACCCTGCAGGAACTCAAGCGTCCGATCGCCGGCAAGACCGGAACGACGAATGACGAGAAGGACGCTTGGTTCATGGGCTACACGCCCAATCTGGTCGTCGGCCTCTATGTCGGCTTCGACAAGCCGCAGTCGCTCGGCAAGGGCACGACCGGCGGCGGTCTTTCGGCTCCGATCTTCAAGCAGTTCATTGCCGAGGCGCTCGAAGGCGTCCCGCCCGTCGAATTCAAGGTGCCGGACGGCATGAAGCAGATCGCCATCAACCGCAAAACCGGCATGCAGGCGCGTGAAGGCGAAGCCGGAACGATCATGGAAGCTTTCAAGCCCGGCACCGGCCCGGCTGACAGCTACTGGGTCATCGGCATGGGTGATGAGGAAAGCGGCGGCGGATATGGCGATACGCTCTCTCCGCAGGCCAACAAAGCCATCATCGAAGGCGGCGGCGGCCTCTACTAGTCGAACGGATCGAAATGGCCCCGGCTTTCTTTGGAAAAGCCGGGGCCATTTCACTTTACAGTGGGCGGCACCATCCCTATGGTCCGCGCCGACCGAGAAAAACCTTTCATAAAAACGGAAAATTCGTCCAGCCATGCGCGCGGAAACCCAGAATATTATCGACGAAATCAGGCAGGCCATTGCCCTGCTGAGGAGGCATCTTTGACTGGGATCAGGCGCTAAAACGTCTTGATTACCTGAACATGCGCTCCGAAGATCCAACCCTTTGGAACGACTCGACCGAAGCGCAGAAGCTGATGCGCGAACGCCAGGGCCTTGAAGACAGCACCACCGCCATCAAGGCGCTTTCCCAGTCGCTTGAAGACAATATCGGCCTGATCGAACTCGGCGAGGAAGAGGGCGACGCCGATGTCGTTTCCGAAGCTGAAACGGCAATCCGTTCGCTCGGCGGCGAGATCAAGGCGCGCCAGATCGAAACGCTGCTGTCGGGCGAAGCCGATTCCAACGACACTTACGTCGAAGTGCATGCCGGTGCCGGCGGCACGGAAAGCCAGGATTGGGCTTCCATGCTTCTGCGCATGTATACGCGCTGGGCCGAGCGTCGCCGCTTCAAGGTCGAACTTCTGGAAATCCATGACGGCGAAGAAGCGGGCATCAAATCCGCAACGCTGCTGGTCAAGGGCCACAATGCCTATGGCTGGCTGAAGACCGAATCCGGCGTTCATCGCCTCGTTCGCATTTCGCCTTACGACAGCAATGCGCGTCGTCACACGTCGTTTGCCAGCGTCTGGGTCTACCCGCAGATCGACGACACGATCGACATCGACGTCAACGAGTCCGATGTGCGCATCGACACATATCGCGCATCGGGCGCAGGCGGTCAGCACGTCAACACGACCGATTCCGCGGTGCGCATCACGCATATCGCGACCGGCATCGTCGTTGCCTGTCAGCAAGAGCGTTCGCAGCACAAGAACCGCGCAACCGCATGGAACATGCTGCGCGCCCGTCTCTATGAGGCCGAACTCAAGAAGCGCGAAGAAAAAACCAACGCGGAAGCGGCCTCCAAGACCGACATCGGCTGGGGCCACCAGATCCGCTCCTACGTGCTGCAGCCGTATCAGCTCGTGAAGGATCTGCGCACCGGCGTTGAAAGCACGAACCCGCAAGGCGTGCTTGATGGCGATCTCGACGACTTCATGGAAGCGTCGCTTTCGCAGCGCATCGAGGGCAATTCGTCCGAACCGATAGCCGACATTGATTGATGTTGCATGGCGGAGCTAGAATAGCTCCGCCGTGACAACAAAAAGCCTGTTGCGGCGTTATGCTTTCCTGAATTTCAAAGGAGGCGACGTTGAGTACAGGCGCAGAGCGCAGCCCGGTCATGTTGGGTCTGGGGCAGGGACGAGGCTATGATTGCGGCACGATGACCGCGATCTTCAAGGCCGATGGTCCCGAAACGCAGGATCGTTATTCCGTTTCCGAATGGTGGCTTGATCCCGGTTCGAAAGGGCCGGGCGCGCATTTGCATGAGGAAAATGACGAACTGTTCTTCGTGGTCGAAGGCACGGCCAGCATTTTGGTCGGTGCGACATGGTATGACGCGCCAACCGGCTCCTTCATCATGATCCCGGCAAACACGCTCCACGATTTCGAGAATCGCAGCGAGGCGCGTGCTGGGCTGTTGAATGTCTTCATTCCCGGCGGTTTCGAAAAGAACATGCCGATGATCGTCGATTGGTTCGCACGCGAAAAGTCCGGCACTCAGACGCCGCCCGCTGCTGTGGAACCCGAAGCTGCGATTCTCGAACCGGAGTATCACGAGATTGTGCCGGACGAACCGAAATTCGACGTGGAGGAAGAACTCGTTCTGCTGCCAGAGGAGGAGCCGAACGAGGATGTCCCCGACGATGAGACGGACACGATCGGCGAAATCGTACCGACCAGAAACTGATCTGCACAAATCCTGACAGGTAGCTGTCAGGACCACTGTCATAGTCTGCGGCTACCCAGAAGGAGATGCCCATGAGACTGCAGGGAAGTTGTCATTGCAAGGCGACGGTGTTCGAAGTCGCCGAGGTGCCGGAGCAGGTCGTTCGATGCACCTGCTCGATCTGCTCCAAGCGCGGCGCCTTATGGGCTTATTATCCGGTTGCGGATTTCCATCTCCAGACGCTGCAGGAAAACGTCGCGACCTATCGCTGGCAGACAAAAGCGGTGAAACACAATTTTTGCGGCATTTGCGGGTGCACGACTTTTACCGAAACCCCCGATTGGTCGACCGGTACTGCGAACTACGACAACCCGCAAATCGCCGTCAATGCGCGCCTGTTCGACGACTTCGATCTCGATGGGGTCGAGGTGACGACGATCGACGGTAAAAACCTCTGGTAAACCTTGCGAAAACGAACCTCTGAAAGCAATCGTGAGGGACTGCGCCTTTCCGTTCCGGTTTTCGCCGTATTTTGTGTTAGAAGCGGCTAAAGGGACCGTTGGGATTCGCTTTTTTCAGTCCTGGAGCGAGTTTTTTAAAGAGGGATGATCGCATGAAGAAACAATTGATCGCCGTTATCGCGGCGACCGCAATGGTAAGCGCCTGCACGACCGATCCATATACGGGCGAGCAGAAGGTATCGAACACGGCTGGTGGTGCTGCACTCGGTGCCGGTCTCGGCGCTCTTGCAGGCCTCGCAGTCGGCGGAAGCAAGAATGCTCAGCGCAATGCCGTTCTCATCGGTGCAGGCGTTGGCGCACTCGCAGGCGGTGCGGTCGGCGGCTATATGGACCAGCAGGAATCCGAACTGCGCCAGCAGCTTCAGGGCACCGGCGTCAGCGTCACACGCGCAGGCGATCAGATCATCCTCAACATGCCGTCCAACATCACCTTCGGCACCGATCAGGATCAGGTCTCGTCAGGCTTCTATCAGACTCTGAATTCGGTCGCCCTGGTGGTGAAGAAGTTCAACCGCACGCTGGTCGATGTCTACGGGCACACCGATTCCACCGGCAGCGAATCCTACAATTTCGATCTGTCGCAGCGCCGCGCGCTTTCGGTGGCGAATTATCTGAACTCGCAGGGCATCGATCCACGCCGCTTCGCCGTCACTGGCTTCGGCCCGTCGCGTCCGGTCGCATCGAATGCCACCGAGGCAGGCAAGGCGCAGAACCGCCGCGTGGAAATCCAGCTTTCCCCGCTCACCTGATCGACAGCTTTTCGCAAAACAAAAAGCCCCGCAATTGCGGGGCTTTTTTGTAGCAACAGGAGTGCGCGCCAGACTCTTCTAAATCGCCGGTGTCACGCGTTGCGCGACAGCGCCGAGGATGCCGAGCAAGCTGATAACGAGGGCGATGTAGTTCAGCTTGGAGGCGGCATAGTTCGCGACCGCCGCTGGCCCGCGCAAGATGCGCACGGCGTAGTAGATCACCGAATGAACGATGTAGAAAAAGACGGCTGGCCCGAAAAACAACCGGCCAACTGCCTCACCCCAATTTCCATCAGTCGCCATCCTGGCGGCGAGTGGCGCGTTAAGCAGAACTGCAACGGTGAGAAGAACGGCAAAGCAGATAGCTTGATGCATGAAATCACCTACTACAAAACCGGGATCTAGCGCTTTGAGGCGCAGCAAGCTTTAGACAGATTGTCCGCCCGATTAAAGCGCTCCAGGAAATTTTGCAAAAAAGAAAACCGCTCACAATGTTGCAAGCGGTTCAAGATCGTTATCTGATCTGATTAGAGGCTGGCCGCAAATGCGGCGCCTTAAACGCGTGCGGCGATCTTCATGAAGGCTGGCACATCGTCGCCGAAACCAACGACATTGTTGTCGTCGTCATGATCGCGGCGATGGCGGTTCGGGCGATTGTCACGGCCGCTATCATGTGCCGGTGCCGGCTTCTTGCGGTCGTTGTTGTCGGCCTGGACAGGCTGCTTGCGCTCGCGCTTGGGCTCGACTTCGACCGGTGCTGCTTCTGCGGCCACCGCTTCGACTGCCGCTTCCGGCTTTTCACGACGTTCGGGTCTACCTGAGCGCTTCTTGTCGCCTTTTCCGCCGCGTGCGCGTTCGCGTCCATGCCTCGGCGCAGACTCTTCCTCGGTAGCGGCGGGCAGGGTGGAGAGGTCGCCATCATGCCACTCGATCGTCTTGCCGATCAGTTTTTCGATAGCGTCCAGATATTTCTGATCCGATTTGGTGACCAGCGTGAACGACTTGCCCGAACGGCCTGCACGACCGGTGCGACCGATGCGGTGGACATAATCTTCGGCGTGGATCGGTATATCGTAATTGAATACGTGGCTGACGTCTGGAATATCCAGTCCGCGCGCCGCGACGTCGGACGCCACCAGCAGCTTCAGCTTTCCTTCGCGGAAACCGGCGAGCATCGCCATGCGGGCGCGCTGGTCCATGTCGCCATGCAATGCACCGGCGTCGAAATCGTGCTTGATCAGCGAGCGGAAAAGCTCCGACACGTCCACCTTGCGGTTGCAGAAGATGATAGCGTTCTTGATTTCGGCGTCTTCGGCATTGATAAGATCGCGGAGAACCGCGCGCTTGTCCCAAGGCTTGGACTTGGCTTTCACGAGCCGCTGCTGGACGGTGATCGCGGTGCTTGCTGCCTTGGCAACTTCAACCCGAACCGGTGCGTGCAGGAACTGCTCCGTCAGTTTGGTGATTTCCGGCGGCATGGTCGCCGAAAAGAAAAGCGTCTGGCGCGTGAACGGGATCAGCTTGCAGATGCGCTCGATGTCGGGAATGAAACCCATGTCGAGCATGCGGTCTGCCTCGTCGATGACGAGGATTTCGACGGCCGACAGCAAAAGCTTTCCGCGCTCGAAATGGTCGAGCAGGCGGCCGGGCGTTGCGATGAGAACGTCTGCGCCGCGTTCCAGCTTCTTTTCCTGTTCGTCGAACGAAACGCCGCCGATCAGAAGCGCCATGTTGAGGCGGTGGTTCTTGCCGTATTTGACGAAGTTTTCTTCGACCTGCGCAGCGAGTTCGCGCGTCGGTTCGAGAATGAGGGTGCGCGGCATGCGGGCACGTGCGCGGCCTTTTTCAAGGCGGGTCAGCATCGGCAGAACGAAGGAGGCTGTCTTGCCGGTGCCTGTCTGGGCTATGCCGAGCACATCCTTGCCCAGCAATGCATGGGGAATTGCGCCTGCCTGAATGGGAGTGGGCACTGTGTAGCCCGCATCCGTTACGGCAGAAAGAACCTTGGGGGAAAGACCAAGATCTGCAAAGGTCAACGCTTCTTGAACGGTGTCGATGTCTGACAAGTGTTTCGGCTGCTTTGGCTGGTTCGTGGGCGCGACGATCAAAATCGTCACGGCAGGCGCCCCGCGCCCGCTGGAATGTTCTTGGCGATAAGGTTCATGGCGCGATTTGTCAACAGAAGCCTAGCGAAACGGCCCGATTCCACCATCAATACTATGTGTGCCAGCCGGTTTTCCAAGTTTTCGATTGCCGGCGAGCAAGTTGAGGCTCGCTTTCTCTAGTACCGGAACTGCTCCGTCAGGATGCGTTCGTTCCATGAATGGCTGGCATCGAAGAGCAGCGTGGCGGTTTCATGCGGAGACTCCCGGATCGTCACCGAAACGATTGATTTCGCTTCTGTAAAGTCGGCCGCGGCATTCACGGGGCGCTTGTTGGCTTCCAATATATCGAATTGCACGACCGCTTTGTTGGGTATCAGCGCGCCGCGCCAGCGCCGCGGCCTGAACGGGCTGACGGGCGTCAACGCAAGCAGGGGGGCATCCAGCGGTATGATCGGGCCATGCGCTGAAAGATTATAAGCGGTCGAGCCCGCAGGCGTCGCCACCATCACGCCGTCGCAGACGAGTTCGTCGAGCCGCACCTTGCCGTCGATGGTGATCCGGAATTTCGCTGTCTGGTACGACTGGCGCCAAAGCGCGACTTCGTTGATCGCCAAAGCATGGACCGTGCCGCCATCGGCATTCGTCGCCGTCATTTCCAAGGGCCGGATGGTCTCGGAGGAAGCGTCGCGCAGCCGCTCAACCAGACCGTTTTCCTTATACTCGTTGAGAAGAAAGCCGATCGTCCCCTTGTTCATGCCATAAACGGGCTTGCCGGTGCCCATCGTTTCGCGCAGCGTCTGAAGCAGAAAACCGTCGCCGCCCAGCGCCACCACGACATCGGCCTCGGCGATCGGCGTGTCGCCATACAATTCCCGCAGCCTGCTTGCCGCCTGCTTGGCGTCGTCCGTGTCGGAACTGGTGAAGGCGAAACTCTTTAGGTCCAGGCTCATGCAGCGTCTCTGTATGGATCGCGGGTCTGTAGTGCGTGCGATGGCGTATCACGCCTACCGAGGGATGCAAAGTTGACCCGGCATCATGACTTATCCACTTTCAACGCGACATTTGGCTTTACTGACGCGGCAAATATGGTAACGGAGGCCAATGCCCTTGTAGCTCAGTTGGTAGAGCACCTGATTTGTAATCAGGGGGTCGGCGGTTCGAGTCCGTCCGGGGGCACCAGCAAAATCAAGCACTTAGCGAAGTTTCTCTCTGATTTCATGTTGCGCCATGTTGCAAATGAAAGTCACGGAAAATCACGGTTTTATGATCATGCGTGGCGACTCGACGCGACATGAACGCAACATAGGAGGGGGGTATCGATAAACTCGCTATAGCAGGGTTTCATGCGGAAACAGCGATCAAGATGATAGCTACTGAGTGCCATCCATTCAGCACTCACATGGTGGTAATGGCTTGTTCCGAACTCACCGGAACTATTGCCAAGCAGCGAGGCGTAGGCTTACCGCTGTCCTTCGACCATCTGATCCGCAAAGACCGCTTAGCTGAATGGCGAAGGGCGACAGTTCAAGCTTACAATTTTTTCAAACACGCTGATCGCGATCCGTCGGCGATTATGACCACTGACGATGTCGAAAGAATCGAGGTCTTGAATGATCTAACGATGCTGGCGAACATTTCACACTTGCATACACTGGGCTGTAATCTGGACCCGGCGTTTTCGACTTTTTCCATGGGCATTACATTGATCTATCCCGACGTGATGGACTGGAAAGGGCTTGATGAAGCCTTTCCAGACATCGCTGCTGCGCGTCTGAACCTTGGAAACCCCTCTCGGAAAACACTTTTGCAAGCCATGCGGTACGCTTTGATTAAACGAGGGTTCCTTCCAGATGATCGCGACTTGCTGGTCTTCAGTTGATCACTTGTGTTCGCCTCAAGGTTGCGCCAATTTAGCATTGGGTTTGGAGGAAATTTCATGAAAATGCTTTTCGTGGCAGTCACAGCGCTGCTTGCAACGCCGGCGGTGGCCGATGCAGTTGATAGCGCCTATGCGCTTTGCCGGGTGGTAGATGCAACGGGGCTGGGCAGCGCTCCGTGCGAGGTATCTGGCTGGAACGGAACAGTCACGGCAACGATGGATATGAACAGCGGCGAGGCTCGGGACGTCTGCCCCAAGATCGCGAACATGATGCGAGAAAAGGGCCAGCGATTTTCAGGCCGCCAATGGACCTTCCAGATCAAGTCTCCGTACAGCGGTGACAACAGCATTGCCTACTGCAATTTGCCCCAGTGATGCATATTCTGCGCCATTTTTACATGAGCGCCGGGACGCCCGACGCGCACCGAGTTGCCTATGAAAGGGCGGCCTCGTTTCACAGCTTTTGGTTCATCATCATCGAAAGCGCGATCATTCTTGGCGCTCTGTCTGCCGCTGCTGACGCGTTATCGTCGGCGACACTTTGGACCGTTTATGCTGTCAGTTATATTGCGCTCGGCTTGTATATTCTCACGGCAGTCCAGTTTGCGTTGAGCTTGGTGGCTGAGCGTTTTGATTGGAATACGGGTGCAATTCATACCCGCATCAGAACAGCGATCGGATGGATTGTTGGTATGTCCATTCCTTATGTTCTGTCCCCGCTAGTGGCAGAGCTGATCCGCGCCGGGATCACCTCACCTTGATTTAGACACCCCCTAATTGGGGTCTATCCAATTGTGGAGCGACCCTAAGCCGCCCTCGCAAAGAGGTAATCGAATACCGGCGCTTGCTCAGCCTATGCTTCTCAACGAGGCGAGTTTCGTGCGCCAATGAATGGCACCGCCAGCGCTACCGACAAAATTCTGGGACGTTATCGGTGACGAGTTTGCGCCGGCTTTCATCTCTGTCTTTTCGAAGGCCGCTCTGACAAACGCGTTCCTGATCACCGACGAAACTCGAAAGACGGGCACATGCTGATACTCCGGGTACGTACGTGCCATGATGCATTATCCTTTCTTTTTGAACATTTTGTGTTTATGTGTAAACCATAACAATTGACTATGATCAACAGTAAATGTTTACAAATAAGCAAAAAATGTTTATGTGATCTTTCTGAATGAGGAAATGCGTTTTGCAAGCGAACCAAATCCGTGCCGCTAGAGCCCTGCTGAACTGGTCTCAAAAAGACTTGGTAGAAAAATCAGCCTTATCACTCACAACCATCAGACGTATGGAAGATGAAGGCATAGGTCCAGACCGCAGCTCTGCAGGTAACGTCACTACCGTCCGCCGGAAGCTGGAAGAGGCTGGTGTGGTGTTTCAGGCAGCGGGCGAGAATGCTGATGGTGGGCCGGGGGTGAGGCTAAAAGGATGATGGAAACTCTCTCCGCTCTTTTGACGCCAACTTTAGCAACTGCCGTTGCTATCATCGCTTTTATGCAGTGGCGTACCGCCCATCATCGCGTGATGCTCGATTTGTTCGATCGGCGAATGGAAATCTACGATCAAACAATGGCCCTGATGCGCGAGGTCCTACATCGTGGTGATCGCATCCCAGGGCACGAAGCATCCGAATTCCATAAAACGCGAAATAAAGCCAAGTTTCTGTTCGGTGACGATGTTAATGGCGAACTGAAGGACTGGCATGAAGCTCTAATCAATATGTCGGTATCCCGCGAGGTGATCGATATGAACGCTGGCGATCGCACGGAGCACCAAGCCAAAATCGCGGAATCTTTGAAAAAGCTCTTACGTTTCAGAGACCGGATTCCGGAAATCTTCGCTCCGTATCTCCGCATGGATCAAAAACGCGTTCTCACGCCGCTGGAGTGGCTCCGAGAACGAAACCGGGTGCGCTTGACATACAGCGACAAACGTTAGCGAGAAGACCATTTATCAATACCAATGGGGGCAATGTATGATGGCGATATTAGTGAAATCCATCAAAGTTGTATTGGTTTTGGCGGCTGCGGTGGTCGCGCTTGGGATCGGTATCCTATTCATTTTTTCGCAGTCGGCTTCAAACGCTAAAGCTACTCACGCCGGGTGCGAGATGCTGATCATCGAAAAGCAGATCGAGGCCAACCGAGAGCGAGATTACCGCCGTGCGTGCATGCGGAGCCGCGGTTACTCGATGTTGCTGAGCTGCCACATTGGCGGCCATACGTCGCCCTCCTGCTTTACGCCGACTTGGATATTTTGGGTAGACAGCCTTTAAGGGGAAGAGCATGTCAGCGCTTACTATCGTTTCCAACGAGCTTCCAGCCATTTCAGACCTGTCCGTTGAGGCTGTTGATTACGGCCGTGCAGCGCTGTCGGAGAACACCATGCGCGCCTATCAGAGTGATTGGGTTGCGTTTCAGACATGGTGTACTGCTCGTGGCCGCCCATCGCTTCCGGCCTCGCCTGCCACTGTTGCCAACTTCGCTTCAATGCTGGCAGACGGCGGCAAGCGCGTCCCAACAATCGCTCGGAAACTTGCTGCGATCCGCTTCTTCCATCGTGGGGCGGGAATGGATAATCCGACTGACAACGCCGGCGTGTCTGCGATCCTCAAAGGCATCCGCCGCACGGTGGGCATAGCGCCTCGTCAGAAGGCACCGGCCACCGCCGACGTTATCCATGCCATTTTGGCACACGTTCCGCGCGACACGATGATAGGCAAGCGGGATCGCGCCCTTCTGTTGCTCGGATTTGCCGGCGCATTCCGTCGTTCCGAACTCGTTGGTATCACGTTCGATGATCTCACCTTCAACGACAACGGCGTCGATGTATTCCTTGGCCGCTCCAAGACGGATCAGGAGGGCAAAGGCCAGTCGGTGGCGATACTCAACGGGAAAGCTCTCATGCCCGTCCAGCGGCTTGAGGAGTGGCTGCAAGCGGCCGCGATTACCGAAGGGCCTATCTTCCGCCGGATCAGCCGTGGCGGTCGGGCGATGGACGATGCGTTGACCGCGCAATCCGTCGCGCTGATCATCAAACGATACGCGAAAGAAGCCGGGCTTGACGGGACAAAGCTCTCTGGCCATTCGTTGCGTGCAGGATTTATCACGTCGGCCGCAGAAAACCGAGCTTCGATCAGTCGCATTATGGAAGTGAGCCGCCATCGCGATCCACGCTCAGTCGAAACATATGTTCGACGCGCCGATCGGTACAACGATCACGCTGGCGATGGGTTTTTGTAGTGTCAAAGCGAACGAGAAATATTCCGGAGTGGAAAGCACTTGCGGTACTGCCGAACGTGAGAGTGATCAATCCAGTCGGAACGGACAGTTTCGCGCTCACAGCATCATCGGATAGCCGAGTTGATCAATGTGTCACTTTCCATCCCAAGCTCGGGAGCTTTTTGAAACGTTTCACGGCCAGTCATGGAGAAAAACTCGAGCCAGGCGTCCTAATATGTAGGCATGACGCGCCAGAGGAAATATTAACGGCAGACGCAGTAGCGGGTTTCCGAGACGCAATCGTCGCTTGCGTTGTGCCGGGTACTCACTCTGATATTATTGTGAACCGAGCTCAATTGCGGATCGCGTATTCTGACACGTTCATGATTTACCCATGGATGCTCGACAAGTTTGGAAAATGGGCCACAGCGCGAACGCCGGCCCTACTCGCCACTCACACCGTGTCCCGTTTCAGGGGAATGTCTGCCCCGGGAATGTCGGTTGGGCGCTTGGCCACGACGGATGTAGATCAACATCTATTTCGAGAACTCTCCAAACGATGGCAAAAACGGTTTTCCGTATCGGAACCGGACTGGGCTGAAATTGCGCTGTTTCGTTCGCTAAATGTCGCCAACGCCGCTGCATCTTTGCCGGGCGGTACAGAAGCAACAATTCACGATTTTGGACGAGGTATCGCTTTGTGGGTTAGTGCGTTTGAAATTCTCGTCCATCCCGGACCCAGCGGTCAAGCAAACAAAGCGAGAGTTCTTGACCTTATCGCACTTGCGCCGTGGCGATACCGAAATCTGACGGAGCTTGTTCACAAGGTCCAGATGAGCCGCAGTAGCAGTCGTATGGTGGCGGCGCCCGGTTTCTTATACGATCAACTTTATCGCGCGCGAAACCGCTTTTTGCACGGTGAGCCGGTCGATTGGACCGATCTTCACTCCTCCACGGGCCATCCTCTGCTGGGCGTCGCGCCAATTCTATTCAGTATGGCGTTGCGAGCATTTCTCGGAATCGGCAGCTCTCCAGAAATTCCAGATGACAAGCGCGAATTTTCTGTCGAGGACCTCGCGGAGGCACTCTGCCAATCAATGGAGATCAACGAAATGCCTAATCTGTTTGGATCGGCAGTGCTCGCTGTGCAGCAGACACCTGATCAGTTGGAAGAAGAGCGTCGCTCTCGCAGACGCCGTCGTCGGTAGCGATAAACGTCATTCTCGTTGATCTCCAACACCTGTTTCGAGGTGCAGAATCCCACGAGCGCGCCGGTTAAAGAATTCCGCACGTTTGGGCACGTCTGGGGATGTGTTGGCTTGTCGGCCTCTGACCCCTCTGATCTAACTGCGTGGAGGCGGCAGGGGAGCAGAAGTGGAATGGAAAGTAATTTCGAGGCGTTCAATCAAGTCGTCGGGCTGATATTCGATCAGCTATATCGGAAGTTTCCTATCGCGGTGGAAATCGACCACGACGAAATCGCTGAAAAACTGGGCATAGCGATCTTGCCCTACGATCCGCCGTCAATGGTGATCACCATTCGAACAAAGATCTACGGTGAAATTGCTCCTTCCACGAACATGGAAGACTTCGTCAACGAGGCTATCGAGTTTCTTGCTGTGGAAGGTTTTCTCCAAAGAGACGGATATTCCATTCGCCTATCGGCCAAAGCCCTCACATTGCTGAATGCACCGCTGCCTGGGCTTGAAAAGCCTGCAGGGGCTCAGATCGTGGAGATATCCAAGAACGTCGGCACAGCGGCCGGCAAGGCCGCTATTGGTGAGATCGTAGGCCAAGTGATCGGCGCTGCCGCTCGAGGTTTCTGGGGCAGTTGAGGCTATGCGCCCTTACTCGACAGGTATCCCGAGCCTGCGGAAATAGCGCACGACGTCAGAGTGCTGTCGATCATCCTGACGCAAGAGGTCTAACGCATTATGGTCGCCATCGAGCACCATGGCTAATCCTGGGGCGCTAATTCGCAACGGCGCTCCGAGCATTGTCTGATTTGCCAGCGCGAATTGCTTCACCAGACGCCTGAGAGTGTCTTCGGACAGCCGGTAGTCTTTTTCGAACACAGCTAGTGCCTGCTTCACGGTCACCGCTTCCGCACGCGGAATCCACAATGGCCGTAGCCGTTCACCTGTAGCCGAACCTGTTTTGGCAGGTCGTTCACTAATTGCGAACGCCTTGGCGGATGTCATGACGCCCTCGCACGAATCAACCAGCTTTCCCGCATAGCCTCGACCGCCTGACCAGCAGTTAGCCCAAACTCTCGCTTGAGATACGGCACCAGCGGCTGCGGCTTCTTCTCGTCTGGTGTGACGGCGAGCCACTTGGCTGCGGTTTGAACATTGTCAGTTTCGCCGGTCATGCTGTCCTCCGCATATCGGTGACGATATTACCGCCCGTCTGCGGGCGTGGAACCTTGTAAATCGTTTCCATCGCTGCTTTGCGAATAAGCGCCGGCATCGCATCAACCACGTTTGAAGGCCGCGTGTCGGCCCAAGCGAACAGATTAAGTTGACCGGTCATGCCGCACCTCGCATTTCCTGAGTTTCACGTTTCCACTCAATTACGTCACAAGGGAACAGCGCTTCTCGCATCAGACGTTGCAGCGCAGTTTCCATGCGATGTCCGGGAACACCGATCTCAATCAGAAACCGTCTGCTTTCCTCTAGGCTCGGACGAGGAGCATACGCTTCTTCTGACGTTTCAAACGAACTCCCAGAGCCAAGTTCTTCTTCCTCAGTGCTAAATTTTCCTGCTTCTGGTCCTAGGTCCTTATCCTGTTCCTTATCCTTCTCCTTGCTTCGAAGGGGCTCCGAAGCCCCTTGCAAGGCCCTTTCGTATTCTTCCAAGATTGGCTGATCTCGCAGATGGAATATCTCGCGGTAGTGTCCGTAAAAACCTAATGTAATCTGACAGATAGGAAGGGCTGCTAGTTGTTTGGAAACAGCTAAGACACGGTTGTCCTTCGGGCTTAAGCGCGGTGCAATCTGGGTAGCTGCCATTTCATGCACCCAGACTATTTCTGCCTCTTCGTCGTAGGTGGCTATGCCGGCTTCGCACACCCTTCGAAGCCCCTTCGAAGCCCCTTCCAAGGGGCTCCCCAATTCGTAGGCGAGATACATGAGCGGCAGCGGATATATCCCGATCATCGTGGAATGAGAGCTGGTCGTTAGGTGGTAATGGACAGCGATTGCATCCACGTCGCCGCGCAGTTTCTTTATATCGGTTTGCCAGACCGAAGGCGGTATAGTCGCAAAACTCCTCATTCAGATTTTCCTTCTGTCCTTAGCCAGTTCGCCCATCGCCCGCGATATCTCGAGGTGAGCGATGGCACGCTGCTGCGCATCATTTGAACGGCGCAGCAGCGTGACGGCGCGGCGCATGAGGATGGATGCCATGACGGCGTGGTACAATCTCACACGACGCCTCCAAGCTCTTTGAATACTTCGATGCCCAACGGATCGCCGCAGTGTGCCTTATGCTCTGCCGCTTCAAATAGAGTGATTCCGGCTGGCACATCCTCAAACAGAGGCATGTAGCGTTCTTTGATCAGGTTATTCTCGTAACTGAACACTATCGCCCGCTCGTCTAGAATGCCCGCGGCGTCCTCAATGGCGGCTTCAACATCATTGCCCGACGCGTCCGGAGCGATGCGCGCCAAGTAGTCGAGGAGTACGAGAAAGCCTTTTCCTCGCAGTTCCTTTGGGGTGTTGAGGATGCCATCAACCAGCATCCGGTGCTGTTCGCCTTTTTTCATGATTGCACATCCTTCCTGTCAGGCCCGGCCACGATCATCACAAACCGAGATTTGTGATCAATCTTAACCCGCCAGATTCCGCCGTGGATTTCCTGCATCTGTCGCTGAAGACTGTTCGTAGTGTGCACAACACGCGCTCTGGCGCGCTCACCAGCTTCGATGGCATCGGTTAGAAGGACCTGAACTGCTGTCGCCTTGCTTTGCGAAGTGGGCCGGCTCATGACGCGATCCTCCGGCCGGGCTTGTCGGCGTCCGCGATCTGCGCCGTCTGGACCTTCTCTACGAGGGTGAGGACTTCACCGACCTGCTCTTTCATCTGCCCCAAAAGCCAAGAGATCGAGCTACAGGTTTTATTGGTCACTTCCCCATCCGATAGGATGATGCCGCAGACGGCCAGCGTCTCGATGATGGTGTACATCTGGTCGATGTGGCGTTCGGTAATTGCGGGCGCGCTCATACTAGCCCCTCCGCGATCCAGCCCTTTTCGCCAAAGAAGTGGGATTCGTAGGCTATCCGCTCGATAGGGATGAACAGGCCGGGACGGACTTCTTCCTGTATCCTGCGCAGCGCTTCGGCGCGAAATCCGTGGGCACCACCGTAAACTTGTATCCGACAATCGGCGGGCGCCATTTCGCGTATGGCTTGGAAGAACTCGCCCCAGTGATGGACGGCTCGTTCCTTCGCGCAGGCTTGAGCAACGGCAGGGACGGCAACGCTCGCCCCGACAGATGCTGCGATTGTCCCGCGCAAAAAGAGCCTGCGGGTGAAGCTTGCCGCCCCGGCAGAAGCCGTGCTATCTACGTGACTGTTCATTTTCTGATCCTTCTCGGGATTTGGAGAACACAAGCTCGGTGAGGTGGCAGCCTCCCGAGCTTTTTCTTTTGCGGAGGTCATGCGGCGTCCTCCATGAAGAACGCGGTCAGCTTTGACCGCGATGCGACCCAGCGATCACCCACCTGCTTTGCCGGAAGCTTCCCTGTCGAGAGCATGTGATGCGCCTGCTGATAGTTGCGCCCGATCAGATTGCCGATCGCTTCCACGCCCCAGATAAGGTCGAGCTGCTCATTGTCATTCCTGTCCATTTTTCTACCTTCGTTAACCAGTTTGAACGATGAGTGTTGAATGTGCGTCATCGGTGTGGCATGACATGTGTGTCATACGTGCGGCATAGCTGTCAACGGTAAAGTGTGTCATTGGTGGGGCATGGCTAGAGAAGATTTACATTTCCGTCTCCGGATCCCGGAGGACCTGAAGAAGCGCATCGAGGCTATCGCCGATTTTAACGGGCGGAGCATGACGGCTGAGATAGTTGCTCGGCTGGAGACGAGCTTGAACGAAGAACGGCGCGATAGAGTTGATGCTGCAATGCGGGAACAACTCAGCTTGGATCTGGCCTACGAACGAGGTCGTTCGGCTTCGCTTGAGAACAGCCTCAACATTTTCATGCGCCGGCTTGTGGGCAGCGAGGCCGACACGTCAGGCCTCCTCG
The DNA here is from genome assembly GCF_039939195.1 of Foliimonas ilicis. Lineage (NCBI taxonomy): Bacteria > Pseudomonadati > Pseudomonadota > Alphaproteobacteria > Hyphomicrobiales > Phyllobacteriaceae > Foliimonas > Foliimonas ilicis. The sequence goes on along the minus strand of NZ_JBDUUH010000002.1, from coordinate 128,144 downwards.
AAAAGATTCTCGAGGACATCCGTAAAGCTTCGCCCCCAAGGGGGGAAGGGTGAGAAATGTCCATCCGCAAGCGCACGTGGACGAACGCCAAGGGCGATGAAAAAACCGCTTGGGTTGTCGATTACGTCGATGGCAAGGGCAAGCGCCGGCTGAAAACCTTTGCGAAAAAGAAGGATGCCGATCAGTTCGCGGCAACCGCAAGCGTCGAGGTCCGCGAGGGAACGCACCTTGCCGACCGGGACACAGCGACGGTCGAGGTTGCGGGCAATCTGTGGATAACCTCGTCCAAGGCGTCGGGCTTGGAGCGGTCCTCGGTCGAGGACTATGAGCGCACCTTGCGCCTGCACATCGTCCCGTTTATCGGACCGGCCAAGCTTAACTCCCTAACGACTGCCAGATTGCGCGCCTACGAAGACGAATTGCGGGAGGCGGGGCGATCGGCCTCGATGATCCGGCGAGTGATGACGACACTGGGAACACTCCTTGCCGACGCGCAGGAACGTGGCCTCGTCGTCAGGAACGCAGCGCGTGAGATGCAGGCAAGGCGAGGGCAGGGCGCAAATCGACAAGAGAAACGCCACAAGGGCCGCTTGAAGGTCGGAGTGGACATTCCGACGCGTGAGGACATCAAGGCGCTGGTAGGCTCTCTGTCTGGCCGCTGGCGTCCCTTGCTGCTGACAGCCATCTTTACCGGCCTTCGTGCCTCAGAGCTTCGCGGCCTGCGCTGGCAGGACGTAGATATTGAGCGGAAGCAGATACGTGTGCATCAGCGCGCAGACCGCTTCAACGACATCGGAAAGCCGAAGTCGATTTCTGGAGAGCGCACGGTGCCGACGCCTCCGCTTGTCATAAATTCTCTGCGGGAATGGAAACTCCAATGTCCGAAGCGCAGCACAGGTAAGCTGGACGCTGATGGCAAACCGATCAAGGTGTTCGATCTGGTGTTTCCAAACGGGACAGGGAACGTTGAAGGCTTGAACAATATCCTTCGTCGTGGCCTACATCCGGCGTGGATCGCTGCTGGACTGAGCACGGACATCGGCGAGATTGATCAAGATGGCAAGCCGATCCTTGCCGCAAAATACACCGGCCTGCATTGCCTACGTCACTGGTTTGCGTCGTGGTGCATCAATCGCCGTGAGGATGGCGGCCTTGGTCTGCCTCCCAAGGTCGTGCAGGAGCGCATGGGTCACTCCACAATCGCAATGACGATGGACACCTACGGACACCTGTTTCCGCGCAATGATGATGGTTCGGAACTGGCTGCCGCTGCCGATCTGGTACTCGCCGACGCGACATAAACGCGACATGGAAAGCGCAACCCCTTGCGTTGCAAGGTGCCGGTCATGATTTGTAATCAGGGGGTCGGCGGTTCGAGTCCGTCCGGGGGCACCAGCCTTGCCGGTCTTAAACCGGCAGTTTGCGATTATTGTCGCTTCTAAGTTCTTCCCAAACCGAAATATCGCGTGGCTCTTGCAACAATTCGGGCAGGGCGTCGTGCCATTCGTTCCGGTAGTCGCGTTTCAACTGCACATTGAGCACATCCTGACGGTTCTGCCATGTTTCATGAAGCAGGTATCCGTGTGCGTCGGCGGGATCGCGATGCAAAGTCGCGCTGATGAAGGATTGCTCATGGCGCATGGCGTCCAGCACGCCGTTGATGAGCCGCAGGAATTTTTCCCGTTTTTCCGGATGGGTTTTGAAACGGATCAGATAGGTAACGCTCACGATAAGTCTCCAGTGCTCAGGCTGCAAAGGCACCGTTTTCACGATGTCGGTCTTGCCCTGCAAACTATCGGGAAGCTGAATTGGCTCAATGACCTCCGAGGTAATAGCGTCCTAGCCCATCGCCCTCTTCGTCAGAAAATTTCGGAACCCGTCATGCGTTTTGACGTTCGGAAAATATCTGATGACTGAAAGGGAGTCCGACTATGGCGACAAGCCGGAAGAATGAAGAACGCGTTTTGAGCGAAAGCGAGCTGGAGCTCGTTGCAAAAACACACCAGCCGCTCCTGCAGGGATTGTCCGACAAGGAAGCCGCGCAACTCGTCAAACATCTTCGCGAACGTCGTGACCGTGCGCGCGGCATCGCGGAAAAGCAGCGCCGCGCTCTTCGCGGAAAATCCGGTTCGAAGCCATCTTTCGATCAGGCTGACGCTGGCAACAAGCAGAAAATGAGTGTGCTTGCGGAAGCCTTGTCGCGCGTCAGCAAGGAGGTCGCGAGGCGCGCGCCATAAACAGTGGTGACGCTGCGAAAGTAAAATTGAACGCGCCACCCGTTACGGAATCGACCCGTCGCCTGTATCGTCCGCAAAGATTGAAGTGGAATTTTCATAGGCTGGAATTTCAAGAATAGTTCGAGGTATATTTTTCGGTGAAACGTTTCGATATTATTGACGGAATGCGTGGTTACTTTCTTGTTTTCATGCTTATCAATCATCTGGTTTTCGTTGGCGGTTACTGGCTGGTCGAAATAAATCATCGGCAATTTGCTTTTGTGGAAGACGCACAGGGCTTCGTGTTTCTGTCCGGTCTGCTGATTGGCATGGTCTACGCCAGCAAAATGATAAAGCGCGGGCGTGATGTCGGCGCGCAGAAAATCTGGAGCAGGGCGTTCGAGCTTTATCGTTATGCGATGGGCGTGTTCATCGCGATACTGCTTGCCGGGCTGCTTCTTCCGGGCGGTTATGAGGCCTGGTGGAACTGGATCGGCGATACGACTTTCACGGACCCCAAGCGCCTGCTTGCGGTGGCGACATTCGTTTTCCAGCCCACTTTCATGGACATCCTGCCGCAATACATCATCTACATGCTCGTTTCACCGGCGCTCATATGGCTCTGCCTGCGCGGAAAATGGGCGCATGTGATGGTCGGCTCGATCATCGTCTGGATGGCCGGGCAGCTTGGCCTTCACCGCCTGTTGACCGAGCCGTTGAACTCGGTCGCGATGGGCAGCGACGAGTTCGGCGTGCGCGCCAGTTTCAACCTGCTCGGCTGGCAGATCGTGTTCTTTTCTGCGCTCGTTCTCGGTGTGCTCACTGCTGACAAGCGCATCGAGTGGAGCCGGATTTTCTCGCCCGAAAACACCTTCATCCCCAAGGCCGCGCTCGCCATCTGCCTGTTCTTCCTGCCGCTGAGGATTTTGACCGCGCATGGATTGATGCCGGATTTCATGATGGCAAAATTCGTGACGATGGAAGTGCGCGCAGATTTTGGCCCGGTCTATCTGGTGAATTTTGCAGCCGCCGCCCTTGGGCTTGCCTGGCTCCTGATCGCCGGTCCGCATCATAAAAGCCCGACCGTCCAAAAGCTCGCGGCAGCCGTCACCTGGGTCTTCACCCTGAAGTTCCTGCAGCTTCTCGGCCGTCATTCGCTGCACGTCTATGTGTGGCATGTCGCGATCGTCTATGCGGTCTATTACATCGACGCCTACACGCCTGATTTTTCGCAGGTGACGAAGACGTTGATCGCCTTTGCCGCAATAGCCCTGCTGGCCATACCGGCACTGTGGCGTGAGCGGGATCGCTTGTTTTCGTCCGGTCAGAAAGTGGCTGCGGAATAGCAATCCCGCGATTTTTACGCGAAACCTCTCGAAATCGATCGGCGCAATTCACATATGTATTGTGCCGATTAACTCTTCACGGGAGAGACGCCGATGATCAGGTTGATCCTGATTGCCCTTATGATCTCTGCGCTTGCTTTCCTTGTCATGAAAATTGCCAGGGAAGTGAAAGGCGCGAATGTCGATTGGACAGGCGTAACCTTCATTATCGGCTTTATCGCGATTGCCTTTTATCTCCGGCACGCGACCGGTCTGGTCTAGATCCAGCGCCCCTGATCATCGCCGCATCCGTAAGGCGGCAGCGCATTCATGAATGTCGCCTGCAGCTTGCCGCAGCCATATTTGCGCAAAGGGTAGGGCATGCGTGAATTGAGCTCGATCCCGACTTCGTCATAGGGGCTCGTGGTGTTGGATATGTAGATGTACCAGCGCCCCAAAGTGACCAGGGCGACCGCAAACATGATGGTAATCAAGATACTCAATAGACGCGACATACGGGCGGCTCCTGTTTGGCGCTCCTTGTAGCCATTATCCGCAAAGCAATTCCAGCAGCGATTGATCTGGCCCACTCAAAACTGGCCGTGCGGGGTTGATCGACCTTCCCGGCGCGCGTAGGGCGGCTCCAAGTAAAACATTGGAGAGTCGCCTTGAAGGCAATAGCATCGTTTTCCGCGTTCGTCGGGCGCACATTCGCAATCTGGGTCATCGCCTTCGCGGCGCTCGGGTTTTTTCTTCCGGGCGTCTTCAGCCAGTTCGCGCCTTACATCGTCACGCTGCTCGGCATCATCATGTTCGGCATGGGCCTCACCCTTTCGCTCGATGATTTCCGCGAAGTCGCGCGCAGGCCGTTCGACGTTGGCGTCGGCGTCGCATCCCAGTTCATCATCATGCCGCTTCTGGCCGTGATCCTGACGATCATCATCCCGATGCCGCCGGAAGTCGCTGCAGGCGTCATCCTCGTTGGCTGCTGCCCCGGTGGCACGGCCAGCAATGTCATGACCTATCTCAGCAAGGGCGATGTGGCATTGAGCGTCGCGTGCACCAGCGTCACCACGCTTGCAGCACCGATCGTCACGCCGTTTCTGGTCTGGCTGTTCGCCAGCCAGTATCTGCCGGTCGATGCGATGAGCATGTTCCTGAGCATCGTCAAGGTGATCCTGGTGCCGCTGGCGCTTGGCTTTGCGGTTCAGAAGCTGGTGCCCGGTCTGGTGAAGGTTTCCCTGCCGATGCTGCCCTTGGTCAGCGTCGCCGGTATCGTTTTGATCGTCGCCGCCGTCGTGGCGGTCAATCAGGCGGCAATCGCGACTTCGGGTCTGATGATTTTCCTCGTTGTCGTCCTGCACAACGGCCTTGGATTGCTCTTCGGCTATTTTGCAGCGCGCGCCACCGGGCTTTCGCTGGCCAAGCGCAAGGCAATCAGCATCGAGGTCGGCATGCAGAACAGCGGTCTGGGTGCCGCACTCGCCAGCGCGCATTTCTCGCCGCTCGCAGCCGTACCGAGCGCGATTTTCAGCGTCTGGCACAATATTTCCGGCGCGCTTATCGCGAACTACTTCTCGAACCTCAAGGATGAGTCCGAGACAGACGAGAAGGCCGAACGCCCGGCCTGATCTTACGATCTCGCGATGCCGCCGATCATTTCGGTTACGCGCAAGGCGGCATCGCGCACCAGCGGACCTATCTCCGAAAGCCTGTCGGGGGTAACGCGCGCTGCCGGTCCCGATACGGATATGCCGCCCAGCGGCTCGCCGAATTCGTTGAATATTGCTGCCGCCACGCACCGCATGCCGGAGAACCTTTCCTCGTCATCGACGGCAAAGCCTTGCACCCGGATTTCCGCGAGGTTTTGAAGAAGTGCGGCTTCATCCGTCAGCGTGGCAGGCGCATAGGCGGCTAAGCCGTTTTTCCGAACCATTGCCGTGACGCGTTCATTCGGCAGATGCGCGAGCACGGCCTTGCCTATGCCTGAAGCGTGGAACGGGCTTCTGGCGCCAGGGCGAAAGAAAGCGCGTATCGCCTGATGCGTTTCTACTTGGCTGACGAAAACCACAGCGTCTTCTTCCGCGACACCGAGATTTGCGGTTTCGCCGGTATTTTCCATCAATTCCTGCATGACGATACGCGCGCGATCCACCAGCTTGCGCCGCCGCAGAAATGCCGAGCCGATGCGGAAAGCACCAACGCCGACCGACCATAGCTGGTCGTTCTGGTCGAACTCGACCATGCCATGCTGCTGCAACGTGCCGAGCATTCGGTAGGCGGTCGCGGCAGGAATGTCGGAGGCGAGCGCGACTTCGCTCAGCGACAGCCCATCCTCCAATGCGACGATTTCCAGAATCCTGAGCGCCCGGTCGAGCGCCTGAACCGGGCTGTCATCTGCCGGTGCATTGAACGCGCGGGGCCGCCCGCGCTGCCGTTTCTCGATGCGATCCATGGCAGACTCCTTTCGAGTAAAATAAAAAACTATTTCATAATTTGCAAAGTGCTGGATTAGTGATTGGCAGCATTGTCGAAGGCGACAAATTTTCCGAAGGTAGCACCATCCCGTGATTGCCTTGCGGGCTGAACGGAGGTGCAATTGCCACGATTTTCCGCAAACCTTTCAATGCTGTTTCCTGAATATGATTTTCTGGAGCGTTTCGAAGCTGCCGCACGCGCAGGCTTTGAAGCCGTGGAGTATATCGGCCCTTATGGATATACTCCAGAAACCATCGACAAGCTATTGAAAGAAAACGAATTAAAGCAAGTCCTGTTTAATCTCCCGCCCGGCAATTGGGACGCGGGCGAACGTGGCATTGCAGTCTTGCCCGACCGCGTCGAGGAGTTCCGCGCCAGCGTCGACAAGGCGATAATTTATGCGAAAGCGCTGAATTGCGAGCAGGTCAATTGCCTTGCAGGAATCGCACCGTCAGGTGTCGCCAGCGAGATTCTCGATCATGTGTTCGTCGAGAATTTGAAGTTTGCAGCAGACCGTTTGGAAAAGGCAGGCATTCGTTTGCTGATAGAGCCGATCAACCGGCACGACATGCCCGGCTTCTATCTAAACCATTCAAGGCAGGCGCTCGACATCATCGACCGGGTCGGTTCCGATAATCTGTTCCTGCAATACGACATCTACCACATGCAGATCATGGAGGGCGATCTCGCCCGCACCATGGAAAACAATCTCGCCCGCATCGCCCACATCCAGATCGCCGACAATCCCGGCCGGCACGAGCCGGGAACAGGCGAGATCAACTACCCATTCCTCTACGCGCATCTCGACCGCATTGGCTATCGCGGTTGGATCGGCGCGGAATACCGGCCGAAAGCCGGAACGGAAGAGGGACTAGGCTGGTTTGCGCAGTTCAAGCGGGTGAGGGCGTCGGGCTGATCGTCATGGGAACAAAGGTGCGCCGCGATGCCACCGCATGTGAACAAAAACCTCCAATTTCATGTTTTTATTCACCCCCTTTCAGCCCCTCCTATCATCTCCCCACTGTCTGAGCGGGAAGCCGGTGCGCACCGGGTATCGGTTCAGACAGCGGTGACCTCCCACTTGCGACTGCGGTAGTCGTGAGACCCGAGGGGTGAGGCATGTCCGACCATAGGTCGGCAAAAAGCCAACGATTTGGCTTTTTGAATGCCGAACGCCCGGAGCCATAGCGGAGGGCCGGGACAGGTCGGCGCGGCGAAGATGCGTTCATCGCGGGAAGTGACAAACCCCGCCGATGAAACATCCCAAAGCGTGCGGAGAAACCGCGATGTTCATCTGCACTATTGAATGCAGAGACATTGTGCCCGACCGACTGGGTAGCAGACACCGGCGGGGTGCAGACGTCGCGCCACATATATCACTTACTAGGAAGGCACGGCCAAGCGCCCCGCTTCCCGGTTCTTTGACAATGGCCAGACGGTGAAAACCGGGCGTGGCGATGGTGAAACTTATCCTGCGTGCTTCGAAGAATGCACTATCTGGAAGCAACCGCAGCCTTGGTGAGCGCGAAAACCGTCAACCCGCCAACATCTTCCTCGACGATTTGCCAGCCAAGCGCCTCGTAAAACCCTGAATTCTCTGGTGTCGCGCATAAATAGACCGGATCGAAACCGCGCGCGAAGGCCTCATTCGCTGCTGCCGAAACGAGCGCCGCGCCCAGACCCTTGCCGCGATGTTCCGGGTCGACCCAGACGGCGGCAACCCATGGAGAAAGCTGCGGGCGCTCTTCCATGTCGCTTTCGATGACCGATGCGGTTCCCATAAACGTCGCACCTTCATGTGCGACGAGGGCGAGGGGAATTTTCTCAGCCGTCAGATTATCGTCCACAAGGCCGCGAATGAACGCCAGCTCATGGCCCTGTTCGCGCCACCATGCATTCCAGATTCGGTCGGCTACTGTTCCCGCGAATGCAGGCTCGTCGCGCAGATTGGAAATCATGCCTTGTTGAGAAAGGAGTGCGCTGCATAGAGCGAGACCGCCGCTGCGTTGGAGACATTCAGCGAGCGGATTGCGCCCGGCATGTCGAGGCGAGCAAGCGTGGTGACCGTTTCGCGGGTCTTCTGGCGCAGGCCTTTGCCTTCGGCTCCGAGCACCAATGCGATTCGTTTGCCTTCGAAGCTTTTTTCCAGCTCGGCCGGGCCTTCCGAATCAAGACCGATGGTGCGGAAGCCCGCATCGTGCAACTGGCCAAGCGCATCGGCCAGATTTCGCACTTCGATCAGATCGATATGCTCCAGTGCGCCGGATGCCGATTTGGCCAATACGCCCGATTCATGCGGGCTATGGCGCGAAGTCGTGACGATCGCACCTGCACCGAATGCGACGGCCGAACGTATGATCGCGCCGACATTATGCGGATCCGTGACCTGATCGAGCACCAGAAGAAGCGGCGTGTCGCCGAGCGCCGAAAGCGCCTTTGGCTTCAAGGGATGCGCTTCTATCAGCACGCCCTGATGCACCGCATCGCTGCCGGTCAAACCGTCGATCTCGCGCGGTTCTACAAGCTTGACAGCGAAGGGCAGCGCCGAAAAATCGTCCAGCGAAAGGCGTTCCGCGGCGTTTCGCGTCACCAGCATTCGGGTGATCTTGCGGCGCGGGTTTTCGAGTGCGGCGCGAACCGTGTGCAGGCCATAAAGTCGCACCAGACCATCAGGCGCCGCTTCGCCGGGCGGCGTGGAAGGGCGCTCGCCCCGGTTTTGAGGGCCACCGGCCTTCTGGTCGCGAAAACTACGCCGAAGATTCGCGTAATGCGTATCCTTGGGCGTCCGGGAGGGATTATCGTTGCTCATCGCGCCTCTATAGACGCGCGAACGGGGTTTGCATACGGGTGCTGTGGAGCGCGACTGTTTTAATGTAGAAATTAGCCCTTATCGCGGTTGACAGCTTTGGGCCTTGCAGCCATAAGGCCCACGCGGTTTCGGACTTCGGTTCGGCTCCGCACGGTGCCTCGTCGCTGGCTTCGACAGCAGTACGGAGGAATGCCCGAGTGGTTAAAGGGGACGGACTGTAAATCCGTTGGCTACGCCTACGTTGGTTCAAATCCAACTTCCTCCACCACTGCTGGACCTTCGAAGCCTGACGGCGCGGGTATAGCTCAATGGTAGAGCAGCAGCCTTCCAAGCTGAATACGCGGGTTCGATTCCCGCTACCCGCTCCAGACTGCTTCGCCCCTTTGATATTCAGCGGCAAACCCCTATATGCAGGCATCACCCAAAACCGGACCGATGTTCGATGCGGGTCGGCTCATGCTTTCACTTAAATAGCGGAAGCGGACGGCGACCTGCCAAAAGATGCTTGTGTTTTTCGGCCTTTGTCGCTAATCGCCCCGCATTCGACCGAACTGAAGTCCACGCGGCCCAAGGAAAGAGACGATGGCAAAAGGTAAATTCGAGCGTAATAAGCCTCATGTGAACATTGGCACGATTGGTCACGTTGACCATGGCAAGACGTCGCTGACGGCTGCGATCACGAAGTATTTTGGTGAGTACAAGGCGTATGATCAGATTGACGCTGCGCCGGAAGAGAAGGCACGCGGCATCACGATCTCGACGGCACACGTCGAGTACGAGACGCCTGCTCGTCACTATGCACACGTCGATTGCCCCGGCCACGCTGACTATGTGAAGAACATGATCACGGGTGCTGCACAGATGGACGGCGCGATCCTGGTTGTTTCGGCAGCCGACGGCCCGATGCCGCAGACCCGCGAGCACATCCTGCTTGCCCGTCAGGTTGGTGTTCCTGCCGTTGTCGTGTTCCTGAACAAGGTTGATCAGGTTGACGACGCCGAGCTTCTGGAACTGGTTGAGCTGGAAGTTCGCGAGCTTCTGTCGAAGTACGAATTCCCCGGCGATGACATTCCGATCGTCAAGGGTTCGGCTTTGGCTGCTCTGGAAGATTCGAACAAGGAAATCGGCGAAGACGCGATCCGCAAGCTGATGGCTGAAGTCGATGCCTACATTCCGACGCCTGAGCGTCCGATCGACCAGCCGTTCCTGATGCCGATCGAAGACGTGTTCTCGATTTCGGGTCGCGGTACGGTTGTGACCGGTCGCGTCGAGCGCGGCATTGTCAAGGTTGGTGAAGAACTCGAGATCGTCGGCATCCGCGCGACGTCGAAGACGACCTGCACGGGCGTCGAGATGTTCCGCAAGCTGCTCGATCAGGGCCAGGCTGGCGACAACATCGGCGCTCTGCTTCGCGGTGTCGACCGTGAAGGCGTCGAGCGCGGTCAGGTTCTTGCCAAGCCGGGTTCGGTGAAGCCGCACAAGAAGTTCAAGGCGGAAGCCTACATCCTGACGAAGGAAGAGGGTGGCCGTCACACGCCATTCTTCACGAACTACCGTCCGCAGTTTTATTTCCGCACGACGGACGTGACGGGCATCGTGTCGCTTCCTGAAGGCACGGAAATGGTTATGCCTGGCGACAACATCACGGTTGATGTTGAGCTGATCGTGCCGATCGCCATGGAAGAGCGCCTGCGCTTCGCTATCCGCGAAGGCGGCCGCACAGTCGGTGCCGGCATCGTCGCCGCTATCATCGAGTAAGTTCTGCTCGTACGAAGAGAAGAAATGAATGGCGGCCCCTCGGGGTCGCTATTTTTTCGTTTGGAAACGTTCAAAACGACTTGAAGCTTTCAAAGCGACCCGTTAGAGGAACGCATGCTGCAAGTGTCGTTCCTTCGAGGCTTGCGCAAAGCGTGACAGGTTCGGTTTCCGGGCGCACGTTTAGGGGTATAGCTCAGTTGGTAGAGCGGCGGTCTCCAAAACCGCAGGTCGCAGGTTCGAGCCCTGCTGCCCCTGCCAGTTTCATCGCAGATGATCGAACTGTTGAAATTAGGCACTTGCAAGCTTACGGAATCAGTTTTATATCGTGACCAATAAACACGCGGCGCGTGGAGCTGAAATCCAGCTTTACGTGCCCGAAATGCATGGGCGAAGTGTTTGCGGTGATTCGCATCCGTTTCGGACCAGGCGGGCAACCCGGCCAGCGGGAACACATAAAAGGTCGGGCATCCGATCTTCTGAAAGCAGAGCGGCACATGGCGTCAAAGACCACCAACCCCATTACCTTTATCCAGCAGGTAAGGTCGGAAACGGCAAAGGTTACGTGGCCCTCGCGTCGGGAAACCGTCATTTCGACGATTATGGTTTTGGCTTTTGCGGCTCTGGCGATGGTGTTTTTCTTCGCTGCCGACCAGTTGATGGCTTTCGGGGTCGAATTGATCCTGGGCATCGGACGCTAACGTCGGCGAATACGGAGAATTTATTGATGACTTCGCGGTGGTACGTCGTCCACGCCTATTCGAACTTCGAGAAGAAGGTCGCAGAGGATATCGAGCACAAGGCGCGTCAGAAGGGTCTGAGCGATCAGATCGAGCAGATCGTCGTGCCGACTGAAAAGGTTGTGGAAGTGCGTCGCGGCCGTAAGGTCGATGCTGAGCGCAAGTTCTTTCCAGGTTACGTGCTTCTCAAGGCGAACCTTACCGATGCGGTGTTCTCGCTTGTGAAGAATACGCCAAAAGTTACTGGTTTCCTTGGCGATTCCAAGCCGGTGCCGATCAGCGAGGCGGAAGCGCAGCGCATCCTGAACCAGGTTCAGGAAGGTGTGGAGCGGCCGAAGCCGTCCGTGACGTTCGAGGTTGGCGAGCAGGTGCGTGTGTCCGATGGGCCTTTCGCATCGTTCAATGGCGTCGTTCAGGAGGTGGACGAAGAGCGCGCACGTCTCAAGGTCGAGGTTTCGATCTTCGGTCGTGCTGTGCCGGTCGATCTGGAATTCGGTCAGGTCGAAAAGGGCTGACCCTGAAATCTTGCTGCCTGTAACGGCAGCGAGTGCGGCGATTTAATTCGCTGCGAGAGTTGGTGGGAGGCGAGGGCGATCTTAGCCGGATGCTCGAACCGAACCACCAAACTGCAACCGCCGGCTTGTCCGGCATGAAAGTAAGGCAGAGAAGAGATGGCTAAGAAAATTGCAGGCCAGCTCAAGCTTCAGGTAGCAGCGGGATCGGCGACGCCGTCGCCCCCGATCGGCCCTGCGCTTGGTCAGCGTGGCATCAACATCATGGAATTCTGCAAGGCGTTCAACGCGCAGACGCAGGAAATGGAAAAGGGTCAGCCGATTCCAGTCGTGATCACCTATTACCAGGACAAGTCCTTCACCTTCGTCATGAAGACGCCTCCGGTGAGCTACTTCCTGAAGAAGGCGGCCAATCTGAAGTCGGGTTCGAAAGAGCCGGGCAAGATCGGTGCCGGCAAGATCAGCCGCGACAAGGTGCGTGAGATCGCCGAAGCCAAGATGAAGGACCTGAACGCAAACGACGTGGAAGCGGCGATGCGTATGGTCGAAGGTTCTGCCCGTTCGATGGGCCTGGAAGTGGTGGGCTGAGACGATGGCAAAGTTTGGAAAGCGTGTAGTCAAGTCGCGTGAAGGCATTGATCCGGACAAGGCTTACGGCCTTGGTGAGGCTATCAAGCTTCTGAAGGACCGTTCGGCCGTCAAGTTCGACGAAACGATCGAAATCTCGATGAATCTCGGCGTTGATCCTCGCCATGCGGACCAGATGGTTCGCGGCGTTGTCAATCTGCCGAACGGCACCGGTCGCTCGGTGCGCGTTGCCGTGTTTGCTCGTGATGCGAAGGCTGACGAAGCCCGCGCAGCCGGTGCAGACATCGTCGGTGCGGAAGATTTGCTCGAAATCGTCCAGAAGGGCGAGATCAACTTCGATCGCTGCATTGCGACGCCTGACATGATGCCGCTCGTCGGTCGTCTTGGTAAGGTTCTCGGCCCGCGCGGCATGATGCCGAACCCGAAAGTCGGCACCGTGACCACGGATATCGCCGGTGCGGTCAAGGCTTCGAAGGGCGGTGCCGTCGAGTTCCGTGTCGAGAAGGCCGGTATCGTTCATGCTGGTGTCGGCAAGGTTTCTTTCGACGTCAAGGCGCTGGAAGAAAACGTCCGTGCTTTCGCTGACGCAGTGAACAAGGCAAAGCCGGCAGGCGCCAAGGGCGTATTCGTCAAGAAGGTGTCCGTCACCTCGACGATGGGTCCGGGTCTGCGCGTCGATCTTTCGACGCTGGCGACTGCGTAAGACTTTTACGAGGCCGGCCAATTCGCCGGTCTGACTAGAATTCCGGGCCTTCGGGCCCGGATGCCGGAAGCGGAAACGCTTCCGGATATCCTGTCCGAGATTGCAGGCGGTTCAAACCACTTGGCCTTAATTCGCATGGGCCTGCATGAGACGGGTGAAGACCGGACAAAGGGGCCAAGCCCCAATGAAAGGTTCGAACCGTGTATGCCTTTTGTCTGCGCATCCGAAAGGATGTGGCGAAAGGGGGCAGGATCCTCGAGCGTCGCTCGGGAGGTCCCTAGGACCGCCCAGGCGGCAAAAGGCAAACCGATGGTCACTAAATCAGTGGTGGCCATCAACTGGAGATAGGCAGTGGACAGAGCGGAAAAACGCGAACTCGTCACGGGCCTGAATGAAGCGTTCTCGAACGCAGGTTCAGTCGTCGTGGCCCACTATGCCGGTATCACAGTTGCGCAGATGAACGATCTTCGTTCGAAAATGCGCGCAGCTGGCGGCACCGTCAAAGTCGCGAAGAACCGTCTCGCCAAAATCGCTCTTCAGGGCACGGATTCCGAAAAGATTCAGAGCCTGTTCCTCGGACAGACCCTGATTGCTTATTCGGAAGATCCGATCACGGCGCCAAAAATCGCGTCCGAGTTTTCCAAGGCTAATGAGAAGCTCATTATCCTTGGCGGCTCAATGGGCTCGACTGCGCTCGACGCCGACGGTGTGAAGGCTTTGGCCACACTCCCGTCGCTCGACGAGCTTCGCGCCAGGATCGTCGGCATGATTTCCACGCCGGCAACCCGGATCGCCCAGGTCGTCAACGCACCAGCAGCTTCGGTTGCTCGCGTGATTGGCGCCTACGCCCGGAAGGACGAGGCGGCATGAGGCCGTTCCTCGCTGTCACCTACACTTGTTCGAACTTTTAAAGGAATAGAAAATGGCTGATCTCTCTAAGATCGTTGACGACCTGTCGAGCCTGACCGTCCTTGAGGCGGCTGAGCTTTCGAAGCTTCTTGAAGAAAAGTGGGGCGTTTCGGCTGCTGCTCCCGTAGCAGCTGCTGCTGCTGGCGGCGGTGCTGCGGCTGCTCCTGTTGAGGAAAAGACCGAATTCGACGTCGTCCTGACGGACGCCGGCGCACAGAAGATCAACGTGATCAAGGAAGTGCGTGCGATTACCGGTCTCGGCCTCAAGGAAGCCAAGGACCTGGTCGAAGCTGCACCGAAGCCGGTTAAGGAAGCTGTTTCCAAGGCCGACGCAGAAAAGATCAAGGCACAGCTCGAAGCTGCTGGCGCCAAGGTCGACCTGAAGTAACTGTCGTGTTTCGGCGGGTGGCGCAAGTCGCCCGCCGATCCCCGCGACGGGGAACTACGTATTGGGAACCTCTTTCCTGAGGGCCGAAAACGGCCTTCCGGAAACGGGTTTTTACCCGTTTTGAATAGGCTGCCGTTCAAGCAGCCGGAAATGCAAGGCGCAGCAGGCGAAGCCGCGCCCCAAGAGACGCAAGCCAAGGAGCGACGATGGCCCAGACCCAGACTTTCAATGGCCGCAGACGCGTACGCAAATTCTTCGGTAAGATACCTGAAGTTGCGGAAATGCCGAACCTCATCGAGGTTCAGAAGGCATCGTACGACCAATTCCTGATGGTGGACGAGCCCAAGGGCGGACGTCCGGACGAAGGACTGCAGGCCGTTTTCAAGTCGGTCTTTCCGATTTCTGATTTTTCGGGCGCTTCGATGCTCGAATTCGTCAAGTACGAGTTCGAAGGACCGAAGTTCGACGTTGACGAATGCCGTCAGCGCGACCTGACCTATGCTGCACCCCTGAAGGTGACGCTGCGCCTCATCGTGTTCGATATCGATGAAGATACGGGCGCGAAGTCCATCAAGGACATCAAGGAGCAGGACGTCTATATGGGCGACATGCCGCTGATGACCATGAACGGTACGTTCATCGTCAACGGCACGGAGCGCGTCATCGTCTCGCAGATGCACCGTTCGCCAGGCGTCTTCTTCGATCACGACAAGGGCAAGTCGCACTCGTCGGGCAAGCTTTTGTTTGCTGCGCGCGTCATCCCTTATCGCGGTTCGTGGCTCGACATCGAGTTCGACTCGAAGGACGTCGTGCATGCGCGTATCGATCGTCGCCGCAAGATTCCTGCGACGAGCCTGCTCATGGCGCTCGGCATGGATGGCGAGGAAATCCTCTCCACTTTCTACCAGAAGATCACCTACAAGCGTTCCAAGGATCATTGGCGCGTTCCGTTCAGCGTCGATCGCTTCCGCGGCCTCAAGGCTGTCGGCGATCTGGTTGATGCCGATACGGGCGAAATCGTCGTCGAAGCTGGCAAGAAGATCACCGCGCGTCAGGCCAAGCAGCTTGCCGAAAAGGGTCTGAAGGCCATCAAGGCGACCGAGGACGATCTGTACGGTTCGTATCTTGCCGAAGACATCGTCAACCACGCAACTGGCGAGATCTATCTCGAAGCCGGTGACGAAATCGACGAAAAGACCCTGAAAGTTCTTCTTTCGACCGGTGCGGAAGAGTTCGAGGTTCTCGACATCGACCACGTCAATGTCGGCGCCTACATCCGCAACACGCTTGCCGTGGACAAGAACGAAGGCCGTCAGGACGCTTTGTTCGACATCTACCGCGTGATGCGTCCGGGCGAGCCGCCGACACTCGAAACCGCAGAAGCGATGTTCAATTCGCTGTTCTTCGATGCCGACCGTTACGACCTTTCGGCCGTTGGTCGCGTCAAGATGAACATGCGTCTCGACCTGAAGGCAGAAGACACGGTTCGCGTGCTGCGCAAGGAAGACATCCTCGCGGTCGTGAAGACGCTTGTCGAACTGCGCGACGGCAAGGGCGAAATCGACGACATCGACAATCTCGGCAACCGCCGCGTGCGTTCGGTCGGTGAGCTCATGGAGAACCAGTACCGCGTCGGCCTGCTGCGCATGGAGCGCGCGATCAAGGAGCGTATGTCCTCGATCGAGATCGACACTGTGATGCCGCAGGACCTGATCAACGCGAAGCCGGCTGCTGCCGCCGTGCGCGAATTCTTCGGTTCCTCGCAGCTCTCGCAGTTCATGGATCAGACCAATCCGCTGTCGGAAATCACCCACAAGCGCCGCCTTTCGGCTCTTGGACCCGGCGGCCTGACCCGCGAACGCGCAGGCTTCGAAGTCCGCGACGTTCACCCGACGCATTATGGCCGTATCTGCCCGATTGAAACGCCGGAAGGCCCGAATATCGGTCTGATCAACTCGCTGGCAACCTTCGCACGCGTCAACAAGTACGGCTTCATCGAAAGCCCGTACCGCAAGATCGTCGATGGCAAGCTGACCGATGAGGTCGTCTATCTTTCTGCAATGGAAGAAGCCAAGCACTTCGTTGCGCAGGCAAACGCCGAGCTCGACAAGAACGGCAATTTCGTCGACGAATTCGTCATCTGCCGTAACGCCGGCGAAGTGATGATGACGCCTCGCGAAAACGTCGATCTTATGGACGTCTCGCCCAAGCAGATGGTGTCGGTCGCAGCAGCGCTGATCCCGTTCCTTGAAAACGATGACGCCAACCGCGCTCTGATGGGCTCGAACATGCAGCGTCAGGCCGTGCCTCTGGTACGCGCCGAGGCTCCGTTCGTCGGCACCGGCATGGAACCGATCGTTGCGCGTGACTCGGGCGCCGCCATCGGCGCACGCCGTTCCGGTATCGTCGATCAGGTCGATGCGACGCGTATCGTTATCCGCGCAACGGAAGATCTCGATCCGGGCAAGTCCGGCGTCGATATCTATCGCCTGATGAAATTCCAGCGTTCGAACCAGAACACCTGCATCAACCAGCGTCCGCTGGTTCGTATGGGCGACCGGGTCAACAAGGGCGACATCATCGCGGACGGTCCTTCGACCGATCTCGGCGATCTGGCTCTCGGCCGCAACGTGCTCGTCGCGTTCATGCCTTGGAACGGTTACAACTACGAGGATTCGATCCTGCTTTCCGAGCGGATCGTGGCCGACGACGTCTTCACCTCGATCCATATCGAGGAATTCGAAGTCATGGCTCGTGACACGAAGCTTGGGCCGGAGGAAATCACGCGCGACATTCCGAACGTTTCGGAAGAAGCGCTGAAGAACCTCGATGAAGCCGGTATCGTCTATATCGGTGCGGAAGTGGCTCCTGGCGACATTCTGGTCGGCAAGATCACGCCGAAGGGCGAAAGCCCGATGACGCCGGAAGAAAAGCTTCTGCGCGCCATCTTCGGTGAAAAGGCATCGGACGTGCGTGACACCTCCATGCGCATGCCGCCCGGAACGTTCGGCACGATCGTCGAAGTGCGCGTCTTCAATCGCCATGGCGTTGAGAAGGACGAGCGCGCGATGGCTATCGAGCGCGAGGAAATCGAACGTCTCGCCAAGGACCGTGACGACGAGCAGGCCATTCTTGACCGTAACGTCTACAGCCGTCTGACCGACACGCTCGACGGTCGCGAAGCGATTGCAGGACCGAAAGGTTTCAAGAAGGGCTCCAAGCTCAGCCGCGAAGCGATGGGCGAGTATCCGCGTTCGCAATGGTGGCAGTTTGCCGTCGAGGACGAGAAGCTGCAGGGCGAACTCGAAGCTCTTCGTGGCCAGTACGACGATTCCAAGAAGGCGCTCGAGCAGCGCTTCATGGACAAGGTCGAGAAGGTACAGCGCGGCGACGAGATGCCTCCAGGCGTCATGAAGATGGTCAAGGTCTTCGTCGCTGTGAAGCGCAAGATGCAGCCGGGCGATAAGATGGCCGGGCGTCACGGCAACAAGGGCGTTGTTTCGCGCATCGTTCCTGTCGAAGACATGCCGTTCCTGGAAGACGGTACGCATGCAGATATCGTGCTCAACCCGTTGGGCGTGCCATCGCGCATGAATGTCGGCCAGATTCTGGAAACGCATCTTGGCTGGGCATGCTCGGGCATGGGCAAAAAGATCGGCGAGCTGATCGAAGCCTATAAGGCGGGTGCTGATATCCAGCCGCTGCGCGACACGATTGAGAGCATCATTCCGGACAATGACCGGAACGAGCCTGTGCGTCAGTATGACGACGAGAGCATTGTGCGTCTCGGCGAGCAGATGAAGCGCGGCGTTTCGATCGCGACGCCTGTGTTCGACGGTGCGCATGAAGGCGACATCGACGAGATGCTGGTGCAGGCAGGTCTTCACACGAGCGGCCAGTCGCAGCTCTATGATGGCCGTACCGGCGAACCGTTCGATCGCAAAGTGACGATGGGCTACATATATATGCTCAAGCTTCACCACCTTGTGGACGACAAGATCCACGCGCGTTCGATCGGGCCTTACTCGCTCGTTACCCAGCAGCCGCTGGGCGGCAAGGCGCAGTTCGGTGGCCAGCGCTTCGGCGAAATGGAGGTCTGGGCACTTGAAGCATACGGCGCGGCGTACACGCTGCAGGAAATGCTGACGGTGAAGTCGGACGACGTGGCAGGACGTACGAAGGTCTACGAGGCAATCGTTCGCGGCGACGACACGTTCGAAGCGGGCATTCCGGAGAGCTTCAACGTTCTCGTCAAGGAAATGCGCTCGCTCGGCCTCAATGTTGAGCTCGAAAACACGAAGCTCGAAGACGGCTCGCAGCGTCTGCCCGACGCGGCAGAATAAACAGAGACAGGCCGCGGGAGAATATCCCGCGGCCGCCTCGATTAGATTTCGGCGGCCGTGCCGGCCGCACATGAAGATCCGGTTACGTTTGCGAAGCGGCGGCGTAAGAGCGGATCACGAAATGGGCTCTATCGCCCGGTATTGTTCGGAAAATGGGATCGTCAAGGTCCCGCAAAGGAGAACGGCATGAACCAAGAGGTCATGAATCTCTTCAACCCTCAGGCGCCTGCGCAGGTGTTCGATTCCATCCGGATTTCGCTCGCGTCCCCTGAGAAGATTCTGTCCTGGTCGTTCGGCGAGATCAAGAAGCCGGAGACGATCAACTATCGTACCTTCAAGCCGGAACGCGACGGTCTTTTCTGCGCGCGCATTTTTGGACCTATCAAGGACTATGAGTGCCTGTGCGGCAAGTACAAGCGCATGAAGTACAAGGGCGTCATCTGCGAAAAGTGCGGTGTCGAAGTCACGCTGTCGCGCGTTCGCCGCGAGCGCATGGGCCATATCGAGCTCGCAGCTCCCGTCGCCCACATCTGGTTCCTGAAGTCGCTACCTTCGCGCATCGGCACGCTGCTCGACATGACGCTCAAGGATATCGAGCGCGTTCTCTATTTCGAGAACTACATCGTGACCGAGCCGGGCCTGACCGCGCTTAAGGAAAACCAGCTTCTTTCGGAAGAAGAATACACGATCGCCGTGGACGAATATGGCGAGGATTCCTTCACCGCCATGATCGGCGCGGAAGCCATTCATGACCTTCTGGCCGGAATGGATCTGGAAAAGATCGCTGGCGATCTGCGTTCGGAACTGGCTTCGACCACGTCCGAGCTGAAGCAGAAGAAGTACCTCAAGCGCCTCAAAGTCGTTGAGAACTTCATGGAATCGGGCAACCGTCCCGAGTGGATGATCATGAAGGTCGTTCCGGTGATCCCGCCGGATCTGCGTCCGCTGGTTCCGCTGGATGGCGGCCGTTTCGCGACGTCCGATCTGAACGATCTCTATCGCCGCGTGATTAACCGTAACAACCGCCTGAAGCGCCTGATCGAGCTTCGCGCGCCCGGCATCATCATCCGCAACGAGAAGCGCATGCTTCAGGAAGCGGTCGATGCTCTGTTCGACAATGGCCGTCGTGGCCGCGTCATCACGGGTGCGAACAAGCGTCCGCTGAAGTCGCTCTCCGACATGCTCAAGGGCAAGCAGGGCCGGTTCCGTCAGAACCTGCTCGGCAAGCGCGTCGACTATTCCGGCCGTTCGGTCATCGTGACCGGCCCGGAACTGAAGCTTCACCAGTGCGGCCTGCCCAAGAAGATGGCGCTCGAACTGTTCAAGCCGTTCATCTACGCCCGTCTCGACGCGAAGGGTTACTCCTCGACCGTCAAGCAGGCGAAGAAGCTGGTCGAAAAGGAAAAGCCGGAAGTCTGGGACATCCTGGACGAGGTTATCCGCGAGCATCCGGTTCTGCTGAACCGCGCTCCGACGCTGCACCGTCTTGGCATCCAGGCATTCGAACCCATCCTGATCGAAGGCAAGGCAATCCAGCTTCACCCGCTGGTCTGCACGGCCTTCAATGCCGACTTTGACGGCGATCAGATGGCTGTTCACGTGCCGTTGTCGCTTGAAGCGCAGCTTGAAGCACGCGTGCTGATGATGTCGACCAACAACATCCTGCACCCTGCATCCGGCGCGCCGATCATCGTGCCGTCGCAGGACATGGTTCTCGGTCTTTACTATCTCTCGATCGTCAACCAGAACGAGCCGGGCGAGGGCATGGTGTTTGCCGACATGGGCGAACTCCAGCATGCGCTCGAGACCAAGGCTGTCACGCTGCACGCCAAAATCCGCGGTCGCTTCAAGACGGTCGATGCCGAAGGCAACGTCGTGTCGAAGATCCACGAGACGACGCCTGGCCGCATGATCATTGCCGAGCTTCTGCCGAAGAACGTCAATGTTCCTTTCGACACCGCCAACCAGGAAATGACCAAGAAGAACATCTCCAAGATGATCGACACGGTCTATCGCCACTGCGGTCAGAAAGAGACGGTCATATTCTGCGACCGCATCATGGCTCTGGGCTTTGCCCATGCCTGCCGCGCCGGTATTTCCTTCGGCAAGGACGACATGCTCATTCCCGACAGCAAGCAGAAGCTTGTTGCCGACACCGAGGCGCTCGCCAAGGAATATGAGCAGCAGTACAATGACGGCCTGATCACTCAGGGCGAAAAGTACAACAAGGTCGTCGATGCCTGGGCAAAGTGCTCGGAAAAGGTCGCCGACGAAATGATGGCCCGCATCAAGGCCGTGGAGTTCGAAGACAACGGTCGTCAGAAGCCGATGAACTCGATCTACATGATGTCGCATTCCGGTGCGCGTGGTTCGCCGACCCAGATGCGTCAGCTTGCCGGTATGCGCGGTCTTATGGCCAAGCCATCGGGCGAAATCATCGAAACGCCGATCATTTCGAACTTCAAGGAAGGTCTGACCGTTCTTGAGTACTTCAACTCGACCCACGGCGCTCGTAAGGGCCTCGCAGACACCGCGTTGAAGACGGCAAACTCCGGCTACCTGACCCGCCGTCTCGTCGACGTCGCTCAGGATTGCATCGTCAACTCCGTGGATTGCGGCACCGACAAGGGCCTCACCATGCAGCCTATCGTCGATGCAGGCCAGGTGGTTGCCTCGCTCGGTCAGCGTATCCTGGGCCGTACCGCGCTCGACGACATCAATCACCCGATTACGGGCGATCTGATCGTCAAGGCGGGAACGCTTATGGATGAACGCGACATCGAGCTGATCGAAAAGGCGAGCATCCAGTCGATACGTATCCGTTCGGCGCTTACCTGCGATATCCGCACGGGCGTCTGCGCGGTCTGCTACGGTCGCGATCTGGCACGCGGTACCCCGGTCAACCAGGGTGAAGCTGTCGGCGTCATCGCCGCTCAGTCGATCGGCGAGCCGGGCACGCAGCTTACCATGCGTACCTTCCACATGGGCGGTACTGCACAGGTGGTCGACAGCTCGTTCCTCGAAGCGTCCTATGAGGGCACCGTTCAGGTTCGCAACCGCAACGTGGTTCGCAACTCCGACGGCAACCTCGTGGTCATGGGCCGTAACATGGCGATCCTCATCCTCGATGAGGCCGGCAAGGAGCGTGCAACGCACCGTGTCACCTATGGTTCGCGTATCTTCGTGGACGATGGCGACAAGGTGAAGCGCGGACAGCGTGTTGCCGAGTGGGATCCGTATACCCGTCCGATCCTCACGGAAATCGAAGGCCGCGTTGTCTTCGAAGACCTCGTGGACGGTATCTCGGTTCAGGAAACGGCCGACGAGTCGACCGGCATCACCAAGCGTGAAGTCATCGACTGGCGCTCGACGCCACGCGGTACGGATCTGAAGCCTGCGATCGCCATTCATGATGCGAAGGGCAAGGTCGGCAAGCTGGCACGTGGCGGCGACGCTCGTTTCATGCTTTCGGTCGAAGCCATTCTTTCGGTCGAGCCGGGCGGTACAGTGCGTCCGGGTGACGTTGTTGCGCGTATTCCGATGGAAAGCGCGAAGACGAAGGACATCACCGGCGGTCTGCCGCGTGTTGCCGAACTCTTCGAGGCACGCCGTCCGAAGGACCACGCCATCATCGCCGAGATCGACGGTACGATCCGTTTCGGACGCGATTACAAGAACAAGCGCCGCATCATCATCGAGCCTAACGACTCGACGCTTGAGCCTGTCGAATACCTGATCCCGAAGGGCAAGCCCTTCCATCTTCAGGATGGCGACGTGATCGAAAAGGGCGACTACATTCTGGACGGCAATCCTGCGCCGCACGACATTCTGGCAATCAAGGGCGTGGAAGCTTTGGCTTCGTATCTCGTCAACGAAATCCAGGAAGTCTATCGTCTGCAGGGCGTTTTGATCAACGACAAGCACATCGAGGTGATCGTTCGCCAGATGCTGCAGAAGGTCGAGATCACCGTTCAGGGCGACTCGACCTACATTCCGGGCGACCACGTGGACGTGATCGAACTGGAAGAGATCAACGACCGCCTGATCGAAGAAGGCAAGACCCCGGCCGAAGGCCAGCCGGTCCTGCTGGGCATCACCAAGGCATCGCTGCAGACGCCATCCTTCATCTCCGCCGCTTCCTTCCAGGAAACGACGCGCGTGCTGACGGAAGCTGCAGTCGCCGGCAAGACCGACATGCTCCAGGGCTTGAAGGAAAACGTCATCGTCGGCCGTCTCATCCCGGCCGGTACCGGTGGTCAGATGAGCCAGATTCGTCGTATCGCAACGTCGCGCGACGAACTGATCCTCGACGAGCGCCGCAAGGCATCTGGCGCCGAAACTGCCGAGCCTATGCTGACGGACATGACGTCGGCCGCTGAATAAACGGTCGATTTCATAATGCTTCAAAAGCCGCCGGGGCAACCCGGCGGCTTTTTTGTTGGCAAGCCGGATTGGCCGCCGCAATCCGAAGTTGTCATTGGTGTTTGACACTCATTCTGTACCGCCCTAACTTTTTTGGTGTGTGTGGGGCACGGATTGAGAGGGAACCGTGACTGACATTGCCAACACCACGTCGGGCGACAAGCCCATCGAGCCAAGCCTGCATCGTGTGATGGGGCCGTGGCTTCTTCTTCTCTTCATCGTCGGCGACATTTTGGGAACCGGCATCTACGCTCTGACCGGTCAGGTCGCCAAGCAGGTCGGCGGCGTTGTCTGGCTGCCGTTTCTCGTGGCGTTCGTCGTCGCGGTCATTACCGCTTTCAGCTATCTTGAGCTTGTAACCAAGTACCCGCGCGCTGCGGGTGCTGCACTTTACGCGCACAAGGCGTTCGGAATTCACTTCATCACCTTCATCGTCGCATTCGCAGTGATGTGTTCCGGCATAACGTCGGCGTCCACCGCATCGCGCGCCTTCGCGGCCAATCTGTCGGATGCGTTCGGGCTCGATCTGGCGAGCGGCATGGGCCTCACGCTGGTCGGCCTTGCATTCATGGCAGTCGTCGCGATCGTCAATTTTCGCGGTGTCGGCGAGAGCGTGAAAGCGAATGTCGTCCTGACGATCGTCGAACTTACCGGCCTGCTGATCATCATTTTCATCGGGCTTTGGGCGATCGGTCTGGGCGAGGGGGATTTCTCCCGCGTGACCCAGTTCTCGTCGTCGCCTGACCGCAGCGCATTCTGGTCGGTGATTGCGGCAACGACGCTCGCATTCTTCGCAATGGTCGGTTTCGAAGACTCGGTCAACATGGCCGAAGAATGCAAAAACCCGACGAAGATCTTTCCGAAAGTGCTTCTGGCAGGTCTGCTCATTACGGGCGTCATCTATGTTCTGGTTTCGATCTCGGCCATCACGCTGGTTTCGCCGGAAGAACTGGGTGAGGGGGAAACGCCACTGTTGAAAGTGGTGCAGGCAGGTGCTCCCGGCTTTCCGCTGGAGATTTTCGGCTTCATCACGATGTTTGCAGTGGCAAACAGCGCCCTGATCAACATGCTGATGGCCAGCCGTCTCGTTTACGGCATGAGCCGCGAGCATGTGCTGCCTCCCGTCCTGGGTAAGGTGCATCAGACGCGCCGGACGCCTTATCTCGCGATCATCTTCACGACGCTTCTGGCGTTCGGGCTGATAACCTTCGTCGGTGAGGTCCCCGCGCTTGGCGGCACGACGGCACTACTGCTGCTTTGCGTCTTCGCAGTCGTGAACGTCGCCGTGTTGATACTTCGCAAGGACAAGGTCGATCATGACCATTTCCATAGCCCGACCTTGTTGCCGATCATCGGCGCGATCTCATGCGCGTTTTTTGCCGGTCCATGGACGGGGCGCGATCCGGTTCAGTATAAGATCGCCGGAATACTGATCGCGATCGGTGTGGTGCTGTGGTTCGTGACTGTCGCGGTCAACCGCTCGATGGGCGTGAAACCGAAAGACCCGGAGATGGAAACGATCGGCGGCGGCGGTCCCGTCAACTAAGGCTTACGTTCAGATCGGCTCCTCGAAGGTGATGATCGAAACTTCACCTTCGACGGCGCCCTGATAGGCAGACATATGGGGCTCCTCATCGGGCTCGCCCTGAAGATCGCCGATCTGGACGAGCTCTGCCTCCACATAACCTTCCTTTGCAAGTGCCTCGAGCGCGACTCGCACTGCAGAATCATCGTCGGGCGCAACGAGCAGAACGTGCACGCCTTCAGAATCACCGCCTTTTCTCTGCCAGACTCGGCCGGTAATGATCGTTACCGGACGTTCTTCATTGTCGTTCATGGCGTGATTCCTGATCTGCTAATTGATAGGATATATTTTCGCATGAAGGCCAATGAGCGAACAGCAGAAATCGGGTTACTTTCTGTATGCGATCGCGCCTTTAACGAAATATTGTTACGCGTCGTCTCTTGCACGCCGTCGGAAGGCTGCCGCGCAAGATAATATCGGGCATGGGCTTGACGATAAGGGCGGTTACGCGTAGAAGCCGCATCACCTGAGCCGATGTGAGGTTTTGATTTCCAGGACGTCTCGTTCTGGAGTTTGCCTCAAACAGGGTTCGTCTTACGAGCGAAAAAACATTTCCGGCATGCATGAAGCGGTCACGCTTCCTCTGCTTTTTGTTCGGGCAAGACCGCCGCTGGTGGTTTGTGGCCTGAATTTTTGCATGGAAATTCTGCCAAGACGGCCCCGAAACGGGCTTGAGACACGGAATTGAAAGACAAGAGGAAGGTTTTATGCCTACCGTAAACCAATTGATCCGCAAGCCGCGCATTGCGCCGGTAAAGCGCAATAAAGTCCCTGCAATGCAGGCAAACCCGCAAAAGCGTGGCGTCTGCACTCGCGTTTATACAACGACGCCTAAGAAGCCGAACTCGGCTCTGCGTAAGGTTGCCAAGATCCGCCTGACCAATGGCTTTGAAGTCATCGGCTACATTCCCGGTGAAGGTCACAACCTTCAGGAGCACTCCGTGGTCATGATCCGCGGCGGCCGCGTGAAGGATCTTCCAGGTGTTCGTTACCACATCATCCGTGGCGTGCTCGATACGCAGGGTGTGAAGAACCGCAAGCAGCGCCGTTCGAAGTACGGTGCGAAGCGTCCGAAGTAAGGGTTTTTCGGCTTTGGCGCCTTTTGAGTGCGCCTTGCCGATGAAGTGAGAGACGAGAACATGTCCCGACGTCACAGTGCAGAAAAGCGCGAAATCAACCCGGATCCGAAGTTCGGCGATCTTGTGGTTACCAAGTTCATGAATGCTGTCATGTATGACGGCAAGAAGTCGATTGCCGAAACCATCGTCTATGGTGCTCTGGATCAGGTCCAGGCCAAGACGAAGCAGGAGCCGGTTTCGGTCTTTCATCAGGCGCTTGAAAATGTCGCTCCTCATCTTGAGGTTCGTTCGCGCCGCGTTGGTGGTGCTACCTATCAGGTTCCAGTCGATGTTCGCCCTGAGCGCCGTCAGGCTCTCGCGATCCGTTGGCTGATCACGGCTGCTCGCAACCGTAACGAAACCACCATGGTCGACCGTCTTTCGGGCGAATTGATGGATGCTGCAAACAACCGCGGCACCGCAGTCAAGAAGCGTGAAGACACCCACAAGATGGCTGAAGCCAACCGCGCCTTCGCGCACTACCGCTGGTAATAGCGCACGAAAGACTGAGAGGCACCTTCCATGGCTCGCGAATATAAAATCGAAGACTACCGCAATTTCGGCATCATGGCGCATATCGACGCCGGCAAGACGACGACGACTGAGCGGATTCTCTATTACACCGGCAAGTCGCACAAGATCGGCGAAGTGCACGACGGCGCTGCCACCATGGATTGGATGGAGCAGGAGCAGGAACGCGGCATTACCATTACGTCCGCTGCGACTACGACCTACTGGAAAGGCCGTGACGAAAAGCTCCGCCGCTTCAACATCATCGACACGCCCGGCCACGTCGACTTCACCATTGAAGTCGAGCGCTCGCTCCGCGTTCTCGACGGCGCAATCGCGCTTCTCGATGCGAACGCAGGCGTTGAGCCACAGACTGAAACCGTTTGGCGTCAGGCAGACAAGTATCATGTCCCGCGCATGATTTTCTGCAACAAGATGGACAAGATCGGTGCCGATTTCTATCGCTCGGTCGAAATGGTCGGCTCGCGTCTCGGTGCGCAGGCTGTCGTCATGCAGTTGCCAATCGGCGCCGAAAGCGATTTCAAAGGCCTCGTCGATCTGATCGAGATGAAGGCTTACGTATGGCGCGACGAGTCGCTCGGCGCAGCCTGGGATATTCTCGAAATTCCTGCCGATCTTCAGGCTAAAGCCGAAGAATACCGCGAAAAGCTCATCGAAGCTGCCGTTGAAATGGATGAGGCTGCACTCGAAGCTTACCTCGAAGGCAATCTTCCCGACAACGATCAGATCCGCGCATTGGTCCGCAAGGGCACGATCGCAGTGAAATTCTTCCCGATGTTCTGCGGCTCGGCCTTTAAGAACAAGGGCGTTCAGCCGCTCCTCGACGCAGTTGTCGATTTCCTGCCTTCGCCGATCGAAGTTCCGGCGATCAAAGGTATTGATGCGAAGACGGAAGCTGATATCGAGCGTCACGCTGACGACAGCGAGCCGGTTTCGATGCTGGCATTCAAGATCATGAACGATCCGTTCGTCGGCTCGCTCACCTTCTGCCGTATCTATTCGGGCAAGCTCACCAAGGGTATCTCGCTTGAGAACACCGTGAAGGGCAAGCGCGAGCGCATCGGCCGCATGCTGCAGATGCACTCCAACTCCCGCGAAGACATCGAAGAAGCTTTTGCTGGCGACATCGTCGCTCTGGCAGGCCTCAAAGAAACGACGACGGGCGACACGCTTTGCGATCCGGTCAATCCGGTCATCCTCGAGCGCATGGAATTCCCCGAGCCGGTCATTCAGATCGCGATCGAGCCGAAGACCAAGGCCGACCAGGAAAAGATGGGCTTGGCTCTTCACCGCCTCGCTGCAGAAGATCCTTCGTTCCGCGTCAAGACCGACGAAGAATCCGGCCAGACGATCATCGCCGGCATGGGTGAGCTTCACCTCGACATCATCGTCGATCGCATGAAGCGCGAATTCAAGGTTGAGGCCAACGTTGGCGCGCCGCAGGTTGCGTATCGCGAAACGATTACCCGCGCCCAGGAGCACGACTACACCCACAAGAAGCAGTCGGGTGGTTCGGGTCAGTTCGCTCGCATCAAGGTTCTTTTCGAGCCAAACTCGGAAAGCGAAGATTTCGAATTCAGCTCCAAGATCGTTGGCGGTTCGGTGCCGAAGGAATACATTCCGGGCGTCGAAAAGGGCATCCAGAGCGTCATGTCTTCGGGTCCGTTCGCGGGCTTCCCGATGATCGGCGTCAAAGCGACGCTCATCGACGGTGCATACCACGATGTCGACTCCTCGGTTCTCGCCTTCGAAATCGCCGGTCGTGCATGCTTCCGTGAAGCTGCTGCAAAGCTCGGCGTTCAGTTGCTCGAGCCGATCATGAAGGTCGAAGTCGTGACGCCGGAAGATTACGTCGGTGACGTGATCGGCGATCTGAATTCGCGTCGCGGTCAGATCCAGGGCACGGAAGCGCGTGGCATTGCCACCGTCGTCAATGCAATGGTTCCGCTGGCCAACATGTTCAAATACGTGGACAGCCTGCGCTCGATGTCTCAGGGCCGTGCCCAGTACACGATGCAGTTCGATCACTATGAGCCGGTCCCGACTGTGGTCGCTCAGGAAGTCCAAAAGAAATACGCGTAACAAACCAAACGTTTACGCAGTTCACTTAATCAAACGCCCAACTGGGCAGCAGGAAATGGAGATCTCACATGGCAAAAGGTAAATTCGAGCGTAATAAGCCTCATGTGAACATTGGCACGATTGGTCACGTTGACCATGGCAAGACGTCGCTGACGGCTGCGATCACGAAGTATTTTGGTGAGTACAAGGCGTATGATCAGATTGACGCTGCGCCGGAAGAGAAGGCACGCGGCATCACGATCTCGACGGCACACGTCGAGTACGAGACGCCTGCTCGTCACTATGCGCACGTCGATTGCCCCGGCCACGCTGACTATGTGAAGAACATGATCACGGGTGCTGCACAGATGGACGGCGCGATCCTGGTTGTTTCGGCAGCCGACGGCCCGATGCCGCAGACCCGCGAGCACATTCTGCTTGCCCGTCAGGTTGGTGTTCCTGCCGTTGTCGTGTTCCTGAACAAGGTTGATCAGGTTGACGACGCCGAGCTGCTCGAGCTGGTTGAGCTGGAAGTTCGCGAGCTTCTGTCGAAGTACGAATTCCCCGGCGACGACATTCCGATCGTCAAGGGTTCGGCTTTGGCTGCTCTGGAAGATTCGAACAAGGAAATCGGCGAAGATGCGATCCGCAAGCTGATGGCTGAAGTCGATGCCTACATTCCGACGCCAGAGCGTCCGATCGACCAGCCGTTCCTGATGCCGATCGAAGACGTGTTCTCGATCTCGGGTCGCGGTACGGTTGTGACCGGTCGCGTCGAGCGCGGCATTGTCAAGGTTGGTGAAGAACTCGAGATCGTCGGCATCCGCGCGACGTCGAAGACGACCTGCACGGGCGTCGAGATGTTCCGCAAGCTGCTCGATCAGGGCCAGGCTGGCGACAACATCGGCGCGCTGCTTCGCGGTGTCGACCGTGAAGGCGTCGAGCGCGGTCAGGTTCTTGCCAAGCCGGGTTCGGTGAAGCCGCACAAGAAGTTCAAGGCAGAAGCCTACATCCTGACGAAGGAAGAGGGTGGCCGTCACACGCCATTCTTCACGAACTACCGTCCGCAGTTTTAT
Source organism: Foliimonas ilicis (assembly GCF_039939195.1). NCBI lineage: Bacteria > Pseudomonadati > Pseudomonadota > Alphaproteobacteria > Hyphomicrobiales > Phyllobacteriaceae > Foliimonas > Foliimonas ilicis. The sequence continues at coordinate 98,585 of NZ_JBDUUH010000002.1, read as the reverse complement.
TTCCGCACGACGGACGTGACGGGCATCGTGTCGCTTCCTGAAGGCACGGAAATGGTTATGCCTGGCGACAACATCACGGTCGATGTTGAGCTGATCGTGCCGATCGCCATGGAAGAGCGCCTGCGCTTCGCTATCCGCGAAGGCGGCCGCACAGTCGGTGCCGGCATCGTCGCCGCTATCATCGAGTAATTGTATCAATCGATCTGTCGCGGGCGCTGGATATGCCCGCGCCCCGCGCCAGAACAAGGAAGTGACGCATGAACGGACAGAATATCCGCATCCGCCTGAAGGCGTTTGATCACCGGGTGCTTGACGCATCGACACGCGAAATCGTGTCGACCGCAAAGCGCACGGGAGCTAACGTACGCGGCCCAATTCCGCTTCCAACGCGGATTGAAAAGTTCACTGTCAACCGCTCGCCGCACATCGACAAGAAGAGCCGCGAGCAGTTCGAAATGCGCACGCACAAGCGACTGCTTGATATCGTGGACCCGACCCCTCAGACAGTCGATGCTTTGATGAAGCTCGACCTCGCTGCAGGCGTTGACGTCGAGATCAAGCTTTAAGGAGCGGGCAAGAGGCGTGTAGGGGCCGAGGCTCCGACAGGAACTCTGAAGAGGAATTGAACCGATGCGTTCAGGTGTAATCGCACAAAAAGTCGGGATGACCCGCGTCTACAATGACGCAGGCGAGCATGTCCCGGTCACCGTTCTCCGGATGGAGAGCTGCCAGGTTGTGGCACAGCGTACCGAAGAAAAGAATGGCTACACGGCCGTTCAGCTCGGTGTTGGCTTTGCCAAGGTAAAGAATACGTCCAAGGCGATGCGCGGCCATTTCGCGACCGCTTCGGTCGAGCCGAAGTCCAAGGTTGCCGAGTTCCGCGTGTCGGCCGACAACCTCCTCGACATCGGCGCGGAAATCACCGCTGATCATTTCGTCCCCGGCCAGAAGGTCGATGTGACGGGAACGACGATCGGTAAGGGTTTCCAGGGCGTTATCAAGCGTCACCATTTCGGTGGCGGTCGGGCAACCCACGGTAACTCCGTGTCGCACCGTACCCACGGTTCGACCGGTCAGCGCCAGGATCCCGGCAAGGTGTTCAAGGGCAAGAAGATGGCTGGCCACATGGGTTCGACCCGCGTGACCACGCAGAACGTGGAGGTCGTTTCGACCGACACGGATCGTGGCCTGATCCTCATCCGCGGTGCCGTTCCCGGCTCCAAGGGCGCATGGATCCTGGTTCGTGACTCCGTCAAGATTGCTCTTCCGGAAAACGCTCCTAAGCCTGCTGCGGTTCGCGCTGCACAGACGAGTGAAGCTCCGGCCAAAGAAGGGGCGGAATAATGGACATCAAGATTACCACACTGGCAGGTGCCGATGCCGGCAAGGTGAAGCTCTCGGAAGAGATCTTCGGCCTTGACCCGCGCGAAGACATCCTGCAGCGCGTCGTGCGCTGGCAGCTTGCAAAGAAGCAGCAGGGCACGCACAAGACCAAGGGCCGCGCGGAAATTTCGCGCACCGGCGCCAAGATGTACAAGCAGAAGGGAACGGGCCGCGCTCGTCACTCTTCGGCTCGCGCTCCGCAGTTCCGCGGCGGCGGCAAGGCACACGGCCCGGTCGTTCGCAGCCATGAGCATGACCTTCCCAAGAAGGTTCGCGCTCTCGGCCTGAAGCATGCGCTGTCGGCGAAGGCAAAAGCATCGAACCTGATCATCATCGATGATCTGGCTCTGGGCGAGGCCAAGACCAAGCTTCTTCTCACGAACTTCGAGAAGCTGGGCCTGACCAACGCATTGCTGATCGGCGGTGCCGAGCTTGACCAGAACTTCAAGCGCGCAGCGACCAACATTCCGAACATCGACGTTCTGCCGATCCAGGGCATCAACGTTTACGACATTCTTCGCCGCGGCACGCTGGTTCTTTCGAAGGCCGCCGTCGAGGCTCTCGAGGAGCGCTTCAAATGACCGATCTTCGACACTACGATGTGATCATCAGCCCGGCCATCACCGAGAAGTCCACCATGGCTTCCGAGCAGAACCAGGTTGTGTTCAACGTTGCCAAGAAGGCGACGAAGCCGGAGATCAAGGCTGCTATCGAGGCGCTCTTCGGCGTCAAGGTAACTGGCGTGAACACGCTGATCCGCAAGGGTAAGACCAAGCGGTTCCGCGGCACGATCGGTCACCAGAGCGATGTCAAGAAGGCGATTGTGACACTGGCCGACGGTCAGTCGATCGACGTCGCGACCGGTCTCTGAGAGGCGCGAGGAAAGAATTATGGCACTGAAGAAATTCAATCCGATAACGCCGAGCACCCGCCAGCTGGTGATCGTCGATCGTTCGGGCCTCTACAAGGGCAAGCCGGTCAAGGGCCTCACCGAAGGCCTGACCAAGTCGGGTGGCCGCAACAATGCAGGCCGCATCACGGCTCGCTTCATCGGCGGCGGTCACAAGCGTTCGTACCGTATCATCGACTTCAAGCGTCGCAAGTTCGACGTGTCGGCAACGGTAGAGCGTCTGGAATACGATCCGAACCGCACCGCGTTCATCGCGCTCATCAAGTATGATGATGGCGAGCTGGCATACATCCTGGCACCGCAGCGTCTTGCTGTCGGCGACAAGGTCATCGCCGGCGAACAGGTAGACGTGAAGCCGGGCAATGCAATGCCGCTTTCGGCAATGCCGGTCGGCACGATCGTTCACAATGTCGAGCTGAAGCCAGGTAAGGGCGGTCAGGTCGCACGTTCGGCAGGTGCCTATGTGCAGCTCGTCGGTCGTGACCAGGGCATGGCTATTCTGCGCCTGACTTCGGGTGAGCAGCGCGTCGTTCATGGCTCGTGCATCGCCACCGTCGGTGCCGTATCGAACCCCGATCACGGCAACATCAATGACGGTAAGGCTGGTCGTACGGTCTGGCGTGGCAAGCGTCCGCACAATCGCGGCGTCACCATGAACCCGGTCGATCACCCGCATGGCGGTGGTGAAGGCCGCACCTCAGGTGGTCGTCATCCGGTGTCCCCATGGGGTAAGCCCACCAAGGGCAAGAAGACGCGGTCCAACAAGGCGACCGACAAGTTCATCATGCGCTCGCGCCACGCGCGCAAGAGCTAAAGAGAGGTAGTCTGACGTGACCCGTTCAATTTGGAAAGGCCCGTTCGTCGACGGCTTCCTTCTCAAGAAAACCGAGAAGGTTCGTGAAGGCGGCCGTAACGAAGTGATCAAGATGTGGAGCCGTCGCTCCACGATCCTGCCGCAGTTCGTGGGCCTCACCTTTGGTGTCTACAACGGCCAGAAGCATATCCCGGTCAACGTGTCCGAGGACATGGTTGGTCACAAGTTCGGTGAATTCGCTCCGACGCGTACCTATTTCGGTCACGGCGCGGACAAGAAAGCGAAGAGGAAGTAACATGGGCAAGGCCAAAGCTCCGCGCAGGCTTGCTGACAACGAGGCACGTGCGGTACTACGCACGATCCGCGTCAGCCCGCAGAAGCTGAATCTGGTTGCGGCGCTTATCCGCGGCAAGAAGGTCGGCACTGCGCTTTCGGATCTCGAATTCTCGCGCAAGCGTATCGCTGGCACGGTGAAAAAGACTCTCGAATCGGCTATCGCGAACGCGGAAAACAATCATGACCTCGACGTCGACGCGCTTGTCGTTGCTGAGGCCTATGTTGGCAAGTCGATCGTCATGAAGCGTTTCCATGCTCGTGGCCGTGGCCGTGCAAGCCGTATCGAGAAGCCGTTTTCGCACCTCACGATCGTTGTTCGTGAAGTCGAAGAGAAAGAGGAGGCCGCATAATGGGTCAGAAGATCAATCCAATCGGTTTTCGTCTCGGCATCAACCGCACCTGGGATTCGCGTTGGTATGCGAACACCGGCGAGTACGGCAAGCTGCTTCATGAAGACATCAAGATCCGCAAGTATCTTCAGGAAGAACTGAAGCAGGCTGCGATCTCCAAGGTCGTCATCGAGCGTCCGCACAAGAAGTGCCGCGTCACGATCCATGCTGCTCGTCCTGGCCTGATCATCGGCAAGAAGGGTGCAGACATCGAGAAGCTCCGCAAGAAGCTGACCGAGATGACGCAGTCGGAAACGCACCTCAACATCGTTGAAGTGCGCAAGCCGGAAACCGACGCAACGCTCGTTGCACAGTCGATCGCTCAGCAGCTCGAACGCCGTATCGCGTTCCGCCGTGCGATGAAGCGTGCAGTGCAGTCGGCCATGCGTCTCGGCGCAGAAGGCATCCGTATCAACTGCTCGGGCCGTCTCGGCGGCGCGGAAATCGCTCGTATGGAATGGTATCGCGAAGGTCGCGTTCCGTTGCACACGCTGCGCGCCGATGTTGATTACGGTACGGCAGAAGCACACACCGCCTACGGTATCTGCGGCGTGAAGGTCTGGGTATTCAAGGGCGAAATCCTTGAGCATGACCCTATGGCCTCGGAGCGTCGTGCTACGGAAGGCGATCACTCGCATTCGGGCGAACGTGACCGCGGCCGTCGTCGCGAAAACGCCTGAGAAGCATAGAATTTTGGAGTAACGAACGATGCTGCAGCCAAAGCGCACAAAGTTCCGCAAGCAGTTCAAGGGCCGCATCCACGGCGCCGCAAAAGGCGGCACCAATCTGGACTTTGGGGCATTTGGTCTGAAGGCGGTCGAGCCTGACCGGGTCAACGCACGCCAGATCGAAGCGGCTCGCCGCGCGATCACACGTGAGATGAAGCGCCAGGGCCGTGTCTGGATCCGTATTTTCCCGGATGTTCCAGTGACCGGAAAGCCTACCGAAGTCCGAATGGGTAAAGGTAAGGGTGCGGTCGATTACTGGGCATGCCGAGTAAAGCCGGGCCGTATGATGTTCGAGATCGATGGTGTAAGCGAGGAAGTTGCTCGCGAAGCGCTTCGCCTTGGTGCTGCCAAGCTTTCGGTCAAGACGCGCTTCGTACAGCGCATCGCAGAATAGGAAGGGCTGATTATGAAAGCCTCGGAAGTCAGGACCAAGACCCCCGACCAGCTCGGAGACGAGTTGGCCAGCCTCAAGAAAGAGCAGTTCAACCTGCGCTTCCAGAAGGCTACTGGGCAGCTTGAAAAGACCGCTCGCGTGAAGGAAGTCCGCAGGGACATCGCGCGCATCAAGACCATCGCTGCCGAGAAATCGGCCGGCAAGAAGGCTTAAGGACGAAGAATATGCCAAAGCGCATTCTGCAGGGCACCGTCGTCAGCGACAAGAACGAGAAGACGGTCGTCGTCAAGGTCGAACGGCGCTTCACGCATCCCGTGATGAAGAAGACCGTGCGTTCGACGAAGAAGTACAAGGCGCACGACGAGAACAACGCACACAAGGTTGGCGATCAGGTTTTCATTCAGGAATCCGCGCCGATCTCGAAAGACAAATGCTGGGTCGTCATCACTGACGAGCAGGCAGCTCAGTAAATTAATTTTGGACAAGCCGGGGAGGGCGAGAGCTCATCCCCATGAATGAAGAAGGCGGCCAGTCATGATTCAGATGCAAACAAACCTCGACGTCGCGGATAATTCCGGCGCCCGTCGTGTCATGTGCATCAAGGTGCTGGGCGGCTCGAAGCGGAAATACGCTTCCGTTGGCGACATCATCGTGGTGTCGGTCAAGGAAGCTATTCCGCGCGGCCGCGTAAAGAAGGGTGACGTAATGAAGGCGGTCGTGGTTCGCACGGCCAAGGACATTCGTCGTCTGGACGGCAGCGTGATCCGTTTCGACAAGAACGCAGCAGTTCTCGTCGATAATAAGAAAGAGCCGATCGGCACTCGTATCTTCGGACCGGTTCCGCGTGAATTGCGCGCCAAGAACCACATGAAGATCATCTCGCTCGCGCCAGAAGTGCTGTAAGGAGCCGGAACAATGCAAAAGATTCGCAAAGGCGACAACGTCGTCGTTCTGGCTGGCAAGGACAAGGGCCGCACCGGTGAGGTGCTGCGTGTCATGCCTAAGGACGACAAAGCAGTCGTTCGTGGCGTGAACCAGGTTCGTCGCCACCAGAAGCAGTCCCAGTCCCAAGAGGGCGGGATCATCACCAAGGAAGCGCCGATCCACTTGTCGAACATCGCGATTGCCGACAAGGACGGTAAGCCGACCCGCGTCGGTTTCGAAGTCCGCGACGGCAAGAAGGTTCGGGTCGCCAAGACCTCCGGAGAAGTGATCAATGGCTAAGGCAGAATACCAGCCGCGTCTGAAGACGGTCTATAACGAGACCATCCGCCAGACGCTCCTCGAAGAGTTCAAGTATGACAATGTCATGCAGGTTCCGCGCATCGACAAGATCGTGCTGAACATGGGCGTCGGCGAGGCAACCGCAGATTCCAAGAAGCCGACCATTGCGGCTGCTGATCTGTCGCTGATCGCCGGCCAGAAGGCCGTTGTGACCCGCGCCCGCAATTCGATCGCAGGCTTCAAGGTTCGCGAACAGATGCCGATCGGTGCAAAGGTGACGCTGCGCCAGGAACGCATGTACGAATTCCTCGACCGCTTGGTCACGATCGCACTTCCGCGCGTTCGAGATTTCCGCGGCCTGAATCCAAAAAGCTTTGACGGCCGTGGCAATTACGCTATGGGCATCAAGGAACACATCATCTTCCCCGAGATCGCCTATGACAAGGTCGATCAGATCTGGGGTATGGACATCATCGTTTGTACGACCGCCAAGACGGACGACGAAGCACGGGCTCTGCTCAAGGCTTTCAACTTCCCCTTCCGGCAGTAACGGCAGCGAGAAAAGGATTTATCTGAAATGGCAAAGACCAGCTCAGTCGAAAAGAACAACAAGCGCCGTAAGCTCGTTGATCAGTATGCCGCCAAGCGCACCGCGCTCAAGGCGACCATCATGGATCAGAGCCTTCCGATCGAGGATCGTTTCCGCGCTCAGTTGAAGCTTGCCGCTCTGCCGCGCAACTCGGCCAAGACCCGCATTCGCAACCGTTGCGAAGTGACCGGTCGGCCACGCGCGTACTATCGCAAGCTCAAGGTGTCGCGCATTGCGCTTCGCGACTTGGGTAATAATGGCCTGATCCCAGGTCTTGTTAAGTCGAGCTGGTAAGGAGGCACGACAATGTCATTGAGTGATCCTCTCGGCGATATGCTGACCCGTATTCGCAACGCCTATGGCCGCAAGAAGACTTCGGTCTCCACGCCGGCCTCGACGCTGCGTGCCCGCGTTCTCGAAGTTCTGAAGAGCGAAGGCTATATCCGCGATTACAGCCAGACCGACTTCGACAACGGCAAGTCCGAAATCGAAATCGAGCTGAAGTATTTCGACGGCCAGCCCGTCATTCGCGAAATCGCCCGCGTTTCGAAGCCAGGCCGTCGCGTCTACGTTTCGGCAAAGTCGATCCCGCACGTCGCCAACGGCCTCGGCATCGCCATTCTTTCTACGCCGAAGGGCGTGATGGCTGATCATGAAGCACGTGAGCAGAATGTCGGTGGGGAAATCCTCTGCCAGATATTCTAATCCGGCAGAGTTGAATTAAGAACAGGAACGAGGACAACAAAATGTCTCGTATTGGCAAAAAACCCGTTCAGCTTCCCGATGGCGTGACTGCAAATGTCAATGGCCAGACGGTGACCGCAAAAGGTCCCAAGGGCGAGCTGAAGTTCGTGGTGAACGACGAAGTGCTGGTAAAGATGGAAGACGGCGAGATCGCTGTTCAGCCTCGTGACCAGTCGAAGGATGCCCGCTCAAAGTGGGGCATGTCGCGCACGCAGATCATCAATATCGTTCAGGGTGTGAAGGAAGGCTTCGAACGCCGTCTTGAAATCACCGGCGTCGGTTATCGTGCCGCTATGCAGGGCAAAAACCTGCAGCTCGCACTTGGCTTCAGCCACGACGTGATCTATGAAGCGCCGGAAGGCGTGACGCTCGCCGTGCCGAAACCGACGGAAATCGTCATCACCGGTATCGACAAGCAGCAGGTTGGCCAGGTTGCGGCCGAAATTCGCGAGTATCGCAGCCCCGAGCCTTACAAGGGCAAGGGCGTTCGTTATGCAGGCGAAAAGATCGTCCGCAAAGAAGGCAAGAAGAAGTAACAAGCCGCGGTGCGCGGTCGCGGGAGGCCTTTGGGCTTACCGCAAATGGCCGCTCCCGTCTCATGAAGGCAAGGAATACACATTATGGCTTCCAAGGAATCCACACAGCGCCGCGCCGCGCGCGTTCGCCGTCAGCTCAAGGCTGTCGCGGGCGACCGTCTGCGTCTCTCGGTTCATCGTTCGTCGAAGAACATCTATGCTCAGGTCATCAATGATGCCAACGGCACGACCGTTGCTGCAGCCTCGACGCTTGAGAAGGATCTCAAGTCGTCGCTGAAGACCGGCGCTGACACTGCAGCGGCTGCTGCAATCGGCAAGCTCATCGCAGAGCGCGCTACGAAGGCCGGTGTCAAGGACGTCGTCTTCGACCGTGGCGCCTATATCTATCACGGCCGCGTCAAGGCGCTGGCCGAAGCCGCCCGCGAGGCAGGCCTTAGCTTCTGATGATTTTTTCGTGGTGCGTGGCGCCACGTCGCATCGTCTGATAGTTGAATTAAATCCGGCGACGTTATAGACGCCGGATTTAGATGTTTAACCACCGTGCTTCCGGAAAAAAATAAGGATAGGAAAATGGCACAAGAACGTAGGGAAGGCGGTCGTGGTCGCGATCGCGAAGAGCGCGACAGCGAATTCGTCGATAAGCTCGTCCACATCAACCGCGTTGCCAAGGTCGTCAAGGGCGGCCGTCGTTTTGGCTTTGCAGCACTCGTCGTTGTCGGCGACCAGAAGGGCCGCGTTGGCTTTGGTCACGGCAAGGCACGCGAAGTGCCGGAAGCAATCCGCAAGGCAACCGAATCGGCAAAGCGCGATCTGATTTTCGTTCCGCTTCGCTCGGGTCGTACCCTTCACCATGACGTCGAAGGCCGTTGGGGCGCAGGCCGCGTTCTTCTTCGCGCAGCCAAGGCTGGTACAGGCATCATCGCCGGCGGTCCTATGCGCGCTGTTTTCGAAACGCTGGGCATGCACGACGTCGTCGCCAAGTCGATGGGTTCGTCGAACCCATACAACATGGTTCGCGCAACGTTCGACGCTCTCAAGAGCCAGCTTCATCCCAAGGATGTTGCTGCGCAGCGTGGCATCAAGTACTCAACTCTTCAGGCTCGCCGCGGCACCGCCGTAGCGGCTGAAGAATAGTCGGCTCTGACCAGGGATTATGACCATGGCCAAGAAAGCTAAAACCGTCACCGTCGAGCAGATCGGCAGCCCGATCCGCCGTCCGAAAGAGCAGCGCGCTACGCTGGTCGGCCTCGGGCTGAACAAGATGCATCGCCGCCGCACTCTGGAGGATACCCCTTCCGTGCGTGGCATGATTGCCGCCGTCAGCCACCTCGTCCGCGTCGTGGACGAGGCATAGGCGAAAGCGCAGGAGAACGATCATGAAACTCAACGAACTGCGTAATAAAGAAGGCGCGACGCATTCCAAGAAGCGCGTCGGTCGCGGCATCGGTTCCGGCACCGGCAAGACTGCTGGTCGCGGTGTCAAGGGTCAGTCGTCGCGTTCGGGCGTCGCTATCAACGGCTTCGAGGGTGGTCAGATGCCACTCTATCGTCGCCTGCCGAAGCGCGGCTTCACGAACATCTTCGCAAAGTCCTTCACCGTTGTATCGCTTGGCCGCGTTCAGGCTGCGATCGATGCGAAGAAGCTCGATGCCAAGGAAGTCGTCACTGTCGATACGCTCATCGCTGCCGGCGTTGTCCGTCGTGCGAAGGACGGCGTTCGCCTTCTTTCCGATGGCGAGCTGAAGACGAAGGTCTCCTTCGACGTGGCAGGCGCTTCTAAAGCCGCTATCGAGAAGGTCGAAAAGGCCGGCGGTTCGGTAAAGGTGCCTGAAAAGGCCGCCGCCGAATAAATATCGTGGTCAACGCGGCGGTCCTTGTGACCGCCGCTTGCATCTTTGGAGTCCGGAGCCTATCTCGTGGCTTCGGTCATAAGCCGCCTTCGCGAGGTGGCATCCAGCATGACCAAGCGGAGAACTTTGCATGGCATCGGCTGCTGAACAACTTGCATCCAATCTGAATTTCGCAGCCTTTTCCAAGGCCGAGGATTTGAAGAAACGTATCTGGTTCACACTGGGTGCGTTGCTCGTCTATCGGTTGGGGACATACATTCCGCTTCCGGGCATCAATCCCGAAGCTTTCGCGCAAGCGTTTACGCAGCAGAGCCGCGGCGTGCTGGGCATGTTCAACATGTTCGCAGGCGGCGCCGTCGAGCGTATGGCGATCTTCGCGCTGGGCATCATGCCCTACATTTCCGCATCCATCATCATGCAGCTCATGACGTCGGTCATTCCGTCGCTCGAGCAGTTGAAGAAGGAAGGCGAGCAGGGCCGCAAGGTCATCAATCAGTACACCCGCTACGGCACTGTGCTTCTTGCGTTGGTTCAGGCTTACGGTATTGCCGTCGGGCTAGAGAGCGGGGCGGGCATCGTCACCGATCCGGGCTGGTTCTTCCGCGCTTCGACCATCATCACGCTGGTCGGCGGTACGATGTTCCTGATGTGGCTTGGCGAGCAGATTACGGCGCGCGGCATCGGCAACGGTATTTCGCTGATCATCTTTGCAGGCATCGTTGCAGGTCTTCCCCATGCGATCAGCGGAACGCTTGAACTTGGCCGTACCGGCGCATTGTCGACAGGCCTTATTCTCGCGATCATCATTCTGGCTATCGTCGTCATCGCGCTGATCGTCTTCTTCGAACGTGCGCAGCGCAGGCTTCTGATCCAGTATCCGAAGCGCCAGGTCGGCAACCGCATGTTCCAGGGCGACACGTCGCATCTGCCGCTGAAGCTCAACACCGCAGGCGTCATTCCGCCGATCTTCGCATCGTCGCTTCTGCTTTTGCCGGCAACGATCGCAGGCTTCTCGAATTCCGAGAATCTTCCGGGCTGGGCGAGCTCCATGCTTGCCGCACTCGGCCACGGCCAGCCTGCCTATATGGCATTCTACGCCGCGATGATCGTCTTCTTTGCATTCTTCTACACGGCCATCGTCTTCAATCCGAAGGACACCGCCGACCAGTTGAAGAAGCATTCCGGCTTCATTCCGGGCTATCGCCCGGGCGAGCGTACGGCCGAATACATCGATTACGTTTTGACGCGTATCACCGTTATCGGTGCGATCTATCTCGTACTCGTCTGCTTGATGCCTGAGTTTCTCATCTCGGCGACTGGCGTACCTTTCTATCTCGGTGGTACATCGCTTCTGATCGTTGTCAGCGTTACGCTTGATACGGTTGCCCAGGTTCAGGGACACCTCATTGCCCATCAGTATGAAGGGCTGATCAAGAAGTCGAAGTTGCGTGGAGGAAAGAGGGGAAGATGAGGCTGATACTGCTGGGGCCACCGGGCGCGGGTAAGGGAACGCAAGCGAAGATTCTGTCGGCGAAGCACAGCATCCCGCAGCTTTCCACGGGCGACATGTTGCGCGCCGCCGTTCAGGCAGGCTCCGAGATCGGCAAACGTGCGAAGGCGGTGATGGATGCGGGGCAGCTCGTTTCCGACGAGATCGTGAATGCGATCGTAGCCGAGCGCATCGAAGAGCCGGATTGCGCAAATGGCTTCATCCTGGATGGTTATCCACGCACAGTGCCGCAGGCGCGTGCGTTGACCGAGATCCTGGCCGCCAAGGACAAGAAGCTCGATGCCGTCATCGAGCTGAAGGTTGATGAGGCAGCGCTTATTCGTCGTATCGAATCGCGCGTTGCCGAGACGATCGCTTCGGGCGCTCAGGTACGTGCCGACGACAATCCCGAATCGTTCCGCAAGCGCCTTGTCGAATACCGTGAAAAGACTGCTCCGCTTTCCAGCTACTATGCTGGAACCGGCGAATTGAAGACAGTCGATGGCATGGCTGACATGAATGCCGTCACACAACAGATCGAAAACACGCTAAGTGCGGTCGCTGTCGAGTAGGCAATGGAGCGATGCTGCCAATTGTGGCGTCGCCTGTTGACTAAAACGGTAGACTGGACTATAGCGCGCCATCTTCCATCAGGCATGAGGCGGATCGATCCTAACGGACGATGACGTTGTTTGAAGGAAACCCCGCAAGGGCCGGCCTCCACCGGACGCGGGTCAATCAAAGCGCCGGTTTAACCGGCCCACATGGAGAAGAGAGAAAATGGCCCGTATAGCAGGCGTCAATATTCCTACGAACAAGCGCGTCGTCATTGCGCTTCAGTACATTCACGGCATCGGCAAGAAGTTCGCCCAGGAAATCGTCGACACCGTCGGCATTCCTGCTGAGCGCCGCGTCAACCAGTTGACGGACGCCGAAGTGCTGCAGATCCGCGAAGCGATCGATCGCGACTATCAGGTTGAAGGCGATCTGCGTCGCGAAACCTCGATGAACATCAAGCGTCTGATGGACCTCGGCTGCTACCGCGGCCTGCGCCATCGTCGTTCGCTGCCCGTTCGCGGTCAGCGCACCCACACCAATGCGCGTACGCGCAAGGGTCCCGCCAAGGCAATCGCCGGCAAGAAGAAGTAATTTGGTGAATGGTCGTCGGTGGATGTTGATTGGCTTGCCCTTTCATCATTTCACCGGCGGCCTTTTACCAGGTGTAGCCGCTGGTATTACGGCGGCGTAGAGATCGAAAGGAACTACTATGGCTAAGGAAGCCGGTCGCGTTCGCCGTCGCGAACGAAAAAATATCTCGTCGGGCGTGGCTCACGTCAACTCGACCTTCAACAACACCATGATCACCGTGACAGACGCACAGGGCAATACGATTGCCTGGTCGTCCGCTGGTGCGCAGGGCTTCAAGGGTTCGCGTAAGTCGACCCCGTTTGCTGCCCAGATGGCTGCCGAAGACGTTGCCAAGAAGGCACAGGAACACGGCATGCGTACGCTGGAAGTCGAAGTTTGCGGTCCGGGTTCGGGTCGTGAATCGGCGCTCCGCGCTCTGCAGGCTGGTGGTTTCACGATCACGTCCATCCGCGATGTGACGCCGATCCCGCACAATGGCTGCCGTCCGCGCAAGAAGCGTCGCGTCTAAGCAGACTTAACCGCCACACGGGCGCCTCAGTGCTCGTTGTGGCTTTTCCAGATCACCTGTCACGATTGGATGGTGGCAGGGAAACGGAAGGAAGCAAACATGATCCAGAAAAACTGGCAGGAACTGATCAAGCCCAACAAGATCGAGTTCTCTTCCAAGAAAAAAACGGTGACCACGCTGGTCGCAGAGCCGCTTGAACGCGGTTTTGGTCTGACGCTCGGAAACGCGCTTCGCCGCGTTCTTCTGTCGTCGCTGCGCGGCTCGGCTGTCACTGCCGTCCAGATCGATGGCGTGCTGCATGAATTCTCGTCGATTGCCGGCGTTCGCGAAGATGTCACAGACATCGTCCTGAACATCAAGGAAATCGCGATCCGCATGGAAGGCGATGGCCCCAAGCGCATGGTCGTTCGCAAGCAGGGACCCGGTGCGGTTCTGGCTGGCGACATCCAGACGGTTGGCGATGTCGAGATCCTGAACCCGGATCACGTCATCTGCACGCTCGACGAAGGCGCTGAAATCCGCATGGAATTCACGGTCGACACCGGCAAGGGCTACGTTCCTGCCGATCGCAACCGTGCAGAAGACGCCCCGATCGGCCTTATCCCGGTCGACAGCCTTTATTCGCCGGTCAAGAAAGTTTCGTACAAGGTCGAAAACACCCGTGAGGGCCAGGTTCTCGATTACGACAAGCTGACCATGACCCTCGAAACCGATGGCTCGATCACCGGTGAAGATGCAGTGGCTTTTGCCGCCCGCATCCTGCAGGACCAGCTCGGCCTGTTCGTCAATTTCGACGAGCCGCAGAAGGAAGTCGCCGCAGAACAGGTCACCGAGCTTGCCTTCAACCCGGCGTTGCTCAAGAAGGTGGACGAACTCGAACTTTCGGTTCGCTCGGCCAACTGCCTGAAGAACGACAACATCGTCTATATCGGCGATCTGATCCAGAAGACGGAAGCAGAAATGCTTCGCACCCCGAATTTCGGCCGCAAGTCGCTGAACGAAATCAAGGAAGTGCTCGCGTCGATGGGCCTGCATCTCGGTATGGAAGTGCCGGATTGGCCGCCGGAAAACATCGAAGACCTCGCAAAACGTTACGAAGACCAATATTGAGCGGCGGGCTTCGCGCCCGAACCGCCATTTGAAGGAGAAAAGCCATGCGCCATGGATTTGCCGGCCGCCGGCTTGGCCGCAGTGTAAGCCACCGGAAGTCGATGTTCGCGAACCTCGCTGCATCGCTGATCGAACATGAGCAGATCACGACGACCTTGCCGAAAGCCAAGGATCTTCGCCCGATCGTTGAAAAGCTTGTCACGCTCGGCAAGCGTGGCGATCTGCACGCCCGCCGTCAGGCGATCGCACAGATCGGCAACGAGCCGCTGGTAAAGCGTCTGTTCGACACGATCGCACCGCGTTATGCCACCCGCAACGGCGGCTACCTGCGTATCATGAAGGCGGGCTTCCGCCACGGCGACAACGCCGCAATGGCAGTGATCGAATTTGTCGATCGCGACGTTGCAGCCAAGGGTGCAGCAGACCGCGCCCGCGTCGATGCAGAAGCGACCGAGGAAAACGAAGCAGCGTAAGCTTCTTCGATCCAAACATTTGAGGGGCCTTCGCGGCCCCTTTTTTGTGTCTTGAATTTGCTCCCTGCTGATTGATTCAATGTGCCGGTGCAGCTATCGAGCGCACGAAATGGAAGCTTTAAGCCTTTCATTCCGCACAATCTTCACGACTATATACAGGCTCACTTTCCGGGAGGATTCGCGATGCGAATTACAAGAACACCAATCTTTCTGATTTGCGCCTGCCTGCTTGCGGTTTCGATGATCGCGAGTGGCCGTGCCTCTGCGCAGGAACCGCCGCAGCAGGGTCTGAAAGACGTGTTGAACGAATTGCTGGGCGGTGATGAAAAGAAGGCCCCGAACCAGGCGCCTGCCGCAAGCTCTGATCGCAGATTGCCCTTCGGACGGCAGGAAATGCAGCTTTCCTTTGCGCCGCTCGTAAAGGCCACCGCGCCGGCGGTCGTCAATGTCTACGCCTCACAGCAGGCCCGTCAGCGCGTTTCGCCTTTCGCTGGCGACCCGTTCTTCGAACAGTTCTTCGGTCGTCAGGCCCCGCCGCGCGCCCAGTCTTCGCTCGGTTCCGGCGTTATCGTTGACCCGGCAGGCATCGTCGTTACCAACTATCACGTGATCCGCGATGCGGATGAGGTGAAGGTAGCACTGTCCGACGGACGTGAATTCACCAGCAAAGTCCTGCTGAAAGACGAGTCGCTCGATCTCGCTGTTCTCAAGATTGAGTCCGACAAGCCATTTCCGACTATCGCAATCGGCGATTCCGATGTACTTGAAGTGGGCGACCTTGTGTTGGCTATCGGAAACCCGTTCGGCGTCGGCCAGACGACCACGAGCGGTATCGTCTCGGCTTTGGCGCGCACCCATATCGGCGTTTCCGATTTCGGGTTCTTCATTCAGACCGATGCTGCCATCAATCCCGGCAATTCGGGCGGTGCGCTCATCAACATGACCGGCCAGGTCGTTGGCATCAACACAGCCATTTTCAGCCGCAGCGGCGGCTCCATCGGCATCGGCTTTGCCATTCCGTCGAACATGGTTCGTGCGGTTGTGGAAGCCGCCAAGCAGGGTCGTGATTATTTCGAGCGGCCGTTCATCGGCGCGACATTCGAGCCGGTTACCGCGCAAATATCCGAAGCGCTCGGAATGGCACTGCCGGTCGGTGCGCTTGTGTCCAACGTGGCACCGGAAGGACCCGCCGCTCGCGCGGGCTTGAAGCCGGGTGATGTGGTGTTGAAGCTGAACGGCGCGCCCATCGAACATGTGGATGCGCTGGGCTACCGGCTGGCCACGCGGCCCATCGGCGGCAAGGTCAATCTGGATGTGTTGAGCCAGGGTCAGGAAAAGATCGTCGAGGTGGCGCTTGAGCGTGCGCCTGAGGGCCAATCTTCCAATGAGGTGACAATCGACGGCAGAAGCCCGTTCGCGGGCGCGAAGGTGGCGGAACTCTCGCCGCGCCTCGCGCAACGCCTGAGATTGCCGACGGACACGACCGGCGTAACGGTGATCGACATAACGCGGGGTTCGCCTGCCGCGAATTTCGGATTGCAGCCGCGCGACATCGTGCGCGAGGTGAATGGCGAAGCTGTCGAAACCGCCGACCAGTTGAAGCAGGTTGCCGAGCAGGATTCGCGCTGGTGGCGTTTCACCATCGAGCGTGACGGCCAGATGCTGCGGCAGACGCTGCGCTACTGATGAGCGACCTCTTCAACGCAGACGAGCCGCAAAAAGCGCCCCCTGGGCGCCCCCTTGCCGATCGTCTGCGTCCAGCCAGGCTGGAGGAGGTTGTCGGTCAGGATCATCTGACCGGTGAAGACGGTGCGCTGACCCGCATGATCCAGTCCGGTTCCTTGGGCTCCATGATCTTCTGGGGGCCGCCGGGCACTGGCAAGACGACCGTCGCGCGGCTGCTTGCGGGCGAAACAGGACTGGCCTTCGAGCAAATCTCCGCGATTTTCTCAGGCGTGGCGGATTTGAAGCGGGTCTTTGAGACCGCGAGACTGCGTCGCACCAATGGCCGCCAGACACTGCTTTTCGTGGACGAGATTCATCGCTTCAATCGCGCCCAGCAGGATTCGTTTCTGCCCGTCATGGAAGACGGCACGGTCATTCTGGTCGGTGCGACGACTGAAAATCCGTCTTTCGAGCTGAATGCCGCTCTTCTTTCCCGCTCAAGGGTGCTGGTTTTCCATTCACTTAGCGAGGAAAGCATCGCCCAATTGCTCGTAAGAGCCGAAGAGACCGAAGGCAAGAAGCTGCCGGTGGATCAAGAGGCGCGCGAAATGCTCGTACGGCTCGCAGATGGTGATGGCCGTGCATCTCTGACGCTTTCGGAGGAAATCTGGCGCGCAGCAAAGCCTGACGAGGTGTTCGATCCTGAAGGGCTTCTGCGCATCGTGCAGCGCCGCGCGCCGATCTACGACAAGGGGCAGGACGGACATTACAATCTGATTTCGGCACTTCACAAATCCGTCCGCGGCTCTGACCCTGATGCCGCACTTTACTATCTGTGCCGGATGTTCGATGCCGGTGAAGACCCGCTCTACATCGGGCGCAGGCTGGTTCGCATGGCGGTGGAGGATATCGGGCTTGCAGACCCGAATGCGCTCGTCATCGCCAATGCGGCTAAAGACGCCTATGATTATCTCGGCTCGCCGGAAGGCGAATTGGCCTTCGCGCAGGCCTGCGTCTATCTCGCGACCGCGCCCAAGTCGAACGCGCTCTATACCGCTTTCAAAGGCGCGATGCGCGCCGCAAAAGAGCATGGTTCGCTACTGCCGCCCAAGCATATTCTGAACGCCCCGACCAAGCTCATGAAGGAAGAGAGCTACGGCAAGGGCTATCGTTACGACCATGACGAGCCTGAAGCCTTTTCCGGCCAGAACTATTTTCCCGAAAAGATGGGCCGCCAGACATATTACGATCCACCGGAACGCGGTTTCGAGCGTGATATTCGCAAACGGCTCGATTATTGGCAAAAGCTTAGACGCGAGCGCGGCGAAGAATAAGCGTCAAGCATGTCTCCCAAAAGTGGAAGCCGGTTTTGGGAGACATGCGTAAAACAAGAAACTGAAGCGTAAGGAGCGAATCTGAAAGATCGCGACACGCTTCAGGCAAGGGGCTGACGAATGTATCATCTCATGCTGGTGGCAGTCGGCGGCGCGATCGGCGCATCAATCCGGCATCTTGCGAACATTGCAGCGCTTCGATTTTTCGGTGCAGCCTTTCCGTGGGGAACATTGGCGATAAACATCGTCGGCTCGTTCCTGATGGGCGTGTTCATCGAATTGCTTGCCCGGCGGTTCGGCGCTTCCAACGAATTGCGCCTGTTCGTTGCCACCGGCATCCTTGGCGGCTTCACGACGTTCTCGGCTTTTTCGCTGGATTTCGCGACGCTTTGGGAGCGAGGTGCGGCACTTTCGGCACTTTCCTACGTTCTTGCCAGCGTTATCGGGGCAATCCTTGCACTCTTTGTCGGTCTATGGCTCGCAAGAAGCATCGCTTGATGCTATTGCGCGGAGCTTCAGGCATTGCGGCCAGCTTAGTTTGGCCTCGCACATATGCTAAATCGAACATTTTAGAGCGATGACTTCCGTACGATCGGACCTGATGCTCTAGCAGGACAAAGAACTATGGCAGGCGTAGAGCAGATTAAAGTCGAAGCCGACGAAACCGGCATGCGGTTGGACCGCTGGTTCAAGACGCATTTTCCGGGATTGGGTTTCGGCCATCTCCAGAAACTCTTGCGGTCGGGCCAGATAAGGATCGACGGCAGCCGTGCGAAAGCCGATACGCGCGTCGAACCCGGCCAGTTGATCCGCATTCCGCCGCTGGGCATCGACAGAAAAGGCGAGGGTGGCCCTCTGACCGCGCGCACGATGCGCGATCAGGACGATGGTGACGTGCTGGCGAAAATGACGTTGTACGAAGACGACAAGGTCATCGTGTTCGACAAGCCTGCCGGTCTGGCAGTGCAGGGCGGCTCTGGCCTTACGCGTCATGTCGACGGTATGCTGGAAGCGCTTCGCAACAAAAAAGGCGAGAAGCCGCGCCTCGTGCACCGGCTGGACCGGGATACG
Source organism: Foliimonas ilicis (assembly GCF_039939195.1). Classification (NCBI taxonomy): domain Bacteria; kingdom Pseudomonadati; phylum Pseudomonadota; class Alphaproteobacteria; order Hyphomicrobiales; family Phyllobacteriaceae; genus Foliimonas; species Foliimonas ilicis. The sequence goes on along the minus strand of NZ_JBDUUH010000002.1, from coordinate 79,889 downwards.
TCGGGCGTGCTCGTTGTCGCAAAAACGCGTCTCGCTGCCATGCGGTTGGCTGAATCCTTCCGCGCTCGCGAAACCAAAAAGACCTACTGGGCACTTGTGAGGGGCGTTCCCAAAAAGCGCGAAGACAAGATTTCGAGCTGGCTGATAAAGGAACAGACACCGGACGGCGACCGCATGCGTGTTGCACAGCATGGCGAAAAAGGTGCGGATCATGCCGTTTCCTACTACCGCGTGATCGAGCAGGCGGCGCAGACGATGTCCTGGCTGGAAATGGAGCCCTATACGGGCCGAACCCATCAGCTTCGCGTTCATGCAGCGTCGATCGATTGCCCCATCATTGGCGATCCGAAATATTTCGAGGCTGACCAGAATTGGGAATTTCCCGGCGGGCTGCAGAACAGACTTCATCTGCATGCACGTCGCATCATCATTCCACATCCTGACAAAGGCGTGATCGATGTTACCGCTCAACTGCCGCCGCATATGCGCCAAAGCTGGAACCTGATCGGATTCGACGAGAGCAATGCCGAGGCGTGATGGTTGGGGATACGCTGAGACTTTCTGATCGCCGGGACGCGATCGATGCGGCGGCGGTCGCTATCCTTATCGGGATTACTTTCTCCTGGGGATTGAACGGTGTTGCCGCCAAACTCGCCAATACCGGTTTCAATCCGATCTTCGTAACACTTGCCAGATCCGCGCTCGGCGGCATTCTGGTTCTGGCGTGGTGCCGCTATCGAAAGATCAATGTTTTTACGCGGGACGGCACACTTGTTGCCGGGCTGATCGCCGGGTCCCTTTTCGGCGTGGAATTCATTCTCGTTTATGTCGCGCTCGATTATACGAGCGTGGCGCGCAGCACGTTGATGGTCAACACGATGCCTTTCTGGGTGCTGATAGGCGCGCATTTCCTGCTCGGCGAACGTATGTCGGCGATGAAGTTCGCCGGAATGGCGATGGCCTTCGTCGGCGTCGCGCTTGTCTTCTCGGATCGCCTGAGCCTGCCTGATCCGTCTGCGATCACCGGCGACATTATGAGCCTGGTAGCGGGCGCGCTTTGGGCTGCAACGACGCTGGTCATCAAGAAGACCCGCCTTGCGGAAACGAGCGCCGAAAAGCTGCTGCTTTATCAATTGGCAGTAGCTTCGGTAATGGCGCTGCCGCTGCTTGCCGTCAGCGGGCCGATCATTCGCGAAATTTCGGCCATTTCAATTTCGGCAATCTTGTTTCAAGCGGTTTTCATCGTCGCCTTCACCTATATTCTATGGTTCTGGCTGATGCGGCGTTACCCGGCGACGGGCCTTTCAAGCTTTGCCTTTCTGACGCCAGCTTTCGGCGTCATATGCGGCGGTGTATTGCTTGGTGAAACGATCAGCGCGCGGATAGTGATCGCGCTGGTGTTGATTGCGGCGGGGTTGATGTTGGTAAACCGCCCGGCCAAACGAAAAACGATCTAAAGAGGTCATGATGCGCGATCTTCTCGAAGACATTGAAGCTGGACGTTTTCTCTCGGACCCGGACCCGGTCCGCCGCGCCCAGATCCAGATGAAAACGCCATTGCCGAAGCGCTTTTACGAGACGGTTTCCGTTGCGCCCTTGGAAGACAGCTTTGCAATCCATCTCGATGGCAAGTCGGTGCGAACACCGACAAAGGCGCTGCTTGCACTGCGGACTGAGGCCGCCGCCGATCTGGTGGCAGAAGAGTTTCGCGCGCAGGTCGAGGTGATCGACCCGGTTTCCATGCCGGTCATGCGCCTGGTCAATACAGCCATCGATGGTGTCGTTAACGACCCGCAGGCGGTGCTGGAAGACATTCTGCGCTTCGCCTCTTCCGACATGCTGTTCTACCGCGCCGACACGCCGGAACGGCTCGTAGCGCTTCAGGACGAGGCATGGGATCCGATTCTGGAATGGGCGCGCGTCTCGCTTGGCGCGCGCTTTACGCTTGCCGAGGGTGTCGTGCATGTTCAACAGCCGCGCGAGGCAATCGGCGCTGTTGGCATCCATCTTCAGAAGCGCGATGACCCGTTAAAGCTGGCTGCCTTGCATCTGATGACGTCCCTGACCGGCTCGGCGCTGATCGCAATTGCCGTCGAAGCGGGCGAAATCGACCTTGAGACAGCCTGGACCGCGGCCCATATCGATGAAAATTGGAATATCGAGCATTGGGGACAGGATTCGGAAGCGCTGGCACGTCAACAGGCGCGCAAGCGCGACATGCTTGCTGCCGTAAAACTGCTCGAAGCGCTGGAAAGCCCTATAAAAGCTGCCTAATCCGGCGCTTTTCGCCCGGAAACTCGGTCATAGGCGAGCTTTAATGCCAGAAACACTGCCAGAATAACGACATTCGAGATTATGCCGATCCCTATCTGGCTCATCTTGTCGGGAGTTTCGCTGGCAAGTGATGTTGGGATCAGGACGGCCACGAAAACCACGCCAAGCGCCAGCGGAATTAGCGACCCGACCGTTCCAGCCGTGCGCAGGCTCGTCAGAAAAAGTGCTGCGACCAGCCCGATGCGGAACGGATCGGTCAATTGCGCGATGAACATATCGCCAAAGTCCATATCTGCAGCCTCCCTTTGCAGTCCGATTTCAGTTACTTACAGCAATCCATTGAATCATAATAATATTTTTCATCCGATTGCTTTCGATGCTGAAACTCTATTCCGGTTTGGAGGCTACGCGAAGCACGTGCAATTAGACGAAAGTCATAATTCCAAAGCATCGTAGCCGAGTGACCTGATTTTCTGTCATGTCTTGGGAGATGAGTGCCATGAGTCTGCGGTCCGGGAGGGGGCGCGGACCAGTGATGGCAACATCTGTGACACATGGGAGGAGGACACGATGTCAGTGGCAGCAACTGCCGGTTCGGCAAATCGCAGCATGACGAGGGAAGAAAAGAAGGTCATCTTCGCTTCTTCGCTCGGTACCGTTTTCGAATGGTATGATTTTTATCTCTACGGCTCACTCGCGGCCTTTATCGGTGCTGCATTCTTCAGCGAATATCCGGAAGCCACCCGCAACATCTTTGCATTGCTTGCATTTGCCGCCGGCTTCCTCGTGCGCCCCTTCGGTGCGCTGGTGTTCGGCCGTATCGGCGATCTCGTCGGCCGCAAATATACCTTCCTCGTCACCATCCTTATCATGGGCTTTTCGACCTTCTTCGTCGGCCTGCTGCCCGGTTCCGCTACCATCGGTATTGCGGCTCCGATCATCCTGATCATCCTGCGCATGTTGCAGGGTCTGGCACTCGGCGGTGAATATGGCGGTGCGGCAACCTATGTGGCCGAACACGCGCCGGATGGGCGTCGTGGCTTCTACACATCATGGATTCAGACGACGGCAACGCTTGGTCTGTTCCTCTCACTGATCGTTATTCTGGCCATCCAGACCTATCTCGGCCCGGAAGATTTCAAAGCCTGGGGCTGGCGCGTTCCATTCCTGCTTTCGGTGTTTTTGCTGGGTGTTTCGGTCTGGATTCGTCTGTCGCTGAATGAATCTCCGGCTTTCTTGCGTATGAAGGACGAGGGAAAAGGCTCCAAGGCACCGCTTTCCGAAGCTTTCGGTCAGTGGAAAAACGCCAAGATCGCAATTCTCGCTCTGTTCGGCCTCACCGCCGGTCAGGCTGTGGTCTGGTATTCGGGCCAGTTCTACGCGCTGTTCTTCCTGCAGAACGTGCTCAAGGTTAATGCTGTCTCGGTCAACATCATGATCGCGATCGCGCTGGCTCTCGGCACGATCTTCTTCGTCGTGTTCGGCTGGCTGTCCGACAAGATCGGCCGCAAGCCGATCATCATGGCTGGTCTGGCTCTCGCAATCGTCACTTACTTCCCGCTGTTCAAGGCTCTGACCTGGGCTGCGAACCCGGCATTGGCGACGGCGCAGGAAAATATGCGTGCGACCGTTACCGCAGCACCCGGCGACTGCAGGTTCCAGTTCAACCCGGTCGGAACGGCGAAGTTCACCACGTCTTGCGATATCGCAACGTCCTTCCTGACCAGAAACTCCGTGCCATATGATGTCGTCACGACGGCAGCACCCGGCACTGCGGCAACGGTCACGATCGGTGGCGAGACGATCCCGTCTTACGATGCGGTAGCTGCCGGTGATCAGGCAAAGGCGATGGACACGACGTTTACGACGGCGGCGTTCACCTCCTTGCAGAGTCACGGTTATCCGCTGGTCCAGAACGAGGCAGGGGCCTTCACCATGGTCGCTGATCCCGCTCAGGTAAGCTGGCCGAAGGTCATCGCCATCCTGTTCGTTCTCGTTCTCTACGTGACGATGGTTTACGGGCCGATCGCGGCAATTCTGGTCGAGATGTTCCCGACCCGGATTCGCTACACCGGCATGTCGCTGCCTTACCATATCGGCAATGGCTGGTTCGGCGGCCTGCTTCCGGCAACCGTTTTCGCGATGAGCGCTGCACGAGGCGATATCTACTTCGGCCTCTGGTATCCGATCGCGATTGCGGCAATGACGCTGGTTATCGGCATCATCTTCGTGAGAGAGACGAAGGATACCAATCTCGACGCTGTAAAGTAACGGTTCGGCAATCAAGAAAAGCCCGGCGCATGAAAGTGCGCCGGGCTTTTTCACGTCTGGATTCGGTAAAGCTTTAGGTGCTGTTTGCGGGCAACAAAAAAGGCCGGGTAAACCCGGCCTTTCTTTAGTCGATCCGAAAGGATCAGACGGAGTAGTACATGTCGAATTCGACCGGGTGCGGCGTCATTTCGAAACGCATCACTTCAGCCATCTTCAATTCGATGTAGGCATCGATCTGGTCGTCGTCGAACACGCCGCCGGCCTTCAGGAAGCCGCGATCCTTGTCGAGGCTCTGGAGCGCTTCGCGCAGCGAGCCGCAAACGGTCGGGATCTTCTTCAGTTCTTTTGGCGGCAGGTCGTAAAGATCCTTGTCCATCGGCTGGCCAGGGTGGATCTTGTTCTTGATGCCGTCGAGGCCAGCCATCAGGAGCGCTGCGAAAGCGAGGTACGGGTTCGCGCCCGGATCAGGGAAACGAACTTCGACGCGCTTTGACTTCGGATTGGAGCCGAAAGGAATACGGCAGGAAGCCGAACGGTTGCGAGCCGAGTAGGCCAGCAGAACCGGAGCTTCATAGCCTGGAACCAGACGCTTGTAGGAGTTGGTCAGCGGGTTGGTGAACGCATTGACTGCCTTGGCATGCTTGATGACGCCGCCGATGAAGTACAGGCAGCTTTCCGACAGGCCAGCATATTCATTGCCTGCGAAGGTCGGCTTGCCGTCCTTCCAGATCGACATATGCACGTGCATGCCCGAACCATTGTCGCCGAAGATTGGCTTCGGCATGAAGGTTGCCGTCTTGCCGTAGGCGTTTGCGACCTGATGCACGACATACTTGTAGAGCAGCATCTTGTCGGCGTTGCGGACGAGCGTGTCGAACTTCACGCCAAGCTCATGCTGGGCAGCCGCCACTTCGTGGTGGTGCTTTTCAACGCGCACGCCCATTTCGGTGAGCACGGTCAGCATTTCAGAACGCATGTCCTGGGCGCTATCGATCGGCGGAACCGGGAAGTAGCCGCCCTTGACGCGCGGACGGTGGCCGAGGTTGCCGGTCTCATAGTCGGTGTCGTCGTTGGACGGCAGTTCAGTGGAGTCCAGCTTGAAGCCCGTATTGTACGGGTCGGCCTTGTACTTCACGTCGTCAAAGATGAAGAATTCAGCTTCCGGGCCGACGAAGATGGTGTCGCCGACGCCTTCTGCCTTCAGATAGGCTTCTGCCTTCTTGGCGGTGCCGCGTGGGTCGCGGTTGTAGGATTCGCCCGAAACCGGATCGAGAATGTCGCAGAGAACGACGAGCGTCGACTGAGCGAAGAACGGGTCGAGATGGACGGTCTCTGGATCCGGCATCAACACCATGTCGGATTCGTTGATGGCCTTCCAGCCGGCGATCGACGAGCCGTCGAACATGACGCCGTCAGCGAACATGTCTTCATCGACTTCGGCAACGTCCATCGTCACGTGCTGGAGCTTGCCCTTGGGATCGGTGAAGCGCAGATCGACGAATTTTACGTCGTTGTCCTTGATCTGCTTGAGGATGTCTTTTGCTGTCGTCATGTTTTGTATCCTGTATTATGACGTTGAATTAGAATGGTTTAGAGCGGCGCGCTAAAGTCAGATAGCGTCTATGCCGGTTTCGCCAGTGCGGATGCGCACGACTTCTTCGATATTCGAAACGAAGATCTTACCGTCGCCGATGCGGCCCGTTTGCGCCGCCTTGCGGATCGCTTCTATCGCGCTTTCCAGCGCTTCGTCACCGAGCACGACCTCGATTTTCACCTTTGGAAGGAAATCCACCACATATTCGGCGCCGCGATAGAGCTCGGTATGGCCTTTCTGACGGCCAAAGCCCTTGGCTTCGGTGACCGTGATGCCCTGCAGCCCGACCTCCTGAAGCGCTTCCTTCACCTCGTCGAGTTTGAAGGGCTTTATGATCGCTTCGATCTTTTTCATGCGTTTTGTAACCTCCGCGTGGGTACCAACGGGTTATTTACCCCGCTTGTGCCTATGAAAAGCACGAACCGTGCCAGTTTTTGCCGAAAGCAAGAAGTTTTGCCAAGACGGCGAGTTGAGACGGAATCTTGCACTTATGCGCTCTTTATCCGCCATCGACGCAGCTATTTTATGTGCAGCCAAATTCATGGCTTCTCAGGATTGGGTTATTTTTAGGCATAACGCCTAAATAATAAGCATGGATTGGGATTTTGCGGTCAATAATTGCCGCTAAAGTGGACTGGTGGCGAACTCGATTTCAACTAGATTGTTCGGGCCATGTCCAATGAAATCCTGACGCCAAAACAGATGTCGGAGCTAGACCACCTTGCCATAGAGCAGGGACCTTTTGACGAAGATGCGCTCTTGCAGCGCGCCGGAAATGCCGTTGCCGCGACAATCCTTTCGCGGTTTGCGGGGTGTCGTTCTGTCTCGGTCCTGTGCGGACCGGGCAACAATGGCGGTGATGGATATGTCGCTGCGCGTGTTTTGGCGGAGGCCGGCGTTTCGGTTGATCTCTTTTCGAGTGAACGACCGCGCGACGGGAGCGCTGCTGCACGCGCCGCACACGCCTATTCTGGCGAGGTCAGGCCTCTTCCGGAGTTCACCGCTCGTGACGATGCTCTGGTCGTCGATGCACTTTATGGGGCAGGGCTGTCACGCCCGATTTCGCGCGACATCTTGAGTCTAATTGATACTGTCGCTCGCTCGAATGCCCCTGTGCTTGCAGTAGATTTGCCTTCGGGCCTTTCCGGCGAAACCGGAAAAATCCTTGGTGGTGCGTTTAAAGCCGCTGTCACGGTGACATTCGTGCGCAAGAAACCAGCGCATCTGCTTTTTCCTGGCCGCTCTCTGTGCGGTGAAGTCGTCGTGGCTGATATCGGTATTCCTGACGCGCTTGTCTCCGAAATGAAACCTAACTGCTTTGAAAACGGTCCGCGCCTATGGCTATCGGCGTTTCCATCTCCGGCGATCGATGTGCACAAATACAGCCGGGGCCACGTCGCGGTACGATCGGGCAATTCGGCGGCTACGGGTGCGGCGCGCCTGTCGGCAGGTGCTGCAGCCCGCACAGGTGCCGGAGCAGTAACATTGCTTTCTCCCGAAGATGCGCTTGCAGAAAATGCCGCGCATCTCACGTCGATCATGCTTCACAAAGCGGATGGCCCTGCCGAGCTGCGAGAGTTTTTCGAACGACGCAAACCAGCCGCTCTGGTTTTCGGACCGGGTCTGGAGCCAGACGAAGCCACTTCGGACCTCGCACTGAAGCTGCTCGACGCGTCGCCCAATCCGAAACATCTGGTCTTCGATGCCGGTGCGCTTTCTGCGCTTGGGCTGCATGCGAAAGAAAAATGGCGCAGCAAAAAAGGTGGCCCATCACTGGTTTTGACGCCGCATGAGGGTGAGTTTCGGCGGCTATTTCCAGATATTGCGGAGAATGATGCGCTTTCGAAGCTGGAAATGACGCGAAATGCCGCCGACAGGTCGAACGCGACTGTCATTTTCAAGGGACCGGATACGGTGATTGCCGCGCCGGATGGACGAGCGGCAATAAATACCAATGGCACGCCGTTGCTGGCCACTGCCGGGTCCGGCGACGTGCTTTCAGGGATTGTTGGCGGTCTGCTGGCCCAAGGCATGCCTTCGTTCGAAGCGTGTTGCGCTGCCGTGTGGATGCATGCGCAAGCAGCGAGGCGCTTCGGGCCGGGACTTGTTGCGGATGATCTGGCCGATGCGCTTTTGCCAATATTGCGGGAGTTGTTTGCGGAAAAAGACGCTCAGACTACGCGCAAATAGGTCGAACCGGATACGCGATTTCGACCGTCACGCTTGGCTCCATAAAGCGCCTGATCGGCATCGATGAGAAGACGCTCGAAACTTATGTCTTCCTGGCCGCTGAACCCGACGCCTGCACTTACCGTGCAGCTCAGCATGCCGTTATCCGTCATGATCTGGCGCCGTGCAAACGCCGCACGGATGCGTTCTGCAGTGCTTTCGGCTCGATCCGGGAGGATTTGCGTCAGTACCAGCGCGAATTCCTCGCCGCCAAGCCGCACAGCGACATCGGTAGAGCGCTTGTTCGCAATGAGTTCGCTGGCGAAGATGCGCAAAACCTCGTCGCCCGCTGCGTGCCCGTATTCGTCATTGACCGCTTTGAAATTGTCGAGATCGAACATGATCACAGCCATCAGCGGGCCGGGCTTGCTCTTTCCGAAAAGCTCAAACAGGGCACGACGATTGAACAAACCGGTCAACTGGTCTGTTTGTGCGTCATGCTGGTGGACACGCGCCATGCGCGAATGGTTGAGGGTCAGGGAAATCGCGCCGATGCCGGTCAGGCCGGCAATTGCGGTGGCAAGATTGAGATTTTCAGCCCAGTTTTTCGGAGCGCTGCCGAGGATCAGGTTTCCATCCCAAATGAGAACGGCGGCGCACAGGGCGAATGAAATTCCGGTCAGTGTGTAAAGCACAACCATGCCTATGATCTGCCCCGGCGCTTCCTTGCGGCCACGCCAATATTCGACGGCAACAGCAAGAAGAATGACGCATGCGGCGATGTTCAGCAGCATGAAGCCCAGCCCATCATACCCGATTACCAACGGCGTTATGGCGATCAGATTGGAAATGATGCCTACGGAGGCAAAAAGCGGGATTGGCGAATTGCCAGTGCGAAACTGATGAGCCGCACCGAGCATGAGTGAAAAGCCACCCAGCAAAAGTGCGTATGTCGCGTAGGCGTAAAGCACCTGACCGGTATTGATGTAGAGGCTGTAGGCGAAGACGTTGACCACGATGAGCAGAACGGCCAACGACCAGGTCAGCAAAAAGCGCTCGCTACGTGCCGTGAGCCAACTGCCGAAAAGCGTCAAGGCAAGGCATGCCCCGGAGAAGCCGACGGCCACAAGAAGTGAACTGTAGTCGAGCGTCATTACCGCTCTGCCCCCGCTGCAACCGGCAAACCTTAAATTCACGGTCGAAACTAATATAAGGAAATGACGATATAGTTACGTCAGCAAGCAAAATCGGAATGATTGTAACCTATTCGACGCGTTTCATAAATGCCTGAGCGCCTTGCGGTGCGTGGATTTTCCCCGATGTGATAAAGTAGACATAGACGTCGCGCTTTTTCTTTTCAGGCTTCGACGAGGGGTCGGCAAAGTTCAGGTCTTCCGGTGCGCTTCCGTCCCGCCAGATTTTGGCACGTGCCGCCCATTGATCGAGCGCCTTCGGCGGATAACAGGTTGGCTCGTCATCATTACCTTTCTGCAGGCGTGCATAGACGAAATCGCCGGTCACATCGGCTATTGCCGGATAGGTTTCATGCTCTGCAAAGACGACAGTGATCTTGTGCTTGCGCAAGAGAGCGATGAATTCCGGCACCACGAAGGAAGGATTTCGCACTTCGACAGCATGCCTGAGGGGAATTCCGGCAAGCTTTTCAGGCAACAGCTTCAAAAACGCTTCGAAATCCTCGGGATCGAATTTTTTCGTCGGTGCAAATTGCCAGAGCAGAGGCCCAAGCTTCTCACCAAGCTCGGCGACGCCTGAATCGAAGAATCTGGTAAGCGATTCACCAGCCTCGCCAAGAACCCGGCGATTTGTGATGAAACGGTTTCCCTTCAGCGAAAATACGAAACCATCCGGCGACTCGCTCGCCCATTTCGCGAATGTGTTCGGTTTGAAAGTGGAATAATAGGTTCCGTTGACCTCGATCGTCGGAACCTGCCTGCTCGCATATTGGAGCTGTTTGGCCTTTGCCAGCTTGTCGGGATAGAAGGATTTGTCCCAGGGCTCGAATGTCCAGCCACCCATGCCAGCGCGAATTTTTGCTGTCATTCCTAATCCTCCAACTGACTGTGAAAATTTCGGCCGAAGACGAAATTATTCCGCAGCTTCCGCATTTCTCCCCGGCCGGCGACCGAGCAACTCCTTCAGGAACTGTCCGGTGTAGGAGCGTTCGACCTCGGAAATATCTTCCGGTCTGCCGCTCGCAACAAGTTCGCCGCCGCCGTCACCGCCTTCGGGACCCAGATCCAGAACCCAGTCGGCGATCTTTATGACTTCGAGATTGTGCTCGATGACGACGACGGTGTTTCCCTGATCGACAAGTTCATTCAACACTTCAAGTAGCTTGGCTACGTCATGGAAATGCAAGCCGGTTGTCGGCTCGTCAAGAATGTAAAGTGTCTTGCCGGTCGCCTTGCGGGACAGCTCTTTCGCCAGCTTGATGCGCTGTGCTTCGCCGCCCGAAAGCGTGTTCGCCTGCTGGCCGATATGGATGTAGCCGAGGCCAACCTTCGCCAGCGTTTCAAGCTTGTCGCGGACGCCGGGTACGGCCGCAAAGAAATCGACGCCTTCCTCGACCGTCATTTCCAGAACGTCTGCTATCGACTTGCCCTTGAAGGTGACATCGAGCGTTTCGCGGTTGTAACGCTTGCCGTGGCAGACATCGCAGGTGACATAGACATCGGGCAGGAAGTGCATCTCGATCTTGATGACGCCGTCGCCCTGGCAGGCTTCGCAGCGCCCGCCCTTCACATTGAAGGAGAAGCGGCCAGGCGCATAACCGCGCGCCTTTGCTTCGGGCAAGCCGGCGAACCAGTCACGGATCGGCGTGAAAGCGCCCGTATAGGTCGCAGGATTGGAGCGCGGCGTGCGCCCGATCGGCGACTGGTCGATGTCGATGACCTTATCGAGAAACTCCAGCCCCTCGATGCGATCGTGTTCGGCTGGGTGTTCGCGCGAACCCATGATGCGGCGCGAGGCAGCTTTGAACAGCGTCTCGATCAGGAAGGTCGATTTGCCGCCGCCGGAAACACCGGTAACCGCAGTAAACGTTCCAAGAGGGATTTCAGCGGTGACGTTCTTCAGATTGTTGCCGCGTGCGCCGACAACCTTGATGCGACGACCCTTTTTGAATTCGCGACGTTCCGTGGGCATGGCAATTGCGAGCTCACCGGTGAGGTATTTTCCGGTAATCGAATTCGGGTTGCTCATGACCTCGGAAGGCGTGCCCTGCGCGATGATCTCGCCGCCGTGGATACCGGCGGCTGGACCCATATCAACGACATAGTCTGCCGTGAGAATCGCGTCCTCGTCATGTTCGACGACGATGACCGTATTGCCGAGATCGCGCAGATGTTTCAGCGTGTCGAGCAGGCGCGCATTGTCGCGCTGGTGAAGGCCGATGGAAGGCTCATCCAGCACGTAAAGCACGCCTGTAAGGCCGGAGCCGATCTGCGAGGCAAGCCGGATGCGCTGGCTTTCGCCGCCGGACAATGTTCCCGAATTTCGGGAGAGCGTCAGATAATCGAGGCCGACATCGTTCAGAAAGCGCAGGCGTTCGCGGATTTCCTTCAGGATGCGCGCAGCGATTTCATTCTGCTTGCTGTTGAGCGCTTCTGGCAAAACCTCGAACCAGGAATTCGCCTTGCGGATCGCAAGCGCGGTGACTTCGCCGATATGCTTGCCGGCAATTTTCACGGCGAGCGATTCCGGCTTGAGGCGATAGCCGTCGCAGGCCGGGCAGGGCGTTGCCGCCATGAAGCGCTCGATCTCTTCGCGCATCCATGCCGATTCTGTTTCCTTCCAGCGGCGCTGTAGGTTCGGGATCACGCCTTCGAAGGTTTTTGTCGTCTTGTAAGAGCGCAATCCATCATCGTATTGGAACGCTATCTCGCGCGTGCCTGTGCCATGCAGGATCGCGTCGCGGGCCTCTTCCGACAAATCCTTGAACTTGTCGCCGATCTTGAAGCCATAGACTTTGCCGAGCCCTTCGAGGGTCTGCGAGTAATAGGGCGAGGTGGATTTTGCCCAGGGCGACACCGCGCCGTCGCGCAGGGAAATATTGTCGTCCGGCACGATCAAATTCGCGTCGATGGCGCGCTGGTGGCCGAGCCCGTCGCAGGCCGGGCATGCGCCGAAGGGATTGTTGAACGAGAACAGCCGCGGCTCGATTTCCGGGATCGTGAAGCCGGAAACCGGGCAGGCAAACTTTTCGGAAAACAGAAGCCGCTCATGCGTCTCGTTCTTCGATTTGTTGACAGAATCCTCTCCGGTCTGGCTGGCGTCCAGCGGCTTGTCCGCAAATTCCGCAACGCAAAGCCCGTCTGCCAGCTTCAGCGACGTTTCGATGGAATCCGCCAGACGCGTTGCGAGGTCACCGCGAAGGACGATGCGGTCCACGACCACGTCGATGTCGTGCTTGTATTTTTTGTCGAGCGCCGGAACGTCTGCGATTTCGTAGAAAACGCCGTCGACTTTTACGCGCTGGAACCCTTTTTTCTGAAGCTCCGCCAGCTCCTTGCGGTACTCGCCCTTTCGGCCGCGCACCATCGGCGCCATGATGTAGAGGCGGGTGCCTTCTTCAAGCGCCAGAACGCGATCGACCATCTGGCTGACGGTCTGGCTTTCGATCGGCAACCCGGTCGCAGGCGAATACGGAACGCCGACGCGCGCAAACAGCAAGCGCATATAGTCGTAGATCTCGGTGACCGTACCTACGGTCGATCGCGGGTTTCTCGACGTCGTCTTCTGCTCGATGGAGATGGCCGGCGAAAGCCCGTCGATCTGATCGACGTCGGGCTTTTGCATCATTTCAAGAAACTGGCGGGCATATGCCGAAAGACTTTCGACATAGCGGCGCTGGCCTTCCGCATAGATCGTATCGAATGCGAGCGACGATTTTCCCGAACCCGACAGCCCAGTCATCACGATCAGTGAATCGCGGGGAAGGTCGAGATCGACATTTTTCAAATTATGTTCGCGCGCACCGCGAATGGAAAGATACTTGTGGTCGGCCATGCCGGTCCGCGCCTCATTGGAAAACTGAATTGCCTGCAAGGCCACTCATGTAGGTAATCGGAGAGCTATTTCGAGTGCCACGGGTTCGTGCACGCGACGATCAGGTTTATCGCGCTTTACGTTATGGCGGCAAGTCAAAAAAGAACAAAGGCCGAACAGGCTGCTGACAGATTTGTCAGGAGTGACAGTGGGGCGATCACATTTCATTTCCTCAGACATAAGGTGGTTGACGGCAGCAATGGCCGGGCGCAGAATTTGATCGTGATTGAAAGTTGCCCGCGCCTGCGAGACGCCGCAGGCAATCGAAACTGGCAGAGGAGTGAGGCATGACCCCGCCTGACAGTATCAATGCTCCATCGATCGGTGGAGCAGCGTAAGGCCGCAATCTTCGATTGGCCGACGCATTTATCCAAAATCAGAAACCATTGTCGGATCGGCGAAGGATATTCGCTTTATTCCGAATAAAAACCAGGAGCTTACTCCGGTATCAGGCATGAATTGCCTGAAGGCCTCGCGTCTCATTAGAGAGCGAGGCCATTTTTATAAGTGCAATCCCGGCGCGAAGCTTGATTTCCTGCAGGTTATATGTAGAACAAAATAAGAACAAACATTTTGTGGACAGCGAACGAATTTGAACCACGCGAAGGATCGTGTGTTATCTATGACGTCAGACGGTTCAGCGCATCGCTGTTTCTAGGATTTAAGTACGGAGCGGAGTCATGGCAGGTAGCGTCAACAAAGTCATTCTTGTAGGCAATCTTGGCGCGGACCCGGAAATTCGGCGTCTGAATTCGGGCGATCCGGTCGTCAATATTCGTGTCGCCACGTCCGAAAGCTGGCGCGACAAAGGCTCGGGAGAGCGCAAGGAAAAGACCGAATGGCATAATGTTGTGATTTTCAACGACAATCTGGCCAAGGTCGCCGAGCAGTATCTGAAAAAAGGCATGAAGGTTTACGTCGAAGGCCAGTTGCAGACGCGCAAATGGCAGGACCAGACCGGCAATGACCGCTACACGACCGAAATCGTTTTGCAGAAATTCCGCGGTGAGCTGCAGATGCTCGACGCGCGCGGGCAGGGCGGCGAAGGCGGTGGCCAGGTTGGTTACGGCGGCGGAGGAGGCCGTAGCGGCGGTTCGGACTTCGGCCAATCCGGCCCGAATGAGGATTATGCTCGTGGCGGCGCAAGCCGGGGCGGTAGTAGTGGTGGCGGTGGTGGCGGTGGCGGAAACCGCGATCTCGACGACGAAATTCCGTTCTGATCGTCAGCAAGTAATTTTTTCCGGCACATAAGCCGACAAAGAAGGTGCCCTTCGTGAGGGCATCTTGACGTATGAATAACAAGCAATTGGACGGCCCGGTTTCGTAAAGACGGGTAGGACGTTACCGGCAGGGGGAAACATGGCGGGGATGAGAAGCGGCTTGATAAGGTCGGCATTGCTGCTGTTGTTCGTTTTATCGGCGTCGCCTGCTTTCGCCGCGGAAGGATTGCCTGGCGAGAGCATGTCTTTGCTATGGGCGCTGCCTTTCGCTGGCATACTTCTGTGCATCGCAACCGGACCGCTGCTCTATCCGCATGTGTGGGAGCATCACTACGGCAAGATCACCGCGCTCTGCTCGCTTATGGTGATCGTTCCGATGGTTCTGCTCTACGGGCCGTCGATCGCTTTGACATCGGTGGCTCACACGATGCTGCTGGAATATATGTCGTTCATCATCCTGCTGTTCGCGCTGTTTACGATCGCGGGCGGGATATTGATTTCCGGCAACATCCACGGAACGCCGGCGATAAATGCGGGCATTTTGCTGATCGGCGCGTTGCTGGCATCGGTGGTCGGTACGACCGGCGCGTCGATGATCATGATCCGGCCGATTATTCGCGCAAATGACAATCGCCCGATCAACGCGCATGTCGTCATCTTCTTCATCTTCCTCGTCTCCAATATAGGCGGTTCCCTGACCCCGCTTGGCGATCCGCCCCTGTTCATCGGATTCCTGCGCGGCGTCGATTTCTTCTGGACGACCTCTCACTTGATCTGGGAAGCCGCGTTTGTCGGCGGCATCGTGCTGGGTGTGTTCATTGTTCTCGATGTGATCCTGCATCGCCGCGAAGACGGCCTCCCGAAAATCAAAGATCCGACGCCCGATTCCAAAATTCGCGTACGCGGATTGGTGAATTTGCCGCTTCTTGGTGGTGTGATCCTCGCAATTCTCATGTCTGGAACGTGGAATCCCGGCATTTCTTTCACCGTATTCGGTGTTGAACTCGAATTGCAGAACCTCCTGCGCGACGCCATCATCCTCGCTTTGGCACTCCTTTCGCTCGCTATCTCACGCCAGGAATTCCGCGAGGCAAACGGCTTCAATTGGGGGCCGATCCTCGAAGTCGCGAAGCTTTTCGCAGGCATTTTCATCTGCATCATTCCCGTCATCGCTATTCTTCAAGCGGGTCTTGGCGGCGCATTTGCCCCGCTGGTCTCGCTCGTCACCGGGCCGGACGGCGCGCCGAACGATCTGGCATATTTCTGGATGACCGGAATATTGTCGTCTGTCCTCGACAACGCACCGACATATCTCGTTTTCTTCGAACTCGCCGGTGGCGACCCGCAGGTGCTGATGACGACGCTCGCCAGAACGCTGACCGCGATTTCCGCCGGCGCGGTGTTCATGGGAGCGAACACCTATATCGGCAACGCCCCGAACTTCATGGTTTATGCGATTGCGCGCGGTCAGGGCGTCAAAATGCCGAGCTTCTTCGGCTACATGGCGTGGTCAGGCGCAGTTCTGATCCCGACTTTCATTCTGGCAGGCTTCGTATTTTTCTGATTGAGCGGAGCTATCTGTTTGGCAATCCGTTCGCTTTTCGCTTGGCGCGAATGTCATCTGCCTGCTTGATCATGGAATCCCGGAGTGACTGCAAGCCGGCGCGATTTTGCGCAAGCTGACTCGCGCATTTCGTTTTCGATGTGAAGTCATTCTTATTGCGGGCGTCCCATTCCAGGGCCGCATCGATGGTTTTCACCGCTTCATCGACATCGCCGAACGCATACTCGTTCAGCGGGCGGCCAATGACTTCGGAGAATGAGCCGAAAAGTGCAGCATCTCCCGACTTGCCCTGATCCAGTGGACAGGCGAGGTGCACGCGGTAACGAAGCTGTCCGGCATAGAACCAGAAAACGGCTTCGTCTTTTTTACCGCTGTAAAAGAGCTTGTTTGCCAAAATGTAGTAGGCGGCGGGATGTGCGGAGGTAAGCGACGATTTGAGCTCGTCTGTGCTCATCGAATTGTAGTCTTGAGCGGATACTGTGCCGCTGAAACTCATGGAAAGTGCAGCTGCCAGTAAAAGACGCATTGCAGTTTCTCCTGTTCAGACGGCGATAAGCGCCCTCACGCCATCGGCGATGAATTGCACGGCCAGCGCCGCGAGAATAACGCCGAGAATACGGGTCAGTATCGAGCGTCCGGTATGCCCAAGCAGGCCATCGACACGTTCTGCCAGAATGAAGACGAGATAGGTCAGAAGCAGGCAGACGAGGATGATCGCCACGAGCGCGATTTGTGCCGACCAGCCTTGAAACGATCCTGAAAGCAGAACCGTTGCCGAGATGGCACCCGGACCGGCGATCAATGGGATCGCCAGCGGGAAGGCGGCGACGTTATGGATCATGTCCTTGGTGATGGCGACGGTCGCGCTGTTTTCATGCCGCTGCTGACGACGCTCGAAAATCATGTCGAACGCGATGACGAAAAGCAGAATTCCACCCGCTACACGGAAAGCGGGCAGGGTGATGCCGAACAAATTGAGAATGAAGGCACCGGCCAATGCGAAGATCGCGAGAATTAAAAAGCCGATGACACTCGCCCGGATCGATACCTGCTTGCGTTCATCTCGTGTCATGCCGCGGGTGACGGCGAGAAAAAGCGGGGCGAGGCCGGGCGGGTCGATCGTGACGAGGATCGTCACGAAGGCGTTGAACAGAATGTCATAGCTTGGCACAGCCCTATTCCTTTCCGTTCATGCTGATATTCGCGGAGATAAAGCCCGCGCGGTGAAATCAGACTTCTATAGCGGCGCGGATTTTCTCTGCGTTCGCGGCAAGAATTTCCGGCTTTTCCATGTTGCCGCTATGCGGCCGCAACGCAACGCCTTCGAAGCGCGGAATAATGTGGACATGAAGGTGGAAGACGATCTGTCCGCCCGCAGTTTCGTTAAATTGCTGAACGGTGACGCCATCGGCGTCGAACGCCTTCTTTACGGCGCGAGCCAGCTTTTGCGTTGTTTTTGCAACCGCTGCGAGACTGTCGGTCTCGACGTCGAGAATATTACGTGAGGCCTTCTTCGGGATCACCAGGCAATGGCCGTCGCCGCGCGGCATGATGTCCATCAGGGCGTAGGTGTCGTCGTCTTCGTAAAGCTTGTGCGACGGAAGTTCGCCGCGCAGGATTTTAGCAAAGACATTGGTGTCGTCGTAAGTGCCCATCTCGTCCCTCTCTTTAGTCGATTGCATAGAGCGAGCATGCATGCCGCGTCAATCTTGCGGCTCGTTGCCGGTCTTGCGAAACGGTGTGTGCTCATCGAGATATTGTTTCGTGTCTTCGACGTCGCGTCGTTCACGCTGCAGATAATCGGCGATTGCACGGCGCAGTCCCGGATGTGAGATGTAGTGAGCGGAATGGGTGATGACCGGCTGATAACCGCGCGCCAGCTTGTGCTCCCCTTGTGCGCCGGCCTCGACGACACGCAAGCCGCGCTCGATCGCGAAATCGATTGCCTGATGGTAGCAAACTTCGAAATGCAGATAGGGATGATCCTCGATGCAGCCCCAGTTTCGTCCGTAAAGTGTGTCTGAGCCGATGAAATTGATCGCGCCCGCAACATAGTTTCCCGCGCGGCGCGCCATGACGAGCAGCACGTCGTCGGCCATTCGCTCGCCAATCAGCGAAAAGAATTTCCGCGTGAGATATGGGCGACCCCATTTGCGGCTGCCGGTATCCATGTAGAAGGCGAAGAAATCGTCCCATACGGCTTCCGTCAAATCACTTCCGGTTAGCCATTCTATCTCTATGCCTGACGAAAGCGCTTCGCGCCGCTCCTTGCGCAAAGCCTTGCGCTTTCGCGAGGCGAGCGTTTCCAGAAAGTTCTCGTAGGTCGAAAAGCCTTCGTTGAAAAAATGGAATTGCTGGTCGGTTCGCGGCAAGAACCCTGCCTCTTCAAGCGCCAGCATATCGTCTTCCTGCGCAAAGGTGACGTGCGATGATGAAGCGCCGAGCCGGTCGGTAACGGTTTTCAGACCGGCGGCGAGGGCCGCCTTTACGGCCTGTGCGTTCGCTGCACGCGATGACAGAAGCCGTGGCCCGGTCGCAGGCGTGAAAGGCACACAGGATTGAAGCTTGGGATAGTAGCGCCCGCCGGCGCGCTCAAATGCATCCGCCCAGCCATGGTCGAAGACATATTCGCCCTGGCTATGCGATTTCAGATAGCACGGAACGGCACCGAGAAGTGCGCCGTCCGGCGCTTCCAGTCGCAAATGATGTCCCTGCCAGCCCAATCCTGGGCTGACGCATCCAGACTCTTCAAGTATTTGTAAAAATTTGAACGAAATAAAAGGGTTGTATGCTTCTTCTAAAGTTTCTTTTGAGCTGCCGGAAAGGCCATTCCATTCGCTTTCTGTGAAGCTTCCCATCCCCGGAACGGCGCGGATAACGAACTCTCCGCCGTTTCCTTCGCCTTCATCTGCCGAGCTTTTGTCCATGTCGCTTACTTACGCCTTGGCAACGGCAAAACAATGGGTGGCATGTTCGCTTTAAACGGAAGCGGCTTCGGGTTCGAAGCCTTCGAACGTCATTTGATCCGCATGTTCGAATGTCTGCGCTACCGCCTTGTCGTTTCGAACCGTCCAGGTGATGACCGGCATCCCAAGCTTGCCACGCACAAAACTGACGAACGGGTTCGGCAGATGGTCAACGGCGTAAGATACGAAGGAAATGCCGTTGCCGAGCATGGCGAAATGCGCTTCCAGCTCGTGTTGTTCTGAACCCCATGCTGTCAGCCCCGCCGGAATTCCTTCGGCGTGTTTGGGAAATTCGCGGATCAGCCAATGATCGAAGGACATGATCGCGGCTTGTCCTTCGTAGGCGCGCAGAAGCGTGCAGACACGCTCGACCAGTCCATCATCCTTTCCCGGTGTACCTTTCAGCTCGATGACGAGCGGCACGCGCCCGGCAACGAAGTCGAGCATTTCCTTGAGGGTGGGAGCGTGGTCGGCGGTGCCGCCAATCTGCATGGCACCAAATTCCGCAGCCGTTCGCTGCCACACATAACCGTCCGTTCCAGCAAGACGCTTCAAGCCGTCATCATGAAAAACGACTGGAACGCCATCCGACGACAAATGCACGTCGCATTCGATCGCGTAGCCCTTTTTGATCGCTCGACCGAAGGCGGAGAGGGTATTTTCCCAGATTTTATTGTTCAGGTCGTGATAGCCGCGATGGGCAATCGGCCGGCTGGTCAGCCAGGAAATGTCGGACATTGAGGCAACTCACGCGGTTTCAATAATGGCTTCGATCTCGACGGCGGCATTCAGCGGCAAAACTGCCGTGCCAACCGCGGAACGTGCGTGCTTTCCGCGCTCGCCGAGCACTTCCACCAGGAAGTCGGATGCGCCGTTGGCCACGAGGTGCTGTTCGGTAAAGCCGGTGTCGGAAGCGACGAATACGGTGATCTTCACCAGCTTTTTGATCTTTTCGAGATCGCCTAGTGCGGCTTTTGCCTGCGCCAGAATGTTGATTGCGCAAAGCTTTGCGGCTTCCTGGCCCGCTTTGGTGTCGAGATCGCGCCCGAGCAATCCGCTTGCCGCCAGTTTTCCATCCTTGAGAGGCAACTGGCCCGCGGTGAACACGAAATTTCCGGTCTGAACGAAAGGAACGTAATTCGCGGCAGGTGCAGCGGCGACTGGCAGCGTAATTCCCAAATCTGCCAGACGGCTCTCGATTGTGTCGCTCATTGCGTTTACCTCTTTTGATGTTTGATACTGGTACTGCTGGAAACTGCTATTTTTGCCTCGCTTCCGCCACGACTTTTTTTAGAATGCCCAACTTTCACAGCGGTATTCATGCCGTCGAATGGAGTTCGTTCATGCGCGCATCGCGCCTCGTTCCGCTTTCCCTGTTTTCGACCCTGGTATTTTTTTCGGCGCAAGCCTCGGCAGCACCTGTCCTTGCGCCGCACCGCGCTGTCTATGACCTCGTATTGGACAAGGCCTCCGATCGTTCGGGCATTACGGGTCTGTCTGGCCGCATGGTCTACGAATTCAACGGATCACCTTGCGAAGGCTACACCGTCAATTTCCGCTTCGTGACCCAGATACAGACGGGTGATAAGTCGCAAATGACGGATCAGCAGACGACGACTTTCGAGGGCGGAGACGGAAAGACGTTCAATTTCGTCACCAAATCCTTCGTCGATCAGAATCTGGATCGGGAACTGAAAGGCACGGCGGAAGTCGAGCCGTCCGGCCTCAAGGTGCAGATCGACAAGCCGGATGCCAACAGTCTCGAACTCGGCAAGACGCAGTTTCCAACCCAGCATCTGGTGGAAATGATCGACAAGGCGGAGAAGGGCGAAACCTTCTACGAGACCAATCTGTTCGATGGCTCCGAAGACGCCGACAAGGTGATGACGACGACCGTCGTCGTCGGCAAGAAGAGCGAAGTGAAGTCAGACGACCCGGAGCGCCCGGTACTGGCCGGTCTTGAAAAAGACGCCTACTGGCCGGTTGATATCGCCTATTTCGATCTCGACAATGGCGGCGGCGAAGAGGTGCCGGAATACAGGATCAGCTTCAAGCTTCATGAAAATGGCCTGACGCGCGACCTGCTGATGGATTACGGCGAGTTTTCCATGACGGGTAAGCTGGTCAATCTTTCGCTGTTCAAGCCTGCGCCAAAGCAGACCTGCGACAAGTAAAGCGCTTAGACGCGTTTTACCAGATTTCCGAGATGATCTGCGAGCCGCAAGGCGAGCGCTACCGCGGGAAGCGTCGGGTTTGCCTGTCCCGCAGTCGGAAACACCGAGCTTCCTGCGACGAATAGATTCGCGACATCGTGAACCCGGCAGTTGCGATCGACCACGCCGGTCGATTGGCTTTCCGACATCCGCGTCAGCCCGATCTGATGATAGCCATCCAGCGCCTGATTGAGCACGGCTTCATCGCGGCGTTCGGGTGCGGTCAGATAGTGAAGTCGGCCGATTCCCTCGCTTTGAAGCCATTCATCGATGATTTCGTGAGACCGGACGACCGATTCGACATCCTGCTTCTGGAAATGAAAATCGACGCTCAGGCGCGGTAGTGCTGCCCCGTCCTCGCGCTCGCTTAAAGTGGCGCGACTGGTCGGATCGGGCACCTGTTCGGTGTGATAGCGCAGCAGATAATGGTTCTCGGGATTGGCGAGAGCAAAGATTTTCTTTCCGAGTCGCCTTCCTACAAGCTGCGAAAGAACGTGAAACGTGCCGGTAAGAAGCCGGGGATCCTGCCGGATATTGGAAAAATGCCGGCGATAATTTCGCGCTTTCGGTTCGGTGGGCGAGGGCGCAAGACCATTTCCCACCTTCGGATAGAGACCGAGCATAGCCATGCAGACATAGAGCATCGACAGTGCGCCGCTGCCATGTTCAGGGTCTGCAACCGAGAAACTGTCGAGCCAGAACGCGCCGTTCAGCAGCGAGTGCTTCAGTTGCGCTTCCTGGCTAAGCGCCAGCCGCCGCCGTATGTGCGAGCCATCGCGATTCTTTCGGTACCAGAGGCGCTTGGCGAAATCGGGCTTCGCAAAACGGATCGCTGCGAGATAGCCGGTGAGGTGGCCGCAATAAAATCTCCCAAGCGCCCCATCCGGCCCCCCGAATTTATCGGGCCAAAGCTGCTGGGCCGCCAGGAGAAGACGAGCGTTTTCGAGGCCACCGCTGGCCAGCACATAAGATTTCGCCCGTATAAAAGAATCGCTTCCTCGTGATCGGACGTGGACACCGGTTACTTTGGCCC
Organism: Foliimonas ilicis; assembly: GCF_039939195.1. NCBI lineage: Bacteria > Pseudomonadati > Pseudomonadota > Alphaproteobacteria > Hyphomicrobiales > Phyllobacteriaceae > Foliimonas > Foliimonas ilicis. The sequence goes on along the minus strand of NZ_JBDUUH010000002.1, from coordinate 57,518 downwards.
CGGACGCATCCAAGGCGATCGCGGTGACGGTCGATCCGAGCCGGACCGTGATGCGCTCCGATTTGCGCAACTGGGCTTCATGCAAATCTTTGAGGTCCGGCTTTGCGCTCCAGCGTTCAAGGAAATCGTCGACGATATCGCCCGATGCTTCGGCTGCTGCCAGCCGGAGAGCATCGTCGTCGCGACCGTAGCCGAGAAACGACAGCGCCTCGTCATAATGTTGGGCGATTTCGCGGTGACTTATCGGCCAGCCTGAAAAGGCGACGAAATCGCGTGGCTGAAAATCGATGTCGTCGAGCGTGACGCAGCGGCCGCCCCAGAGAATGGAGGTTCCGCCGATACCGCGTCTCGTTGTGAGGCTTGTTTCGGCGTGATGCGGCGTCAGGATCTCGACTGGGCCAAGCACATTCTGGTCGTTGTCGGTGTCGGCGCCACCTGATTCCAGAACCGTAACCGAGAGGCCTTGAGCGGCGCATTTGAATGCAAGGGCGAGACCGACCGGACCGGCTCCCACGATACAGACATCGCTATCTGATTGCTGGCCCGTATCGGAAAATTCAAAAATCATTTCAAGCAATTCAATTTATGTGAAAGCACCAAGCAACCATCAAAGCGCCATAAGGCACAAGTAACGTTGTGCAACGCACCCGAACTCTTTGTGCGTTGCACCCGTAAGCCGAAGCGCATGTGAAAAGCTTGGCTCCGCTTGCTTTTGCGCAAAGGTGCAGTTATATGCGCGCTCATTCCACACACGGACTTTGGTGTCTGCTCGGGAGAAATCCGACAGAAACCTCCGGTGGCGCAGAGGGATAGTCCCGAAGCGTCGGTGTCCGTGGAGGCCAACCGGAAAGGAAAACTAGAATGGCTCTGCCTGATTTCAGCATGCGCCAGCTTTTGGAAGCTGGTGTTCACTTCGGCCACCAGACTCACCGCTGGAACCCGAAAATGGCGCCTTACATCTACGGCGCACGCAACAACATCCACGTCATCGACCTCAGCCAGACCGTGCCTTTGCTGCACCAGGCTCTGAAGCAGATTTCGGACACCGTCGCCAAGGGCGGCCGCGTTCTGTTCGTCGGCACGAAGCGCCAGGCTTCGGACATCGTGGCGGACGCTGCTCAGCGTTCGGCTCAGTATTACGTCAATTCGCGCTGGCTCGGCGGCATGCTGACCAACTGGAAGACGATCTCCAACTCCATCGCTCGCCTGCGCAAGCTCGACGAGATGCTGGCTGGCGAAGCTCAGGGCTTCACCAAGAAGGAGCGTCTGAACCTCGACCGCGAACGCGAGAAGCTCAACAAGGCTCTCGGCGGCATCAAGGACATGGGCTCGACGCCTGACCTGATGTTCGTGATCGACACCAACAAGGAAGCAATCGCCATTCAGGAAGCCAAGCGTCTTGGCATCCCGGTCGTTGCGATCATCGATTCCAACTGCGATCCGGACCGCATCGACTTCCCGATCCCCGGCAATGACGACGCGGCCCGTGCGATCTCGCTCTATTGCGACCTCGCAGCCCGCGCTGCCATCGACGGCATTGCGCGTCAGCAGGGTTCGTTCGGCGTTGATGTCGGCGCTTCCGAAGAAGCTCCGATTGAGCCTGCTTTGAGCGAAGCCCCGGCCGAAAAGCCGGAAGCATAAGTTAAGGCCGACAGGTCTTAAATCGTTGATGTTCGGCGCGCATCGTCGCGCCGGCGTCCGGCGCATCATCGATTGTCGATGGTGCGCGAACGCATTTCGAACAAAGAGGTCACAATGAGCATTACGGCAGCACAGGTCAAAGAACTGCGCGACCTGACCGGCGCAGGCATGATGGACTGCAAGGCAGCGCTGAACGAAACGAACGGCGATATCGAAGCAGCGGTCGATTGGCTGCGCAAGAAGGGTATCTCCAAGGCCGACAAGAAGGCTGGCCGCACGGCTGCCGAAGGTCTAATCGGCGTTGCATCCGATGCAAGCGGCGCGGTTGTCGTCGAAGTCAATTCGGAAACCGACTTCGTTGCACGCAACGACGCGTTCCAGGACATCGTCCGCAACGTCTCGCAGGTCGCTCTGGCGACCGACGGTTCGAGCGAGACTGTTTCGGCTGCAAAATATCCGGGCTCCGACAAATCCGTCGTTGACGCAATCAAGGACGCTGTCGGCACGATCGGCGAAAACCTCTCGTTCCGCCGCTCGGCAAAGCTTTCGGTTTCGAACGGCGCTGTCGCAACCTATGTGCACAACGCGGTTGCCGACAACCTCGGCAAGCTCGGTGTTCTGGTTGCTATCGAGACGACCGGCAATGCAGATGCCGCCCGCGCTTTTGCGCGTCAGGTTGCCATGCATGTCGCAGCGACCAACCCGCTCGCACTGACGGCTGAAGAAGTCGACGCTTCGGCAGTTGCTCGTGAAAAGGCGCTTTTCTCGGATCAGGCTCGCGAATCCGGCAAGCCGGAAAACATCATCGAAAAGATGGTGGAAGGCCGTATGCGCAAGTTCTACGAGGAAGTCGTTCTGCTCAAGCAGGCCTTCGTTCTCAACCCCGATGTGACGGTCGAGCAGGCTCTCAAGGAAGCTGAAAAGGAAATCGGCGCTCCTGCAAAGCTCACCGGCTTCCTGCGTTTCGCTCTTGGCGAAGGCATCGAGAAGGAAGAAACCGACTTCGCAGCGGAAGTAGCAGCAGCGGTTAAAAAGTAACGCAGCATCAATCCCTTGTGGGATTCGTTGCCAGCATCGATTTGACGAAGGGCGCCGCGTGACATCGCGGCGCCCTTCGTGTATCGGACAGCCAAGATAGTGTTCCACGAGGCCCCTGATGACATCTAAGCCCCTATATCGCCGCGTGCTGCTCAAAGCTTCCGGCGAAGCATTGATGGGCGAACAGGGGTTCGGGATCGACGTTTCGGTGGTGGATCGCATCGCCGCAGACATAGCCGAAGCCCGCTCGCTGGGTGTTGAGGTCGGCGTGGTGATCGGCGGCGGAAACATCTTCCGCGGCGTTGCAGTCGCTTCCAAGGGCGGCGACCGCGTAACCGGCGACCACATGGGAATGCTGGCAACCGTCATCAATTCGCTGGCGCTGCGCACCTCGCTGGTCAAGCTTGGCGTGGAAACGGTTGTTCTCTCGGCAATTGCCATGCCAGAGATTTGCGAAAGCTTCTCGCAGCGCCAGGCGACCGCCTACATGAATGCCGGCAAGGTCGTCATCTTCGCCGGCGGCACGGGCAACCCCTTCTTCACCACGGATTCGGCAGCGGCTCTAAGGGCCGCCGAAATCGGCGCGGACGCGCTTTTGAAGGGCACGCAAGTCGACGGCGTCTATTCGGCCGATCCGAAAAAAGATCCGACCGCAACGCGCTATGACAGGATCACCCACCAGGAGGTGCTGGTCAAAGGCCTGTCGATCATGGATACGGCGGCGATTGCGCTTGCACGCGAAAACAACATACCGATAATCGTCTATTCGATACATGAAGAAGGCGGTCTCGGCGACATTCTCAGAGGGGCTGGCCGTTGCACGGTCGTCTCCGAAACGTAATTCGAAATTGACCGCCTAATTCAGGAGGAAAGAATGAGCTTCGATTTGAACGATCTGCAGCGTCGCATGGAAGGTGCCATCAGCGCGTACAAGCACGATTTGGCGTCGCTTCGTACCGGACGCGCTTCGAGCAATCTTCTCGATCCCATTCAGGTGCAGGCTTATGGATCGCCCATGCCGATCAGCCAGGTTGCGACCGTGTCAGTTCCAGAGCCGCGCATGATTTCGGTTTCCGTGTGGGACAAGCAGCTTGTCGGCGCAGTCGATCGCGCGATCCGGGAATCGAATCTCGGCTTCAATCCGATCATGGACGGCACCAATCTTCGCATTCCCTTGCCGGAACTGAACGAACAGCGCCGCAAGGAACTGGTGAAGATCGCCCACACCTATGCTGAAAACGCCCGCGTCGCGGTAAGGCATGTGCGTCGCGACGGCATGGACCAACTGAAGAAGTTCGAAAAAGACGGCGATATTTCGCAGGACGATGCCCGCACTCAATCCGACAAGGTGCAGAAGCTGACCGATGACACGATCAGCTCGATCGATAGTCTTCTGACGGGCAAAGAAGCTGAAATCATGCAGGTTTGACGGAAACGCCTGAGGCTACTGAAAACAGAACAATGACCAATCCCGCGCATGTCGCGATAATCATGGATGGCAATGGCCGTTGGGCCAAGGAGCGCGGTCTGCCGCGCGTTGCCGGCCATCGCTCGGGCGTGGAGGCATTGCGGCGGATCGTTCGCGCAGTTGGCCAAAAGGGCATTCCATGGCTGACGGTCTACGCGTTTTCTTCGGAAAACTGGACGCGGCCGCAATCCGAAGTGAGCGACCTTATGGGATTGCTCAAAATCTTCATCCACAAGGATCTGAACGAGCTTCACGGAAATGGTGTTCGCGTTCGGATCGTCGGTGAGCGCGAAGGTTTGCAGCCTGAAATCCGCAAATTGCTTGAGGCGGCTGAAGAAAAGACCGCTGAAAATCGCAATATGACGCTCGTGATTGCCTTCAACTACGGCGGTCGGGACGAGATATTGCGCGCTGCAAAGAGAATGGCCCGCGCCGCGATGGATGGTGACTTGCAACTTGAATCCGTAACCGCTGAAACCTTTGGCGGATTTCTCGATACGGCAGGCATTCCCGATCCTGAACTGGTGATCCGCACCAGCGGCGAAATGCGCCTTTCGAACTTCCTGCTCTGGCAGGCGGCATATAGCGAGTTGGTCTTCATGCCATGCTACTGGCCGGATTTCACATCCGATCATCTCAATCAGGCGCTTGATCAGTTCTCGCGCCGCGAACGACGCTTCGGCGGTCGCACCGAGCAGGAGTTCGCGTCGTGAAGGAGATGAGCAATCTCCAGCTCCGCATAATCTCGGCGATCGTGCTTGGCGCTGCCGTTCTTCTCATCACATGGCTTGGCGGCTTGCCGTTTCGCATTCTGGCTGCGCTGATTTCCGGTGCCATGTTCTATGAGTGGGCAGTGATGTCGCGCGGTGCCTTGGCCAACCGTGTTTCAGGCAGCCTTGCGATGCTGCCGGAAATCCTGATTCTTGTTTTTATGGTCGCTCTGGTCGGCGGAGTTAGCGCCAATCTCTTGATCGGCTTCATAGTGCTGGCGGCAATCGCTCTTATTATTTGCGCGAAAGCCGGAATGACCACGCGATGGGACGCGGGCGGTTTTGTCTACGCATCCCTTTCCGGTCTGGCCATTGCAATGCTGCGTGATGGTGACGCATCGGGCCTCGTCGCGATCCTGTTCCTGTTCGCAATTGTCTGGACCACCGACATTCTGGCCTATTTCGTCGGGCGCGCCATTGGCGGCCCCAAGCTGGCGCCTGCCATCTCACCAGGAAAAACGTGGAGCGGTGCAATCGGCGGTACGATTGGCGGAATTCTGGGCGGTTTTTTGATTGCCGCGTTTGTAGGAACAGGTGCGACTTTCTTTCTGATAATCGTGGCTGCATTCCTGTCAGTGATTTCGCAACTCGGCGATCTTTTCGAATCCTGGGTGAAACGGCGGCATGGCGTCAAAGATTCCGGTCACCTGATACCGGGCCACGGCGGCGTTATGGATCGCGCCGACGGGCTTGTCGCGGCAGCTTTTGCCATGTACCTGATCGGGTGGGCGCTCGGCTCGGCCGATCATCCATCGCATGTTTTCTTCTCAATCTAGCTCCTTTCTGTGGCTGGATAAAAATCACGCCGTGAACGCCACGGATTCGCCCGGTTTGAAGCCACATTCAGCTTCTGTGTCGCGTGAGTTTCCGACCGAGGGTTTGAATTGAACGAGATAATTTCCGCACTGTTCAGCACCAACGGCATCCTGATCGGCACGATCGTACCTTTTCTTTTCGTTCTGACGGTTGTCGTGTTCGTCCACGAAATGGGCCACTATCTGGTCGGTCGCTGGTGCGGCATCGGTGTGCAGGCGTTCTCGATCGGCTTCGGCCCGGAATTGATTGGCTTCAACGATAAGCGTGGCACGCGCTGGAAGCTTTCAGCCATTCCGCTTGGCGGATATGTGAAATTCGTCGGCGACATGAACGCGACGAGCACGCCAAATTCCGGCGAGATGGATGCGCTGACGCCCGAAGAGCGCAAGGTCGCGTTCCACACCCAGCCGGTCTGGAAACGCGCGGCGACTGTTTTCGCCGGACCTCTCTTCAATTTCCTGCTGACCATTGCGGTTTTCACAGTTCTTTTCGTGACTTACGGCAAATTCGTGAGCGAACCGACCGTTGCCGAAGTGCGTGCGGAAAGCCCTGCGGCACTGGCCGGATTTGAGCCCGGCGACCGTTTTGTCAGCGTTGGCGGTCAGAAGGTTCAGACGTTTGCCGATGTCCAGAGGCTTGTTTCGGGCAGGGCAGGCGATTCCATCGACTTCGTTATGCTGCGCGGCGAGCGGGAGGTGACTCTCAAGGCGACGCCGGAAATTTCCGAGCAGCAGGATGCGCTTGGAAACACGATCAAACTTGGCGTCATCGGCGTTGTGAACAACGAGCAGATGGGGCAGCCGCGCGTAATTGAATATGGCCCGGCAGGCGCGCTGGTAGAGGCGGTAAAGGAAACCGGCCACATTATTGCGCGCACTGGGCAGTTCCTGCAGCGCTTCGTCGTTGGGCGTGAGGACAAGTGCCAATTGGGCGGGCCGGTGAAAATTGCCGATATGGCTGGTAAAGCTGCCAATCTCGGCTTCGAGTGGCTTGTGCAACTTGTCGCTTTGCTGTCTGTGGGAATCGGAATTCTGAACCTCTTGCCGATTCCGCCGCTCGATGGCGGACATCTGATGTTTTATGGAGCCGAGGCCGTGATGCGGCGGCCGGTTTCGGAACGTGTGATGGATCTGATCTATCGGGTAGGGATGTTTCTGGTGCTCGGCTTCATGCTCTTCGTTTTCTGGAATGATCTGTTTGGTTGCTGAAATTATGAAGAAATTCGCTACAAACGCCGCGCTCGTTGAGGTGGTTTTAACCATAACGGCCTGTAAGCGTGACGCGAATGCCACGCCGTGCGGCGAAGTAGTTACAATTTAACCAGAAGCCTTGCTTGTAAGGAAAATCCGGTTAATACGGTACGAGAATTTACCGCGACGTCCGGCTTTCTCGCCGTGGGGACTTCGAGAAAAAGGTTATAAAGCCCTATGAAGGCATCATCTAATTTCCTGAGCGCCGCATCCGCGGTGGCCATGTCCGCCGCTCTGGTTGTTCCGGGGTCTGTGGCTTTGCAGGTTGCAGCGGTTTCTGCTGCGCAAGCTGCTGTGGTCAACAATATCGATGTGCGTGGCAATCAACGCGTCGATGCAGAGACGATCCGCAACTATGTGGGTATTCGTCCGGGCGGCTCATTTTCCAACGCTGACATCGACGAGGCGGTGAAGAAGCTCTTCGCTACCGGCTTGTTCTCCGATGTCCGTATCAATCAGCAGGGCTCGACGCTTGTCGTGCAGGTTTCCGAGCTGCAGGTTGTCAATCAGGTGCTCTTCCAGGGCAACAGCAAGATCAAGGACGTGCAGCTTATCAACACCGTACAGGTGAAGCCGCGCGGAACTTTCTCGGCCCCGGCGCTGGAAACGGATGCTGAAGCCATTCGCGCAGCCTATGCCCGCATCGGCCGCGATGATGCGACTGTCACCACGCAGGTCATGGACCTCGGCGGCAATCGCGTGAATGTCGTGTTCAACATCAACGAAGGTGATCGCACGAAAATCGCGGCGGTTAATTTCGTCGGCAATACTGCGTTCGGCGATCGTCGTCTTTCGGACGTGATTGCGACCAAGAAGTCCACGATCCTTTCGTTCCTGCTGCGTGATGACATCTATGATGAAGATCGCCTGCGTGCGGACGAAGAAGCCCTTCGTCGCTTCTACTACAACCGCGGCTATGCGGATTTCCGCGTCGTTTCGGCATTCGGTGAATTGGACGAAGCGAACAATCAGTACACGGTGACGATCACCGTTGAAGAAGGTGCGCGCTACAAGTTTGGTGGCGTCAGCGTTGAAAGCACGATCCCCGAGCTCGATGGTCAGACCCTTCTGCCGCTGGTCGATTCGCGTGAAGGCGATGTCTACAGCGCCAAGAAGGTTGAAGATTCGATCGTTGCCCTTACCGAGCGTGCGGCAGGCCTTGGCTATGCCTTCGCTCAGGTAACGCCGCGTGGCGACCGTAACTTCGAAAACCAGACGATCTCGGTCGTTTATACCGTCGATCAGGGCACGCGCGCTTACGTCCAGCGCATCGAAATCCGCGGCAACGCCCGTACGCGTGACTATGTAATTCGTCGCGAATTCGATATCGCCGAAGGTGATGCGTTCAATCAGGTTCTGATCCAGCGCGCCAAGAAGCGCCTTGAAGCCCTTGATTACTTTGAGCGCGTCGAAGTTTCGACCGCTCCGGGTTCCGAGCCTGATCAGGTTATCCTGGTCGTCGATGTGGTTGAAAAGTCGACGGGTGAATTCTCGATCGGTGCAGGTTACACCACGGGCGGCGCAACGCCTGGTCCGTCGGTGGAAGGCTCGATCACCGAGCGTAACTTCCTCGGTCGCGGTCAGTTCATTCGCGTTTCCGCCGGTGGCGGCAGGAATTCTCGCGATTTCGGCTTGTCATTCACGGAGCCGTATTTCCTCGGTCGCCGTATCTCGGCCGGTTTCGATATTTACCGCCAGACGCGCCAGTACGATAAGTACGAGAGCGAGCTGACGGGCGCGACCGTGCGTCTCGGTCTTCCGATCACGGAAAGCTTCTCGACGCAGATCGCCTACAACTACACGGAAGAGCGCTACGATTTCCGCAATCGCTGCTTGACCAATGATAATTATGATCCGTTGAAGTGCGATATTTCGGAGGCGATCCAGCAAGGTATTGAGGAAAGCCCGTGGACCAAATCGTCTGTCTCGGGAACATTGCTTTACAACAGCATCGACGACATGAAGAACCCGCATTCGGGCGTGTACGCAACGTTCACGACGGAAGTTGCCGGTCTCGGCGGCGATGCGCAGTGGGTGAAGTTCACAGGTCGCGGTTCTTACTATCACACGCTCAACGAAGAATACGACGTTGTCGGCCTCTTGAGCGGCGGTGCGGGTCATATTGCTTCTTATGGCTCGAAAGATCTGCGTATCTTTGATCACTTCCAGAGCACGGATCGCATTATCCGCGGTTTCGATTTCAATGGTATCGGACCATACGACGGGAACTCAGACGATCATCTCGGCGGCACGACGTATTTCAATGCGTCCGCTGAAGCTCAGTTCCCGATGCCAGTTATTCCTGAAAGCTTCGGCTTGAAGGGTGCCGTTTTTGCCGATGCGGCAACCCTTTACGGCAACAAGACTACTTTTGCGACTGAGTCCGTAGGAATGGAATGGCGCGCATCTGTCGGCGTCGGTCTGATCTGGGCTTCGCCATTTGGTCCGCTTCGTATCGATTATGCCGTTCCGGTTGTCAAAAAAGACTCCGACGACGAGCAGAACTTCAATTTCGGCATATCGACGCGCTTCTAATTGCGTGAAACGATGCTTCCGGGCCGTTCCTTGGCCCGGAAGAGAAGGCTTACATGTCTGATCCGGTTTTCTTCGTGCCGTCGCGTTTCTACACTGTATTGGAAATAGCGACCCTGACCGGTGCGCAGCTCGTAAATGCTGCTCATGCCGAACGACAAATTTCCACCATCGCTTCCGCCACGGAGGGCGGCGAGGGCGCAATTGTGTTTGTCGATGGCAAACGCAATGCGGAGAACCTCGGTGATTTGAACGCAGCAGCGATTTTCTGCACGGGCGACGTGGCTCAAAAAGTGCCCGAAGGCATCGCTGTTCTGGTCACGCCGCGTCCGCAGTCGGCGTTTGCCCAGATCGGCCGGCTTCTCTACCCGATGGCAGCCTTGCCCGGCCCGGTGAGCGGTGAGACTGGTATTTCGGAACGCGCATTCGTCCATCCATCTGCAAAGATCGAAGAAGACGTAATCATCGAGGCTGGCGCTGTTGTCGGCCCGGATGTCTCGATTGGTGCACGTACACTCATTGCTCCCAATGCAATCGTCGGTCATTCGTGCCAGATCGGGCGCGACTCCTATGTCGGCCCGAACGCCAGTGTCCAATATGCTATGATTGGCAACCGCGTGGTCATTCATGGCGGCGCGCGGATCGGGCAGGACGGTTTCGGCTTTGCCGCAGGCGCTCAAGGGCCTGAGCGCATGCCACAGATCGGCCGTGTCATCATTCAGGACGATGTCGAGATCGGTGCCAACACGACGGTCGATCGTGGCGCGCTTGCAGATACGGTGATCGGTGAAAACACCAAGATCGATAATCTCGTACAGATCGCACACAATGTCCGCATCGGTCGCCATTGTGTGATTGCAGGCCATTGCGGCATTGCGGGTTCGGTGACGGTCGGCGATTACGTAATGATGGGCGGACGTGTTGGCCTCGCCGACCATCTGACCATCGGCAGCGGTGCGAAGCTCGCCGCGGCGAGCGGCTTCATGAACGACGTTCCGGCCGGTGAGGTCTGGGCTGGCCTTCCGGCAAGGCCGATTCTCGATTTCATGCGCGACGTCGCCGCGATCAGAAAACTTTCAAAGCTCAAGCCGACACGGGGTGGCAGTGATGGCTGACGGCCAGACGACGACGATGGACACGCTGGATATTATGCAGGTGATGAAGCTTTTGCCTCATCGCTATCCATTTCTGCTCATAGATCGCATCATCGAAGTGGATGCCGACAATTCGGCAATCGGCATCAAGAATGTCACCATCAATGAGCCGCATTTTCAGGGCCATTTTCCTGAGCAGCCGGTGATGCCCGGTGTGCTGATTATCGAGGCGATGGCGCAGACCGCAGGCGCGATCTGCATTCGAAGCCAGGAAACAGAATGTCCGTCGCTTGTTTATTTCATGACCATCGACAATGCGAAATTCAGGCGCCCTGTCGTTCCGGGCGATCGCCTGGAAATTCATGTTAAGAAGTTGAAGAAGCGCGGCAGCATATGGCGTTTTGCTTGTGAAGCCATGGTAGACGGACACAAGGCGGCCGAGGCCGAGATTTCCGCTATGATGTCGCCCAAGCAACCCGCCTGATCCGCGAGACCTTATGCACGCAGAAACTTTCATTCACCCATCCTCTGTAATCGAGCCGGGCGCTAAAATCGGCGCCGGCGTTCATATCGGACCGCTTTGTTACATCGGGCCGGACGCGGTCATCGGCGACGGCGTACAAATCGTCAGCCACGTGTCGATCATCGGTGCTACGACACTGGGTGAGGGCAGCAAGGTCTATCCGCAGGCCGTGCTCGGCGCGCCTCCACAGAATGCGAAGCACAAGGGCGGACGCACGACGCTCGATATCGGGCGCAATTGCGTCATACGCGAAGCCGTGACGATGCATACCGGCACGGACGATAGCCGCGGTGCGACGACAGTCGGCGAGAACGGAAATTTTCTCGCATATTCCCATATCGCGCATGATTGCATCGTTGGCCGAAATGCCACTTTTGCAAATGGCGCCACTTTGGGCGGCCATGTCGAGGTCGGCGACAATGTGAATATTGGTGGCCTGACTGCAGTTCATCAGTTCGTACGCATCGGTGACAATGCATTTCTGGGCGGATGCTCGGCAATCGTCGGCGACGTCATTCCTTTTGCAATAGCGATGGGAAATCGCGCAAATCTTCGCGGTTTGAACATTGTCGGGTTGAAGCGCTCAGGATTGGCGCGCTCCGAAATCCATTTGTTGAGAAAGGCTTACCGGACGATCTTCGACCGTTCTCGCACCGTTGCCGAGAATGTCGAGATGGCGAAGGCCGAGTTCTCCAGTTCGCCGACTGCGATGAAAATAATCGACTTCATCACGTCGCGCGGGAAACGTCATTTTTGCGTTCCGCCGCTCAAAGATGGCGGCGATGACGACGCCAGCAATGACGAAGGCTGAAGCGGTTCTTGACCCGCATCATTCTGACCACCGCAAGGTGGCGGTTGTCGCCGGTGGCGGGCGCCTTCCGGTAAATGTAGCGCGCAGCATTGCCGCGGCTGGCGAAAAGCCCTTCATCGTCATAGTCGATGGTGAGGTGGATAGCGATTCCGGCCTCGAGGCATACGATCACAAGGTTTTGTCGCTGGAGCAGATCGCTCTGTTGATCCCGACGCTGAAGCAGCAATCCGTTACCCACGCTGTTTTGGCTGGCTCGATCGACCGCAGGCCGGACTGGAAAAAGCTCCGGCCCAATCTCGCCCTCATTTCCATTCTTCCACGATTGATCGCAGGGCTTACGCGCGGCGATGACGGGCTTTTGCGAACGCTGATCCGTGGCATCGAGGATGCCGGTATCAAGGTGGTCGGCGCGCACGAAATCGTCCCATCCATGCTGGCGGACGAGGGCCTGATGACCAAGGCGCGGCCTCTGGCGGCGGATTCGCGCGATATTGAATCTGCCCTGGCCGCAGCAAAGGCGATCGGCGCACTCGATATAGGGCAGGCGGCCGTGGCCATCGGCGGACGAGTGATTGCACTTGAAGGCATCGAAGGCACGGACGGCCTTCTGGAGCGCGTGGCCGATCTTCGTTCACACGGGCGCATTGCTGGCAAGGGACGCGGCGTGCTCGTCAAATGCGCAAAGCCGCAGCAGGAATTGCGCGCGGACTTGCCGACGATTGGACCGGCAACCGTCATCGCGGCGCATCGTGCAGGTCTTGCTGGCATTGCAGTCGAAGCGGAATATTCCTTCATTCTCGACTATCCGGAAGTGATGAGCCGCGCCGATGAATGCGGGCTCTTCATATTGGGATTGGCCAGGAGGGAAGACACATGACCTCCAGCGCGCCGCTGAAAATCGCTATCGTTTCCGGAGAGGAATCCGGCGATCTGCTGGGTGCGGACATTGTGCGCGCCCTTGCCCGCAAGACGGGCCGTGAGATCAAGCTGGTGGGCGTCGGCGGCCGTCATTTGATGGAGCTCGGCCTTAAGCCTCCATTCGACGCGAGCGACATCGCATTGGTCGGCGTCACTGCGATCCTGCGGGATTTGCCGCGCCTTATCCGCCGTATCGGCGAGACGGCGCGCATGATATGCGCTGAGAAGCCCGATTGCCTGATTACCATCGACAGCCCGGATTTCACGCTGCGCGTGGCAAAGAAAGTCCGTGCATCATGCCCGGAAATTCCGATTGTCCATTATGTCTGCCCAAGCGTCTGGGCATGGCGGCCGGGTAGGGCGCGCGCCATGTTGCCCTATGTCGATCATATTTTATGCCTTCTTCCGTTCGAACCCGCCGAACTGGAAAGGCTTGGCGGGCCGAAAGGCACTTTCGTTGGCCATCGTTTGAGCCATGATGCGAATGTGCTTGCTGCTGCGACGTCTCAAGACCAACGAATAGAGCGAGGTTCCGGCCAAAAGACGCTGCTTCTGCTGCCGGGTTCGCGAAAGAGTGAAGTTCGCGGCCTGATCGACCTTTTCGGCGAAACCGTTTACCTGTTGCGCAGTCGCGGGCATGATCTGCGCCTCGTGCTGCCGACCGTTCCGCATGTCGCGGAGCTTGTTTCTGCTGCAGTGGCGAATTGGCCGGAAAAGCCGGAGATTCTGCTTGGTACGGAAGATAAGTGGCGCGCCTTTGGGAAAGCCGATGCAGCACTTATCGCATCCGGTACCGTCTCTCTGGAACTTGCACTGGCAGGCGTGCCGTTCGTCTCCTGCTACCGCGTGGATGCGGTGATGAAGGTCGCAAAGCGCCTGATCAAGTCCTGGTCGGCGCTGCTGCCAAATCTCATTGCGGACCGGCCCGTAGCATTCGAGGCCTATGAATCCTACCTGCGTCCCGGCTATCTGGCCCGTTGTCTCGAACCGCTTCTCGACGAGACGCCTCTGCGACGTTGGCAGAAGGAAGGCTTTGCAGAGGTCAGGCATCGGATGGCGACGAGCGAGCCTTCCGGTGACATCGCGTCTCGGATCGTTCTGGACGCAATCGCTGGCCCGCGGAATCTGCAATAAAGCGTATCGTCTCCCCGCTATCCACGCTGGGTTGCATTATCGTCTTCAGTTTGGTCACATCTCCCTGAAGGAAGAGGAGAGGTGATGATGCATATATTAAAACTGACTGCTTTGGCAGGAATGCTGGCGATCGCAGGATGCAATACGGGCGCAAGCTACGATGTCGGTCGTGAGGCCCTTAAAGGCAGCCCCGCCTTGCGCGCAGATTTCGTCAACAACTGCACCAGAAACATAGCACGCAAGCCGATCGCAACGCAGCGGGCAATGGCCAAGCTTATGAATGTTTCCGTGCGCAATACACCACGTGTCTATTGTCAGCGTGTAACCCGTGGCGTGGCGTCAGGCCGCCTGACGAACTCGGATCTCAGTGCCGGTGCTCGCGGCCAGCTTACGCCCAACGTGGTGCGTGTCCTGCAAGGTCGATGAGCTGAAATGCAGGTAAACAAAAAGGGCGCCGATCGGCGCCCTTTTTGCTGACTAGCGTTTTGCGATCGGAACGTAGTCGCGTTCTGCTGCGCCGGTATAAAGCTGGCGCGGACGGCCGATCTTCTGGCTCGGGTCTTCGATCATTTCCTTCCACTGAGCGATCCAGCCGACGGTGCGCGCAACAGCGAACAGAACGGTGAACATGGTCGTGGGGAAGCCGAGGGCCTTCAGCGTGATGCCCGAATAGAAGTCGATGTTCGGATAGAGCTTCTTTTCGATGAAATATTCATCGGTCAGCGCGATACGCTCAAGTTCGATTGCAACGTCGAGCATCGGATCGTCCTTGATGCCGAGTTCGCCCAGAACCTCATGCGTCGTCTTCTGCATGATCTTGGCGCGCGGATCGTAGTTTTTGTAGACCCGGTGGCCGAAGCCCATGAGACGGAACGGGTCGTTCTTGTCCTTGGCGCGATTGACGAATTCGGGAATGCGATCGACATGGCCGATTTCGGAAAGCATGTTGAGGGCAGCTTCATTGGCGCCGCCATGGGCTGGACCCCAGAGGCATGCAATGCCTGCAGCGATACAAGCAAATGGGTTGGCGCCCGACGAACCGGCAAGGCGCACGGTCGATGTCGAGGCATTCTGCTCATGGTCGGCATGCAGGATGAAAATGCGGTCCATAGCGCGCGCCAGGACCGGGTTCACCTTGTATTCCTCGCAAGGCACGGCAAAGCACATATGCAGGAAGTTGGCGGCGAAGTTCAGTTCGTTCTTGGGATAAACGAAGGGCTGGCCGACATGGTACTTGAATGCCATCGCGGCAATCGTCGGCATTTTCGCGATAAGGCGGATCGATGCGACCATACGCTGATGCGGATCGGAAATGTCGGTCGAGTCATGGTAGAATGCCGACAACGCACCGACGACACCGCACATGACGGCCATCGGATGGGCGTCGCGGCGGAAGCCGGTGAAGAAGCGCGACATCTGCTCATGCACCATCGTATGGCGCGTTACGCGGTAATCGAAATCTTCCTTTTGAGCCTTTGTCGGCAATTCGCCGTAAAGGAGCAGGTAGCAGATTTCGAGAAAGTCGCCATGCTCGGCAAGCTGATCGATCGGATAGCCGCGGTGAAGGAGAACGCCTTCATCACCATCGATGAAGGTTATCTGCGACTCGCAGCTTGCAGTGGAGGTGAAACCCGGATCGTAGGTGAAAATTCCAGCATCTTTATAAAGCGCCGCAATATCGACTACATCTGGACCGACAGAGCCACTTCGAACCTTGAACTCATGAGTTTTGCCACCCAATTCGAGTTTTGCCGTCGAGTCACTCATCGCAAGCTCCTTAATATTACAGCACCAAAAGGCCAAAGTTTCCGAGGAACGTCCCTCGGAAAATATCGATTGCGCGCCTGTGCTATCGCATTTCCAAATGCCTGCCAAGTTAACTTGACGGCATATTGCTGCACTGCACGTAATGCGGCGTCTTAATCGATTTGATCGCGAATACGTCCCAGACTTTCGTCGCGGCCCAGCGTGGCCAAAACGTCGAAAACGCCCGGAGATGTGATTCTTCCCGTCAGTGCGGCGCGCAAAGGCTGCGCCACACCACCAAGCTTCAATTCGTTTGCGACCGCATACTGGCGCACCGCTTCTTCGGTCGAAGCCGCATTCCAGTCGATCACTTTTTCGAGTTCGGCGAGGGCACCGGCGAGAATTGCCTTCTGAGGGGCACCAAGCAGTGCCGCTGCTTTCTCATCGACATCGAGAGGACGCGACTTGAACAGAAATGCAGCGCCTTCCGCGAGTTCGACAAGCGTTTTGGAACGCTCCTTGAGGCCGGGAAGTGCTGCCAGCAACTGCGCCTTGCGCTCGTCGGTGAGATTGTCTGAAATCAGCTTGCCGTTTTCCAGATAGGGCAGGGTGTTGATGAAAATCTCCAGAAGCTGCCCATCGGGCATCTGACGCATATGAACGCCGTTGACCGCTTCAAGCTTTGCGAAATCGAAGCGCGCAGCACCCTTGTTCACATCGCCGATGTCGAACCAGCGGATCATATCGTCCATGCTCATGATCTCGTCATCGCCATGGCTCCAGCCGAGGCGCGCGAGATAGTTCAGCAAAGCGGACGGCAGATAGCCCATTGCTCGGTAGGCCTCGACACCAAGCGCGCCGTGCCTCTTCGACAGCTTTGCGCCATCCGCACCATGAATCAGCGGAATGTGCGCCATAACAGGCACGTCCCAGCCCATGGCCTGATAAATGATCGTCTGGCGGGCAGCATTCGTCAGATGATCGTCACCGCGAACAATGTGGGTGACGCCCATGTCGTGATCATCGACCACCACCGCATGCATATAAGTCGGGTTGCCATCCGAGCGCAGGATGATGAAATCGTCCAGATCCTTGTTCGGAAAACGCACCTCGCCCTGCACACGATCCATGACGATTGTTTCGCCTTCCATCGGAGCCTTCACGCGGATAGCGCCTTTGACCCCTGCCGGAGCCTCGGATGGATCACGATCACGCCAGCGACCATCATAGCGCGGAGGGCGACCCTCGGCGCGCGCCTTTTCGCGCATCTCGTTCAGCTCATCTGGCGAGGCAAAGCAGTAATAAGCCTTGCCGTCGCGCACCAGTTGTTCTGCGACTTCGCGGTGACGCGGCGCGCGCTCGAACTGGGAAACCGGCTCGCCCTCCCATTTCAGCCCGAGCCAGCTCAGGCCGTCCAGAATCGCCGCCGTGGCTGCGTCGGTCGAGCGCTCGCGGTCGGTATCTTCAATGCGCAGAAGCATCGTGCCATCGGTATGGCGGGAATACAGCCAGTTAAACAGCGCGGTTCGCGCGCCACCGATATGCAGATAGCCGGTCGGCGATGGCGCAAAACGGGTGACGATTTTTTCGGACATAAAGGGTTCCAGATTTGGAATGCGCGAAAGAGGTTCGGCGCATGGCGTTTCAGTCGGGTTCATGTAGCATAGGGGGTGAGGGGTTCAAGGGGTGCTCTGGCGCAAGCCGGAGGCGGGCATGGCGGGAAAGTCATCTGTCGGCGACGTAAGCGAGCGTTCGCTTCTGGCATCTGTGATGAGCGATGCCTCGCCTGTCTTGTTGGATACTGCCCCTGACTACAACACAACGCAGCCCTACGCGCTTGTTGATGAGCGGCCGATTGACCGGTCAAAACCGACCGGTCCGGTCGAAAAATTGCGTATTTTCGGTACGGGCTTATCCAAAGCCTTCAACGTCGAGATCGATCGCGGCACGGCATTCGTTCTGATCCCGGTCTTTCTGGGGCTTGGGATCATTCTGTATTTCGCAATGCCAGGCGAACCAGCGGCATGGCCGGTATTTCTCGCGCCGATATGCCTGCTTCCATTCGTTTTATTCCTTCGTTCAATGCCAACTTTGCGATTGTTGATGTTTGCAGTTTTTCTGGTTTCGTCAGGCATTGCATTGGCAAAACTCGAAACCTGGCGCGCACAAACCAAAGTTTTGGGTTCGGAAATATCGACCAATCTGACGGGAAGCGTTGTTTCGATCGAGCGCATGTCAAGCGGTCGCGTGCGGCTCACGCTGGATGTTCTGGAAACGTCGCGGCCGACGCTGCGATATGCGCCGGATCGTGCGCGCGTCAGTGCCAGAACAGTTCCCGACGCGATCAGGATCGGCAGTTCGGTGGCGGGCTATGTGAGGCTTATGCCACCATCCGGACCTGTGCGCCCGAACAGTTATGATTTCTCTTTCGAAAGCTATTTCGACGGCATCGGTGCAAGCGGCTTCTTTCTGAGTGAGCCGAAATTGATGCCGGAAAGCGCAGGCAGCTTCTCGATCTGGAACGCCGCAGAAAATGCGCGCAATGCGATTGCGGATCGTATTCGGAAAAAGATCGGCGGACCAGAAGGGGAAATCGCCGCCGCCTTGGTCGTTGGCGTGCGGGCTGGCATACCGGAAGAGATCAACGAGGCGATGCGCCGAACCGGAATCTATCACGTCATTTCCATTTCCGGCCTGCATATGGCGTTGGTAGCCGGCACGATAATGGTCGCTTTACGCACGATCTTCGCATTTTTTCCGTCCTTTTCCTCGCGGCGGCCGGTGAAGAAATACTCGGCCTTCATCGCGCTTTTTTCGATTGCCTCATATCTCTTCATCTCGGGTGGCGAGGTGGCGGCGCAGCGAAGTTTCATCATGCTGGCGGTGATGCTGATTGCGGTCATGTTCGACCGGGCGGCTCTCAGTATGAGAAACCTCGCCATTTCGGCCATGATCGTCATCGCTATCTCGCCGCACGAGGTCGTCGGGCCAAGTTTCCAAATGTCGTTCGCCGCGACTGCCGCATTGATCGGCGCTTATGCTGCCTGGTCCGATTATCGTTCCCGAAGGCGAGGCTCGCCGCCTGAACGCAGCCCATCGGCGTTTCGTTTCATATCGCGACAGGCCGTTGTGTTTCTGGTCGGCCTTGCCGCGACCTCAATCATCGCCGGGCTGGCTACGACCGTATATGGAGCTTTTCATTTTCAGCGCGTGTCGCCGCTGACTTTGGCGGCAAATCTTGCCGCAATGCCGTTCGTTTCTGCGATCGTTATGCCGTTCGGCGTCATTGCCGCCGTCGCAATGCCTTTCAATCTGGATGGGCCGTTCCTCTATATAATGGGGTGGGGACTGACCATGATGATTGAAATATCCGTCTGGTTTTCCGAACGCTCACCCATCGATGCTGTCGGCCTGATCCCGATATTCTCAGTGCTCGCGATTACTATTGCGCTTGTGTTCGCGACCATGATGACCACACGGATCAGACTTCTAGCGATACCGTTCGCCGTGGCCGGGGTCCTAACTCTGCCTGCTGCACAAACTCCCGATATTCTCATTTCAGAAGATGGACGTCTCGTCGGGGTGGTTCTGGAAAACGAACGCCTTGCCATCAATCGGGCAAAGCCAAACGCGTTTACGATCGACAATTGGAAACGCGCATTGAACGCTGAAAATCTGATGGCCCCGATTTCGAAGCAAAAGAATTCTACGGCTGAAGATCAAAGCTTGAAGAAGGATCCCCACTCCACCGCTTCGGATCGAGGTTCGAATGGCCTTGCGCAATTTGCAGGAAAACCATTCGACTGTTCGAATTCAGCCTGCGTGTCTACGCATCGGTCTGGAGCGCTTATTGCGCATGTTTCCGATTCCAAAGCGGCTCAACCGTTTTGCGAAAAGGCTGCTGTAATCGTGATTGAGGATGCGACCGCACAGTATCCGTGTAGCGACGACGGGCCGCTAATCGTTGGAAAGCGCGAGCTCGCACAATATGGAAGCGCAGCGATTTTCCTGGGTAAATCCTACGACGATCTTGTGGGCGAAACACCCAGACCAAGAGCGGTATTGCAGTTTGCTATCAGCAAACCCTATCGCCCATGGCATACGCAACGCGCATTTTCCCGTGAGGCGAGGGGATTGGCACCCTATCAACGCCCGGACAATTCAAAGAGAAGAAATCTATCGCCGGGTACGAAATCGTCACCCGGCAGCGTCATAGACTAGCTCTCGGAGCCGTCAGTAGCGCCGGATCAGGCCGACCAGCTTGCCCTGAACCTTGACACGATCAGGCCCAAAAATACGCGTTTCATAGGCGGGATTGGCAGCTTCCAGCGCGATGGATGCGCCCTTTTTGCGAAAACGCTTGAGCGTCGCTTCTTCCTCATCGACGAGAGCAACGACGATTTCACCCGGTTGAGCCGTATTCGCATTGCGAATGATGACCGTGTCGCCGTCGAAAATACCGGCTTCGATCATCGAGTCGCCCTTGACCTCAAGCGCATAATGCTCGCCGCCCATGATCATCTCCGGAGGCACGGAAATGGAATGAGTGCGGTGCTGTATCGCGTCGATCGGGACACCGGCGGCGATACGCCCCATGACAGGAATGGAGACTGCCGCGCTGGCGTCGTCGTCATTGCCGGCTTTGAAGGGCGACTTCGTTTCCGGCTTGCGGCCAAGGCTGCCTTCGATGACGCTGGGCGAAAACTTTCGAGGCGATGGAGCCAGACCCGGCGCAATTGAATCTGGCAGACGCAAAACTTCAAGCGCACGCGCCCTGTTCGGCAGGCGCCGGATGAAGCCGCGTTCCTCCAGGGCAGTAATCAGCCTGTGGATGCCGGACTTGGACGCAAGATCAAGCGCCTCTTTCATTTCATCGAAGGAAGGCGGGATACCCGATTCCTTGAGACGTTCATGAATGAACAGCAGGAGCTCATGTTGTTTGCGCGTCAGCATTCCCGGCCTCTCGGAATCATTAAAAACAAAACCAGAACAAACACTATCTGTTCCAGTTGTGTTCCGCAATATTTTAAATTTTAATGAATCTGTTGATGCTTTGTTCATCTCAACCGCGTCACACGGCAGGTGTCGCCACGTGATGAGGCCGGGGCATTCGGCGCGCGAATTATGAGTGCGTCCGCATCCGAAAATGTGCGGAGCATGGACGAATCCTGAATTTGGAAGGGTGTTGCCACTAAGCCTTCGCCGGTTTCGATCAGGCTGGCGCGCACATAATCCTGCCGATGATCGTTGGCAGCCATCGCCTCCCCAAGCCGCGCTTCCTCTATTACGGGGGCGTAGGGACGACCGCCAAGGCGCGACAGGAGGGGGACGAGAAAGAGGTGAGCACAAATGAGGCTCGCGACCGGGTTTCCGGGCAGGCCTATACAGCGCGTCTCTCCGACACGGCCAAACATCAACGGTTTGCCGGGGCGCATCGCGATACGCCAGAAATCCAGCCTCATGCCGTAATCAGTCAGGACATCGTGAACCAGATCGTGGTCGCCGACCGACGCGCCGCCGAGCGTGACGATGACGTCTGCCCTTGCATCGAGCGCTGCCTGTACGAGATCACCGATTGCGCCCTTTGTATCGCGCGCAATGCCGAGATCCATAACGCGGGCACCGGCGATCTGCGCAATCGCGCCGACGCCATAGGCATTCGATGCGATGATCTGGTCCGGTGCGGTTTCACTGCCGGGCGGCATGAGTTCGTCGCCGGTTGCGATAATGGCGACGAGCGGCTGCCGCACGACTTCAAGTCGCGGATGATTGCCGGCCGCTGCAAGCGACAGTGCAGCCGGGTCGAGTTGCCTGCCTGCTTCAAGAAGGACGTCGCCTTCGTTGAAATCCAGGCCGCGACGGCGAATGTGGCGTCCTGCGCCGACCGTCTCAGTGATTTCTATGGTGTCGGAACCCAGATCGCGGACATTTTCCTGAATGACGATCGTATCGGCACCTTCGGGAACCGGCGCGCCGGTGAATATGCGCACGGCTTCGCCTTGCCCGACATAGCCTTTGAACTGTTTGCCGGCTGGCGCGATTCCCTTCACCGTGAGGCGTGCCGGAATGCTTCCGACATCTGCCAGACGAACGGCATAGCCATCCATGGCGCTGGCATTGAAGGGCGGCTGCGTTCTGAGCGCCACCACAGGCTCGGCCAAAACGCGTCCCGCGCATTCGGAAAGCGGTACTGTTTCGGAGGCGATTGCTTTCGCGTCGCCAAGCAAACGTTCCAGGGCTTCATCGACAGGCAGCAGAGCCATTAGCGGGCAACCCCATAGTCGCCGGATTTGCCGCCTGACTTTTGGACCAGACGCAAATCTGAAATCACCATGCCTCGATCGATGGCCTTCGCCATGTCGTAGATGGTGAGGCACGCGACAGAGGCTGCGGTCAGCGCTTCCATCTCGACGCCGGTTTTTCCCGTAACGCGGGCAAGTGCAGTGACGCGCAAGCCGGGCAGGGCATGATCGGGTTCGATGTCCACGGACACTTTGGTCAGCAGCAGCGGGTGGCAGAGCGGAATAAGCTCATGTGTCTTTTTCGCAGCCATGATGCCGGCGATCCGCGCCACACCCAGCACGTCGCCCTTTTTCGCATTACCTTCAAGAATGGTCTGCAGCGTTTCGGGAAGCATAGTCACACTGCCTTCCGCTATGGCCGTGCGTTCCGTTTCCGCCTTGCCGCCGACATCGACCATATTGGCGTCGCCGCCTTCGGAAAGATGCGTCAATGAGCGTGAAGGCATTTGGCAGTCTCCGTCAGGATGTAGCGACCCGTTCGCCTTCCAGAAGGCGCCGCGTGGCAGAAGCGACATCTTCCTGCCGCATCAGGCTTTCGCCGACGAGGAATGTACCAATGCCCACTTTTTCGAGACGGCGGCAATCTTCGTTCGAGAATATTCCACTTTCACCGACCAGCAGCCGGTCGTCCGGCCCCATCGGGGCCAATCGCTCGGATGTTTCAAGGCCGATTTCGAAGGTTCTGAGATTTCGGTTGTTGATGCCGACGAGGCGGGATTTCAGGCGAAGCGCGCGTTCCATCTCGTCTTCGTCATGGACTTCGATCAGGACATCCATGCCAAGTTCGAAAGCGGTATCTTCGAGCGCCTTCGCGTCGTCGTCAGTCAGGCTGGCCATAATGATGAGTATTGCGTCGGCACCCCAAGCGCGGGCCTCATGGACCTGATAAGGCTCGAACATGAAATCCTTGCGCAGCGCCGGTAGGCTAACGGCTGCGCGCGCGGCAGTCAGGAATTCCGGCGCACCCTGAAACGATGGCGCATCCGTCAGAACGGACAGACAAGCCGCGCCGCCCTGTTCGTAGGCTTTTGCGAGTGCGGGCGGATCGAAATCGGCGCGAATGAGCCCCTTGGAAGGGCTCGCCTTCTTAATCTCGGCAATCAGCCCGAATTGCCCGGCCGCGCGCTTATTTTCCAGCGCCTTCAGGAACCCGCGAGGCGCATCCGCGTCAATCGCGCGTGCCTTCAATTCCGAAAGCGGCATGCGCAATTTGGCGGCCGCGATCTCTTCGCGTTTGTAGGCCTCGATTTTTCGCAGAATATCGGCCATTTTTTATCCGTTGGACACTTTGATAAGACGCTTCAGCACGTCGAGAGCCGCGCCATTATCGATAGCTTTGACTGAGCGCGCGATGCCGTCTTCAAGGGTTTCGGCCGTGCCGGAAACCACAAGACCGGCACCGGCATTCATCAACACCGTGTCGCGGTAAGCGCCGTGCGCACCCGAAAGAAGCTTGTTCAGTTCCGAAGCGTTATAGGCAGCGTCCCCGCCGCGCAAATCCTCGGTTCTGTGACGGCTGAGGCCAAATGCTTCGGGCGTCAGCGTAAAGCTGCGGATCTCACCATTTACGAGTTCGGCAACATGCGTTTCGCCCGTCGTGGTGATCTCGTCATAGCCATCGCCATGCGCTACCCAGGCTTTTTCGGTGCCGAGCGTTTTCAGCGTTTCCGCGACCGGCAAAATCCATTCGGGCGAGAACACGCCAACCATCTGACGCTTTACGCTTGCCGGATTGGAAAGCGGCCCGAGAAGATTGAAGATCGTGCGCGTGCCGAGTTCTGAGCGGGTCGGACCGACATGACGCATTGCCGGATGATGCGAGGGCGCAAACATGAAGCCGATACCGGCCTCTTTTATGCAGCGCCCGATAGCTTCAGGGTCGAGATCGATCTTCACGCCAAGGGCAATCAGAACGTCAGCCGCACCCGTTTGCGACGAGAGGCCGCGATTTCCGTGTTTCGCGACGGGCACGCCAGCACCAGCCATGACGAAGGCGGATGCGGTCGAGATGTTGACGCTGTGTGAGCCGTCTCCGCCGGTCCCGACGATATCGACTGCGCCCGCCGGCGCAACCACCGGCAGCATCTTGGCGCGCATGGTTGCGACTGCGCCTGCGATTTCGTCCACGGTTTCACCGCGCACGCGCAGCGCCATAAGGAAGCCGCCGATCTGACCGGGCGTCGCGTCGCCCGACATGATCGTGTCGAAAGCATCTTTTGCTTCTTCGAAGGTGAGGGGTGCGCCTCCCGCGACCTTCGCTATGTATGTTTTGAGCGCGCTCATCGGATCAGAATGAGAGAGCCTGATCGATCGCGGTACGGTTCGTTTGAACCTCATACTGCGATTGAAGGCGTGCAACGAGCTGATCGAGAACATCGTCCGACATGCCGGAGGCGAAATTGTTGCGATCGGTTTCCGCGACGCTGTTTGCATCCGCGCCGGCTGGTTCGAAGACTTCTGTCACCTTGAACAGGATCTTCGCATTGCCGGTCGGTGCGGAAATCACGTCCACGCCGCCTTCCTTGACTGCGAACGCAGCCGTGACACCGTCGCGACCGATATCACCATCATCGGCCTGGCGGCGCAGGCCGCGCTTGGTCTGCTTTTCAAGCGACAGCTCGGTCGCGATGTCGTCCAGCGAAGTCCCGTCCGTGACGCGTTTTTCGAGTTCGGTAGCCTTTGCAAGGAGGCGCGATTCGGCTTCCGCGTTCTTCCAATCGGTGACGACGCGGTCGCGGACTTCGTCCAGCGTGCGGTCGCGGGGCGCAACGACGTCTTCGATTTCGTAGAACACATAACCGCTGGCGCCGATGTTGACGGGCGGATTTTCCATGCCCTGGTCCCCCTCGAACACGGCCTGAACGAGTTCGCGTGACTGCGGCAGATCATTGACGACGCTGCCATCCGGACGTTGTCCGGCACGATCCATCGCTTCGACGGTTACGATTTCGAGATCGAGCTTGCCTGCCGCTTCCTGCATGGTTTCGCCATTGGCGCGCGCATCTTCATATGCATCGTGCACCTGAACGAGATTGCGGCTGGCTTCCGAGATTGCGATCTGCTGGCGAATCTCGTTGCTGACTTCGGCCAATGGCTTGACGACTTCCGGCGTGATGGCGGTCACGCGCAAAAGCACCGGACCGAAACTACCTTTGACGACCTGGCTCACTTCATTGGCCGAAAGCGCAAAAGCGGCATCTGCGATCGCAGAGTCTGCCACCTTGTCCTTGGAAACCGTGCCGAGAGACACATCTGCCTCGGTCTTGCCTTCGCCAGTCATGACCTGATCGAAGGTCGCACCGCTCTTTATGGAAGCAAGAGCTGCGTTTGCCGCGTCTTCCGAAGCGAAAACGAGCTGCTGGATCGTGCGGGTTTCCGGCGTCGTGAACCGCGCCTTGTTGGCGTCGTAGTTTTCCTGAATTTCCTGATCCGTCACCGCATTCGGTTGTGCTGCATCTTCCGGCTCAAGCTTCACATAGGCGAATTTGCGATATTCGGGCGCCGAGTAGGTTTTGAGATTGTCCTCAAAGTATTTCGTCAGGACCTCGTTGGAAGGCTCATCGATGGGCTCGACCAGCGAGCGCGGCAACACGATATAATCCGCCGTACGGTCTTCACCGCGATAAAGCGCCACTGCGCGAAGGAATGCATCGGGAGCCTGCATGCCATCGGAGACGGCTTCGACGATCTGCTGGCGCACGGCAACCTGTGCACGATTGTCGAAATAATCGTCCGGCCTCATGCCGACCTGCTGAAGCACATAATCGAACTGCTGGCGATTGAACTGGCCGTCCGGTCCCTGAAACGCCGGGTCCTGACGCGTCAGATGCGCGATGCGGTCTTTGGAAAGGCCAAGACCAAGCTTGCGCGCCTGCTCGTCCAGCACGGCGCCTGCGACCAATTGGCCGAGCACCTGATTGTCGATGCCGAAAGCGCGAGCCTGATCACGCGAAATGCGCTGGCCGAATTGCTGCGAAAGAATGCTGAGCTGCCGGTCATAGGCAAGGCGATATTCCATGACTGAAACCGATGTTTTGCCGGCAGTAATTACCTTGCCGCCCATCTGGTCGTTGACGGAGCCCGAGATTCCCCAAACAGCGAAGCTCAGGACGAGCATCATAAGGAGCAGTTTGGCTACCCAGGTTCCAGCAGCACTTCTCAACGTTGTCAGCATTATACGTTCCGGTTTCGGTTGCCTTGCGCGAGTTTCCGCGGGTCGTGTTGCCCAAGGGCAATAGCGTCCTTGCAAGCTAGTGTCGATTGCTTTGTGGCCTGTTTTTGATAGTGAGGGGCACGATTTTCAGAACTTCTCCTCCAATTTTGAAGGAAAACAATTCATGACCCAAGGAATTCGGCCTCTGGTTGCAGGCAATTGGAAAATGAACGGGCTGACGGCATCGCTTAACGAATTGCGCGAGATCGGCCATGGTTTCATGAGCGGCCTCGATGCCGAAACGGATGCGCTGATCTGCGTCCCTTCGACGCTTCTTGCAAAAGCAGCCGAAGCGCTGTCCTCGACACCGGTCAAGGCGGGCGGGCAGGATTGCCATGCGAATGAGAGCGGAGCGCATACCGGAGACATTTCGGCAGAGATGTTGAAGGACGCTGGTGCATCGCACGTCATCGTCGGTCATTCTGAACGCCGGACGGATTATGGCGAAAGCGATGAGGCCGTGGCGAACAAGGCAAAGGCCGCATGGCGTGCCGGTTTGACCGCTATCATTTGCGTTGGCGAAACCAAGGCGCAGCGCGAATCCGGCAGGACGCTCGATGTGCTGTCTTCGCAGATTGAGGGCTCGGTTCCGGGTGAGGCGACTGCCGCTAATGCTGTCATCGCCTACGAACCGGTCTGGGCAATCGGTACTGGCTTGACGCCGACAGCCGGCGATGTGGCCGAAGCGCATGCGCATATTCGCAGCCGACTTACCGAAAAGCTCGGCGCAGAAGCTGCAAAAATGCGCATTCTCTATGGTGGATCGGTAAAGCCGTCCAATGCGGTCGAATTGCTGTCCATAGACAATGTGGATGGCGCGCTCGTCGGCGGTGCAAGCCTGAAATCCGCGGATTTCCTCGGTATCGCCGAGGCTTATCGTTCAATATGACGGCGCCTTTGCTGCTTGCAAACGAGGCGGCAGCGCCCATATTCCGTCATGGGCTTGGAAATGCGGCAAAAGCATTGTATTGAGCCGCGTCCAAGTCCAGGGCTTTTGAGTCCCACGTAACAAACCCAGCCGGAACCCGCCATGGAAACCATTCTGATCGTAATCCATCTCATGGTCGTGCTCGCCCTTGTTGGAGTGGTGCTTCTGCAGCGCTCTGAAGGCGGCGGCTTGGGGATTGGCGGCGGCTCCGGCTTCATGACAGCACGCGGTGCAGCCAACGCGCTAACGCGTGCGACGGCCATTCTGGCAGCGGCATTTTTCGCGACCTCACTGATTCTCTCGGTGATGGCGCGTTATAGCGAGAGTCGGATCGACATTCTCGACCGCGTTCCGGCGACTCAGGGTCAAACGGGTGGTCAGGGCAGCGGCAATGGCGTTCTCGATCAGCTTGGCGGCGAAACGCCTGCTGCGCCGACAGCGCCCGCTCCGGCAGGTGAAGCTTTGCCAGCAGCACCGGCTGCTCCAGCAGAACCGCAGGTTCCGAACCAGTAAGCGCGCATCAGGAGTTGTTGTTCTTTGAACACAGTTCCTGAAAATGCGTTCGCCTGAACTTCGTTTGACCTTCGTTCTACTTGAGGGTCGAACTGACCCGGGCGTATAGGATTCGTTGGCGGCAAGGGCTGGGCGAAGCATCGAAAATCCCGTTGCCGATCTTTATCGTTATCGGGACAATCAAAATGCGAATTCGCAGCCTCGTTTTCCTCGGCATCTGCGCGATGCTGGGTATGAGTTCGGTTACCTACGCCGAAGCGCCTACCAAAACTTATCTTTTCCCTTCCAAGGCCGACAGGGCCGCTGCCGAGAAAGCCAAGGCGACTGAGGCACAAAAGCCCGGCAGCAAGAAGCTTTCCGAGAAAGCCACGCGCGCAGAGCAGCGCAAAGCTGCCGCTGCAGCTAAGGCGAAGAAAGAAGCCGCAGCCTTTGCAAAGGCCGTGCCAATGCAGGCACCCACCGAAGTTGCCGCACGAGGCAATAATGGCGAGTTGCGCAGCGAGCAGCGCGGGCAGCCTGTTCGCCCGGCCGGTGGACTTTTTGCCGGCCTGTTCGGTGGCGCAATAAAGCCGCAGCAGCCCCGGATGCTTCCGCAAACGCAGGCGCTTGATGCCGTTCTTGAGCAGAAACAGGCAGCAAAGCGTTTTAACGTGAAAGCCGACTTCCTGCCGCAGTCGGTTCCGTTCTCCGGTTACAAGCCGGGAACGATCGTCGTGGATACGCAGTCGCGCTATCTCTATCTGGTCGAATCATCCCGTTCGGCGCGCCGCTATGCGATCGCAGTCGGCAAGGAAGGTCTTGAATTCAAGGGGGCGGCAGTCGTTGGCGACAAGCAGGAATGGCCGCGCTGGATTCCGACAGCCGATATGCAGAAACGCGAGCCCAAGAAATACGGCCAGTACAAGGACGGAATGAACGGCGGGCCAGAAAATCCTTTGGGCGCACGCGCGATCTATCTTTACCAGGGCAAAAAAGACACCCATATACGCATCCACGGCACGAACCAGCCTCAGACGATCGGTACGAATTCATCGAATGGCTGTTTCCGCATGGTCAACGACCATGTCATGGATCTCTACAGCCGCGTCAAAATGGGCACGGAAGTCGTCGTGATGTAATTTTCGGGCAGAAATGCTTTCGGGCTTTCTGCCAACCTATCTACGGGAAAGGCCGGATTCTCCGGCCTTTTCTTTTTCGTGTGCCGGACAATCCAAAAGAAAACTGCCGTCCGGCACTTTTTTCACTAGCGGAATCAATTCCACAGCGATAAGCGATGAATCCCATGGCGCGATATGTATTTATAACTGGCGGCGTGGTTTCTTCCCTTGGAAAAGGCATAGCCGCAGCAGCACTCGGTGCACTCTTGCAGGCACGCGGTTACCGCGTACGCATCCGAAAACTCGATCCCTATCTCAATGTCGATCCCGGAACGATGTCGCCTTACCAGCATGGCGAAGTGTTCGTGACGGACGATGGCGCTGAGACCGATCTGGATCTCGGCCACTATGAGCGCTTCACGGGCCGCTCGGCGAACCAAAGCGACAACATCACCACTGGCCGCATTTACAAGAACATCATCGAGCGCGAGCGCCGCGGCGATTATCTCGGCGCGACCGTGCAGGTCATTCCGCACGTCACCGACGAGATCAAGAATTTCGTTCTGGGCGGCAATGAAGATTATGATTTCGTGCTGTGCGAAATCGGCGGCACGGTGGGCGACATCGAGGCAATGCCGTTCCTCGAGGCGATCAGACAGCTTGGCAACGATCTGCCGCGCAACAATGCCGTCTACGTGCATCTGACGCTAATGCCTTACATTCCGACTGCGGGTGAGTTGAAGACCAAGCCGACCCAGCATTCGGTCAAGGAACTTCGCTCGATCGGCATTGCGCCGGACATTCTGTTGGTGCGCGCCGACCGGGCGATCCCCAAGGAAGAGCGCCGTAAGCTTTCGTTGTTCTGCAACGTACGCGAATCGGCAGTCATTCAGGCTCTCGACGTCGGCCACATCTATGATGTGCCGCTGGCCTATCACAAGGAAGGCCTCGATTCGGAAGTGCTTGCCGCTTTCGGCATCGATCCGGCGCCCAAGCCAAGGCTCGATGCATGGCAGGAAGTTTCCCAGCGCATTCACAATCCTGAAGGCGAAGTCACCATCGCCATCGTCGGCAAATATACGGGTCTGAAAGACGCGTATAAATCACTGATCGAAGCGCTGTCTCACGGCGGACTTGCGAACCGCGTGAAGGTGAAGCTCGACTGGATCGAATCCGAGGTCTTCGAAAAGGAAGATCCGTCGCCCTGGCTTGAAAAAGTCCACGGCATTCTCGTTCCCGGCGGTTTCGGTGAGCGTGGATCGGAAGGCAAGATATTGGCGGCGAAATTCGCTCGCGAACGCAAGGTGCCATATTTCGGCATCTGCTTCGGCATGCAGATGGCCTGCATCGAAGCTGCACGGTCGCTTGCCGGCGTTTCGCATGCGTCATCATCGGAGTTTGGTCCGACCGAGGAGCCTGTCGTTGGCCTGATGACGGAATGGCTGAAGGGCAACATGCTCGAAAAGCGCCAGTCGGCAGGCGATCTTGGCGGCACGATGCGGCTTGGCGCGTATGACGCCACGCTGAGCGAAGGCTCGAAGATCGCGGAGATTTACGGCGATACATCCATTTCCGAGCGCCACCGCCACCGTTATGAGGTCAATATCGACTACAAGGAACGGCTGGAAGATTGCGGTCTGGTTTTCGCGGGCATGTCGCCAGATGGCGTGCTGCCCGAAACCGTCGAGTATCCCGATCACCCATGGTTCATCGGCGTTCAGTACCATCCTGAACTGAAGAGCCGTCCGCTTGATCCGCACCCGCTGTTTGCGAGCTTCATCGAGGCTGCCGTGGAACAGAGCCGCCTCGTTTAAACCGTTCGGCACTCAAAAAAGCCGCAAGTCAGATCGAGAAAGCGCCCGAAAATACGGAAATATTCGCGAAAGGGCGAATCTTGACCAGGAATATCGGCGCTTTTCTCGTGAAATTCGTAAGTCTGATTGGTTTCGCGCTGCTCGTCGGTTGCCAGACGGCGCAGAGTCCGGGTGGAGCAGCAGGAGCGTCCTCAAGCGGCGTAGCCTACCTCGCATCCATCCGGTCTTCGAGCGGCCTGTCGTCGCTCACGCCAGATCGCCAGCTCGAAAAAGCAGCGTTGGAACAAGCCAAGTATATGGCCGCAGCAGGCCGTATGACGCATTCGACCGGATGGCGTCGCGATTTCGCGACGCGCATGAAAAGCAATGACATCGACGGCGCGGCGGCTGAAAATCTTGCGCATGGACGCATGGAACCAGCCCGCGTCTTCTCGATGTGGATGGACTCGCAAGGGCATCGCCGAAACATGCTGGACGGCCGTTTCGGGCGCTTCGGCCTGGCTTATGCCTATGAAAGCCCCGGAAGCGATCGCCGTTACTGGGCACTGGTTCTGGCACGATGATTGAGACTGCGGCGCTTGTGCGCGTGCCGATTTTGCTGCAAATCAGACGCCCATGAAACTTCATCCGCTCGATCATCTTGTTCTGCCCTGCGCGTCTCTGGACGAGGCGCGTGCGCGTTTGACTGCCTTGGGATTTACGGTTTCGCCGCGAGGCGAGCATCCGTTCGGTACGATCAATTGCTGCGTCTATTTTTCGGACGGCACATTCATCGAGCCGCTGGCCATTGGCGATGCCGACAAGGCGGAGCAGGCGGCAAAAGAAGGCAATGTATTCGTAGAGCGGGACAAGTTGTTTCGCAGCCGCAATGGTGACAACGGTTTCTCCGCACTTGTGTTGGGAACCGAAGATGCCGACGCAGATCACGCTCGTTTCGTGAAAGCAGGAGTTTCGGCTGGAGAAATCCTGTTCTTCTCGCGCGATTTTGTCG
Source organism: Foliimonas ilicis (assembly GCF_039939195.1). Taxonomy (NCBI): domain Bacteria; kingdom Pseudomonadati; phylum Pseudomonadota; class Alphaproteobacteria; order Hyphomicrobiales; family Phyllobacteriaceae; genus Foliimonas; species Foliimonas ilicis. Next base: position 25,919 of record NZ_JBDUUH010000002.1, on the reverse strand, counting down.
ATGCAAGCGGCGCTAAGGACAAAGCCTCGTTCAAGCTGGCATTTGCCGCTGACGAAAAATCCCAGGATGCTTTTGCTTTTGCCTGCCAGCGCGTCAACGTCCCAAAGGTCGACAAGTCGGAACTGGAGCGCCACGGAAACGGCGTGATGCGCATCAAAGGCGTTGTGGCGGTAAGCGCTACACCTGAAAAGTCATCCGAGTTTTTGACTGTTGCGGCTGGCGGCCAGAAATTTGCAGCCAACACGACGCTTTTGCCCAATACGGAACTGACTGTTCTGAATGCGGAGGCGTTTTTTGAACGCTATGGCGTAGCGTCTCCGAAATCTGACGAATTGGTGTTCTCAGCTATCAGATTTGGCGTGGCTGATATGAACGCGACGCATACACTGCTGGCACGAAACGGCGTGGACAATCACAAGGCGACCGATTTTATTCTCGTGCCGAGCGCACCGGGACAAGGCGCACATATAATCTTCGAGGAAAACAAATGAACGCGATCAACTCCGACAAGCCGAACCCAATTGTGAAGGCAGGCAACGTTTCGTTTTCAAATACGATGCCTCTCACCCTTATTGCGGGTCCATGCCAACTCGAATCGCGTCAGCATGCGTTCGATATGGCAGGCGCTCTCAAGGAATTGACGACGAAGCTCGGCATCGGCCTCGTCTATAAAACGAGCTACGATAAGGCCAATCGCACCTCGCTGTCCTCGACGCGTGGGGCTGGGCTCGACGCAGCGCTGCCGGTGTTCGATGATCTGCGCAAGGAGTTCGGCCTGCCGGTGCTGACCGATGTGCATTCCGAAGAGCAATGCCGGATTGTCGCCCCGCATGTCGATGTTCTGCAGATCCCGGCGTTCCTGTCGCGCCAGACTGACCTTCTCATCGCCGCTGCCAATACGGGCAAGGTGGTGAATGTGAAGAAAGGGCAGTTCCTCGCTCCGTGGGACATGAAAAATGTGGTGGCCAAAGTCACCGGTTCGGGCAACGCCAATGTCCTGGTCACCGAACGCGGCGCTTCCTTTGGCTACAACACACTCGTCTCTGACATGCGCGCGCTGCCGATCATGGCCGAGATCGGCGCGCCGGTAATCTTCGATGCGACCCATTCCGTCCAGCAGCCGGGCGGGCAGGGCGCGACATCGGGTGGTGAGCGCCGCTTTGTGGAAACCTTGGCCCGTGCTGCTGTCGCTGTCGGGGTCGCCGGTGTGTTCATCGAGACGCATCAGGATCCGGATAATTCGACATCGTCGGATGGCCCGAACATGATACCGCTCAAGGACCTACCGGCATTGCTTGAGCGCCTTATCGCGTTCGACCGGATCGCCAAATCGAACTGACGGCCTGATAAAAGTCGGAACCTTCGCTGCCGGCACCCATTTCCTCCATATCCAATTCTGGAATATGAGGAGACGAAACATGACGACAGCGACAGGACATACAGACGCCATTCGCGCATCGCGCGTAATCGGCACGTCGGTCTATAATACGGCTGGCGAAAGCATTGGCAGCATCGAAGACGTGATGCTGGACAAGACCAGCAATGGCATCATGTTCGCGGTGGTCGGTTTCGGCGGCTTCCTGGGAATCGGTGAAAAGTATCACGCCGTTCCGTGGGCTTCGCTGGACTACGAGAAGGAGCGTGGCGGCTACGTCGTTCCCTTCTCCCAGGAACAGCTCAAGGCAGCACCCGCGCACTCGATCGACGAGTTAACCGGCAATGACGGGCTGAATGCCCGCGACGAGTCATACGAATATTACAAGGTCGAGCCCTACTGGAATTGACCTCATAACTCTCGCAAAGAGCCTGCCATCTGGCGGGTTCTTTTGCGTTTTGGCGTTGGCGGGATCAAGGCTCCGTAACCGTCCATTAAGCAAACCGATGCACATTGTCGCAAAGGGAATCGGCCATGTGGACAAGACAGCATAGACAGCGAAATACCGGACGTTTGATCGTTCCGGGCCTTTGCGCGCTTTTCCTGTCCTATTTCGGTTTCCACGCCTATCATGGCGAATTCGGCATGTATTCGAAATACCAGCTTCAGGACCGCGTTACGGTTCTCGAGAAAAATTACCAGGCAATCAACAAAACGCGCACCGAACTCGAAAGTAGAGTGCAGTTGCTTCACGATGGCACGCTGGAAAGAGATATGCTGGATGAGTTGGCGCGCCGCGCGCTCAATGTATCGCGCCCGGATGAGGTGACGATCATGTTGCCGGCTCAAAATTGAATTAACTGAATTCAAGTTAATTTCCGATATATTTAACGATTTTAAGTGCTTAACTGCATGACAGCCATGCATTTTTCCGCATGGCGGAGTGCTGTTTTGCGTGCTAGCCTCCTCTGAATTCGTCGGATCCAAAGTCGTGTTCGACACGTGTCCGCTAAGAGACGCTATCAGGGAGTGATTTATGGCCGCTGCTGCCAAGAAACCGTCCGCCAGGAAGGTGGACGCAAAGACCCCATCTGCGCCCGTCGCGCCAAAGCCGGCAAATTTCACCAAAGAACAAGAGCTCAAGGCATATCGCGATATGCTGCTCATCCGGCGCTTTGAAGAAAAGGCTGGCCAGCTCTACGGCATGGGTTTCATCGGCGGTTTCTGCCATCTTTATATAGGTCAGGAAGCTGTCGTCACCGGAATGCAGATGGCGCTTGTCGAAGGCGACCAGATGATCACCGCTTACCGCGATCACGGTCACATGCTTGCGATGGACATGTCGCCTCGCGGTGTGATGGCGGAATTGACCGGTCGCCGGAGTGGCTATTCCAGGGGGAAGGGCGGCTCCATGCACATGTTCTCCAAGGAAAAGAATTTCTATGGCGGCCACGGCATCGTCGGCGCACAGGTTTCGCTGGGAACCGGACTGGCTTTCGCCAATCGTTATCGCGAGAACAAGAGCGTCTCGCTGACCTATTTCGGCGACGGTGCTGCCAACCAAGGCCAGGTCTACGAAAGCTTCAACATGGCTTCCTTGTGGAAGCTGCCGGTCATCTACATCATCGAAAACAATCGCTATGCGATGGGCACGGCAGTCAGCCGTTCGTCGGCGGAGACGGATTTCTCTCAGCGCGGGCTTTCGTTCAAAATTCCCGGCATTAAAGTCGATGGAATGGACGTGCGCGCGGTGAATTCCGCTGCTGAATTGGCGCTTGAATGGTGCCGTTCCGGCAAAGGCCCGATCATTCTTGAGATGGAAACCTATCGCTATCGCGGCCATTCCATGTCCGATCCTGCGAAATATCGCTCGAAGGACGAAGTCCAGAAGATGCGCTCGGAGCATGACCCGATCGAGCAGGTCAAAGCACGTCTTCTTGAGAAGAAGTGGGCCAACGAAGACGAACTGAAGCTGATCGACAAGGAGGTTCGCGATATCGTTGCGGATTCCGCCGATTTCGCACAGACCGATCCGGAGCCGGATGTATCCGAGCTCTATACGGACATCACGCTTTAAGGGAGGGCAGAGATATGCCAATCGAAATTCTCATGCCCGCGCTCTCACCGACAATGGAAGAGGGCAATCTTTCCAAATGGCTCAAGAAAGAAGGCGATAGCGTTAGCCCCGGCGACGTTATTGCTGAAATCGAAACCGACAAGGCCACGATGGAAGTCGAGGCCGTCGATGAAGGTACGCTCGGCAAGATTCTGATTGCCGAGGGCACGGAAGGCGTGAAGGTGAATACGCCTATCGCCGTTCTGCTTGCTGAAGGCGAAAGCGCCGGCGATGCGGCAAAGGCCCCTGCGAAGCAGGAAGCCGAAGCTGAAAAACCAGCGGACGCCGAAGTGCAGGAAGAAAAGCCTGCAGAAAAGAAGCAGGCGGCAGTTCCAGCCGCTCCTAAAATGGAAGTGGCTGCCGACCCGGATATTCCGGCAGGCACGGAAATGGTTTCGACCACCGTGCGTGAAGCGCTTCGTGACGCGATGGCCGAAGAAATGCGCCGTGACGCCGACGTTTTCGTCATGGGCGAAGAAGTCGCCGAATATCAGGGCGCCTACAAGATCACGCAAGGCTTGCTGCAGGAATTCGGCGCAAAGCGCGTTGTCGATACGCCGATCACTGAGCACGGCTTTGCCGGTGTCGGTGTCGGTGCTGCGATGTCCGGCTTGAAGCCGATCGTCGAATTCATGACGTTCAACTTCGCGATGCAGGCGATCGATCAGATCGTAAACTCTGCTGCGAAGACGCTTTATATGTCGGGCGGCCAGATGGGCGCGCCGATCGTGTTCCGTGGACCTAACGGCGCGGCTGCACGCGTCGGGGCCCAGCATTCGCAGTGCTACGCCGCATGGTACAGCCATATTCCTGGCCTCAAGGTCGTCATGCCTTACACGGCAGCGGATGCGAAAGGCTTGTTGAAGGCTGCGATCCGTGATCCGAACCCGGTCATCTTTCTGGAAAACGAAATCCTCTACGGCCAGTCTTTCGACGTGCCGAAGCTCGATGATTTCGTCCTGCCGATCGGCAAGGCGCGCGTGCACAAGAAGGGCAAGGACGTTACCATCGTCTCCTTCGGCATTGGCATGACCTATGTGGTCAAGGCAGAGGCCGAACTGGCCAAGCTCGGTATCGATGCGGAAATCATCGATCTGCGCACCATTCGCCCGCTGGATTTCGACACGATTATCGAATCCGTAAAGAAGACCAACCGTCTGGTCGTGGTCGAGGAAGGCTACCCGCAGAGTTCTGTTGGCGATCATATCGCAAGCCAGATCATGCAGCGCGCGTTCGATCATCTCGATGCGCCGGTCGTTACTATTGCCGGTAAAGATGTGCCGATGCCGTATGCCGCCAATCTCGAGAAGCTTGCGCTTCCGAATGTCGGTGAGGTTGTCGAGGCGGTGAAAGCCGTCACCTATCGCTAAGCGGGGAGGACGCAATGCCGATTAACATTACGATGCCGGCCCTCTCTCCCACGATGGAAGAGGGCAATCTGGCAAAATGGCTGGTCAAGGAAGGCGACAAGGTTTCGCCTGGTGACGTGATTGCCGAGATCGAAACCGACAAGGCCACGATGGAAGTCGAGGCCGTCGATGAAGGAACGGTCGCGAAGCTTCTCGTCGCGGCAGGTACCGAGGGCGTAAAGGTCAACGCGGTCATCGCCGTGCTGGTCGAAGAAGGCGAAGATGCTTCTGCGGCTGCTACGGAAAGCGCCGAAGCGCCTGCCAAGGCAGAGGCCAAGCCGGAAGCCGCCAAGGCCGAGGCCGCACCGGCGGAAAAGAAGGCTGAAGAGCCAAAGGCTGCTCCCGCTCCGCAAGCTGCGGCTCCTGCAAAGGCAGAGAATAAAGGCGACCGCCCGTTCGCATCGCCGCTCGCGCGCCGCATTGCCAAGGACGCCGGTGTCGATGTTTCTGCCGTGAAAGGCTCCGGTCCGCATGGCCGCGTGGTCAAGGCGGACGTGGAAGCCGCGATTGCCGGAGGCGGCGCGAAAGCTGCTCCTGCAGGCAAGGACTCTGGCGCTCAACAGGCTCCCATAGTCAAGGGCATGTCGGACGATCAGGTGCTGAAACTCTTCGAGGAAGGTTCCTACGAGCTAATTCCGCATGACGGAATGCGCAAGACGATCGCGCGCCGTCTCGTCGAGGCGAAAACGACCATCCCGCATTTCTATCTGACGCTCGATTGCGAACTCGATGCGCTTCTGGCGCTGCGCAAGCAGCTTAACGATGCGGCTCCCGTCAAAAAGACGGAGAAGGGCGACGTTCCGGCCTACAAGCTTTCGGTCAATGACCTCGTCATCAAGGCAATGGCGCTGGCCTTGCGGGACGTTCCGACCGCCAATGTGTCCTGGACCGAATCCGCAATGGTTCAGCACAAGCATGCGGATGTCGGCGTTGCCGTTTCCATTCCGGGTGGCTTGATTACGCCGATCGTTCGCAAGGCCGACGAAAAGACGCTTTCTGTTATCTCCAACGAGATGAAGGATCTGGCCGCGCGTGCACGAAACCGCAAGCTGAAGCCCGAAGAATATCAGGGCGGAACGACTGCTGTTTCCAACCTCGGCATGTTCGGCATCAAGGATTTCGCGGCAGTCATCAATCCGCCGCATGCAACGATCCTTGCCGTCGGTTCAGGCGAAGAGCGTCCGGTCGTGAAGAATGGCGAAATCAAGATCGCCACGATCATGTCCGTCACGCTGTCTACGGATCACCGCGCCGTCGATGGTGCCTTGGGTGCTGAACTTCTCTCAGCCTTCAAGCGTCACATCGAAAACCCGATGGGGATGCTCGTCTGAGGCTCGCTGGCCAAGGTGATTGAAGCTGATGAGGGAAAGCACCATGAGGCAGACTGTACTGTGGCTATCATGCGTCTTTGCATTGACTGTCACCGGCATGTTCGGGAGCCTCATGCTTGCGACGCCGCATGCTTTTGCGGCATCGCAGGAGAATGCAGAGCACATTTCGGATAGGTTTGGTTTCGAAGAATCCTACCTCACGAATGTCGATGGGTTGATTGCCGAACTCAGGAAATTTCCCGGCATGTTCTCTGGTCGGGAAAACAAGGACACGGAGGAGCTGCGTGTCCGACTGACCCGCGAGCGGCTCGTTGGGATGCAGAGTGAAATACTAGGCACGGCCCGCAGCTTCATCGCCGAAAATCTGTCGGATGAAGAGGTCGAGCACCTGCTTTCGAACATGGGCGCTGATGGCCGGATCGACGATGCGAAGGCGACAGAGACAAAGGATCAGGTCGTGAAGCTCTATCGCGACGCCATCTTCAACGCCATCATCGCCTCCGCCGTGCCGGTGCAGGAGCAGGCTGACAAGATGAAAAAATCGGGCGAGGCGGCGCAGTGAAGACAGTTCTCTGCTATGGCGACTCGCTGACCTGGGGCTACAATGCCGAGGGGCCGACGCGGCATGCATATGCAGATCGCTGGCCAAGCGTTTTGCAGGAAAAGCTCGGTTCGGAATTTCTCGTGGTTGCCGAAGGTTTGAACGGCCGGACGACTGCTTTCGATGACAATATGGCTGGCGAAGATCGTAATGGAGCGCGCATCCTGCCGACATTGCTCGGCACGCATTCGCCACTCGATCTCGTCATCATCATGCTTGGAAGCAACGACATGAAGCCGTGGATTCACGGCAATCCGCTTGCTGCGCGTCAGGGAATTGCAAGGCTTATCAAGATCGTAAGCGGACATTCGTATCAGTTCGATATGCCTGCGCCGCAAATTCTCATCGTTGCACCGCCTGTCGTCAGCCGTACCGAAGACAAGGAATTTTCGGCGATGTTCGAAGGCGGCAACGAAGCGTCGAAATTTCTGGCCGCGCATTATTCCGAACTCGCCGATCAGGAAGGCTGCGGGTTCTTCGATGCCAATTCGGTAGCGAAGACCACACCACTGGATGGCGTACATCTCGACGCAGAAAACACACGAGCAATCGGCACGGCGCTGGAACCAATGGTTCGCGTCATGCTCGCTTTATAGAAACGGGGAGATACACCGTGGCTGAAAATTACGACGTCATCATCATCGGCTCCGGCCCCGGTGGCTATGTGACCGCGGTGCGTTCCGCGCAACTTGGCTTCAAGACCGCGATCGTCGAGCGCGAGCATCTGGGCGGCATCTGCCTGAACTGGGGCTGCATCCCCACGAAAGCGCTGCTGCGTTCAGCCGAGATCAAGCATTATGCAGAGCATGCCAAAAGCTACGGCCTGACGATCGACGGAACGGTAACGGCGGACGTAAAAGCCGTCGTTGAGCGCTCGCGCGGCGTTTCTGCCCGTTTGAACGGCGGCGTCGGCTTCCTGATGAAGAAGAACAAGGTTGATGTCATCTGGGGCGAGGCCAAACTCACCAAGCCAAACGAGATCGTCGTTTCGAAAACGTCCAAAAAGCCGATGGAGCCGCAGCATCCGATTCCCAAAGGCACCAAGGGCGAGGGCACCTACACAGCAAAACACATTATCGTCGCGACAGGCGCTCGGCCGCGTGCATTGCCGGGCATCGAGCCGGACGGCAAGCTGATCTGGACCTACTTCGAGGCCATGGTGCCGAAGGAAATGCCGAAATCCCTGCTGGTCATGGGCTCCGGCGCAATCGGCATCGAATTCGCGAGCTTCTATCGCACGATGGGCGTGGATGTGACCGTTGTCGAACTCATGCCTGCTGTCATGCCGGTAGAAGACGCCGAAGTCTCGGCTTTCGCGAAAAAGCAGTTCGAGAAGCAGGGAATGAAAATCCTGCTCGAAGCAAAAGTCACCAAGGTTGAAAAGGGTGCGAACTCCGTCACCGCCCATATCGAGACCAAGGACGGCAAAGTTCAGAAAATCACCGCCGACCGCATGATTTCGGCTGTCGGCGTGCAGGGAAACATCGAAAATCTCGGACTGGAAGCGCTTGGCGTTAAAACCGAGCGCGGCTGTGTGGTCATCGACGGTTACGGCAAGACGAATGTGCCGGGCATCTATGCGATCGGCGATGTTGCCGGCCCGCCGATGCTGGCGCACAAGGCGGAGCATGAAGGCGTCGTCTGCATCGAGAAGATCGGCAATGTTCCGGGCGTCCACGCAATGGACAAGCTCAAGATCCCCGGCTGCACCTATTGCCAGCCGCAGGTCGCCTCGGTCGGTCTGACAGAGGCCAAGGCAAAGGAAGCTGGATACGACATTCGCGTCGGCCGCTTCCAGTTCGCGGCAAACGGCAAGGCAATCGCGCTTGGTGAAGATCAGGGCTTCATCAAGACGATTTTCGACAAGAAAACCGGGCAATTGCTGGGCGCGCATATGATCGGCACGGAAGTCACCGAGCTCATTCAAGGCTTTGTCGTCGCGATGAATCTGGAGACGACCGAGGAAGAACTGATGCACACGATCTTCCCGCATCCGACACTTTCGGAAATGATGAAGGAAAGTGTTCTCGACGCATATGGACGCGCGCTTAACGCATAGGAGCTTTGTCGGCAGCGCCCCTGTTTAGTCGCTTCGACTTCGACTATATGGGAAGGACGTAAAGCCGCCCAAGGAGACCGATATGGATCCGCAGTACGGAATCATGGGAATGCCCGGCGTCGGGTTTTTCGGAATGCTGGTTATTGGTTTTCTTGCAGGCTATGTCGCGGAAAAGGCGACCAGCAGCAATCATGGACTGTTCACCAACATCCTTGTTGGTATAGCTGGTTCCTTCGTCGGCGGCACCCTGGCCGGTCTTCTTAACTTCAACTATTACGGCTTCCTCGGAAATCTTGTGGTCGCCATTGCCGGTGCCATCGTCATTCTCTGGATATTCGGCCGAAGCCGCAAAAGCGTGTAAGATAGTCAGATATGGTCACTGTTCTCGACAATGTAGCCAACAAGCCGCGGCCAAGACACCCTGAAAAGGCGCATCGCCCGGATCAGGAAGTCTTGCGCAAACCCGACTGGATTCGCGTAAAAGCGCCCGTATCAAAGGGCTATGCCGAAACGCGCGAGATCGTGAAATCGCATAAGCTTGTCACGGTTTGCGAAGAGGCTGGCTGCCCCAACATCGGCGAATGCTGGGAAAAGAAGCACGCGACTTTCATGATTATGGGCGAGATTTGCACGCGCGCCTGCGCATTCTGCAATGTCGCGACCGGCATTCCGACGGCACTTGATCCCAACGAACCGGGAAGCGTGGCCAAGGCTGTCGCGAAAATGGGCCTGTCCCATGTTGTTATTACGTCCGTCGATCGCGACGATCTGGCTGACGGCGGCGCGCAGCATTTTGCCGATGTGATCTATGCGATCCGTGCTGAAACGCCGAACACAACCATCGAAATTCTGACACCCGACTTCCTGCGCAAGGAAGGCGCTCTGGAGATCGTCGTTGCGGCAAAGCCCGACGTCTTCAATCACAATCTGGAAACGGTGCCTTCGAACTATCTGACCGTTCGTCCGGGCGCGCGCTATTTCCATTCGATCCGGCTTTTGCAGCGGGTTAAGGAAATCGATCCATCGATTTTCACGAAATCCGGCATCATGGTTGGGCTTGGCGAAGAACGGCACGAAATCCTTCAGTTGATGGACGATCTTCGCAGCGCCAATGTCGATTTTATGACGATCGGGCAGTATCTGGCCCCGTCGAAGAAGCATCACCCGGTGAAGAGCTTTGTCACGCCAGACGAATTCAAGTCGTACGAGACTGTTGGCAAGTCCAAGGGTTTCCTGCTCGTCGCTTCAAGCCCGCTGACACGCTCGTCCCACCACGCAGGCGACGATTTCGCAAAGCTGCGCGTCGCGCGCGAGGCAATGCTCAAAAAAGCCGGCTGACGACCGCCAAATGCCGAAATTCGAAACAACGCGACACGTCAGTCACGCGCCGGAGCAGATGTTCGCCCTTGTTGCGGACGTGGAGAAATATCCCGAATTTCTGCCGCTTTGCGATGGGCTGACGGTACGCTCTCGAAAAGAACGCGATGGTCGCGCTCTTCTGGTTGCCGATATGACGGTCGGCTACAAGGCGGTGAAAGAGACATTCACCAGTCAGGTCCATCTGAAGCCCGACGAGAACACTATCGACGTGAAATATCTCGATGGGCCGTTCAAATACCTCACGAACATCTGGCGTTTCGACAGCTCTGGCGATGGCCAGACTGACATTCATTTTTTCATCGATTATGAATTCAAAAGCCGCATTTTAGGTGCGCTGATGGGTACGATGTTCGACCGCGCCTTTCGTATGTTCACAGATGCATTCGAAAAGCGTGCGGATGTGGTCTATGGCAAATCTGAACCGGTAAAAGCCGTTGGACAATGAGATCGCCGGATATGAGCTGCTCGCCGGTACGCCGGATGTCGAGACGTATAGGCGTTTGCGCCGTATTTCGGGCCTGAGTGAAAAATCTCTGGAGGCCGCAACACGCGGACTGCCGAACACGCTTTTCGCGGTCACGATTGTATCGAACGGCGAAAAAGTCGGTATGGGGCGCATCATCGGCGATGGCGGCTGTTTTTATCAGATCACGGATATCGCGGTCGATCCCGCCCATCAGGGTAAGGGTCTCGGCAAGATGATCATGAAGGCGCTGGTCGATCATCTGCGGGAGACGGCGCCAAAAAGTGCTTATGTCAGCCTGATCGCGGATGGTCCCGCGAAGCATCTTTATGAGAAATTCGGCTTCAAAGCGACCGCACCAGTGTCGATTGGCATGGCTTTACAGCTTTAAACGTCTGCGTTCAGCTCTCTAATTCCGATTTCCAGTGCGGTTTTTACGGTTTCCTGCCGGATAAAGTCGCGCCCTAGGTTCAGAAAAATACGATGCTCGGCAATAGGCGGGCGTCCTTTGATCGCCAGGCCAAACCAAACCAACCCGACCGGCTTTTCTTCAGAGCCGCCATCCGGCCCGGCTATTCCCGTTACCGAAAGCGCTATCTCCGCTCGCGAATATTCCAGCGCGCCCGAAGCCATCTCCAACGCTGTTTCTTTCGACACCGCACCATAGGTGTTCAGCGTATCTTCACTGACGTCGAGCATTTCCTGCTTCGCTTCATTCGAATAGGTGACGAAGCCGCGGTCCACCATCGACGACGAACCGGGAATGTCGGTTAGCGTCGCGATGATCAGGCCGCCGGTGCAGGATTCCGCGGTTGCGGAGAGTATTTTCCGCGAGGCGCATGCCTTCAGGAAAGCATCGGCGAGATCTGCGATTTGGCTCATTCAGGAAGTTCCCCCGGATAAACAACGCTTGCGGTGGCGATAGCCGCAATGCCTTCTTCCCGGCCCAGAAAGCCGAGCTTTTCATTCGTTGTGGCCTTGATCGATATCCGATCCGGCGAAATGCCGAGCATGCCGATCAAGGCAGCAGTCATCGCCTCGCGATGAGGGCCGACGCGTGGCGCTTCGCAAATCAGCGTTATGTCGGCATTGGCGATACGACCACCACGCTCCCGCACGATTGCGGCGGCATGTTCGACGAAGAGTTTCGAGGCGGCGCCCTTCCATTGAGGGTCGGACGGCGGAAAATGTGTGCCGATATCGCCCGCACCGCAAGTTGCCAGCAATGCGTCGGTTAGCGCATGAAGGCCAACATCGGCGTCTGAATGGCCGTTGAGTTTTTTGTGATGAGGAATTTTCACACCACAGAGCGTGACATGATCGCCAGCCTCGAACGAGTGAACATCGTAGCCGTTTCCGGTCCGCACATCTGGGAAATTCATGGGCCTGCCTGAAAATCGTTGGTTTGCAATCTCTATATCCCGCGCCCAGGTGATCTTGATGTTGTCGGGCGAGCCCTCAACCAGCCTGACGGGGATGCCTGCCCACTCTGCGATTGATGCGTCATCCGTAAAAGCATCTTCCGCACTGTTGAATGCGCGCTCATGCGCATCGAGGATTTTTTCGAACGGAAAGCCCTGTGGTGTCTGGGCGGAATAAAGATTCTCGCGCGAAATGGTTTTATCGACGGTGCCGTCTGCCGAACCGTGTTTGAGCGTATCAGACACAGGCACTGAGGGCAGGGCGCCATGAATGTCGTCGATCGCGGCAACTGTCCTGTCGATGAGCGCATGATCGATGAAGGGCCGCACGCCATCCTGTATCAGCACTGATTGCAGCCCGCTGTCGCGAAGTGACAGAAGCGCCAATCGTGTGGATTCCTGACGCGTTGGCCCGCCATAAACCGGCGTCACCCGATCCGCGAACGTGCCAATCGCTTTGCGAAACAGCGCATCGTCATCTGGATGTATCGCAACCACGATAGGTCCAATCTTATCATGCGTAGCAAAGGCCTCTATCGTGCGCTCAAGGATGGAACGACCGCCGATCTCGCGATATTGCTTGGGTCCGTTTTGTTGACCCGCACGTTCTCCACGACCGGCCGCCACGATGACGACGCCAATCGTTTCTTCTTCAGGCCGGTCGGATTTCGGACTTTTTGTTTTCATAGGAACGGCATAGCCACGGCCCTTCGCTTATGCCAGTAATTTCATCTCATCCTTTGATGTGTCGTTTTGAACGGTTGCGCCAGCAAGCGGAAATGTCTATTAGATAAGCAAAATTATGCGGTGCTTTGTTTTTGTGCATGCCTACTCCGATCAATCTTGCTGAGCCGCTCAATGTCGGCGGCGTCGAACTGCGGAACAGAGTGTTTCTTGCGCCCTTGTCCGGCATAACAGACGTCTGTTTTCGGCAGCGCGCCTATGCGCATGGCGCAGGTCTTGTCGTATCGGAAATGATCGCAAGCGGCGAGCTGATCAAGGGCAGCTCGGAATCGATCAGGCGAACGATGGGATTCGGGCAAGGTGTGCGGATGGTGCAGCTTGCCGGTCGCGAATCTGGGGCCATGGCCGAAGGCGCGCGCATCGCTGAAGGCGAGGGCGCAGACATCATCGACATCAATATGGGTTGCCCGGCGAAAAAAGTGACGGGCGGGTATTCCGGCTCGGCACTCATGCGCGATCTCGATCATGCGGTCTCACTGATCGACGCTGTTGTTGGAGCCGTTTCGGTGCCGGTAACCGTCAAGATGCGGCTTGGCTGGGATGACGGGCTGATCAACGCGCCCTCGCTTGCGGAGCGCGCCGAACAATCCGGCGTCAGTATGATTACGGTGCATGGGCGCACACGCTGCCAGTTCTACAACGGGGCCGCAGATTGGGATGCCGTCCGCGGTGTTCGGCAAGCCATAAAAATCCCGTTGGTCGTCAACGGCGATATTTCTTCTCGTAAAGAAGCTGAAGAGGCGCTTGCCCGATCAGGAGCGGATGCCGTGATGGCCGGGCGCGCGCATTATGGTGCACCTTGGATGGCCGGCGAAATAGCTGGAAGCGCGTTGGCTGTACCCGAAGCCGCTGCGGAAATGTCCGACTATGTCGTGTCTCATTACGAAGACATGCTTGGCCTTTATGGCGTCGAAAGCGGCCTGCGACAGGCTAGAAAGCACCTCGGCTGGTACATGGACAAGCATGCACCCTTAGCGCCCATAGATCTCCGCCGCTCGATCATGACTGAAACAGATGCAAATAAAGTCATGAATATGCTGAGAAAAATGTTCAACCACGACGACATCCAGAAAGAAGCTGCATGAGTATGGCCTCAAATTTCCAAAAGGATGTGCCAAACGCAGCACAGATCGTTCTGAACACGATCCGTCGCCCGGTGGTGATGATCTCGCACGACGATTTCATCGTTTACGCAAATGCCGATGCCGAAGATTTCTTCCGGGCTAGTGCGACCACGCTTGCGCGCAGCAAGCTGGACCGTTTCGTGCCGTTTGGCAGCCCCATTCTGGTTCTGGTCGAGCAAGCGCGTGAGCGCAATTCGCCCGTGAACGAGTATCGCGTCGACATTTCCTCGCCGCGTCTGGGCATCGAGAAAATCGTCGATATCTACGTCTCGCCCGTACCCGAAATTCCGGGCTCTGTCGTCGTCATGTTTCAGGAAAGGTCGATGGCCGATAAGATCGACCGTCAAATGACGCATCGGGGCGCTGCGCGTTCGGTCACTGGACTTGCCGCCATGCTCGCACATGAGATCAAGAACCCGCTGTCAGGCATACGTGGTGCGGCGCAGCTTCTGGAAACGGCCGTCTCCGACGAAGATCGGGCGCTTACGCGCCTCATCACCGACGAAACGGACCGTATCGTCTCGTTGGTTGATCGTATGGAAGTGTTTTCCGATGAACGCCCGATCGACCGTTATCCGGTCAACATTCACGTCGTTCTCGATCATGTCAAAGCCATCGCAAAGAACGGTTTTGCAAGGCAGATCAAGATCGTCGAGGAGTATGATCCATCGCTTCCGCCTGTCTACGCGAACAGGGATCAACTCATACAGGTGTTCTTAAATCTGATTAAAAATGCGGCAGAAGCTGTTGAAAACAAAGATAATGGCGAGATAATTCTGTCTACGGCATTCCGGCCAGGCATACGCGTTTCCGTGCCGGGAAGTCAGGAGCGCGTTTCTCTGCCTCTCGAATTTTGCGTCTACGATAATGGTCCAGGCGTTTCCGAAGATATTCTGCCCATCCTGTTCGATCCCTTCATCACGACCAAGCCGAACGGTTCCGGCCTCGGCCTCGCGCTCGTCTCCAAGATCGTCGGCGAGCATGGCGGTATCATCGAATGTGAATCGACCCCGCGCGGAACTGTCTTCCGTGTCCTGATGCCTGCGTGGAAAGAAGCGCCCGCAACGGCCGAAGAATTGAATAGTGGAGACGTGAAATGAGCATGCGCGGCAGCATTTTGGTGGCAGATGACGACGCCGCCATCCGCACGGTTCTCAATCAGGCGCTTTCGCGGGCAGGTCACGAGGTTCGCGTGACATCCAATGCCGCCACGCTTTGGCGCTGGGTGGCCGCGGGCGAGGGCGATCTGGTCATCACCGACGTCGTCATGCCCGATGAAAACGCGTTCGACATGCTCCCGCGGATCAAGAAGGCGCGGCCTGAACTTCCCGTCGTCGTGATGAGTGCGCAAAACACCTTCATGACCGCCATTCGCGCATCGGAAGTCGGTGCCTATGAGTACCTTCCAAAGCCGTTCGATCTGACCGAATTGCTGAACATTGTGAACCGGGCATTGGCCGAGCCGAAGCGGCCAAGCGTCGATCCGCGCGGGGATGACCAGCTCGATACGATGCCGCTTGTCGGACGTTCGGCAGCGATGCAGGACATCTACCGCATGCTGGCCCGCATGATGCAGACCGATTTGACCGTGATGATTACCGGCGAGTCGGGCACGGGCAAGGAACTGGTGGCGCGTGCGCTTCATGAGTATGGCCGTCGCCGCAATGGCCCGTTCGTTGCCATCAATATGGCAGCCATTCCGCGTGATCTGATTGAATCGGAGCTGTTTGGTCACGAAAAAGGGGCGTTTACTGGCGCTCAAAACCGCTCGACCGGACGCTTCGAGCAGGCAGAAGGCGGCACGCTATTTCTGGATGAAATCGGCGATATGCCGATGGAGGCTCAAACCCGGCTGCTGCGCGTTCTTCAGCAGGGCGAGTACACCACGGTCGGTGGACGCACTCCGATAAAGACCGACATTCGCATCGTCGCCGCGACCAACAAGGATCTTCGCACACTCATCAGCCAGGGACTGTTTCGCGAGGATCTTTTCTACCGTCTGAATGTCGTTCCGCTCCGAATTCCTGCACTCCGAGAACGCTCGGAGGATATTCCCGATCTTGTCCGCCATTTCTTCAAGCAGGGAAAAAACGAGGGGCTGCAGACGAAGCGTATTTCCACAGGCGGCATCGAATTGATGAAGCGCTATTCGTGGCCCGGCAATGTGCGCGAACTGGAAAACCTTATCCGGCGTCTGGCGGCATTGTATCCGCAAGACGAAATTTCGGCCGAAATCATCGAGCTAGAGCTTCGTACTGGCGAGCAACCGGCTGCCGCTTCCGAGCTCATTCCTGAAAATCTTTCGATAAATCAGGCCGTCGAGCATTATCTTCAGCGCTATTTCGCTTCCTTTGGTGAAAATCTGCCGCCGCCCGGCCTGTATCAACGCATCCTTGCCGAGGTCGAGTACCCGCTGGTGCTGGCTTCGATGACCGCCACGCGCGGCAACCAGATCAAGGCTGCCGAGCTTTTGGGCGTGAACCGCAACACGCTTCGCAAGAAAATACGCGAACTGGGCGTCAACGTGTACAGAGGCTCCAAGCACGGCTGATTTCAGCTATTTCGCATTCGCGTTTTCTTCCCCACAGTTTTGTTGCATAATCGCCACAATGCGTTGCATAGATGCGACGCATTGTGTGGGGTGGCTTTCGTGAATTGGCAGAATTCCCCTCACGATTAGCGCACTTTGGTCGCTCATTGCGGGCGATTATTCAGGAATTTACGCGGCAGAATGGCTATTCAGGCAGCAACTGCAAACGAACCGATTCTTCCACGGCGCGCCAAGGGTGCTGTCGAAGGACGTCGATTGCTTGCTTTGCCGGGCGTCGTCGCAATCATCGGCGCGCTGCTGACAGCCGGTATTTCATTCGCGATTCTCGTCGGCGCGACGCCGATCAGTCCTAATTCATCCACGACATGGTCGCTTATCGGCCTGAATGCCGTTTTCGTTCTGCTTCTCATCATTCTGATAGGACGCGAAGCGCACCGCATTTTCATGGCCCGGCGGCGCGGAAAGGCGGCTTCGCGCCTGCATGTTCGCATCGTTGCGATGTTTGCTCTGGTCGCGGCAACGCCTGCCATCATGGTCGCTGTCATTGCTGCAATTACACTGAATGTCGGTCTGGATCGCTGGTTCGAGATCAGGACAAAGACGATTGTAAGTTCCTCGCTGTCGATCGCCGACGCATATGTGCAGGACTATGCGCGCAATCTGCAGGGCACCACATTGTCGATGGCCTATGACCTCGACAACGCCAGATCGCTCTACAATCTAGACCGAACCGGGTTCCTCAATTTCATGAGCGAGCAGGCGGTTGGCCGCGCCCTGGCGCATGCAGCACTCATCCGCGCAGACGGCTCATTCGTCATGAGCGCAAAGACCGGCGCGGACTTCGCTACACCGGAACCGCCGCAGGGCGCTGCGCAAAGTGCTGCGAGCGGAACGGTTGTACTTATCGAGCCCAGAACTCGAAACATCATTGGCGCGATCATAAAGCTGCGGGAGTTTGACGATCTTTATCTTTACACGATACGGCTGGTCGATCCTGAGGTGATCAAAGCGCGCGAAATCGTTCGCGCCAATGCCGATGAATATCGCGGTCTGGAGGCCAACCGAAGGCCTTCGCAGATTGCGTTCGCGCTGCCATATATGTCGATGACGCTCATCATCATCCTTTCAGCAATATGGACGGGCATTGCGGTGGCGGATCGCCTTGTCCGACCGATCAGGCAGTTGATCGGCGCGGCAGATGAGGTGGCAACCGGCAATCTGGACGTATCTGTGCCGACGCGAACATCCGATGGCGATGTCGCGTCACTCGGCGAGACGTTCAACAACATGCTTCTGGAGCTGAAATCCCAGCGCAATGAGATCCTTCACGCGAAGGATCTGGTCGATGAGCGCCGCCGCTTTTCCGAAGCTGTTCTTTCGGGCGTTACCGCGGGCGTTATCGGTATCGATCCGTCCGGTACGGTGACCATCGTCAACAAGTCTGCCGAAACGATGCTGGCAATCTCGGCAACTGCGTCTGTAGGCCGAAACCTGTCGGTCATTCTTCCGCATGTAGGTCGTGTGTTCGAAATAGGCCGCAGTTCAGGACGACCGGTCTATCGCGAACAGGTTGCGTTCATCCGTGCAGGTTCCGAGCGGACATTTAACGTCCAGGTCACCATCGAGGCAGGCGAAACGCCAAGCGACGAGAAATCCTACGTCGTGACAATCGACGACATCACCGACCTCATGGAAGCGCAAAGGTCGTCTGCTTGGGCCGATGTTGCTCGCCGCATCGCGCATGAGATCAAGAATCCGCTGACACCGATACAATTGTCCGCAGAGCGCATTCGCCGCCGTTACGGGAAAGTCATAACGGAAGACCGCGAGGTCTTCGATCAATGCACCGAAACGATCATCCGCCAGGTCGGCGACATTGGCCGCATGGTCGATGAATTCTCTTCCTTTGCGCGTATGCCGAAGCCTGAAATGCGAAAGATCGACATCCGTGAACCGCTTCGTGAGGCGTCGTTCCTCGTTGAAGTGAGCAAGTCCGAGATCAAATTCGAACGCGAATTCGGAAACGAGCCGCTGTTTGGAACTTTTGACAGCCGGCTTATGGCGCAGGCGTTCGGAAACCTTATCAAGAACGCTGCGGAGGCCATTGAAGGCGCCGAATTCGCGCCGGGCGAGAAGCGCGCGATCCGCATAAGATCGCAGCGCCAGGGCGAGTTCATTCGCGTCGATATCATCGACAACGGCAAGGGACTTCCGCGAGAAAATCGCCAACGTCTTCTGGAGCCCTATATGACTACGCGAGAGAAGGGGACCGGCCTTGGCCTCGCTATCGTCAAGAAGATTGTTGAAGATCACGAAGGACGTCTGGAATTGAACGACGCGCCCGATGATTTCCACAATGGGCGTGGAGCAATGGTCAGCATGATTCTGCCCGCAGCCAGCGATTCGGACGCTATGCCCGATCGCAACGACAAGGCTGAAGAAAGACATACAACTGAAAAGGTCGACAATGGCGTCTGACATTCTCGTCGTAGATGACGAACAGGACATTCGAGAGCTTGTTGCTGGTATTTTGAGCGACGAAGGTCACGAAACGCGAACCGCACATGATGCCGATAGCGCGCTCGCAGCAATCGCGGACCGTGCACCCCGGCTGATATTCCTCGACATATGGCTGCAGGGCTCGCGCCTCGACGGGCTTGAATTGCTCGACCAGATCAAAATTCTCCACCCGACCTTGCCGGTTGTGATGATTTCCGGGCACGGCAACATCGAAACGGCAGTCTCCGCAATCCGCCGCGGCGCATATGATTTCATCGAAAAACCGTTCAAGGCAGATCGGCTGATATTGATCGCAGAACGCGCGCTGGAAACATCCAAGCTCAAGCGCGAAGTGTCTGATCTCAAACTGCGCAGCGGCGAGACGTTCGACCTGATCGGCATGTCTTCTGCGATGTCGCAGCTTCGTCAGGCGATCGAGCGGATTGCGCCGACGAACAGCCGAGTGATGATTATCGGGCCTTCCGGCTCCGGCAAGGAGCTTGCGGCGCGTGCAATTCATGCGCAGTCGGCACGCAAAGCCGGGCCTTTTATCACCCTGAACGCGGCAAATATCACGCCGGAGCGTATGGAAATCGAGCTTTTCGGTACCGAATCGAACGGTGCCGAGCGAAAAGTCGGCGCGCTTGAGGAGGCGCACCGCGGCATTCTTTATCTGGACGAAGTGGCTGACATGCCGCGCGAAACGCAGAACAAGATTCTGCGTGTTCTGGTCGAGCAGCAATTCGAGCGGGTAGGGGGCACCAAGCGGGTCAAGGTCGATGTGCGCATCATTTCTTCGACCGCGCACAATCTGGAAGCGATGATCGCCGATGGGCGTTTCCGCGAAGACCTTTACCACAGGCTGGCGGTGGTTCCGGTTATGGTGCCGGGACTTGCCGAGCGTCGCGAGGATATTCCTTACCTCGTTGACGGTTTCATGAAGCAGATTGCGCGCCAAGCTGGCATCAAGCCGCGCCGCATCGGCGACGATGCGATGGCCGTTTTGCAGGCGCATAATTGGCCGGGCAACGTGCGCCAGCTCCGAAACAACATCGAACGCCTGCTTATTCTGGTGCGCAGCGACGATCCGGATGCGCCGATTACGGCCGATCTGCTGCCCGCCGAGATTGGCGATGTCATGCCGCGTGCGCCGAACCAGTCGGACCAGCACATCATGGCGCTGCCGCTGAGAGAAGCGCGCGAACTCTTCGAAAAAGAGTATCTGATCGCGCAGATAAACAGATTTGGCGGCAATATTTCGCGTACGGCCGAGTTCATCGGCATGGAACGCTCTGCATTGCATCGAAAACTAAAATCTCTCGGAGTATGATTTTGAAACGTTCCGGGGCGGGGCAGCGACTTCAATGCGCGTAATCATTTGCGGTGCCGGTCAGGTCGGCTATGGCATCGCGGAACGGCTGGCATCGGAAAAGAATGACGTATCGGTGATCGACACCGCACCCGAACTCATCCAGTCGGTGCGCGACACGCTGGATGTCCGCGGCTTCGTCGGCCACGGTTCGCACCCTGACGTTCTGGAAGCTGCCGGTGCGCAGCAGGCGGACATGATCATCGCCGTGACGCTCTACGACGAGGTCAACATCGTCGCCTGCGAAGTGGCGCATGGGCTTTTCAACGTGCCGATGAAAATCGCGCGTATCCGCTCTCAATCCTACCTTCTGCCGCATTATCAGGATTTGTTCTCACGCGATCATATGCCGATCGACGTGATCATTTCGCCCGAAGTAGAAGTGGGTGAGATGGTGCTGAGACGCATCAGCCTGCCCGGTGCGACCGAGGTGGTGCGTTTTGCCGAAAACCGCATTCTCATGGTCGGCATCGAGTGCCTCGAAGAATGCCCCGTTATCAATACGCCGCTTGCGCAGCTTAGCGAATTGTTTCCCGATCTGCCGTCAACCGTGGTCGGTGTCGCGCGAAACGGCAATCTCTTCATACCGCGCTCTGCCGATCAGCTTGTTGCGGGTGATCTCGCCTATGTCGTGACGACAAAGGACCAGGTGCGCCGCACGCTAGGCCTGTTTGGGCATGACGAGCAGGAAGCGACACGCATCGTCATCGCCGGTGGCGGTAATATCGGCCGGTATGTCGCGAAGACTTTGGAGCAAAAGCAGAGCCGCACGCGCATCAAGATCATCGAGAATTCGCGTGAACGCTCGATCAAGGTTGCCGACGAATTGCGCCGTACTGTCGTTTTGAATGGCAGCGCTCTGGACCAAAAACTGCTGCTTGAAGCCGACATTCAGGATGCCGACCTCATGGTCGCGCTGACCAACAACGATCAGGTCAATATCCTGTCGAGCGTCATGGCCAAAGGTATGGGCTGCAAGGGCAATCTGACGCTGATCAACAATCCGGCCTACCATGACCTCACGAAATCGCTCGGCATCGACGCGTATGTAAATCCCGGCAGCGTCACGATTTCGCGTGTGCTTCAGCATGTGAGGCGAGGGCGCATCAAGACGGTGCATAGCGTTCATCGCGGCGGCGCCGAGATCATCGAGGCCGAGGCGCTCGAAACATCACCGCTGGTCGGTATTCAATTGCGCGATCTGGATTTGCCCGATGGCATGAGAATAGGCGCGGTCTATCGCGACGGTGTGGTTCTCAAGGCCAATGGGGAGCTCAGGATCAAGCCGAAGGATCGTGTGGTCATTTTCGCGCTTGCGCATGCGGTTCGCCAGGTCGAACAGATGTTTCGCGTCAGTCTGGACTTTTTTTAATAGCGCCTGTCGATTTTTCGGAGTTGGGAAATCATGCCACGCATTGCCTATGTCAACGGACGTTATGTTCCGCACGGCGCAGCCGTCGTTCATATCGAGGATCGCGGTTATCAATTCGCCGATGGTGTTTATGAAGTCTGCGAAGTTGCGCGCGGGCACATCATCGACATGACCCGCCATCTTGATCGCCTAAGCAGATCGCTTTCCGAGCTCTCCATCGCATGGCCTGTCGATCGCGGTGCCCTGCAGATTCTTATGCGTGAAGTCGTGCGGCGCAACCGCGTTCGCAACGGTCTGGTCTATCTTCAGGTCACGCGTGGCGTTGCCAGCAGGGATCATGTTTTCCCGCATCCTTCGACGCGACCGGCCCTGGTCATTACGGCAAAGCACACGGACCCGACCGCTGCTGCAAAGCGGGCGGAAAGCGGAATAAAGGTCATCACAGTGCCGGAAAATCGCTGGGAGAGGGTGGACATCAAATCGACCGGCCTGCTGCCGAATGTTCTTGCGCGCCAGAAAGCCAAGAGCGAAGGCGCGCAGGAAGCCTGGTTTGTCGATCCCGACGGCACGGTGAAAGAAGGTGCTGCGACCAATGCCTGGATCGTGACCAAGGACGGTACATTGGTGACACGCCCGGCAGAAACAGGAATTTTGCGCGGCGTCACCAGAACTACCGTGTTCGATGTTGCTGCAAAACTTGGTTTTACGATCGAAGAGCGGAATTTCTCAGTCGATGAAGCAAAGGCGGCACGCGAGGCTTTCATCACGGCGGCGACCACTATTGTCATGCCCGTTGTGGCGATAGATGGCTCAACCGTCGCAAATGGACATCCGGGCTCGGTGGCACTTTCGCTACGCGAGGCCTTTTTTGACGTTGCGGAAAAAAAGCTAGCCTGATAACCGCAGAGGGCAATAATAATTAATCTCTCCGCATGGGGCTGCATGAGTTCCCGTGTGGAGGTTTGCGTGCTTGACAGATGCCTCCAAATTTGGCGCATTGGCTCGCAAATCAATAAAAACGCCGAAAGATAATAAAAATGGCTGAACGGTCGCAAAACCTCCAAGACCTTTTTCTCAATTCCGTCCGCAAGAGCAAAAATCCCCTCACGATATTTCTGATCAACGGTGTGAAGCTGACCGGCGTCGTCACGTCGTTCGATAATTTTTGCGTTCTGCTGCGCCGCGACGGACATTCCCAGCTTGTCTACAAGCACGCGATCTCAACCATCATGCCGAGCCAGCCTGTTCAGATGTTCGAAGGCGAAGAAAGCCAGGGTGCCTGATTGTCGGCGATAAAGGGCGGTAAGGAAACTTTGTCGCCGGAAGAAAAGCGAGCCGAACATCCCACCAAGGCTGTGATCGTGGTGCCGGTGGTGGCTCGCTCCTCGCGCGCTCAGGAAGATGCCGCAGGCAATCGTCCGCGGCTTGTGCGTTCGCCGGAAGCCCGGCACGAAGAAGCTATAGGCCTTGCCCGCGCAATCGACCTTGTGCCGATACACACCGCCATCGTTCAAGTAAACGATCCGCGTCCGGCCACCTTGCTGGGCAGCGGCAAGGTCGAAGAATTTGCCGAAATCGTCAAGGAAACCGGCGCGGAGCTGGTTATCGTCGATCACCCGCTGACGCCGGTGCAGCAGCGCAATCTTGAAAAGCAGTTCAATGCCAAGGTGCTAGATCGCACCGGGCTGATCCTTGAGATTTTCGGCAGGCGTGCCCGAACGAAAGAAGGCACGCTTCAGGTCGAACTCGCTCATCTGAATTACCAGAAAGGGCGGCTGGTCAGAAGCTGGACCCACCTTGAACGTCAGCGCGGTGGTGCAGGCTTCCTCGGCGGCCCCGGCGAAACGCAGATCGAAGCGGATCGTCGCGCGCTGCAGGAAAAAATCATCAAGCTGAAGCGCGAACTCGAAACAGTTCGCAGAACACGCGACCTGCACCGCGCGAAGCGCAAGAAGGTGCCGTTTCCGGTCGTTGCGATCGTTGGCTATACGAATGCCGGCAAATCCACGCTGTTCAACAGGCTGACCGGAGCAGGGGTGCTTGCCGAGGATATGCTGTTCGCAACGCTGGACCCTACGCTGCGTCGCCTGCGGCTACCGCATGGCACGCCGGTCATACTGTCCGACACCGTCGGCTTTATCTCCGACCTGCCGACCCATCTGATCGCAGCTTTCCGTGCGACCCTCGAAGAAGTCGTCGAGGCCGATCTGGTCATTCATCTTCGTGACATTTCAGACCCCGATACTGCCGCACAGGCAGACGATGTCGAGCGCATCCTGCTCGATCTTGGCGTCGATCTGTCGGAAGCGGACCATATCGTCGAAGTCTGGAACAAGATCGACGAACTCGACGAGGGCAACCGCGAGCGGCTTCTGAACGAATCCGGCGATGCTGCCAACCGCAAGCCGATCCCCATATCGGCGCTAACGGGTGAGGGCATTCCTGCTCTGGTTTCGCTCATCGAGGAGCGGCTGTCCGGCGAACTCACGTTGATGACGCTGGAAATCGCACCCGAAAATCTCCGGCAGATCGATTGGCTGTATCGCAACGGCGATGTCGTCAAACGTACCGATAATGACGACGGCAGCGTAACTCTGAATGTCAATGTCACGAATTCGGCACGTCAGGAAATCGAAGACAGATTACTATTGAAAAACAATAGCTAGTCTCTTTTACTTCACTTTCTTTGCATCTTGCCAAAGCGCTTCCATCTCTTCGAGAGAAGCATTTTCCAGACTATTGCCGGAGGCAAGCAGGGCTGCCTCCACATAATGGAAGCGTGTTCTGAATTTCTCATTCGTGCCGTTCAACGCGGCTTCCGATTCAATGTTCAGATGCCGGCCGAGATTGACGAGGGCAAACAGAACGTCGCCGAATTCGTCCTTTATTGAAGGCTGGTCGTTTGATTGCATCGCTTCGCGAAGCTCCGCAATTTCCTCTTCGATCTTGTCGAGGATGGGTTCTGCCTCGCCCCAGTCGAAACCGACGCGCGACGCTTTTTCCTGCAATTTCAAAGCTCTGGTAAGGGCAGGGAATGCAACGGGTACACCGTCGAGGAAACCTGCTCCATGGTCCTCCGGATCGAGGCCGCGAGCAAGCCGCGCATTCCGCTTTTCGGCTTTTTCCTCCGCCTTTATCTTCTCCCACATGCCCTTGGCCATGCCAGCGCTTCTGGCGGATTCCGGGCCGAAAACATGCGGATGACGGCGTATCATCTTCTTCGTGATCGCCTGAACCACGTCCTCAAAGGAGAACGAACCTTCTTCTTTTGCAAGTTGCGCATGATAGACAACCTGAAGCAAAAGATCGCCTAGCTCATCGCGCAGATCGTCCATGTCGGCACGAGCGATCGCGTCGGAAACCTCATAGGCTTCCTCGATCGTGTAAGGGGCGATGGATGAAAAGTTCTGCTCGACATCCCAGGGACAACCCGTTTTCGGGTCTCTCAGGGCTGACATGATCTCAATGAGACGCGAAATATCTTTGGACGGTTGCATTCGACACTTTAACGCGCCGTCTCACCATTTTGTGCGCCGGTTTTTAAATGTCAGGCGTTGTCCACAATTACGCTAAGGCTGGTCAGATCTAGCGCAGCGTACGATTTGCCGGGATATCCTGTTTCAAAGCGATCGTATCCGCTCTGAACTCGGTAACAAGAATACCGGTTATACGAGCAAAACTCGAAAATGCCTTACGTGCATCTTCGGCGGAAATTTGCGCAGCCATAGCGGCAGAGCAGCTATTCAGGGCGCATCGGTATACCGGCCCGCGACGTCCTACCGGCCAATGTTGCAGGAAGTCCATCGCTTCGGCGACACTCGACAATTCTTCTGTAGTCAGGCCTTGCCCTCGCAACACCTGTACCGGTTGATTGAAACTTAGTCGGCTCATGTTGGTAATCCTCTGGGGCTTGATCTACAACGCCGTAAAGGCGAGGCAGTTGCATGCGAAAGGGATCACAAGAAAATAAACTTGGAATGCTGGTTCCAGCTTGAATGCAACGCTGGCCGAAAATCTACATGTTTTGCCTTTCCATAGCCAATAGGTGCTGGCTGAACATCTCCTTTGGCGTCTGGAACCCAAGGCACTTGCGCGGCGTGTCGTT